>NZ_JBEZAQ010000025.1:0-70789 GCF_040646655.1 Streptomyces sp. NPDC045431
CGGGGGTTCGGGGATCGCGGTGGTGCTGCTGGGCTCAGCTCACCGGACAGATGGCGCTGGACATGCGGCCGAGGTCGACGTGCCGCCGACTCACCAAGGCAATTCCAGCTCGAGACATGACGGAAGCGTGGCATGGGACTTTGGACCCAGTCCACCTTTGTCCACGATGCGGACATGGATGTCTCGAAGTGTGGACCAATGTGTCATGCGTCACTCATATCGGACGCTCACTCGGCACTCGTGGCGTGCCGCCGGCCGGCTCAAGCGGGGTGGGCCCCCGGCCACGGCCCCGGAACCGGAGTATCCGGCTCCTCCGTGATCGTGGTGTCGAAGAGGCGGAAGCCCCGCCTCAGATAGTTGTCCATCGCGTGCTCCCCGTCCAGGGAGCACGTATGCAGCCACACCCGCTTCGTCGGCACCCGCTCCGGCCACCGCTCCGCCAGGTCCCAGGCGCGGGCCGTGCCGTACGACAGCAGATGCCCGCCGATCCGCCGTCCCCGGAACGCCGGGATGAGCCCGAAGTAGACGATCTCCACGACCCCGTCGTCCTGCGGGTCCAGCTCCACGTACCCGGCGGGCGTCCCCTTCTCGTACGCCACCCAGATCTCGGCCCCGGGCCGCTCCACGATCTCCCGCCACTGGTCGTAGGTCAGCCCGAGCCGGTCCACCCAGCGGATGTCGCCGCCCACCGCCGTATAGAGGAACCGGCTGAACTCCGGGGACGGCACCTCGGCCCGCCGGATCACGACGTCGCCGGCCGGCACGGCCGCGGGGCGCAGGTCGGCGGGCGAGGTCTGCTCGAGGGACCAGGTGGTGACGGTGAGGCTGCTGCTGCTCATGGGGGCCAGGGAAACACGGGGCGCGGGGCCGTGGCCAGCGGCGTCAGTCGGCGGGGGTGCGCGAGATGAGGGGGATGCGGGGGAGGGCGGCGCCGACGGCCTCGGCGGGGTCGGTGACGGGGATGCCGAGCTGGACGAGCCAGTGGTGGACGCGGGCGATGGGTTCGCGCACCTCCCTGGCCTTCTCCATGAGGACCTGCAGGGGGACGGCGCCGGCTCTGCCCCTCTTCTCCCATTCGTCGATCAAGAGGAAGGCCATGTCGTACGAGAGCCCGTCGGGCAGGTCCTGACACGAGGACGTGATCCCGTGCTCGGCCAGTCGCCCGGCGATCTCCCGGGGGTGGATGCCCAGTCTCCGTGAGGCGATCAGGATGCGGGCGAACGGTACGGGCTCGACGGCACGCAGGCCGCCCCAGGGAAGCGGACCGTCTTCCGCGAGCAGCTGGTGGTCCAGATCCGACGGTACGACGGAGCGCAGCTTGGGCACCAGGAGCCCGAAAGCGTGCAGTCGGGACGCCGCCTCGGCCGGAGAGACCCCGGCCCCACGCGCGCCTGACAAGAGGTGGCTGTAGTCCACCGCCCGGCCTGGCCGCAGAGGAGCCTGAGTAGGGCCATAGCCCTGCGGCGGGGTGAGCAGGTCGAGGTCATGGGGCTCCACCTCCGCAGGGAACCCCTCCGGCGCCGCGAAGCCCAGGCTCTCGTACCAGGTGAGGACCTCCGCCGGAGCCATCCCTCTCGCCTTTGCCGCCTCCAGCACATGCGCGGGGGACACGGGATCACCGACCGCCAGCCACGGGGAGGCTCCCGTCAGGAGAGAGCTGAGGAGCCTGGCGAGCTCCGGGCCGGGCCGGTCGGGCAGGCCGGTCCCGTCCACGATCAGTCCGCACGCGCGCAGCCGGGCGCAGAGGTCCGGGACGGTGACGGACAGGGCGTTCGCCAGCATCACCAGCCGGCCGGGCTCGACGTGGGCGCCCGGCTTGAACCAGTGAGCGCTCTCGCTCTGTCGCAGGTAGGGGGCGAGCAGATCGTCCGCAGCGGCTGCCTCGGCGGTGTGGACCATGGCGTCCGGGACGTCGACGCCCGCGTTTCTCCACCGGTCCACGATGGAGCCGAGCGAGGCTCGTTCCTGCTGGGCGGTCCGGATGAGCAGACTCACGCCGGGCCGTGGGCGCGCAGGGCGCCGGAAGGCCGCCCTTGTCGTCCCTGTGCCTGCCGGTGGCAGCTCGGAGGGAAACGCCTCCCAGGAACCGTCGAACAACCCCAGGTGGGCGGCGCGCAGGACAACGGCCCGGGGCGACCGGCCAAGGGTCTGGGCAAACTCCCACACCGCACGGTGGTGGTGACTCCATTGCCGCAGCAGGCGAGCGTCGGACGGCAGAGCGGGAGCCACGGGCCCGATGGCGTCCAGCTCAGGGCAGAGCCGGATCAACTCGTTCAGCACGGGGTGCGGGCGGTGCGCCAGCAGCCGCCACAACAGGATGTGGTCCGGCATGGTGAGTCTGGTCGTCGTGCGCCACCTGCGTGCGTCGTACACGTCCTTCAGCTCCGGGAAGAGGAACGGGAGGTCCTCGATGAAGTAGCCCGTCCGAGCGTCGCAGAAGGTCATCTCCGGTACCGCGATCGCGCGGTCCTCGGCGATGCAGTGCTCCACGACCAAGTCCGCCAGCACCTCGTTGTCCTCGGCGAGCCAGGTCAGCCAGCGGTAGTCGAGCAACGGGCTGTCGAGAAGATGGGCCGCCGCGTCCACCATGAGCCGCCGCAGTGGCTCGCGGAGATCGTCCAGGATCTGGGACCGGTCCGCCGTGAGGCGCTCCGGTGCGAACGGTCCCGAGAGGTTCACCACGGCCCCTGGCAGTTCGCCGCCTCTGGCCGACACCAGGCCGCCGGTCACCGCGGGGCGGACGACCAGGCCGTCCACCAGCAGTCCTCCACCGCTCCTGCACCAGAAGACCTGGACCCCGGCCGGAGCGTCCGGCCAGGCGTCGATGGCTCCCGAGACATGCAGACCGAACTCTTCGTTCCTGGGCCATCGACGTTCGTGCAGCCGCCCCGGCTCCCAGGTCACGACATCGACGCCGTGCCGGGCCACCGTCGGGAACTCCGCGACGCCCAGCAGTCGGTCCAGTACGCCGGGGCAGGACCAGTCGCTGTCGCCCGCCTCCCGAAGATACAGCCGGACGGTCGTCCCCGGCTCCGTGCCGCGCTCCGCGCGTCTCACGATGCGGAACAGGTGCCCGGGGCCGAAGATCGACGCCTCCAGCACCGGCCCCGGGCGGCCGTCGCGGCCGAGGCGGCAGGTGGTCACGCGGAGCTCGTCGGCCAGCATGAAGTAGCTGAGCACACCGATCCCGAACCGGCTGTTCGGGTAGAGCTCGACCGGCGGGTCCAGCCGTGCCCACTCCGCGCGCTCCTCGCCGAACTCCGGCTGCTCGGCGAAGCGGGCGCCCGCCCGCGAGAACACGCCCCGCAGTTCCGCCTCGCCCATGCCGATGCCGTTGTCGCGGCACTCCACGTACGCGCGGCCGTCGTCGTCGACGCTCTGCTCGAAGACGATGGAGCCCTCGTACGCGTACGTCGCACCCGCGTGGGTCCGGTCCAGGTACTCCGTCCTGGCCCGCCGGTACCGGCAGGCGTCCAGGGCGTTCTGGTACAGCTCCCTCACCGCGAGGTCCGGGTCCTTGTAGAGCTGGACGCCCATGAGCAGCTCGCGTACCCGGCGTTCGTCGAGGCGGAAGCTCGCCCAGCCGGTGAAGGTGCCGTCGGCCGGGACCACTCCGTCGGCCGACAGCCGCACCGGCAGGCGCGGCATCGGGTGCGTGATCCGCTCCCGTACCGTACGGGTCACCGCGTGCAGGGTCTCGTCCATGCGGGCGACGGCCGTGCGCAACCCCTCCACGACCGCCTCGTGCGCGCACTCGGCGCGCAGCACCGGCAGGTCCGCCGGGCCGCCCCACGACGACTCCTCCAGCGTCGTGCACAGCGCGGCCAGGCCGACCGGGTGCGGGATGCCCAGGTGCTCGGCCACGATGTCCGGCAGCGTCGTCACCTCGGCCGTCAGCGCGTACGCCAGCGAGCACAGCAGGGCCAGCCGCTGGTCCCGCACCCGCTGGACGCCCAGCGACTCCTCCGAGGGGAGGGCGTCCAGGAACTCCGGGTTGCACACGTCGGGGCCGCGCCGCAGCGCGTGCAGCAGCCGGCTCACGCGACGCGGGGTCACCACCCGGTGCAGCGGGGCGTCCGGTGTGCCGAGCGCGTCCAGCAGCTCCCGCACCGTCTCCTCGTGCGCATGGCTCTCGTGCCGCACCAGCCACCGGTGGTACAGCCACCAGCCGATCGGGGCCTCGGCCTCCGGGCGCAGCAGCGCCCGCTGCACCAGCAGCCGGTGACCGTCGGCGTACGCCTCGAACGACGCCCGCTCCGGCGCCTGCACCGGCACGCCCAGGAGCCATGGCTCGACGTCCAGCCGGTCCGCCGCCATCCGCAGGTCGTGCACCCGCGACAGGAGGGGGACCAGCGCGAACAGTGCCGCCTCGGCCGGATGGAGGTCCAGCCCCGGCTCCTCGCCCAGCAGCCACTCCACCCGCTCGGCGAAACGCAGGGCGCTGTGCGGGTCCTGCCACGGATCGTCGGCCAGGCGCGCCTCGGCCGCGTCGCGCAGCCGGGCCAGCGCACCGGCCATCGCCGCGGCGGCCTCGCGGTGCGGCCCGGCGTCCCGGCTGTCCGGCACGTGCTTCCAGACGGCGGAGCCGCGGACCGCCGACACCCACGGATCCTCGGCACCCGACGGAACCAGAGGCACGGGCGCCTGATGGATGGTCAGCTGCCCGATGTTCTGGGCCTGTACGACGGAACCCACCACCGTGCTGTCGCCCACCACGTTCCGGCTGTTCCCGCCGTTCCGGCTGCCCGCGTCCTGCATCCGCCGCGCCTCCCCGCCCCGCCCTTGTGCGGCTCACAGCTTAGAAGCCGCACCACCCCGCGCCGCCACCACCGCCGGGGCCGTCGAGTGCGGCAGCAGCTCGGACAGATCGTCCGGATGGCGGAGGATCACCTCCACCTCCTCACGGAACCGGTACGGCCGGTGCGCCAACACCCCCCCGAGCGTGCGCCGGACGCGTGACATCTCCGCGCGGACCGTCACCGTGCGCGTACGGTCGCCGAACACGTCCTCCGCCAGCTGCGCCGCGCTGCGCCCCTCCGGATGCCGGGCCAGGACGTACAGCAACTCCGCGTGGCGCGGACTGAGCTCCTGCGTCCAGCCGCCCGCCCCGCCCGACACCTCCAGGGACCAGCGGCGCGGCCGGCTCACGTCCAGGACCACCCGCCCCGGGCCCCCGGCCACCGCCGCGCCGTCCTCGTCGTCCTCCACCCGCAGCAGCCAGCCGCCCGGCAGCGGCTCCACCGCGCACCGCCCCAGCGACGGCACCAGCACCCGGCCCGCCCCGAAGCCGCGGGGCAGCGTCAGCCGGCCCACCGGCGGCATGCCCGTCACCGCGGCCATCCACCCATGGGCGTCCACCGCCACCGCCCGGCCCCCCACCCGGCACAGCACCGGCGCCGCCACCGAACGCAGCCGCTCCAGCGCCGTGAAGTGCCGGTTGCGCAGCTCCGCCTCGGCGAGTTTGGCCACCGAGCTCACCAGCAGCAGCGTCGCCGGGTGCATCGTCGCCAGCGGCCCGCTCACATCCACCGCGCCGAGCAGCCGCCCGTCCCGCGGATCCGTGATCGGCGCGCCCGCACACGTCCAGGAGTGGTGCGTCGACACGAAGTGCTCCGCCGAGTGCACCTGCACCGGGCGGCGCGTCACCAGCGGCGTACCCAGGCCGTTCGTACCGACGGTCGCCTCCGTCCAGTCCGCGCCCGGCTCGAACCCGTGCCCGTCCGCCTTCCGCAGGACCGCCGGACTGCCCTCCCGCCACAGCACCCGGCCGTCCGCGTCCGCCACGACCATGATGTGCGGCACCGACCCGGAGGCCGATCCCGGCGCCGCCATCAGTCCCTCCCGCAGCAGCGGCAGCAGCTCCGCCAGCGGCGAGGCGCTGCGGCGGCGCTCCAACTCGACCGACGACAGCAGCCGCGAGCGGTGGTCCCTGTCCGGATCCACGCCCTTGCGCAGCATCCGCTGCCAGGACTCGCGGATGTCGGCGCGCGGCGCCAGCGGCGAGGGGCCGCCTCTCAGCGTGGCCTCCCGCACGCCTTTGAGCAGCAGCGCCGCCTCCCGCGCGTCCATGGCGGCGAGTCGCGCCATGTCGACAGTCGCTCTGCGCACCTGTCCCTCCCCGCTGCCCCGCGCACGGTGGCCGGTATACGTCACCCCATCCTCCCCTGACCGCCACGGGCGTGCACCGGCTTTGCCCATGACGCTGCAACCCCCTGCAACTCTCGCGCAGGGGCGTGCGCCCGTACGAAAGTGGCGTCGTACCGGTCGTCCGGCGACGGTCTCCGGTACGAGCACTGGGTTGGTGCCGTGTCGGCGCAGCACCACCCCACTCTCCCTGGGCGCGGGCCGTACGGACACAGCGGCCCGCGCCCGCTTGCCTCTCGGGCCCGTGTCAGACGACCGCCCGCGCCCGCTCCACCACCGCCCGCAGGTCCAGCGTGTGCGGCAGCGTCCCGAACGCCGCACCCCAGTCGCCGCCCAGGCGCGACGCGCAGAACGCGTCCGCCACCGGCGCCGGGGCCCAGCGCACCAGCAGGGAGCCCTGGAGGACCAGCGCCATCCGCTCGACCAGCCGGCGGGCCCGCGCCTCGACGCCCTCCAGGTCGGCCAGTTCGGTCAGCAGGTCCTTGATCGCCGCGTCCAGCCGGTGGTCGGCGCCCCGCGCCTTGCCGACCTCCTCCAGCAGCGCGTTGAGCGCCAGGGGCTCCCTCTGCAGCGCCCGCAGCACGTCCAGCGCCTGGACGTTGCCGGAGCCCTCCCAGATCGAGTTCAGCGGCGACTCGCGCAGCAGCCGCGGCATCCCCGACTCCTCGACGTAGCCGTTGCCGCCCAGGCACTCCAGCGCCTCCGCCGTCACCGGCGTACACCGCTTGGTCACCCAGTACTTGGCCGCGGGCACCGCGAGGCGCAGGAAGGCCTTCTCCTGCTCGCTGTCGGAGTCGTACGCGGCCGCCAGACGCATCGCCAGCGCGGTCGCCGCCTCCGACTCCAGCGCCAGATCGGCCAGGACGTTGCGCATGAGCGGCTTGTCGATCAGTACGCCGCCGAACGCGCTGCGGTACGCGGCGTGGTGCACGGCCTGCACCACCGCCTGCCGCATCAGCGCCGCCGAACCGACCACGCAGTCCAGCCGGGTCGCCGCCACCATCTCGATGATGGTGCGCACCCCGCGGCCCTCCTCGCCGACCCGGCGCGCCCAGGTGCCGTCGAACTCCACCTCGCTCGACGCGTTCGACCGGTTGCCCAGTTTGTCCTTGAGCCGCTGGATCATGAAGACGTTGCGGCTGCCGTCGTCGAGGACGCGCGGCACCAGGAAGCAGGTCAGCCCCCCGGGCGCCTGCGCCAGCACCAGGAAGGCGTCCGACATGGGCGCGGAGCAGAACCACTTGTGGCCCGTCAGGACGTACTCGCCCGCCGCGGCCAGCGGCGTGGCCGTCGTCGTGTTGGCCCGTACGTCACTGCCGCCCTGCTTCTCGGTCATGCCCATCCCGAAGAGCACGCCGTTCTTCTCGGCGGGGGACCGCAGCTCCTCGCCCTCGTACACCTGCGAGGTCAGCTTCGGCTCCCACACGGCGGCGAGCTCGGGGTCCGTGCGGAGCGCCGGGACGGCGGCGTGCGTCATCGACAACGGACAGCCGTGCCCCGCCTCGGTCTGCGTCCACACCAGGAACCCGGCGGCGCGGCGGACGTGGCCGCCGGGCCGGCCCCAGGCGTTGGTGAGGCCGTTGGTCACGGCGTGGCCCAGCAGCCGGTGCCAGGCCGGGTGGAAGTCGACGTGGTCGATCCGGTGGCCGTACCGGTCGTGGGTGCGCAGCTTCGGGGGGTTCTCGTTGGCGAGGAACCCCCACTCCTGCGCCTGGACGGACCCGGCCGTGGTGCCGAGCTTCGACAGCTCGCTGCGGGCGTCGTCGAGGAGTTCGAGCGGAAGGTGGCGTTCCACGGCCTCGGTCAGTGCATGATCGGCGGCGAAGACGTCGTACCCGACCAGGGGCGGAGGCTGGTTGGTCACTGTGTGGGTGGTGGCTGCCATGCGGATACGGTAAGGAGGTGCAGGCAGCAAAAGAAACACCCCAGTGGCACCCCAGGTCACCGGGCCGACTCCACCGGGCGCGGGCCCTCTACCGCAACGTCTCCAAGCGGAAAATGGCGTGGCTCCTCCTGAAGGACACCGTCAATTCGTGCATCGAGTACCGGATCCTCGGTCTCGCCGCCGAAGCGGCGTTCTTCACGCTCCTGTCGCTGCCGCCCCTCATGCTGGGCCTGCTCGGGCTGCTCGGCTACATCGACGAGTGGACCGACACCACCACGGTCGCCTCCATCGAGAAGAACATCCTCGCGGCCGTGGGCACGGTCCTGTCCGAGCGGGGCGTCAACGACATCGCCAAACCCCTCCTGGAGGACGTCACCCAGGGCGGCCGCCCCGACGTCATCTCGATCGGTTTCGCCATCGCGCTGTGGTCGGGATCGCGCGCCGTGAACGTCTTCATCGACACGATCACCGTGATGTACGGCCTCGACGGCCACCGCGGCATCGTGGCGACCCGGCTGCTCGCCTTCCTCCTCTACATCGTGGCCCTGCTGATCGGCGCGGTCGTCCTGCCGCTGGCCGTCGTGGGCCCCGACCGGGTGGTGGAGCTGATCCCCTGGGGCACGGAAGTCGTCTCGGTCCTGTACTGGCCCGTCGTCATCCTCCTGTCGATCGCCTTCCTCACCACGCTGTACCACGTGTCCGTCCCGGTCCGCTCGCCCTGGATCGAGGACGTGCCGGGCGCCCTGGTGGCCCTCGGGATGTGGGTGCTCGGCAGCTTCCTGCTGCGCATCTACCTGACCAGTACGGTCGAGGGGCCGACGATCTACGGCTCGCTCTCCGCGCCGATCGCGGTCCTGCTGTGGATCGGCATCTCCGCCTTCGCGGTCCTGGTCGGCGCCGCGGTGAACGCCGCGATCGACCGCGTCTGGCCGTCCGTCGCCACCGCCGCCGCCCGCGCCGAGAACGAGCGCGCCCGCGCGGCCGAGGCCGCCGCCCTGGTGGCCCGGGCGAAGGCGGCGGTGGAGGACCTGGACGACGAGGACCCGGACATGCCCTCGGAGTTCCCCGAGCGCTGGTCGCGGTTCCTGCCGCCGGACGACGTGGTGGCGCGGCTGCACTCGCCGAAGGAGAAGGACAAGGAAAAGGAGAAGGAAAGGGACCGGGACCGCGACAAGGACCGACGCCGTGACGACACGGATCGGTCGGCCTAGCCTGGGAAGCGTGTACGAGGAGCGAACCGCACGCCTCGAGGGCGCTGTCGTCTGGACCCACGGCGGGTCGCCCACGGGGACGGGACGGGTCCTGCCCGACGGGTGCATGGATCTGCTGTGGACCGACGGGCGCCTGCTCGTCGCCGGACCCGACACCCGGGCGTACGTCCCCGAGAACCCCGGCGACGCCTACGCCGGGGTCCGGTTCGCGCCCGGGCACGCGCCGCTGATCCTGGGCGTGCCCGCCCACGAGCTGCGCGACCGGCGCGTGGAGCTGGACGCGCTGTGGCCCGGCCCCCGTGTGCGGCGGCTCGCGGAGCGCGTCTCGGCCGCCCGCGACCGGGCCGCCGCGCTGGAGGAGTTGGCGCTGCGCCTCGCCGCCGACGCGCCGCGCCCCGACCCGCTGGTGCGGG
This sequence comes from Streptomyces sp. NPDC045431, assembly GCF_040646655.1. NCBI lineage: Bacteria > Bacillati > Actinomycetota > Actinomycetes > Kitasatosporales > Streptomycetaceae > Streptomyces > Streptomyces sp. NPDC045431. The sequence continues at coordinate 9,654 of NZ_JBEZAQ010000025.1, forward strand.
CCGTGGTCGCGGGCTTGGACGCCGGCCGCCCGGTCGCCGCCACCGCCGCCGCCGTGGGCCTGGGCGCCCGCCAACTGCACCGCCGCTCCCTGGACGCCTTCGGCTACGGCCCCAAGACGCTCGCGCGTGTGCTGCGGCTCCAACGGGCGCTCGCGCGCGTACGGGAGGGCGTGCCGTACGCGCGGGCGGCGGTCGAGGCGGGCTGCGCCGACCAGGCGCACCTGGCGCGGGAGGTGCGGGCCCTGGCCGGCACCACGCTCAGCGCCTACGTCGCGTCGGCGAAGAGGGACACCGCGCAGCCGTCGGGGTCCAGCACCACGGCGTAGCGCTGGCCCCACTCCGCGTCCCAGGGCTTCAGATGCCCGCGGTGACCGGCGGCGACCAGCGACTCGTACACCGCGTCGACGCCGGCCGGGTCCGCGCAGCGGAAGGCGAGGCCGACGCGGTCGCCGCCGCGCGGGCGCGTCCAGTCGGGGTCGAACGAGCGGATGACGTCCTCGGTGTCCCACAGCACCCGCAGCCCGCCGGGCAGCGTGACCTCGACGTGCGGGGCGGAGTCGGCGTCGGCGGGGAGGTCCAGGCCGAGGCGGCGGTAGAAGGCGAGTGAGGCGGCCATGTCGGAGACGACGAGGCCGATGGCGTCCAGGTGTGGCGTCGGGGTGGTCGTGGGCTTCGCAGTGGTCATGACCGCACGCTAGGCAGCCGCCATGCGGCCGGTCTTGTACGAATCGGACGTCACCGAACGGTCATCACCCGCGCCGCGGGCGTTGTCAGTGCCGTCCGACAGACTGGCGGCATGCGCAACATCCTCGTCGTGGACGACGACCCCACCGTCTCGGAGGTCGTCACCGGCTACCTCGAACGGGCCGGATTCTCCGTCGCGCGCGCGGCCGACGGGGCCGAGGCGCTGCGGCTGGCCGCCGTGCGGTGGCCCGAGCTGGTGGTGCTGGACCTCATGCTGCCCGGCATGGACGGCCTGGAGGTGTGCCGCGCGCTGCGCGAGCGCGGGCCGGTGCCGGTCATCATGCTCACGGCGCGCGGCGACGAGGAGGACCGCGTCCTCGGCTTGGAGATAGGCGCCGACGACTACGTGACCAAGCCGTTCAGCCCGCGCGAACTGGTGCTGCGCGTCGAGTCCGTACTGCGCCGGGGCGCCGCGCCCCCGCCCCCCGCGCCGGCGAGGAGCGCCGGCATCGTGCTCGACCCGGCCGCCCGGCGGGCCACCAAGGACGGCCGCGAGCTGGCGTTGACGCTGCGCGAGTTCGACCTGCTCGGGCACCTCATGCGGCACCCGGGGCAGGCCCACAGCCGGGAGGCGCTGATGCGCGAGGTGTGGGGCTGGGAGTTCGGCGACCTGTCGACCGTCACCGTCCACGTGCGGCGGCTGCGCGGCAAGATCGAGGACGATCCGGCGAGCCCCCGGCTGATCCGGACGGTGTGGGGGGTCGGCTACCGCTTCGACCCCGGGCCGGGAGGCGCCGATGAATGACCTGCTCCTCATCGCGGCCTACGCCTTCGCCGGGGCGGCCGCCGCCGGGATCGTCGGCGCCCTGGTACTGCGCGCCCTGCGCCACCGCTCGCTCGTCGTCTCGCTGACGGTCGTCGCCGCCGTCACCGTGGCCGCGATGCTGGCGGGCACCCTCACCGTCTGCAAGGCGATGTTCCTGGAGCCGCACGACTTCTCCGTCATGACCACCGTCGTGGCGATGGCCGGGGTCGTCGCCCTCGCCACGGCCCTGCTGCTGGGCCGCTGGGTCGTCGCCCGCAGCCGCGAACTGACCCGGGCAACCCGCTCATTCGGCGACGGCGGCAGCTTCGCCGCACCCGGCGGCGCCGCCACCGCCGAGCTGGCCGAGCTCAGCCGCGAACTGGCCGCCACCAGCGCCAAGCTGTCCGCCTCCCGGGCGCGGGAGCACGCCCTGGAGAAGTCCCGGCGTGAGCTCGTCGCCTGGATATCGCACGACCTGCGTACGCCGCTCGCCGGGCTGCGCGCCATGTCCGAGGCGCTCGAGGACGGCGTCGCGCCCGACCCGCAGCGCTACTTCCGGCAGATGCGCACCGAGGTCGACCGGCTCAACGCCATGGTCGGCGACCTCTTCGACCTCTCCCGCATCCACGCGGGCGCGCTCTCCCTGACCCCGGCCCGCATATCCGTGGACGACCTGGTGGAGGAGGCCCTCGCCGGCGCCGATCCGCTCGCCCGCGAGCTCGGCGTACGGCTCGTCGGCGACCGCGTCGACACCGTGCCGGTCGAGGTGGACAGCCGCGAGATGACCCGGGTGCTGGCCAACCTGCTGGTCAACGCCATCCGCCGCACCCCCGCCGACGGCACCGTCGCGGTCGCCGCCGAGCGCCGCGCCGACCAGGTGGTGCTCTCCGTGACCGACGGCTGCGGCGGCATACCGGAAACCGACCTTCCCCGGGTCTTCGACACCGGCTGGCGGGGCACCGCGGCCCGGACGCCGCCCGCGGGAGCGGGCCTGGGCCTGGCCATCGTGCGCGGCATCGTCGAGGCGCACGCCGGCCGCGCGGACGTGCGCAACGTCCACGGCGGCTGCCGCTTCGAGGTCGTCCTCCCGGCCGCTCCGGGGGCGTAGGCCCGGGGGCCGTACGTCCCGGTGACGTAAGACTTTCGTCATGGCGTGAGCCGCCTCCGACGCCGGTACTCCGCGTTGAATGGGCCGTGCATGCGAGCGGACCCCGTGGATACCTGGAGGCAGTGATGAGTCGCGTACGACGTCGGATGACCGGCCCGGTGGTGACAGGCGCCGTGGCGCTCGTGCTGGCGGCGGCCGGCTTCGGGCTGTACTGGTTCCAGCCCTGGAAGCTGTGGACCGATGCGACGGTCGACGAGTCGGCCCCGTCGGCCGTGGCGCCACCGCCCACCGCGCCGCCCACGGTGGACCCTTCGGCCGCGGCGACCCCGGCCACCCCGGCCGCGCCCCGCACGGTCGCCACCGGCAGCCTCATCAGCCATGAGCACCGCACCTCCGGCACCGTGCGCGTGCTGCGGCTCGCCGACGGCTCCCACGTCCTGCGGCTGGAGAACCTCGACACCAGCAACGGCCCCGACCTGAAGGTCTGGCTCACCGACGCCCCCGTCCGCGAGGGCAAGGCCGGCTGGCACGTCTTCGACGACGGCGCGTACGTCGGTCTCGGTGACCTCAAGGGCAACAAGGGCGACCAGAACTACCCGCTGCCCGCCGGCATCGACCCGGCCGAGTACACCAGCGTCAGCATCTGGTGCGACCGCTTCGACGTCTCGTTCGGCGCCGCGCCACTGAAGAAAGTGTAATGATAAGGTAAAGAAGATCCTTTTCTCGCCGCCATCGACCGCGCCCACGCGCCACCCCGGGAGGGCGATCATGGGAACCCGTCGGACCCCGCTGCCGGGCGTCGGCACGCAGTACGACGTCACCACCGAAGCGGGCCAGCACATCTCCGTCGTCGTCCACAACGACGGCCGCCGCTTCCTGGGCTTCTACCGCGCCGACGACCCCGACACCTGCGAGGCGTCGGTGCCGCTGACCCCCGACGAGGCCACCGCCCTGGCCCACTTGATCGATCCGGCGCCGCTGGAGGCCATCCGTACCGACGGCCTCGACCTCGTCACCGAACACATCCCCGTCAGCAGCCGCTCCCCCTACGCGGGGCGGCTGCTCGGTGACACCCGGGCCCGCACGCGCACCGGCGCCTCCATCGTCGCCGTCCTGCGCCGCACCAGTGTCCACCCCTCGCCCGCCCCCGACTTCCGGATGGCCGTGGGGGACACCCTCGTCGCCGTGGGCACCCGCGAGGGCGTGGACGCCCTCTCCGCGATCATCGCCGGAGGATGACATGCACGACACCACCGCGCTCCTCATAGAACTGGGAGCGGTCATCCTCGGCCTCGGACTCGTCGGACGGTTCGCCGGGCGCATCGGCCTCTCCCCGATACCCCTCTACCTCCTCGCCGGACTCGCCTTCGGGCACGGCGGCCTCCTCCCGCTCAAGGCCAGCGAGGACTTCGTCGCCGTCGGCGCCGAGATCGGCGTCATCCTCCTCCTGCTCCTCCTCGGCCTGGAGTACAGCGCCACCGAGCTCGTCACCAGCCTCAAGACGCAATCCCGCTCCGGTGCCGTCGACTTCCTCCTCAACGCAACCCCCGGCGCCGCCGCCGCCCTCCTCCTGGGCTGGGGACCCGTCGCCGCCGTCGCCCTCGCCGGCGTCACCTGGATCTCCTCCTCCGGCGTCATCGCCAAGGTCCTCACCGACCTCGGCCGCCTCGGCAACCGCGAAACCCCCGTCGTCCTGGGCGTCCTCGTCATCGAGGACCTGTCGATGGCCGTCTACCTCCCGCTCCTGACCGCCCTGCTCGCGGGAGTCGGCCTCGCCGGCGGCAGCATCACCGTCCTCATCGCCCTCGGCACGGTCGGCCTCGTCCTGTACGTCGCCCTCCGCCACGGCCGCCTCATCAGCCGCGCCGTCTCCTCCGACAACCCGGAGATGCTGCTCCTGGTCGTCCTCGGCCTCACCGTGCTCGTCGCCGGCGTCGCCCAGGAACTCCAGGTCTCCGCGGCGGTCGGCGCGTTCCTCGTCGGCATCGCGCTCTCCGGCGAGGTCGCCGAGGGCGCCCGCAAGCTCCTCACCCCGCTGCGCGACCTGTTCGCCGCCGTCTTCTTCGTCTTCTTCGGCCTCTCCACCGACCCGGCCGCCATCCCGCCGGTGCTGGTGCCCGCGCTGCTGCTCGCCCTCGTCACCGCCCTCACCAAGATCGCCACCGGGTGGTACGCGGCCCGCCGCGCCGGCATCGGCAGCCGCGGCCGCCTCCGCGCGGGCGGCGCGCTGGTCGCCCGCGGCGAGTTCTCCATCGTCATCGCGGGCCTCGCGGTCGCCACGGAACCGCGCGTCGGCCCCCTCGCCACGGCGTACGTCCTCATCCTGGTGATCCTCGGCCCCCTCGCCGCCCGCTGGACGGAACCGGCCCTGCGGCGCGTACGCCTGCCCCGCCGCCCCGGGCCCCGCGCGGATCCGCCGCCGTCCGGCCACGAGCGGATGGCGGACGGCGCGAGGGCCGGAGCACGGGACGGCGTGACCGTCAGCGGGCCGGCCGAAGGCCGATGAACACCGGGCCGACTGCCGCACGCCGGAAAATACATTGGCGCGGGTGTGCGGACGTGGCCTACGGTGAAGCCGTTCGCACGACCACGACGAGAACGTCAGAACTATGGGCGGGAGGTGTTGACCGATGACTGTCATTGCGCTGGGCGCTGCCCGCATCCAGTCCTATGTCACCGCCATTCCCGTGGCCTCCGGTTGACGCAACGCACCCCTGAGACCGCGCGCCCGTCCGGGCTCGCGCCCTCGCCGGAGGTCACCCTTCCCTGAAGGGTCTCCCCCTTGTCTTCGTCGACTTCGTCGTCGTCTTCGTTCTCTTCGTCTTCTTCTTCGTTCTCTTCCTCCCTCTCTTCTTCCTCCGCGCCGCGTTCCCTCGCCCCGTACGGCTGGGACGCGGCGTGGGAGGCGGAATTCGCCCCGTACGCCGCCCAGGGGCTGCTCCCCGGCCGGGTGGTACGCGTCGACCGCGGCCAGTGCGACGTCGTCACCGCCGAAGGGCTCGTCCGCGCCGACACCGCGTTCGTGACGCCGCACGACCCGCTGCGCGTCATCTGCGCCGGTGACTGGGCCGCCGTCGAGCGCGACGGCACTCCCCGGTACGTACGCGCGTATCTGCCGCGGCGCACCGCGTTCGTCCGCTCCACCTCCTCCAAGCGGTCCGAGGGGCAGATCCTCGCGGCCAACGTCGACCACGCCGTCATCGCGGTCTCCCTCGCCGGTGAGCTGGACCTGGGCCGGATCGAGCGGTTCCTCGCCCTCGCCTGGGAGTCCGGCGCGCAGCCGCTCGTCGTGCTCACCAAGGCGGACCTGGTGCCCGACCCCGTCGGGCTGTCGTACCTCGTACAGGACGTCGAGACCACCGCGCCCGGTGTGCAGGTCCTGCCGGTCAGCTCCGCCACCGGCGAGGGCGTCGACGTGCTCGCCGCCGTCGTGACGGGCGGCACCAGCGTGCTGCTCGGCGTCTCCGGCGCGGGCAAGTCCACCCTCGCCAACGCGTTGCTCGGCGAGGACGCCATGGCCGTCCAGGCCATCCGCGACGTCGACGGCAAGGGCCGGCACACCACCACGACCCGGAACCTGCTGCTCCTGCCGGGCGGCGGCGTACTGATCGACACGCCCGGGCTGCGGGGCGTCGGGATGTGGGACGCCGGGACGGGCGTGGGGCACGTCTTCTCCGAGATCGAGGAGCTGGCGGAGGAGTGCCGGTTCCACGACTGCGCCCACCAGGCGGAGCCCGGCTGCGCGGTCCTCGCCGCCGTCGAGGCCGGCACCCTCCCCGAGCGGCGCCTGGACAGCTACCGCAAGCTCCTCCGCGAGAACCGGCACATCGTCGCCAAGACGAACGCCCGCCTGCGCGTGGAGATGCGCAAGGAGTGGAAGCGCAGGGGCGCGGAGGGCCGTGCGGCGATGGAGGCCAAGCGGGGGCGCGCGCGCTGACGCCGTACGACCGGTTCGGCTGATACGAGCGGGACGGGGTGCTCGTGCCTTCCTGGCGCGGGCACCCCGCCTTGGCACCCCGCCTCGGCACCCCGTTCGGGGACCCCGAACCGGCCCTGACGCTCGGTCAGCTGACGGCGGCCGCCTCCGAGACGCCGTCCCGCAGCGCTTCGGCCAGCGGCAGCACCGTCTCGCCGTGGCCGAGGTACTTGACCGCCGGGTGCGCGTCCAGGCCGGGGTTGGAGACCTTCCTCGTCTCCTCCAGCGCCTCGCACGGCCCCGTCAGCACCTTGCGCAGGTTCATCGACGCCACGATGTAGTCGTCCCGGTCGGCGACGTTCACCCAGCGGGCCACCCGCGGGGGCGCGAACGGCGGCTGCGGGCGGACCCGTTCCCGCACGATGGTGCGCAGCCCCAGCGGCGAGCCGAAGGTCACCAGCAGCGGCAGCGGCGCGTCCAGCCGGTGCAGTGCCTCGTACGCGACGACCGTCCCCAGGGAGTGCGCGTACACCGCCCGTGTCTCCGGCCCGATCTCGGCCAGCACGGCCTGCTGCGCCCGCTCCCGGATGTCCTCGTCCTCCAGGTACGCGGCGACCTGGGCCAGGTTCCGCAGGAGGGTGGTCTTCAGCGCGCCGAAGACCGAGCGCGCGACGATGCCGCAGCGGGCGAGGCTGCCCACCGTGAGCCGGAGCAGCTCCGGAACGCCTTGCTCGGGCCCGAGGTCCTCACGGAACGCCGTGAGTTCCCGCGCCGCCTCCGCGCGGTCGTCAGGGTCGGCGGCGTGCTCCTCGACGTTCTCCAGGAGGTCCTGGCCGACGCGCTGGGCGGTGGCCGCCATCGTCTCGGGCAGCGGCTGGTCCCACTCGTCGCGGGGCGTGTACGGGGTGAAGAGGTCACGGTAGTACGCCATGGCGCTGCTGACGCGCCCGGTCGTGAGCCGGTCGGCGAGGTCCGCCTCGCCCGCCGCCCGCAGGGTTTCGCCGATCGCCGCGGTCCACTCGCCGTGGAGTTCGTCGACGGTCTGGCCCAAGGGGCCGATGCCATGGACGAGAACGACTTCTGCCACTGTGTGCGGTTCCCCCTCCGCCGGCCCGGCGCCGACCGTCACCGGCCCGGGCTTCTCGCTGTCGCCTGGCTGCGACTGCAATGTCGCGCCAGTGCAGCCGTAGCCGCCGCACCAGCATCCCTTCCGGCCCGGCGGGCGGTCAACTCGCCGCCGCACAGCCTCCTTTGCACACCCCTCCCCGATAATGGCGCGATGTCGAACCGCTTCTCCTTGGTGATCGCCGCGCAGTGGGACGGCTCCGGCCGGCACCTGGACGACCTCGCGCGTCAGGCGGAGGCGCTCAACGCGTATCTGCTCGACGACGACCGCGGCGGCTGCCTGCCCGCCCACGGCGGTGGCCTGCTGCTCGACCCGGACGGCGTCGAGGCCGTACGGGAGGCGGTCGCCGCCGCCTTCGCGCACACCACGGCGTCCGCCCAGGACGGCCCCGCCACCCTCCTGCTCGCCTTCCTCGGCCACGGGCTCGGCGTCCGCCACGACGACTTCCTCTACCCCGTGGCCACCAGCCCGGCCGTGCCCGACACGCGGACGGCCTACTCCGTCCCGGAGGGCCTGCGCGACGGACTGACCCGCCACGGGGACGTCCGGGCGCTGGCCGTGCTCATCGACGCCTGCCAGTCCGGCGTCGCCGCGCTCGCCGCCGCCCGGGAGTGGTTCCCCGCCTCCGTGGAACGGGGCCGCGAGATCGCGGTCCTCACCTCCGCCTCCACCGACCAGCCCGCCTACGGCCTGTCGTTCGTGCGCGAGGTCAACCGGGTGCTGCGGGACGGCCACGCGCGCCTCGACCGCCTGCTCTACCACGACCAGCTGCGCTGGGCGGCGGGCTCGGCCGCCAGGGGGCAGCAGCCGCAGTCGGTGGCGCACGGCGGCTCCTACAGCGGCCCCGACCCCGCGCGGCCGCACTGGATCGCCCGGAACGCCGCCTACGTCAAGGCGTTCAGCGTGCTCGCCGCCAGCCCGCCCGGTGAGGCGCAACTGACCCATCTGCGCCGGTTCCAGACGCCCGAGTCGCTGCCGAAGGTCATCGACGCGGTGACGACGCACCGGGCGGTCGCGGTCGTGGGTCGCAAGGGCTACGGCAAGAGCGTGCTCGCCGCCGCCCTGTGCCGGCCGGAACTCCTCGCGTACGCCGCGGAGTTCCGCGTCACGGCCCTGCACCACCTGGGCCCGACGTCCGCGGACGAGCGGGTCCTCTCGGACATCGCCCGCCAACTCGCCGCCTACCTGCCCGGGTTCGCGGAGGCCCAAGCGGCGTTCCGCCGCGACGTACCGCAGCCCGAGCGCAACGCGATGCCGCCGCAGCGGCGCCTGCTGGCCGAGCCCCTGTCCCGCTGCACGTCCACCGAGCCCGTACGCGTCGTCGTGGACGCCCTCGACCAGATGGAACCGAGCCAGATCCCGCGCCTGACCGAGGCGCTGGACAGCCTCGTCGCGGGCACGCCTCCCTGGTTCGGCATCGTCGTCACCAGCCGCGACGGGCTCCGGCTGCCCCACTCGTGGCACCGGCTGCCCATGGAACCCGCCTCCGACGAGCAGATCAAGGGGTACCTGCGCACCGAGGGCGGCGGGGCCGGGCGGCGCGGCGACATCCTCCGGCGGGCCGCCGGCAACTGGCAGACGGTCCGCCTGCTGGTCCAGGCCGGGGCCGCGGCCGGCTCCGAAACCCTTCACGACGCCCTGTACGAGGAGGCCTGGGACCGCGCCCGCAGAAACGCGCCCGGCGGCCGCGCCGCATGGGTGGACGCCGTGCTCAACGTCCTGGGCGCCGTGGGCCAGGGCCCGGTGCTGCCCCGCCCGCTCCTGCTCCGGGCGGCCGCACACCTCCACGGCCCCGGCACCGAACCCGAACTCGACCAGGTGCTGGAGCTGCTGCCCGGGCTGCTGAGCCGGGTCCCCGAGCCCCGCGTCGGGGAGATGATCGGCGCCGACCACCAGACCATGGTCGACCACATCGCGGAGGCGGCCGAGACCGAGGGGCGGCTGTCGCCGACGGAGGGCCACCGCGCCCTCGCCGAAGCGCTCGGCACAATGGCCCCCATGATCCACCACGATCCGGACGACCCCCTCCACGCGTACGCGCGCGACGCCGAACCCGTACACCTGTGGGAGCTCGGCGACTACCCGGGCGTACTCGCCAGCCTGGAGGCCCGGCCGTCGCCCGACGCGGCCGCCAACCGCGACCGGTGGCTGGCCTGGTGCGAGCGGTTGTCCGCCCGGCCCGGCCCGGAGCACATCGCGACCCTGCGGGCCCGTCAGCACGCCGCCTACTGGGCCGGGCGCGCCGGGTCGTACAGCACCTCGCGCGCGATGTACGAGGCGGTGCTGGAGGTCCAGTCGCGCGTGCTGCCGCCCGACGACGAGGACATCCTGGAAAGCAGGCACCGCATCGCCTACGCGACCGGCCAGACGGGCCGCTTCGCCGAGGCCGTGGAGCTCCACCGGGAGCTCCTCGCCACCCAGACCCGCGTCCTGGGCCCCGACGACCGGCGGACCCTCGAAACCCGCCACCACATCGCCTACTGGACCGGGCGCGGCGGGGCGATGGCCGAGGGCCTGCGGCTCCACGAGGAGCTCCTGCCCCACCAGATCCGGGTCCTCGGGCCCACGCACCGGGACGTCCTGGAGAGCCGCCACTACATCGCGTACTGGTACGGCCGCCTCGGCCGGCCCGACGAGGCGCTCGCCATGCACGAACAGCTGCTGCGCGACCGTGTCGAGGTGTTCGGCGAGGACCACGAGCAGGTGGTCTTCAGCCGCATGAACATCTGCAAGTTCACCGCCGAGGGCGGCCGGCCCCGGGAAGGCCTCGCCGCCTACCGGGAACTGCTCCCCCAGGTGGAGCGGGTCAAGAGCCCGCACCACCCCGACGCGCTCCTCGTACGGCTCAACATCGCGCGCTACACCTGGGAACTCGGCGACCCGGTGGAGGGGCTGCGGCTCCACGAGGAACTCCTCGCCGACCAGCGCCGTGTCAACGGGGACCGCCACCCCACCGTGCTGATCACCCGCCACAACATGGCCTGGATCCACGGCGAGACCGGCGACCCGGAGCGCGCGGTGCGGGAGCTCACCGCCCTGCGCGACGAGCGCATCGAGGTGTACGGGTCCGCCGACCACCCCGAGGTCCTGACGACCCGCCTCGGCATCGCGTGGTGGACCGCCGCCGCCGGTGACCCGGAGGCGGGCGTGGCGCAGCTGCGCACGGTCCTCGCGGACCGGTCCCGCGTGCTGGGCGACGGCCACCCCGACGTGCTGGACGCCCGCTCGCGCCTCGGTGAGCTGCTCGGGCGGGCGGTGGGGGCGGGACACGCGGAGGAGGCCGCGGAGCTGCTGTCCGCGACGGCGGCCGAGCAGGCGGAGCGCAACGGCGCCCGGCACCCGCACACCCTCGCCACCCGGGCCCGCCTCGCGGACGTCCTGCTGCGCACGGGTCGCCCGTCGGAGGCCAGGGAACTGCTGGCCGGGCTGCTCCCGCACCAGGCCGAGGTGCTGGGGTCCCGGCACCCGGCCACGCTGGCGACCGAGACGGCGCTCGCCCCGGGATGAACGACCGGGTGAACGAGAGAACGAACGCGGTGTCCGAAAACCGCCGGACCGCACCCGGCGGCCTGGCGACACTGGAGGCGTGACAGAGACGGAGAGCGAGGCGGACACCCGGTATGAGGCGGTGCGCAGCCGCGACGCCCGCTTCGACGGCGTGTTCTTCTTCGCGGTGGTGACCACCGGCATCTACTGCCGGCCCAGCTGCCCGGCCGTCACGCCCAAACGGCAGAACGTCACGTTCTTCCCGACCGCCGCCGCGGCCCAGCGCCACGGCTTCCGGGCCTGCCGCCGCTGCCGCCCCGACGCCGTGCCCGGGTCCGCCGCCTGGAACGTACGCGCGGACGTGGTGGCGCGGGCCATGCGCCTGATCGGTGACGGGGTCGTGGACCGCGAGGGCGTCCCCGGTCTGGCGGAGCGGCTCGGGTACAGCGCGCGCCAGGTGCAGCGCCAGCTCAACGCCGAGCTCGGCGCCGGGCCGGTCGCCCTCGCCCGGGCCCAGCGCGCCCACACCGCGCGGACGCTGCTGCAGACCACACCGCTGCCGGTGACGGAGATCGCCTTCGCGTCCGGATTCGCCAGCGTGCGGCAGTTCAACGACACGATCCGGGAGATCTACGCGCGCACGCCGAGTGAGCTGCGCGGCGAGCGGCGTCGTCGCGGGGGCAGCGGCGCCGGCGGGGTCCCGCTGCGGCTCGCGTACCGGGGCGCGTACGCGGCGCGGGAGGTCTTCGACCTGCTGGCGGACGAGGCCGTCGACGGCGTGGAGGAGGTCGCCGGCCGGCCCGGCGCGCGCACCTACCGGCGTACGCTGCGGCTGCCGTACGGCTCCGGGACCGCCGCCGTCGACGAGCGGTCCTCCGGGCCGTGGCTGGAGGCCCGCATCCACCTGAGCGACCTCCGCGACCTGACGACCGCCGTCCAGCGGCTGCGCCGCCTGTTCGACCTGGACGCCGACCCGTACGCGGTCGCCGAGCGGCTCGGCTCCCTCGCGGCCGCCCGCCCCGGCCTGCGGTCGCCCGGCGCCGCGGAGCCGGAGGAGTTCGCGGTACGGACCTTGGTGGGGCGCGCGGAGGCACGTCGGCTGGTCGAGGCGCACGGCACGCCGCTCGACACCCCGTGCGGCGGGCTCACGCACCTGTTCCCCGCGCCCGCCGCGCTGCTCGGACACCCGAGGGCCGGGGCGCTCGCCGCCGCGCTGGCCGGCGGTGACCTGCGGCTCGACCCGGGCGCCGACCGCGACGAGGCCGAGCGGGCGCTGCGCGCGCTGCCCGGGGTCGGCGCCCGGCCGGCCGCGCTGATCCGGATGCGCGCCCTGGGGGACCCGGACGTGGCGCTCGACGAGCGCGCGGACCGGGAGGAGTGGCGGCCCTGGCGCTCGTACGCCACGCGGTACCTCACGGGGTGAGCGGGTGAAGGGGGCGTGGGGGGGGAGGGGGGAGGGGTGCGAGGGGCTCAGCCGTCGAGCACCGCGCCGATCCAGCCGCCGACGACCAGCAGGCATGCGAACAGCTCCACCAGCACACTCCCGCCGATCGCCCGCATCACCGTCCGGGTCGAGGCGACGGCCGGCCCGTGGCCGCCCAGCCGGAACCGCTCCGAGAGGTAGATGCCGCCGATGTAGCCCGGTACGGCTCCGATCACCGGGACCAGCACGAAGCCGAGCAGCGCGCCCACCCCCGCGTACACCACCATCCGGACGGTGACGCCCGCGCCGCGCAGCCGCCGCGCGGGCAGCTGCCAGACGATGACCTGGGTCAGCAGGAGGAGGGCCGTCGCCGCGACGAGCAGCCACCAGGCGAGGCCGCTCTTCTCGTGGAGCGCCCACCACGCGGTCGCCGCCCACACCAGCCAGGTGCCCGGCACACCGGGGACCAGCACGCCGAACAGGCCGAGCAGCATCACCGCCCCGGTCACGACGAGCTGCCACGCACCCACGCGTCCAGCCTGCCGGACCCGCTCCCTCCGCGCAGGTCGGAGTCAGCTGCGCGCCACCCACCCGCGTTCGTACGCGTGCCACCCCAGCTGGAGGCGCGTGGTCACGCCCGCCGCCTCCATCAGGGCCTTCACACGGCGCTGGACCGTGCGCAGGCCGAGGTCCAGTTGCTTGGCGACGCTCGCGTCCGTCAGGCCCGCCAGCAGCAGGGAGAGGATCTCCAGGTCCGTGGCGTCCGGACCGGGGGCCGTGCCCTCCGTCACGCGCTCTCCGGAGCCCGGCCGCAGCGGCACCGCCTCGCGCCACACCGCCTCGAAGAGGGCCGTCAGCAGGTCCAGCAGCCCGCTCGCGTGCACCACCAGCCCCGCCGGTTCGGCGTCCCGGCCACCCGCCAGCGCCACCATGGCCAGGGTCCCGTCGGCGATCACCAGGTCCGCCGGGAGCCGGTCCGCGACCCGAAGCCGCCCCGCACGGGGCAGCCCGGCCACCCCGTCCGGCCGCGACAGCACCGACCGGGCCACGACCGCGCGGTACTCCACGGGCGCGGACGCGGACTCGGACGCGGACGCGTGCTCGGCATCGGGCTCGGGACCGGGGCCGGGGCCGGGACCGTACGGCTCCGTCACCAGCGCGCACACCTCCCGCGCCGCCCCCAGCCGGAGCTGCCGGAGCCGGTGCGCCACCGCGCTCGCGCCCGTCACCACCTCCACCAGGTCGTGCGCCTCGGGCCCGGCCGCCTCCGCCCGGTACCCCTCGGCGAGCACCGCCGCCGCCTGCTCCGCCCGCTCCAGCTCGTGCCGCTGGCGCGTCAGCAGCGCCCCGAGCGCCACGGCCGGCGGCGCCGCCACCCAGCGCCCCGCGCCCACCGGGGACCGGGCGGCCAGGCCCCGCGACTCCAGCCGCCGGAGCGTGCGTTCCGTGTCCGGCTCCGGCAGCGCCAGCCGGTGCGCGAGATCCGCGACCTCAGCCGCACCCAGCGACACCAGCGCGCGGTACGCCGACTCCTGCCGTTCGTCCAGGCCTATCGCGGACAGCACCCCTGAAGCCCCCTCGTTCCCGCGGCCGTGGCGTGAAACGGCCACGGCGTGAACCCGCCGTGCTCATCATGACCGCCCCACCCGCCCCGCTGCCATGGTGCGGTCATTTTCCGGATGACCGTTTTCCTCCGCACCGGGCGGTGGACAATTAAGGGCATGAGCCCACAGGGGGAGACGCCCACCACCGGCGGGGACGACTGGTGGGAGAAGCTGTACGACGACGGCGCACCGGACACGGCCCCGGCCGCGACGGGCGACACTCTGGACGACCGCTTCGACTCGGCGTCCGACACGGTGGCCGGCCCGGTGTCCGCCCCGGCCCCCGGTTCGGCGTCCGACAGCGCGTCCGACACGGCGTCCGGTTCGGCGCCCGCCCCGGCCTCCGGCATAGCGGCTGATGCGGCGTCACCCCGGCTCCCCGGCCCGCGCGCCGGCTACGTCGGCGCCGGCCCGCCGACGTACGACGCCGAACCGACGGCCCTGCCCCCCGCCCAGGCCGGGCACCTCGGGCAGCTGGTCGCCGACACCGTGCTCGACGGCGCCCGTTACGGCACGTACACTCTGCGCGCCGCGTCCGTACGCGGCGACTCCGCGCGGTACCGGGGCGAGCCGCGCCGCGACGCGCTGCTGACCGCCCGGTTCGGCGGCGGAGACGCCGCCCTCGTGCTGGTCGCGGTCGCCACCGGCGCACGCGCCGCCGAGGCCGCGCACCTCGCCGCCGCCGACGCCTGCCGGCGGATCGGCGACGCGGTGGGCCGCAGCCACGCGCGGCTGTCCGAGGACATCAGGGCGGGCCGCCGCCGTGACCTCAAGTCGGGCCTGCACCGGCTGACCGACCGCACCTACGGCAAGCTGCGCGCCCGCGCCGCCGAGCTGGGCGTCGCGCCGGAGGAATACACCGCCGGGCTGCGCTGCCTGCTGATGACCGCCGATCCGGGCTGCCGTACGCGCGTGTTCTTCGGCGTCGGCGACGGCGGGCTGTTCCGGTTGCGCGGCGGCGTCTGGCAGGACATCGAGCCGCGGCCCCCGGAGCGGAAGGACCTCACCGGCGAGCCCGTCGTCGGCTACGGCTCACCCCCGGACCCGGCGAGGGCCGGCGCGACGCCCGCCGAGACCCCGGAGGGCGACCGGCTGACCATGGACCTGGGCGTCCCCACGCCCCCCTCCCCGTACATCGAACCTCCCGTCCCGCCCCCGGCGGAGCCGTTCCGCTTCCGCGCCTCCGTCGCCCGCCCCGGCGACACGCTGCTGCTGGCCGGCCCCGGGCTCGCCGAGCCGCTGCGCGGCGAGGGGGCGCTGGCGAAGGAGCTCGCCGAGCGGTGGGGGAGCGGCGGCCCGCCCGGCCTGGCGCGGTTCCTCGCGGACACCCAGCTGAGGGTGAAGGGCTACGCCGATGACCGTACGGCCGTGGCCCTGTGGGAGGAATGAAGAGGCGGGAACGCGGCGGCCATGAGATGGATGGACCATGGCCAAACAGAGCGTGGCGGAACAGTTCGTCGAGATCCTCGTGCGCGCCGGCGTCCAGCGGGTGTACGGCGTCGTCGGCGACAGCCTGAACCCCGTCGTCGACGCCATCCGCCGCACCCGCGGCATCGACTGGGTGCAGGTGCGCCACGAGGAGGCCGCCGCCTTCGCGGCCGGCGCCGAGGCCCAGCTCACCGGCCGGCTCGCCGCCTGCGCCGGCTCGTGCGGCCCCGGCAACCTCCACCTCATCAACGGCCTGTACGACGCGCACCGCTCCATGGCCCCGGTCCTCGCCCTCGCCTCGCACATCCCCTCCGGCGAGATCGGCCTCGGCTACTTCCAGGAGACCCACCCCGAGCGGCTGTTCCAGGAGTGCAGCCACTACTGCGAGCTGATCTCCAGCCCGCAGCAGATGCCCCGGGTGCTCCAGACCGCCATCCAGCACGCCATCGGCCGCGGCGGGGTGAGCGTCGTCGCCCTGCCCGGCGACCTGGCAGCCCAGGCGGCCCCGGACAAGCCCGTCGAGCAGGCCCTGGTCACCACCCGCCCCACCGTCCGCCCCGGCGACGCCGAGATCGACGCGCTCGTCCGGCTCATCGACGACGCCGACAAGGTCACGCTCTTCTGCGGCGCCGGCACCCAGGGCGCCCACGCCGAGGTGATGCAGTTCGCGGAGCGCGTCAAGGCACCGGTCGGTCACGCCCTGCGCGGCAAGGAGTGGATCCAGTACGACAATCCGTACGACGTGGGGATGAGCGGGCTGCTCGGTTACGGCGCCGCCTACGAGGCCACCCACGAGTGCGATCTCCTGCTGCTCCTCGGCACGGACTTCCCGTACAACGCCTTCCTGCCGGACGGCGACGTCAAGATCGCCCAGGTCGACGTGCGGCCGGAACACCTCGGCCGCCGCTCCAAGCTGGACCTGGCCGTCTGGGGCGATGTGCGCGAGACCCTGCGCTGTCTCGTGCCCCGTGTGCGCCCCAAGTCCAGCCGCAAGTTCCTCGACAAGATGCTGAAGAAGCACGCCGACGCCCTGGAGGGGGTCGTCACGGCGTACACGAGGAAGGTGGAGAAGCACACGCCGATCCACCCGGAGTACGTCGCCGCCGTCCTGGACGAAATGGCCGACGACGACGCGGTCTTCACCGTGGACACCGGCATGTGCAACGTGTGGGCCGCCCGTTATCTCACCCCCAATGGGCGGCGCCGCATCCTGGGCTCGTTCCGGCACGGCTCGATGGCCAACGCCCTGCCGCAGGCCATCGGCGCCCAGCTCGTCGACCGCAAGCGGCAGGTCGTCTCCCTGTCGGGCGACGGCGGCTTCTCGATGCTGATGGGCGACTTCCTGACCCTGGTGCAGCACGACCTGCCGGTGAAGGTGGTGCTCTTCAACAACTCCTCCCTGGGGATGGTGGAGCTGGAGATGCTCGTCGCGGGCCTGCCGTCGTACGGGACCGAGAACCACAACCCCGACTTCGCGGCCATCGCCCGGGCGGCCGGCGCGTACGGGGTGCGCGTGGAGAAGCCGAAGCAGCTCGCGGGCGCGCTGAAGGACGCCTTCAAGCACAAGGGCCCGGCGCTCGTCGACGTGGTGACCGACCCCAACGCGCTCTCCATCCCGCCGAAGATCAAGGCCGACATGGTGACGGGCTTCGCGCTCTCCGCCAGCAAGATCGTGCTGGACGGAGGGGTGGGCCGGATGCTCCAGATGGCCCGCTCCAACCTGCGCAACATCCCCCGGCCGTGACCCGCTGCCCGACCGGTGCTCCCCGCACGCTCGCGTACTACCCCGATGCGCCCCCCTGACCGCCCCCCTGGCCTGGGAATCGTAGGCGTGACGGCGTGTGGGCGGGGGCATGCATCCCGTGAACCAGTTCGAGCGAAAGGGCCGAGCCGTGCGGGTGGGGGCTATGAGCAGGCGTCAGACAGCGGCACGACCGACGCGGTGGCGCAAGCACGTGAGCGGCGACGACCTCACGGCCGTACGGGAGGTGAGGCACGGATTGCGCGAGCTGCTGCGGCGCTCGGGCCAACCGGGCTCCGCCGACGCGGCGGAGCTGCTCACCAGCGAACTGGTGACGAACGCCCTGATCCACACCCGGCACGGTGCGGTCGTCACGGCCACGGTCGAGCCGGGAGGCGGATTACGGGTGGAGGTGCGGGACTTCGACGGGGCGCCGCCCCTGCCGCACATATCCGTCGCCGATGACAGCACACACGGCAGAGGCCTCTTCCTGGTGCAGGCGCTCGCCGACGCGTGGGGGGTACGGGGCCACGGGGTGGGCAAGACGGTGTGGTTCGAGGTGTCCGGCGCGGTCGGGCCCGCCTGACGCGCGAGCGCCAGGACGGACCCGCCGGACCTGACGGACCCGCCGGACCTGACGGACCTGACGGACCCGCCGGACCTGACGGACCCGCCGGCCACGCACCTGGTCCCGGCCCGGGTTCACCCCGGGTGCTTCAGCCGAACTGCTGCTCCAGGTGCGCGAGTTTCTGCTCCAGGGAATCCAGCCGTGGCAGCGTCTGCGTGTCGTCCTCCGCGGTGAGGTCGACCATGCGCGGCTCAGTGTCCTTCACGGCCTGGAGGGAGGGCCGGGATCGGGGCGGCGGCTCCGCCGTCCCCGGTATGGCAGGCTCCGCGATGGGGGATCCCACGGCCGTCGACGCGGAGCCGGAGCCGGAGGGGCGGTTCGCCACGTTGACGGCCTGCACCTCGACGTGCGTGGAACCCATGGCGGGGTTCATGGACCGCATGTCGACCTGCCGGCCGCCGCGCCCGAGCCCCCAGGCCCGGTGCTGCCGGTTGAACGCCCGCAGGCGCGCCCGCTCCCGCTTCGCCTCCTCGCGCCGCCGCAGGCGGCTCTGCTGCTTCTGCCGCCGGTCCTCGCGGACCTCGTCGACGGCCTCGTCCAGCGTCCGTACGCCCTCCAGCAGCATCAGCGACCACGCGCCGAACGTCTCGCGGGGCGCCCGCAGCCACCGTACGATCCGGATCTGCGGCAGCGGCCGGGGCACCAGGCCCTGTTCGCGCAGCGCGGCCCGGCGGGTCTGCTTCAGCGCCCGGTCGAACAGCACGGCCGCCGACAGCGACATGCCCGCGAAGAAGTGCGGGGCGCCCGCGTGCCCGGCGCCCCGGGGCGCGTGCACCCAGTTGAACCACGCCGCCGCGCCCGCGAACGTCCACACCAGCAGGCGCGAGCCGAGCGCCGCCTCACCGTGGCTGGCCTCGCGCACCGCGAGGACGGAGCAGAACATCGCGGCGCCGTCGAGGCCGAACGGCACCAGGTACTCCCAGCCGCCGGACAGGCTCAGGTTCTGCCGGCCGAAGCCGACCAGTCCGTGGAAGGAGAGAGCGGCGGCGACCGCGGCGCAGCAGAAGAGGAGCAGGTAGGAGGCGGTGCCGTAGACGGCTTCCTTACGGCGGCGGCGCTCCTCGCCGCGCTCCCAGGAGTCGTCGGCGGCCTTCTCGCCGGCCCGCTTGCCGCGGGTGAGCACCGCCACCGCCGCCACGACCCCCACCAGCATCACGCCGCCCGGAAGCAGCCAGTCCAGCGATATGTCGGTCAGTCTCATGCGGTGTCCCTCGCATCGTCGCTCGCGGTAGGGCGGTCGGCCGCCATATTGGCCGAAGGCCGCGGGGCACCACGGGGGTTTCGGAGCAAGAGGACGCCATCGGGGCCGCACGGCATACGAATAGGTGCGATCTGATCGAACTGCCGTAGGGGAGGCGCGAGTTGCGTTCGATTCACACCACCCGGGCGGGTGGCGTGGAGGTCACGCCGATGCGCTCAACTTGCGTACGCGGTCGGCGTCGCAGGTACGCGGACAGGTGACGCAGGTGTCCTCGGGGCGCAAGGTGTAGAAGAGGCAGCAGCTGGCCCGGTCGCGGGTCGGCAGCGTCTCGCCGTTCGGCCCGGTCAGCTCGCGGAACCCGGCGGAGCCGACGTACGGCTTGAGCGCGGCGGCGCGGGCGGCGGCTTCGGCTCTCGCGTCCGGCCCGGAGCCGCTGCCGGCCGTGGCCCCCGTGCCCGTGCCCGTGCCCCGGCTCGTGCCCATGGCCTTGCCCGTGCTCGCGCCCGGCAGCAGCAGGTCCAGCTCCGCCATCGCGCGCGGCTCCTCGCCCAGCAGGTGGCCGACGTACCAGAGCCCCTCGACGATCTCGTCCGTCACCATGCCCCACAGGGCCCGCTTGCCGCGCCGCATGCGCGGCCCGAAGCCCTCCAGGACCGGGGCCAGGTGCTCGGCGACGGCCGCCCGCACCTCCGCGCGCAGCGCCTCCTCGTCCGGGACGACCCGGGCGCCGGGCAGCGTGGCCGCAGGGTCACCGGGCAGGCAGGCGAACTCCCGCACCCGGACCGTCATCCGGCCCAGCGCCCGCTGGAACGCCACGTCCGCGACCGGCAGGCGGGGCACCCGGCGGTGCAGGAACCACGGCACGGTGACGAGGAGGCAGGCGGGCCACGCGTACCGGTGCAGCGCGAAGCTGGCGACGACGTCGGGCCGGGCCCGCTGCCCGTAGTCCCGCACCACCTGCGCGTCGTCCCAGGCGAGGAACGCGTCCAAGGCCTCCCCGCCGCCCGCGAGCTCGTCCGCGCCGACCCAGCCACCACCGCGCGGCGCCGACTCGCCGTCCGCCAGCTCACGCACCCGCAGCCCGGGGAACACCTCGGCGAGGCGGGCGTACGCCTCCGCCACGGGCGAGGCCGCGACGGTGGGACGGGGAGTGGAGAGGAGCGCGGGGACGGTCATGCAGGGACCACCGATCACGATCGTTGGCAGGTAAGCCTTACCTTACCCGATCTGATCGACATGGGAACTGCGACTGCGTGGCCTTATCGTGCACACGGGCCCTTTCCACCGCGAGCCGGGCCCTGGCACCAGGCACCAGGAGGACCCGAGTGGAGCAGCAGGGCAGCGCGCGCGAGAAGGCCACGACCCCGCCGCACCCGCCGCACCGGTCACTGCCCGGGCAGCGCCCCGGCGGGCACCCGGCGGCCCGCCTCCCCGAACAGCAGGCACGCGGCGAACACACCCACAGCGAGCCCCCGGCCCCCGGCGCCCCTACCTCGGGTGCCGGCGTCCCGGCCCCAGCCCCCGGCGCCCCCGCCCCGGGTGCCGCCGCCGGACCGCTCGTGCAGCGGCACTCCGTACGCGGGCAGATCCTCGACGCCCTGCGCACCGCCCTGGTCAGCGGAGAGCTCGCCCCCGGCGAGGTGTACTCGGCCCCCGCGCTCGGCGCCCGCTTCGGCGTCTCCGCCACCCCCGTCCGCGAGGCGATGCAGCAGCTCGCGCTCGAAGGCGCCGTCGAGGTCGTGCCGAACCGCGGCTTCCGCGTCACCCGCCGCACCCCGCGCGAGCTCGCCGAACTCGCCGAGGTCCGCGCCCTCATCGAGGTGCCCGTCATGCTGCGCCTGGCCCGTACGATCCCCGCCGACCGCTGGACGGAGCTGCGGCCCCTCGCCGAGGCCACCGCCGCGGCCGCCGCCCGGGGCGACATCGCCCACTACGCCGAGTCCGACCGCGCGTTCCACCGCGCCGTCCTCTCCCTGGCCGGCAACGCCCAGCTCGTCGACATCGCCGACGACCTGCACCGCCGCGCCCAGTGGCCGCTCACCGACCAGCCCCGGGCCCGCCGCGCCGACCTCGTCGCGGACGCCGCCGAGCACAGCGCCCTGCTGGAGGCGCTGATCGCCCAGGACCTGTCGGTGGTGCAGTCGCTGGTACGCGAGCACTTCACCAGCGCCAAGTGAGCGGCACCGGCGTGACCCGGGGCGCCGCCGTGTGGACGCTGGCCAACCGGCTGGGCGTGGTCGCCGGGACCCCCGCCGAGCTGCTGTCCGCGCTGCTGGCCGGCCCGCCCCGCACCGTACGGGTGGACCTCGCCCCCGACGACGACCTCGTCCACGCGCTCCGCGCCCTGGGCCACCTCGACGTCGTCGCGACCGGTCCGCCGCCGTCCCCTGCTCCCTGCTCCCCGCAGAACCTCGACGACCCGGCGGCCGTCTGCGCCGCCGACCCGCTGTCCGTCACCGAGGCGTACGAGTCCGGCACCGACCCCCACGGGGGCCTGCGCGCCGCGTGGCTGCGCGCCGGGCAGGCGCTGATCCGCGACGGGCAGACCCCGGCGGGCCGCGCCCTGGTCCTGCTCACGGCGCTCGACGACACCGCCGACCCGCGGCTCGCGCCCGCCCTCGCGGAGTCGGCCGCCGGGCAGCCGTGGCACCTGGCGTGGTCACGCCGTACGCCCGGCACCGCGCTGACGACCACGCCGGACGGGCGCCTGGTCGTGGCGGACGAGCCGCGCGCCACGGCGGTCGCGTGCCTCCCCGACGGAACGCGGCTGGCGCTGGACGAACGGGGCCGGCTGCACACGCGCGGCGGCCAGCCGACCCGGCTGACCGAGGCCGTGACGGCCACCCTGGCCCGGCACCCCGCGACGGCCCTCGCAACCGCCGGCCCCACGGTGCTGACCGGCGACCGGATGGGCACGGTGCACGCCTTCGGCCTCGGCGGGGTGGACCAGGCCGCGCTGCACCCCGGCCGCGTCACCGCGCTGGCGGCCTCGGCGTCGACCGCGTACAGCGGCGGAACGGACGGCACCGTACGCGCCTGGCGCCCCCGCCGTGCGCCCGCGCGCCGTCCGGTGGCCGCACGCCCGCACCCGGTCGTCGCCCTCCACGCCGCCGACCGGTTCCTCGCGGTCGCCTGGGCGGACGGCCTCGCCGAGCTGCACGGCCTCGGCACCCGCCGGGTCCTGCGCTTCCGCCCCGGGCCCCGGATCCGCGCGGTCGCCGTGACGGGCGACGGCTCGCTGGTCGTCGGCCTGGACGACGTACTGCTCTGCCTGGCGCAGGCGGAACGCTCCTGCGGGTGATCGGGCGTCCCACCCCACGCCGTGGGCACTCGTCGTGGTCAGGATCCCCTCGACCCCGCATCCTGCCCGCCCGAAGGGACGCCGCCCTCATGAGCCACTCGCGCCGCCGCCGTCGCCGTACCGCCGCGCTCTGCGCGCTGGTCGCGCTGCCCGCCTCGCTCACGGCCATGGCCCCCGCGCCCGCGCCGGCGCCGGGGGCCGCCACGGACTCCGTCTACGCGGTCGCCCTCGGCGACGGCTTCATCGCCGGCGAGGGGGCCCGATGGAAGGGCAACGCGGAGGGCGACTGGGCCAAGGGCGGCGTCCCGGCCGAGCTGCGCGCCGCGACGGACCGCACGCAGGCCGAGAACCTGCCGCTCGACTCGGTGTACGCGCCCAGCGCCTCGGACTGCCACCGCTCCGACACGGCCGAGATCCACGGCGCCAAGGGCGCGCCCAGCCCGCACGGCGAGATCGCCCACCCCCTCAACCTCGCCTGCTCCGGCGCGCAGACCCGGCACGTCCTGAGCGAGCCCTACCGCAGCGAGCGGCCCCAGCTGGAGCAGCTGAAGGCGCTCCTCGCCTCGGAGCGCACCAAGGTCGGGTACGTGGTCGTCTCCGTCGGCGGCTCCGCACTCCCGGAGGCCGCCCGCAGGTGCGCCGCGTCCTGGAAGGCGAACGCGTACTGCTCGGTGGACCCGGCGGTGACCGGTCCCGTCCTCAAGAGCGTCAAGGCGGCGGAGCAGGAGGCCGCCGACACGGTCGCCAAGGTCAAGGAGGCCCTCGCGGCCGCCGGTTCGTCGGCCCGGATCGTCCTCCAGTCCTACCCCGCCACGCTCGCCCCCGGAGACCCGGCCACGACCGCCGACGACGAACACAGCTGGACCCGCTGGGGCACCTACGGCTGCCCCTTCTACAACCGCGACCTCGCCTGGCTGAACACGCAGGTCTACCCCGCCCTGTCCGCCGCCCTGAAGAAGGCCGCCACGGCCCAGCAGGTCTCCTTCCTCGACGTCCGCAGGGTCGCCGAGGGCCACGAGGTCTGCCACACCTCCACCCACCAGGCCGAACTCACCACCCGGGGCCGCGTCTACCTCCCCGCCGCCGCCGACGCCCAGTGGGCCCGCTACTTCGAACGCTCCAAGACCCCCCTCCCCGCCACCGACGAGGCCGAGTCCCTCCACCCCAACTTCTACGGCCAGCAGGCTCTGCGCACCTGCCTCTCCGACGCCCTGCGGCAGCTGGCGCAGGCCGACAAGAACCTCGCCCTGCAGTGCGCGGGCGCGCCGCGCAAGGCGCCGTCGGGCGTCACGGCGACGACGGCGGGCTGAGGATTCGCGGGGCGCGGGCGACGGCGCGAGCTCAAGGTGCGGCCGCCCCCACCCTGCTGTCATCTCTCGTCGATCACAGGCATTGGGCCTCCATCGCTGTGCCACTTCAGGAAGAAGCTCGCTTGCCGCGTCACATCCACCAGCTCGACGCGGGCGCCAATGCTGTCCAAGCGGTGGTAGGCGAAGGGCCGGCCGTAGGGGCAGCCGGAGAAGTCGGCGGCGAAACCGTCGTTCGCCAGACGCTCCGAGCCTCGCTGGACAGAGCTGGTCCAGTACCCCAGATGATCGAACCGGGCTCCTTGCGACGCGTCCCAAGGACTCCCAGTGGGCCCCTCGATCAACTCTATGAATGGTGGTCCGCCGCGGGTGAAGGCGATGCGATAGTCCCACTCGCCAAGCCGATCAGCTACAGGAGCGCTCCAGCCGACCCCTACAGACCTCCCAAGATCCTCCATAGCCCTCTCGATGTCCGGCACGACGAAGCACACATGGTAGAAGGCAGTCATCAACTCATGATCGAGCAGATGCCGAAGCCATGTCTGCCGGTTTTCTGGCCGGACGTTGCACGACAAGCTGAGGTGACCCCTGTCGTGGGGCAAAGTGCCCACACACCCGACCGCGATCGTTTAGGTGGACTGTTTCGTCAAGGGATGGGGTGAGAGGGGCTGGTGTGGCCTGTGATGCCTCCGGGTAGCCGGGCGTCGCCCCTCGGTGGCCTGGGGCAGTTCGGTGTCGCCCGCCCGGCTGCCCCAGCCGCTGCCGCGCACCACCAGCCACCGGCTCGCCGCCCGGGTACGCGCCGATTGAGCCAGCGCCCCGGACACCCGCCGTGTGGACGCTTAGTTTGGCTTGGGGCGGGAGCGCAGGTGTCGCATCTGGGCGTGGCTGAGGTCCTGAGCTTGTCGCATGTGACGGGTGATGACTTCGAGTTCGTCCTCGGTATGGCCGTCGAGCAGCGACTGCCAGGCACGGCCGAGGTCGTCCCATACCTCGGTGACGCGCGCGACGCGCTCTGCCACGGGGGCGACCAGTACCCGGCGGCGGTCCTGCTGGTCGGGGGTGCGGACCACGTAGCCCTCTCGTTCGAGACGGTCCACCAGCCGTGTGGCAGAGCCTGTGGTCAGACCCGTCATGTGGGCGATTTGCCGGACGGTGAGCGGCCCCGGCTCGGCCGTCAGCAGACTCAGACACTGCACATCCGTCGGGTGCAGCCCGAGATGGTCGGCGAGGGCCTGGTTGAACAGCACATACGCCGCCAGGTAGCGGCGGGACTCCGTCGACAGCTCCTCGTACAGCTGGGCCCGGCGCGACTCTGCCAACTGGATCACACTCCCCATTGCTGCGCGACGCAGCGATCTCGGGCTATTCTGCTGCGTGACACAGTCAATGCGTCACGCAGTTACTCTATCCCTGGGGGGCCTATGCTCGACGTCGCCGTCACCGGAGCCACCGGAGCCCAGGGAGGGGCCACCGCCCGCGCCCTGCTCGCCGCCGGCCACCACGTGCGCGCGCTCACCCGCCGTCCTGATTCGCCCGCCGCCGCCACCCTGCGCGGCCTCGGAGCCGATGTTCGCCATGCCGACTTCGACGACCGCGCGTCCCTCGACGCGGCGCTCTTCGGGGCGGACTCGCTCTTCGCGGTCACCACCCCGTTCGGCGCCGACACCTCCACCGAGACGCGGCAGGGCAAGACCCTGGTGGATGCCGCGGCGGCCGCCGGCCTCCAGCACGTCGTGTTCACCTCCGCCGCCCACGCCGACCGCCACACCGGTGTCCCGCACTACGAGAGCAAGCACCTGGTCGAGCGGCACCTGCGCGAGGCCTCGGTGCCCTGGACGGTCATCGCCCCGGCCGCGTTCATGGACAACTACGCGAGCGGCTGGACCCTGGAGGGGTTGCGCCAGGGCGCGTTCGCCTGGCCCATGCCTGCCGACCGTCCGCTCACTCTCATCCCCGCCACCGACATCGGCACGTTTGCCGCGCTGGTCCTCCAGCGCCGCGACGAGTTCGCCGGCCGCCGCATCGACATCGCCTCCGATGAGCGCACCCCCGCCGAGATGGCGCAGATCCTCGCAGGAGCCATCGGCCGCC
This sequence comes from Streptomyces sp. NPDC045431, assembly GCF_040646655.1. Lineage (NCBI taxonomy): Bacteria > Bacillati > Actinomycetota > Actinomycetes > Kitasatosporales > Streptomycetaceae > Streptomyces > Streptomyces sp. NPDC045431. Next base: position 35,506 of record NZ_JBEZAQ010000025.1, read on the forward strand.
CGATCGGTCATCAGGAGGTGCCGCTGGCCCAGGTGCGGACCCGGTCCGCCGACCTGGCCGCCATGTTCGAGTACTTCACCACCTCGGGCCTCGATGTCGACGTCGCCGGGCTGCGCCGTGACTACCCCGAAGTCGGCTGGCACAGCTTCACCGACTGGGCCGCCCACCAGGACTGGACCGCGCACCTGGCCTCCATACCCGCGCATCGGTGACCTCACCTGCCACCATCGTTTGGCCGCGGCGCTTCGAGGCATAAGACTGTCTGTCGTGCCAGAGATGAGGAGTGCGTTGGAGGCGGCCTTGGCCGAGGCGTCGTCTCCTTCGTGGACGCGACGTGCTCGTGCTGGGCGTGCCCTCGCTCCCTTCGCCGAGGTTCCCGAGGCCGCGGAAGCGCTGGTGGCGCTGCTGCTGGACGACGAGGACACGGCGGTGACTCGACACACGGCGGAGGCCCTGGCCCGAGTGGGGACGGTGGCCGCCATAAGGCTCATCGCTCTCGCGGCTGCCGAAGCTGATGACAACCAGGCCGACTGGCTGCAGACCGGGGTAGGTGACGCGCTCGTGGGACGTGGTGCCGCAGCTGCCTCGGCGTGGACGCACGACACAGGGTGCTGATCTGTATCGTCCGCCGTGGGCCGGGACCGCGAAGACATCGCTCCGCGCCTTCGGCCGGCGCTCCTCGCCATCGCTCAGTCCGCGTCCCGATAGCTCATGAACCAGTGGGTGTCGAAATAACGGGCCATCGTGAACCGGTGGTGCGGGTCGACGAGGATGCGGCAGACGAACTCGGCGGTCTGGCAGTCGAAGGGGACGTCCTCGCCGTCGAACGTCTGGACCACGACGGGCCAACGGTCGGGGTCGTCGCCGTCGGTCCTCCAGCAGTACAGTTCCTCGTGCTCCGTAGCCGCCCAGATGAGCAGGCCGTCCTCCCTGAGGTCCGTCCACGGCTCCTGGTTCAGGGCCAGCCATGCGTCGAAGGCGCCCTCTCCGAAGGTCTCGACCATGCGCTTGTAGTCGCTCGGCAGCGCGGTGCCCAGGCGCGACTCCACTTCCGCCCAGTCCACGTCCGGCCGCTGCGCGGGCTGTGTCCAGCCCGTGATCCGTATGAGCCGCCGCACCCAGTCGACGTCATCGCCCGGAGCGACCGCCACGGGTTCGGGCACCACCCTGCGGGCGACCGCCAGCACCGGCCGCTCGGTCCCCTCCGCGTCCCGCGCCGTACCCGTGCCGATCCACTGATCCCCGTACGCCCACGCCCGTATCTTCACGGCCCGGCCCTCGAAGAAGGCGAGCAGCGCCGCACCCCTGGACTCGTCGACCGTCGGATCGGTGAAGTCGTCGAGGACGAGGGTGCACGGGGTGCCGAGCATGCCGGAGAGCAGGTCGGTCAGGACCTGCGGGTCCATGCCGCTGGGCAGGTACATGAAGCCGCCCGGCGGGTCGAGCCGGGCCAGCAGGTTGTTGACGTCGGCGTGCGTGAGCTCCATGGAGGACAGTGAAGCGCACAGCACTGACAAGGCACGTGTCCCGCTGTGCGAGCAGGCCCTGGCCGCATCGTCCCGTACATGCGTACGGTTGGATCATGGCCAGACCTGACGACACCGCGCCCTTCGACCTCGACGCCTACCTGACCCACGTGGGGCTCCGGGGCGACCACAAGCCCGACGCCGACACGCTGCGGGCCCTGAACCGTGCGCACCTCTACGCCGTCCCCTTCGAGAACCTGGACCCGATCCGGGGCATCGCGCCGTCCCTCGCCCTCCCGGACCTGGTCGCCAAGCTGATCCACGGCGGACGCGGCGGCTACTGCTACGAGCACAACACCCTTTTCGCCGCCGCTCTGGAAGCCCTCGGCTTCCGCGTGACCCGGCTCGCCGCCCGCGTCCTCGTCGGCGCCGACGGCGCGATCCGGCCGCGCACGCACATGTGCCTGCTCGTTCATGTACCGGGCGAGGGCGACTTCCTCGCGGACGTCGGCTTCGGCGCGGCGGGCTCGCTCATCGAGGCGGCGCCGCTGGTCACCGACACCGAGTTCCGCGCGGGCTCGCGCCGCCACCGTCTCGTGCACGCCCCGCACGACGGACCGCTGGAGATGTGGGTGCTCCAGGCGTACGAGCCTGCCGAGGGCGGCGGCGCCGGGATGTGGGCCGATCAGTACGCGTTCACGGTCGAGCCCTTCGAGGCACCCGACTTCGAGGTCATCAACTGGCACATCGCCACCAACCCCCGTTCCCCGTTCTCCCGCACCCTCTACGTCCAGCGCGTTACCGACGACACGCACCTGTCCCTCGCGAACCGCCGCCTCGCCGAGACCCGCGCTGACGGCAGCCGCACCGAGCGCGTCGTGACCGACGAGGAGCTGTCCGGCGTCCTCGCCGACACCTTCGGCATCACGCCGCCCGACGATCTGCCGCCCGTCACCCCAAGCTGACGTGCGGTACGAAGGCGGCCCAAGCGGCGGGCGAGAGCGCGAGCTGCGGGCCCGCCGGGTCCTTGGAGTCGCGCACGTGGACGGTGGAGGCGCAGGTGGCGACCTCGACGCAGCTGTCGTTCTGCGAGCTGCTGTAGCTGCTCTTGAACCAGGCAAGTTCCGTCGTGTTAGTCATAGGGCCTCTCGCATTCGCTTCAGCAGGTTCAAGGAATCTGCGGGGGTGAGTGCCTGTGAGCGCAGTTTGGCATAGCGCTGCTGGAGCTTGCTGACGGCTCTCGGGTCCGTGATCAGGGCTCCCGACACCTGGCCCTCCACGTAGCCGAGCCATTTGTGGTCCGGTGTCTCCGCCAGTTGCATGGGACCGTCTTGGGCGGCGTGGTCGGGGAGTTGCAGCGGCACGATTTGCAGTTCGATGTTCGTTCGGGACGCGCATGCCATCAGGTGGTCGAGGAGCTCACGCGTGACCTCGACACCGCCCGCTTGGCGTTCGAGCAGGGCTTGCTCGACGATGAAGCTGAATGCGATGGGCTCCTTGCGGAGCAAGAGGGACTGGCGTGCCAGCCGCGTGGACACCCGGTTTTCTACCTCCTCAGGTGTCGGAGGCGGCGGAACGCTCAGGATCAGTGCTCGCGCGTACGCCTCGGTCTGGAGCAGACCGGGAATCACTCGACACTCGTACGTGCACACGGTCCGTGCTGTTTCCTCCAACTTGAACCAGTGGCGGAACCAGGACGCCAACCTCTCCCGCGACAGATGCTGCGCCGCACCCCGCAGCGCCCCGAACGCGTCCAGCACCTCCTCCGCCAGCTCCACGAACTCCGGCGACGGCATCCGGCGGCCCTGTTCCACCCGAGGCCACGAAGTGGACGGAGTGGTGGACCCTGGCGGCGAACTCCTCCTGTGTCAGGCCCGCCCGGATGCGAAAGGCCTTGAGTACCGCGCCGAACGCCTTGAGACTGTCGGACGACTCGGGTTCCGTGTTGTTGGCTGTCATAAGGCAACACCTCCGTCCCGTATCGTCACGGACCGTGACGCGTACTGTCCACAGCGTGAGTCCGTACGCCGTGGCAGCGTACGAGTGGTTGGGCTGGTCAACCCCCTTGCGCAGCCGCCACGGTGGGCGCATGAGCGGTCACGTGACAGAGCAAAGCCCGGTTACCGTACGTGTGTTCACTCAGCGGTTCAGCTCCACCCGGCGCGGTGCGCGTCTCGCCCGGCATCTGGCCGGGCACCGGCTGGACGTGTGGGGTGTTCCGTACGGGAGCGACGGCGCCGAGGCGGCCGCGCTCGTCGTGGGGGAGCTGGCGGCGAACGCCGTGACGCACGGGCGGGTGCCCGGGCGGGACTTCGAGGTGCGGCTCGCGCTGTCGGGGGACGGTGTCCTGCGGATCGAGGTCGGCGACACCCGGGGCGAGCGCCGACCGGTGGTGGTGGCGCCCGAGCCGTACGGGGACGGCGGGCGCGGGCTGCTCCTGGTGGCGGCACTCGCCGACGCGTGGGGCGTGGCGGACAGGGTGCCGGTGGGCAAGACCGTGTGGGCCGAGCTGAAGATGTGGGCCGGGTAGCGGCAGATCCTAGGATCGGCCCGTGACCGAAACTCCCGCGCACTGGACCGTGCGCCACTTCTCGCTGGCCAACCCCTTCGGCCCCGGCTGCGACAGCGTTCCCGCTCTCTTGCGGCGACTGGCCGACGCCATCGAGGCGTTGGGGCCCGTCGAGATCCAGGACGTCGTCATCGAGGCGGAGATGACCGAGCACGGCGCCTGGCGGTCGGGGACCGTCTACTACCACCTACCGGAGGACGCGTAGGGATCGCCGCCCCGCGTGAGCCTCCGGTCTGGCCCCGGTTTTGAAGCATTCGCTTCATAACGTGCTACGGTCCCTGCCGGGGCGAGGTGCTTGATGTCTCGCGCCGCGTTATGAAGCACTCGATCCAAAACATGGGGCCCTCCCAGGCACACATCCGACCACCAAGTCACGCCAGAAGGAGCAGACATGACACCGCTTTCCACGCCGCCCCTCACTCGTACCCGCGTCACGGCGGACCCCGACTGGTACGCGCAGGACGGCATCTCGCTCGGCATCCGCGTGGGCGGGCTGGTCTTCACCTCCGGTCAGGCGCCGGTCGACGCGACGGGAGCCACCGTCGGGCGCGGGGACTTCGAGGCGCAGGCGCGGCGGGCCCTGGCCAACGTCGCCACCGTCCTGGCCAACGGGGGCTCGGGTCTCGACCAGGCGGTGAAGGTCACCGTCTTCGTCACGGACCTCTCCCACCAGGACGTTTTCGCGGCCCTCCGTGCGGAGTACTACGTTCCGCCGTTCCCCGCGGAAAGCTTCGTCCAGGTCGCCGCGCTCGCCGACCCGGACTGGATGATCGAGATCGAGGCGGTCGGTGCCGTGGCCTGACGCGCGGACTGTGGGCGGCGCGTACCGCCCGAAGGCCGCCCGCAGTCACGTTTTGTCAACCTGTTCCAAAAAACCTAGGGTGGGGGACATGGCCAGGCCCCGACAGTTCGACGAGGACCGCGTCGTCACCGCCGCCATGGAGACCTTCTGGCGCCATGGTTACGAGGGCACGTCGACCCGCGACCTGTGCGACAGTACGGGCCTCGGGCCCTCGAGCCTCTACAACACCTTCGGCGGCAAGCGCCTCCTCTACCTGCGCGCCCTCAACCGGTACTACGAGACCAGCACCGCCGAGCAGATCGCGCTCCTCCAGCGCCCGGGCCCCGTCAAGGACCGGCTGCGCGAGATGATGATCCACGCCATCGACGCGGACCTCGACGAGACCGACCGCCGGGGCTGTTTCGCGATCAACGCGGCCATCGAGGCGGCCGGCCTCGACCAGGACATCAGGGAAGCGGTACGGCGCAGCTTCGACCGGGTCGAGGACGAGCTGTACGCGGTCCTCACCGCCGGCCGCCACACGGGCGAGATCCGTGCCACCGGTGATGTCCGCGCCCTAGCGCGCCGGATCCAGAGCACGTACTACGGACTGCGCGTGCTCGGCAGGGTCCGGGACGACAGGCAGGCCCTGCTCGCCACCGTGGACAGCACCCTCGCCGACCTGTGACACCCGAGGCCGGGTCAGGGCTTCCTCGGTATGGCCGCCACCAGCCGCCCCGCCGCCGTGAAGTGGAGGCGGTCCAGGGAGTCCGCGCCGTAGGGCCAGAGGTAAGAGCGGTGGAAGCAGAGGTCCGTGGGGATGGGGGAGTCGCGCAGGTCGGCGACGTGGGTGCCCGGCGGGAGGGTGGCGAGCGCGGCGCGGAGCGGGTCGGAGGAGTCGGACCACTCCTCGACGGGGACCGGGCGGGTCCACGGTTCGCCGGTGTTGGGCGTGAAGTACAGGAAGGCGGAGGTCATGCGACCGGCGAAGTCCGGGGCCGCGGCGGCTTCGCGGGCTGCCTTGGCGATCGTCAGCAGGAGGTGCGGCAGCGACTCGGCGAGCAGGGACAGCTCGGGCTCCTCGCCAAGGTCGCGCAGGTCGCAGGGGAGTGAGACGACGTAGCCCCACTCGCCGGTGTCCGGGTCGATGCGGATCTGGGCGAGCGCGACGCTGGAGCCGTACGTGACGTGGGCGATCGGCCAGTACGTGCCGTCGCCGCCCATCATGCGGTGCACCTCCGGGTCGACCGTGTGCTCCGGCGCGCCGGGCAGCAGGCGCAGGGTGTGCAGGCCCGGCATGCGGACGCCGCCGATCGCGCGGAGGACCGTGCGGATGTCCTCCGGGACCGGGACCGGCCAGCTGTCCATCTCCTCGTCGGTGCAGCCCGGTTCGAGGGTCACCAGGTCGGGGTGGTCGGCGGCGAGGGCGCGCAGTTCGGTGACGGCGCGGCGCGGCGCGTCGGCGGGGATCCGGTGGCGGCGCACCGGGCGGTCCAGGAAGTCGCCGCTGGGCACGCTGCGGAGCAGCAACGCCCGGCCTCCACCGATGAGTTCGTACTCGATGTCGCTGCTGCCCGTGTCGGCGGTGTCGTACTCCAGGGAGTGGTACGGCTCCCACGCCACCCGGCACGGGTAGCCGGGAACCGCGCGCAGGTCCACCAGGTCGGTGAGGGAGTCCCCGCCGTCGGCCAGGGCGGCCAGCTCCGCGTCCGGGCCCTCGGCGGCCTCGATGGAGGGGATGGCGGCGAGGGTCGCCTCGGGGGCGGATCGCTCCGCGCCCAGGGTCAGCAGCCAGGAGGTGAACGTCGGCGCCTCGATGACGATCTCCATGTCGTCGTACTCCTCGACGCGGACCATCGGCCCCCAGTCGTCTTCGCCGCCCACGCCCACGAGCAGGTCGCCGGTGCCCCACTGGCCGACGTCGAGCCCCCGGGGCTCGAAGTCGTAGCGCTCGCGGCCGTACCGGATGCCGCCCACCTCGCGCAGCACCGCGCGGACGGCCGCCGGTATCGCGATCGGCCAGGTGTCGAGTTCGGTGTCCGGGATGCCGTCGAGGAGTTCGACGCCCTCGCGTGTACGGAGGGCGTCGAGGGCTCTGCGTGCCTGGTCGAGGCTGGTGTCGCTCATGCCACCGATCATGGCAGAGCCCTCTGACAACGCCCTCTGACAACGCCCTCTGGCAGTGCCCCCCGACGCCGGGCGCGCGCCCCTCAGGCGGCAGGCCGGACCGCCAACTGCGCCGCCAGCCACGTCGGTACGCCGCCCAGCAGCCGGAACAGCCGCCGCGCCTCCTCGCGCAGCCGTGCCGCTTCCGGCTCCGGTTCGGCCTCCGCGAGGGCCGCCAGGGCCGGGGCCGTACCGACCAGGTAGCCGAGCTCCTCGCGCAGCCGCAGCGACTCGGCGAAGCCGTGCCGGGCCTCGGCCAGTTCCCCGTCGCGCAGGGCCAGCCCCGCCAGGTGCCGCCAGGTGAAGGACATCAGCAGCCGGTCGTCCTGGGCGGTGGCGCCCGCGTGGGCGCGGCGGTACGCGGCGCGGGCGGCCTGCGGCGAGTCGGCGAGGTTCTGGGCGAGCAGGCCGCGCCGGAAGTCCAGCAGCGGGCGGCCTGGCGCGGTGGGTCCGATCAGTGCGGCGGCGCGGCCCAGCGCCGCGCGGGCCTCGTCGGCCCGGTCCCGTACGCCGTGCAGCGTCGACGCGTAGGCGAGGTAGCCGCGTTCGCAGGCGGCCGCGCCGCGCTCGCCGTCGTCGTGGGCGAGCGCCTCCGCCACGCGCAGGGCGTCCTCCGCCTCGGCCCAGCCCTGTTCGGTGTACAGGCACCGCTCGATCAGCAGGGCCGCGCGCTGCAGCGCCGCCGCGGGTTGGTCCGCGCGGGGTGCGAGCAGGGCGGCCGCGTCGCTCCAGCAGCCGCGGGAACGCAGCCGCCATACCGCGGTCTGGAGGGGATCGTCGCTTGCGGTCGTTCCGGAACCAGACATGGCGGTATCCGCCACATTGCCCTCCCCGAGCGCGCCATTGAGCTGTTGAGTGCTGTGAGTGCCGTTGAGCCCGGACGAATCTCAGCACGGAACGGCACGCCCGGCCAAGAGGGTCAGGTGAATTGATTCACAATCAGTGGGCGGCCGGCCACCGTCGGCCGCGCCCGCCGCAGCCCCTCAGCGGCCCACCGGGTCGCCCCAGGCGCCGTCTCCCGGGGCCGTCAGGGCCAGGTGGCCCCCGTCGTCGAGGGGGGTCGGCAGGGTGTACGTGGCCACCGGCTCGGTTCCGTCGAAAAGGTGAACCTCGCCGTGGCCGCCGCGGGTGACGGCGGTGAACCCCGCGCCCGGTGAGGCGGCGATCGCCCGCCGCTGCACCCCGTCCCAGGGTGTGGCGCCGGGCTTCGGCGCGCCGTCCATGGGCGGCAGCGGCCGGCGGGCCACGACCCTCGGCTCGTCGCGGTCGAGCAGCACGAGCTCGTCGCCGTCCGGGTGCACACGCGCGTACGCCACGTGCCGCGCGGCGACCGCGAGCCGGAAGACCAGGCCGGGGCCGAGGGGCACGCGACCGGTGCGCTCGCCGTCGAGGGTGTGGAACCAGGCGTCGTTGGTCCACTCCGGCCAGCGGCCGGGGTCGGCGGGCCCGCCGCGCACGCAGGACCACAGCACCCGGCGTACCGGGTCGAGCCGCAGGTAGTAGCCGCGTCCCGGGCCCGCCCAGGGCAGCGGCTCCTCGGCCACCAGGCGGTCGCCGTCGCGCCGGGCGCGGTGCACCCCGGACCCGGCGGCCGCGAACAGCCGCCCGGTGAGCGGGTCGTGGGCGTCGCCGTGGCCGTCGTGGTCGGGCAGCTCCGTCTCGTACGCGGGCGTCGCGGGCGGGCACGCGGGGGCGGCGGCCAGCAGGTCGTCGTACCGGTAGGCGGCCAGCGCGCCGGGTTCCCGGTGCCGCAGGACGACGAGCGGGCCGCCGGGCTCGCCGGGCCCGTCCAGGACCGTGACGCCCGGCTCGCCCACCCGCGTGCGGACCCGGACGGACCTGCCGCCGTCGAGGTCGACCACCGTCAGCAGGTCCGACCACGGCTCCCAGCTGCGGCCCAGGCCGGTCGTGACCGCCGCGTACCGCCCCGACGGGTCGACGGCCAGGTGCTCGGCCGGGATCGCCACCGGCGTGGTCGCCGCGACGAGCGGGCGGCCCGCGTCGGGGCCGTACGGGTCGAGGACGACGAGCTCGCCCGCGAGGTCGTCGACGAACGCCCAGCGGCCACCGGGCAGGGCCAGGAACCCGGCGTGCTCGGCGAGGTGCCGGCCTTCCAGGACACCGCGGACGCGGCCGTCCGGCAGGTCCAACACGCGTATGCATCCAGCGACTTGATCGGCAACCAGCAGACGTGGGGCGAGCGGCATGGCGAGGCTCCCGAGGGGTGGTGGAACGGCGACATTGTTGATAATGATTATCATGTGGCACATCTGTGTGGTGGGGGGAGCGGCCCGGGGCGCCCTTGCCGCACGCCCGATCCCGCCCCGGGACCGAGACAGGGAACCGAGAGCCATATGTCACGCAGAATGCTGGGGATCACCGTGCGCCGCTGGGCCGCCACGGCCGTCATGGGGGCGCTGCTCGTCGGCTGCGGCTCGACCGCCGACACCGCCGGGGGCGGCGCCGAGGACGGCGCCAAGGCCGGGCCGAAGACCGAGGTGAAGGTCGAGCCCATCGCCGCCGCCCGCTCCGTCACCGACGCCAAGGGCGTCACCGTCACCACCAAGGCCCCGCCGCAGCGCGTCGTCTGCCTCGTCGCGCTCTGCGACGACATGCTCGCCGAGCTCGGCATGACGCCCGCCGCCACCAACTCCAAGCTGCTCGCCCACCCGAAGTTCCTGGGCAAGGAGAAGGCCGCGAAGATCCCGGTCGTACCGGGCGGGTTCCTCGCCCCCGAGGCCGAGGCGATCCTGTCGTACAAGCCGGACCTGGTCATCGGCCTGGAGGACACGCACGGCAAGCTCGCCCCCGCGCTCAAGGGCGCCACCGTCTTCTGGCCGGTGCAGCCGAACCGCTGGGAGGACAGCGTCGGCTACCTGCGCAACCTCGCCGCCCTCACCGGGCGTACGCAGCAGGGCGAGGCGGCCGAGAAGGCGTTCCGCGCCAAGCTGGCCAAGGCCGAGAGCGGCAAGAGCGACAAGACCGCACTGATCATCTTCGGCAGCGACGAGAACTTCGGCGTCGCCACCCCCGGCAACGACGTCGCCGGCGGGCTCTTCCCGAAGATCGCCCACTACCCGTGGAAGAGCCGCGGCGTCGACGGCACGTACAGCATGGAGGAGATCCTCGCCGCCGACGTGGACGTGATGTTCGTCGAGACGCTCTCCTTCGGCGGACCCTCCGACGGCAAGCTGTCCGACAAGCTCGCCAAGAACCCGCTCTGGTCGCGCATTCCGGCCGTCAAGAACGGTGACGTCCACGAGGTCGACTCCGAGGTGTGGGCCAAGGGGCGCGGCACCCGGTCGCTCGGCATCGTCCTCGACGAGGCCACGGCCGCGCTGAAGTGACCGCACGAGTGTCCGCACGAGTCTCCGTACGCCATGGGGCCGCGGTGGCCGTCGTGCTGCTGGCGGTCATCGGCTGCGCGCTCTGCCTCGGTACGCCGTACGTGCCCCCCGCCGCGCTCGCCGACGCGCTCGGCGGGGACGGGCTCGCCGGCGTCATCGTGACCGAACTGCGGCTGCCCCGGCTCGTGCTGGCGCTCGTCGCCGGCGCCTGCCTGGGCGCCGCCGGGCTCGTCCTGCAGGAGGCGCTGCGCAACCCGCTCGCCGTCCCCGAGATGCTCGGCGTCTCCAGCGGGGCGGCGCTCGGCGTCGCCGCCCCGCTCGTCCTCGCGCTGTCCGTGCCGCTCGCCGTGCAGCCGCTCCTCGCCCTCGCGGGCGCGGCCGTCGGCGGCGTACTGACGCTGCTCGCCGCCGGGTTCGGGCGCAGCCCGTCCGCCGTGCTGCTCACCGGCGCGGCCGTCGCCGCGGCCCTCCAGGCCGCGCTGCTGGTGCTGCTGGTGCTGGCCGACCAGCTCGACCTCCAGCTCATCTACCGCTACCTGCTCGGCAGCCTCTCCGCCCGCACCTGGGACGACGTGACGGGCCTCGCGCCCTGGCTGGTGGTGGCCGTTCCGGCGCTGGTGCTCTGCGCGCCGGTCCTCGGCGTGCTGCGGCTCGGCGACGACGACGCCCAGGCCCTGGGCGTACGGGTACGGCGCGCGCGGCTCGCCGCGCTCACCATCTCCGTGCTGCTGATCGCGCCGGTGGTCGCCGTGTGCGGGCCGGTCGCCTGGGTCGGCTTCCTCGCGCCGCACCTGGCGCGGAAGCTGCGCCCCGGCTCGGACGCGGTCGGCTGGCTGCCGTGGTCGGCGGTGTGGGGCGCGCTCGTCGTGGCCTGCGCCGACCAGCCGGCGCGGCTCGCCCTCGCGCCGATCGAGACCCCGGTCGGCGCCTGGACGGCGCTCGTCGGGGTCCCGGCCGGAGTCGCCCTGCTGAAGGCGAGGTCCCGCCGGTGACGTACGCACGACGCACCACCGCCCTGCTGCTCCTCGCCGTCGTCGTGGCGGCCGCAGGGCTGGTCGCCGGACGGGCCGTGCCGGCCTCCGGCGTCTGGGACGTCCTGAGCGGCGGCGGCGACGCCACCGCCCGGCACGTCGTCCTCCACCTGCGCCTGCCGCGCACCCTGGTGGCCCTGGCCGCGGGCGCCTCGCTCGGGCTCGCCGGCACGGTCCTCCAGTCGGCGCTGCGCAATCCGCTCGCCGGGCCGGAGGTCACCGGCGTCACGCCGGGCGCCGTGCTCGGTGCGGTCGCCGCGTCCGGGCTCGGCCTGGCCGGCTGGGAGTCCCCGGCGGCCGTGGTGACCGCCGCCTGCCTGGGCGGATTCGCCGGGGCGAGCCTGCTGTGGCTGCTGGCCGGGCGCGACAAGGGCGATCCGGCGCAGATGGCCGTGTACGGCGTGCTGGTCTCGGCGGTGCTCGCCGGGCTGACGGCCGTGATGCTGCTGGTCGCGCCCGGCGAACTCGGCAGCGTCGTCCAGTGGCTCGTCGGCTCCACCGAGGGCCGGGTGTGGGCCCACTGGAACCTGCTGTGGCCGTGGGCGACCGTGTGGGCCGTCGCGGCCTACGCCCTGGCCGCGCCCCTGACCCTGCTGCGCTGCGGCGACGAACAGGCCGCGGCGGCCGGGCTGCACACCGGCCGGGCCCGGGTCGCCGCGCTCGTGTGCGCGGTGGCGCTCACCGCCGGGGCGGTCTCGACGGTCGGCGCGCTCGGGTTCGTCGGGCTGCTCGTGCCGCACCTCGCGTTCGCGCTCTTCGGGGCCGACCTGCGCGTGGCGCTGCCCGGCGCCGCGCTGCTCGGCGCGGTGGTGGTCGGCGGGGCGGACGCGGGGGCCCAGTGGCTGTCGCAAGTGGCGGCCCGGGCCCTGGACATGGACCGGCTGAGCGTACCCGCCGGGGCGCTGACGACCTGCGTGGGCGCGGCGCTGCTGCTGATCGTGGCGCGCCGCCGCACGGCGAGTGAGGAGTGAGAACGTGAGCGTTCTGTTGGACCCGGTGGCCACGGCCACCGGCTCGGTACGCGTCGAGGGGCTCCGCTTCGGCTACCCGGGCCGCGAGGTGCTCGACGGGGTCGACCTGACCATCGCCCCGGGTGACCTGGTCGCCCTCGTCGGCCTCAACGGCTGCGGCAAGAGCACCCTGCTGCGGCTCTGCGCCGGGCTGCTCAAACCGGCCGCCGGACGGGTGCTGCTCGACGGCGACGACCTCGCCCGCCTGTCGCGCCGCGCCGCCGCCCGCCGAGTCGCCCTGCTGCACCAGCAGGCTCCCGCCGTACCGGGTATGACCGTGCGTCAGCTCGTACGTCAGGGGCGGTACGCGGCGCGCGGGCCGCTCGGCATGCTGCGGGACGGCGACGACGCCGTGTGCGCCCGCGCCATGGCGGACGTGGGCGTCACCGCGTGGGCCGACCGGCCCGTGGACGCGCTGTCGGGCGGCGAGCGCCAGCGCGTACGGCTGGCCATGGCGCTCGCCCAGGACACCCGCGTGCTGCTGCTCGACGAGCCGACCACCTACCTCGACCTGCGGCACCAGCTGGAGGTGATGCAGACCGTCGTACGGCTGCGCGAGGAGCGGGGGCTGACGGTCGTGATGGTGCTGCACGACCTCGGGCACGCGGCGCGGTTCGCGGACCGGATCGTGGCGCTGCGGGGCGGCCGGGTGGCGGCGGACGGGCCGCCGGCGGAGGTGGTGACCCCGGTGCTGCTCGCCGACGTCCTCGGCGTGGCGGGCCGGGTGGGGCGCGATCCGGAGGGCGGATGGCCGGTGTGTTACCCGGATCACCCTCTCCCGACCGCCCCACCTCTTGCGGAATGAAAATCATATTCATTAGTGTCTGTGGTGCGTCGCCGATCCGGCGGCGCGGTCACCCGGAGAAAACGGAGGCTCAACTCATGGAGCAGAACAAGGTGTTCACGCCGATCGCCGAGCAGGGTCAGCTCGCCCACCTGTCGGCGACCCACTCCAACGCCCTCGTCGAGAACCCCTTCGACGACGCTGCCGACGCCGTCGAGGCCGACGCGGCCAAGTAAGGCCGACGCAGGGCCTAGTAAGGCCGGCCAAGGCCGGCCAAGGCCAAGCCAAGTAAGGCCGAACAAGGCCGAGTAGAGCCGAGTCGGCCGAGCGAGGCCGACACCGCGTCACCCGTGCCTGGGCCCGCCCGGATCGCCTTCCCGGGCGGGCCCGTCCCGTCCCCGTCCCGCCCTTCCCCCTTGGAGGAACCTCGTGGCCACCGTGCGGCTCGCCCCCGGCGTCGCCCTCGTCACCGTCCCTGACCAGGGCCTTGCCGTCCGCACGCCCGACGGAACGTTTCTGCGGGTGAACACCGGAGACGTGGACGAGACGGACCTCCTGGCACATCTGACGACCGGTCACCCGGTGTCCGGCGAGCTGGCAGCCCTCGCCGACGCCTTCGAGGAGGCCGGTTACACCACCCGCACGCGGGCTTCCGCCCCGCTCGACGGACGCACCGTGGTCGTGCTCGGGGACCCCGGGCTGACAGGGCCGCTCACGCGGTACGTCCGCGACGCGGGAGCCCGCGTGCGGGAGGCGGCCCTCCCGGACCTGGACCAGGCCCTCCGGGACCAGGACCCCGCGCGCACCGCGGTCGTCTGGTGCCTGGACGGACCCGCCCCCGAAGGCGTCTGGGACGAGGCCGACCAACTCCCCGCCCGCGGTACCGCCTTCCTGCGCTGCCACCGCGAAGGCGCACACGCCTGGCTGGAGCCCCTCGCGTGCGCCCCCGGCGACGTCACCTCCGCGCACGTACGGCTCCGGCGCCTCGCCGCCACCCCCGCGCACCGCGAACTCGCCGCCTACTGGGCCGGACACACCACCCCCGACGGCGGCGGCCACACCGAGGCCTCCGCCGCGCTCACCGCCGCCCTGCTCACCGGCGACCTCATCGCCTGGGCGAACGGCGCGCCCCTGCCCGTACGGCGCCGGCTGCGCCGCCTCGACGTGCGCGACCTCACCGTCACCGAACACCCCGTCCTGCCCGTGCCGGACGTCGCCCCGCTGGACGCCCGCCCGTGACCGGCACCGTCCGCATCGACGGGCTGGCGACCGACGTCTGCCTGCCCCCGGCGCCCGGCCCCCACCCCGCCGTGGTCGTCCGCACCCCGTACGACCGCCGCCACCACCGCGCCGAGCTGCGCGGCTGGGCCGCCCGGGGCTTCGCCGCGCTCGCCCAGGACGTCCGCGGCCGGCACGCCTCCGACGGCGACTGGCAGCCGTACGGCGACCACGAACGCGCGGACGGCGAGGCGACCCTGAACTGGGTCCGATCCCAGCCCTGGAGCGACGGCCGGGTCATCGCCGCCGGTGCCTCCTACGCCGCCCACTGCGCCCTCGTCACACCCGGCGCCGACGCCGTGATCGCCGCCGTTCCCGCCCTCGGCCTCGCCGAGACCGCGCGTGAGACGACCGGCCCGGAACGCCTCCAGGCCCGCGCGGGCTGGTGGTCCCAGCACGGCGGCCTCACCGTCACGCCCGCGGCGCTGGACCACCTCCCCGTCACCGGGATCCTCGACTCCCCGGCCTGGCGGGCCCTGTGGCGGGCGCCGCGCCGCGAGACACCCGCCTCCGCCGTGCCGCTGCTCGCCGTCGGAGGCAGCCGCGACCCGTTCGCCGAGGACACCCTCCGGCTGTGGCGGCACTGGCCCGGCCCCGCCCGTCTGCTGCTCGGCCCCTGGGGCCACCGGCTCACCGCCGAACCGGCGCCGGAGGCCCGCCCCGCGCACCGCCTTTCCCTCGGCGCCCTCTACACCGGCTGGGCCCGCGCCGCACTCGCCGGCGCGCTCACCGGCCGGACCGGCGCGCTCGCGCTCGGCGGCAGCGACCACTGGTACCGCCCCCAGCCGCTCGACCCGGCCCCGTACGCCTTCGGCACCGGCCTGCGGCTGCTGCGCGGCGCCGACTTCACCGCCGACCCCGAGCGCCCCGTCCGCTCCGACGACCTGGACGTGCCCGCGGACGGCACCCCGGACCGCTGCCTGCTGCTCTCGCCGCCCCTGCCGCGCCCGCTGGACCTGCTCGGCCCCGCCGACGTCTCCCTGGACGCCACCGCCGACGCGCCCAGCGCCGACTGGGCCGTACGGCTCGTCGCCCTCGACCCCGACGGCCGGGCCGAGCCGCTCGCCACCGGCGTCGTACGCCGCACCGAGCCCGGGCCCTTCACCGTCCCCCTCGGGCACCTGGCCCGGCGGCTGCGCGCCGGTACGCGGCTGCGCCTGGAGGTCGCGGGCCACCACTTCCCGGCGCACGCCCGCAACCCGCACACCGGCGAGGACCCGGTGACCGCCACCCGCCTGCTGCCCTCCCACCGCACCGTACGCACCCGGGGCAGCGCCCTGCTCCTCCCCGTCGTCCGGGGCGCCCACCCCGTCGACCCCGTACAGGAGATCCAGACGTGAACATCGAAGCCCTCGTGGACCCGGTCTGCGGGCTGATACGCGGCGTCGAGCCCGTACCGCACCCCACCGGCGCCCCACCCCGCTACACCGCCATGACCGCCGACGTCTCCGACGCCCGCCGGTTCGGCGCCTGGCCCGCCGACCGCGTCTCGCTCGGCACCACCTTCGGCGACCCGGCGGGCGCCCGCGTCGCGGCCATCGCCGAGGCCGTCGAACGCTACTGCGGCAACCGCGTCCCGCCGCCCGGCCACCCCGACGCGCCGCGCCGCGCCACCGCCGCCGAACTCGCCGCCGAGGGCAAGCGCCTGTACGGCCCCGGCGACCTGCCCGCCTACGCGCCCTGGCAGTACGCCCGGCCCGGGTTCCCGTACCGGCCGCTCACCCCCGACACGCCCGCCCTCTGGGCGCGCGGCACCGAGGACGGCGAGGAGGTGTGGGCCCCGGTCGCCCTCACCCACCTCAACTGGCGCCAGGGAGCGCACTGTTCGCTCCCGCGCACGCACCACCTCAACTACGCGGGCATCGCCACCGGCCAGGGCCTGGACGACGCCGTCGAACGCGCGCTCCTCGAGATCGTCGAGCGCGACGCCCTCGAACTGTGGTGGCACCTCGACGGGCCGACCCGGGGCATCGACCCCGCCAGCGTCCCCGGCCTCCTCGACGACCTCGCGGGCTGCGCACTCGACGTGTGGATCGTGGAGATGCCCTCCGAGTTCGCGCCCTGCATGGCCGCCCTCGTCCACGACCCCGCCCGCGGCCTGTACGCCGCCGGCTTCGCCTGCCGCTACGACCCGGCCGAAGCCGCCCGCAAGGCCGTCCTCGAAGCCGTGCACACGTGGGTCTTCACCCAGGGCACCACCGACGCCGACGGCTGGGTCTTCCAGGCCATCGAGGCGGGCATGCTGGCCCGGGGCCTCTACCTCGACCACCGCCCCGACCGCCGCTACCTCGACGACTGCGGCGCGGACTTCGCCGCCGTACGCGACCTCGGCGCCCACGTCCAGGTGTGGCTCGACCCGCGCATGGAGCCGTACGCGCGCCGCTTCACGGACCCGGCGCTCGGCACCGTCCCCGTCACCGACGTCAAGCCCGGCACCCGGAGCGACCTGGAGGCCCGCCTCGCCGGCCACCGGATCCTCACCTTCGACCTGACGACCGAGGACGTCCGGGAGACGCCCCTGCGCGTCGCCCGCGTCCTCGTCTCCGGCCTGATCCCCAACCAGCCCGCGGCCTTCGCCTACCTCGGCTGCCCGCGCTTCGGCGAAGCGGCCCTCGCACGCCACTGGCGCACCCACGCACCCGCCACGGCCGCCGACTTCACCCTCGCGCCGCCGCCCCACATGTGATGAACGCCCTGACCCGAGCCCGTTCCCCCCAGCCGCCCGGCCCGGACTTCCCGGCCGGGCACCAGGTCACCCCCTGGCCCGGCGAACCCCGGCCCGTCCCGCCGCCGCTGGACCGGCTCCTGCGGCTGTCCCTCGCGGGCGGCCGGCTGCGCCCGGCCGCGTCCGCCGGCGCCCTGCACCCGGTCAACGCCCACCTCCTGCTGGGCCCGGGCACCGCGCTGCCGCCCGGCCGGTACGCGTACGACCCCGTACGCCACCGCCTGATCGCGCGCGGTCCCGCGCCCGCCGGCGCCCCGCCGGGCGCGGTCGCCGTCCTCACCGTCACCGCGCGGCGCACGGCCTCCCACTACGGCCACCGCGCCTGGCCGCTGTTGCTCCTGGACACCGGCCACGCCGCGGCCGCCCTCGCGCTCGCGGGCGCGCCGGAGTGGTGCCCGGACGCGGACGTCACGCTCCTCGCCCGGGCGGCGGGCCTCCCGCCCGACTGGCACGGCGCCGAACCGGAACACCCGCTCGCCGCCGTCCGCCTGACACCCGGCCCGCCCGACGTACTGGAACGCTGGTCGGCGTACGGACCCGGGGCCCCGCCCCCGCCGACGCGCCATGCGCCGACCCCGGTCCTGGAGGACACCTGGAAGGCGCTCGGCGGGCTGGGCGGCGGGACGGCTTGGCTGCGTACGGAGGCCCCCGCGCTTCCTGAGGCCGCGCTGCGCTCGCGCCGCAGCGCGGAGCCGCCCTTCCCCGCCGTACCCGAACGGCCCGCGCTCGACACGGTCCTGGCGGTGGCCCGCCGCACGACGGCCGTGCGGTGGCACCTCACCACCGAGATCCCCCCGGCCCTCGCCGCCCGCGCCGCGGACCAGCACTGGCTCGGGCACGTCGGCGCCCTGCTCCTCGCGCACGGCTGCCCCGACGACGCGCCGCCCGCCCGGGTCCGCCACGCCCACCTGCACGCCGGGTACGCCGTGGGCCTGGCCCAGGCCGTGGCGGGCCACCTCGGGCAGGCCTCGCGCCCGATCGGCTCCTGGCAGCACGGCCCCGACGGCCCGCCCGACCTCGTGCACGCCCTCGCGCTGGGGCTCCGCACCGCCGACACAGAAGGGACCCACCGGCCATGATGCTCCACCCGGAGCTGCTGCGCGCCGCCAGGATCGCGCGCCGCCCCCTCCTCGGGGCCACGGCTCTGCTCGGTGCCGTGGCCGTCACGCACCTGGCCCAGGCCGTGCTCCTCGCCCTCGCGCTGGCCCGGATCGCCCGGGGCGAGACCGCCGCCCTGCCCGGCCTCCTGGCCGCCGTCCTCGCCACCGTCGCGGTCCGCGCCGCGCTGACCCGCCGTCAGCGCACGCTCGCCGTTCGCGCCGGGGCGCGCGTACGGACGGGCCTGCGCGACGCGCTCCTTCAGCGGCTCGGCACCCTGGGCCCCGTCGGCCGCGGCACGGACGGCCGCGCCGGAGCCGTACGCGCCACGCTCGTCGACGGCGTCGAGGGCGTCGACGCGTACGTCTCCCGCTACCTGCCACAGCTCCTGGTCACCTGCGTGCTGCCGCCGCTGCTGCTCGTGGCCGTCGCCGTGGTCGAGCCGGCCGCGCTCCTCGCCCTCGCCCCCGCCCTCGTCCTCGCCCTCTTCGCGCCCCGCTGGTGGGACACGCTGCTGGCCCGGCGCGGCCAGGAGCACTGGGGGTCGTACGAGGCGCTCTCCGCCGACTACCTGGAGGCGCTGCAGGGCATGCCCGCGCTGAGGGCCGCCGGTGCGGTCGCCCGCGTGCGCGCGCGCCTGGAGGAGCGTTCGGCCGCCCTGCACCGCGCCACCGTCGCCAAACTGCGCGTGTCGCTGATCGACACCGGCATCACCGACCTCGCCGTCCAGGGCGGCACGGTCGCCGCCGCGCTGGTCGCCTGCGCGTCGGCCGCGTCCGGGCGGACCGCGGCCACGGGCACGTACCTGCTCCTCATGCTGGCCTCGGAGTGCTTCCGCCCGGTCCGCGACCTGTCGCGCGAGTGGCACGCGGGCTACCTCGGCGTCTCGGCCGCCGACGGCATCGCCGAACTCCGCACCGCGCGACCGTCCGTACGGGACGGGGGCACGGAGGGCACCCCCGCGCACCCCCCGGCCATCCGCTTCGACGACGTGCGGTTCACCTACCCCGGCGCCACCGCGCCCGCCCTGCGCGGGGTGTCGTTCACCGCCGAAGCGGGCCGCACGACGGCCGTCGTCGGCCCCTCCGGCGCGGGCAAGTCGACGCTCGTCGCCCTGCTCCTGCGCCAGTGGGACCCGGACGGCGGCCGCGTGACCCTCGACTCCACGGACCACACCGCCTTCGCGCTCGCCGCGCTGCGCCGCGGCATCGCCGTCGTGTCGCAGGAGACGTACCTCTTCCACGCCTCCGTCGCCGACAACCTGCGCCTGGCCCGCCCCGGCGCGACCGACGACGAGCTGTACGCCGCCGCCCGCGCCGCGGGCGTCCACGACGAGATCGCCCGCCTTCCCGACGGCTACGACACCCAGGTCGGGGAGCGCGGCGCGACGCTCTCCGGAGGCCAGCGCCAGCGCCTCGCCCTCGCCCGGGCGCTCCTCGCGGACGCCCCGGTCCTCGTCCTCGACGAGGCGACGAGCGCGGTCGACGAGCGCCGCGAGGCCCTCATCGGGCGCGAGCTGCTCCGCGCCGCGCGCGGCCGTACGTGCCTGGTCGTGGCGCACCGCCTCGCCTCCGTACGGGACGCGGACCGGATCGTCGTGCTGGACGGCGGGCGGGTCGACGCGGTCGGTACGCACACGAGTCTGCTGGCGCGCAGCGCCCTCTACGCGCGGCTCGTCGCCGCCGGACGCACCCATGAGGAGGCGGCGTGAGCGCCGGAACCACGACCCCCGAGCGGGGCGCGCTGCGCGCCCTGCTGCCCGTCCTCGCCGCCCACAAGGCGATGACGGCACGCACCTTCGCCGCCGCGCTCGTCGACCAGGCGGCGCTCGTCGCCCTGGTGGCGCTCGCCGCGCACACCGTCGGCACCGCCGTCATGGACCGCACCGCCCCCGCCGCCGCCACGACCGGCGCGCTGATCGCCCTGGTGGTGGTCCGCTCGCTGGCGACCTGGCGCGAGATGGACCTCTCGCACGACCTGGCGTACCGGGTGCTGGCCGAGCTGCGCATCCGGGTCTTCGACGGGCTGGCCCGCAGCGCCCCCGCCCGGATAGCCGGCCGCCGCAGCGGGGACCTGGCGGCGGCCGCGCTGGGCGATGTGGAGGCGCTGGAGTTCTTCTACGCGCACGCCGTCGCGCAACTCCTCGCCTCCGGTGTCGTGTTCACCGCCGGTACGGCGGTCCTGGCGGTGCTGGACCCCTGGCTGCTGGCCCCGGTCGTCCCCGTGGCGGGGCTGCTGCTCCTCGCGCCGCTGCTGGAGGGACGGGGCAGGGCCGTGCGCGGGGCCCGTACCCGACGGGCCGCGGCGGAGCTGTCGGCCGAGGTGGTCGAGACGGTCGACGGGATGCGCGAACTGCTGGCGTTCGACGCGCTGGAGCGCCGCCGCGCGGGGCTGCGCGCCCACGGCGAGCGGCTCGGCGAGGCCCAGCGGGCCGAGCACGCGTGGGAGGCGGGCGCGGCGGCGGTGCGCGACCTGCTGGTGGTGGCGGCGGTCGTCGGGGTGGTCGCGGCGGCCGCGCACACGCTCGACGGGGCGTGGGCCCCGGCCGCCATGGCCCTGGCGCTCGGCGTCCTGGCGCCGGTCGCCGACTCGGCGGCGGCCCTCGGCCAGGCGGGCGGGCTGCGGGCCGCGGCGTCCCGCGTCGGCGCGGCGATCCGCGCCCGGGCCGGCGCGCCCGCGCCCGACGCGCCGCGCCCGGCGCCGACCGGACCGCTCGGCATCCGGCTGCGCGGCGTCCGCTTCGACTACGGCGGCGCTCCCGTGCTCGACGGCCTCGACCTCACGGTCGGTGCGGGGGAGACCCTCGCCCTGGTGGGCGCGTCCGGCGCCGGCAAGTCGACGTGCGCGGCCCTGCTGGCACGCTTCTGGGACCCGGCGGAGGGCGCGGTCGAACTCGTCGGCGCGTACGGCGAGCCCGTCGACGTACGGGACCTGGCCGACGAGGAACTGCGCCGCACGGTCGCGGTGGTCGGCCAGGACGCGCCGCTGTTCCACGGCACGTTCGCCGACAACCTCCGCCTGGCGGCGCCGGACGCGACGGACGCGCAGCTGCGCGCCGCCGCCCGCCTGTGCGGTGTCGACCGGATCGCCGAGGCGCTGCCCGACGGCTACGACACGCAGGTGGGGGAGCGCGGTACGACGCTCTCCGGCGGTCAGCGTTCGCGCGTGGCGCTGGCCCGCGCGCTGCTGACGAACCCGCGGGTGCTGGTCCTGGACGAGACGACGGCCCATCTGGACACGGCCGGGGACGCCGAGCTGTCGGCGGCGCTGGCGGCCGCCTCGCGGGGCCGTACCACGGTGGTGATCGCCCACCGCCCGGCGACGGTGCGCCGGGCGGACCGGATCGCGGTCCTGGAGGGCGGCCGGATCGCGGCGACCGGTACCTGGGAGGAGCTGTCGGCGGCGAAGGAGGGGGCGTTCGCGCGGGTGCTCGTCCGGTGACTGCGAGCGGGAAAAGGGCGCGCGCGATGTGTTTTCCGCGCCGGGCGGCGACCATATCGGCGGGGTGTGCGCCCCCGGGCGGCCGGAGCGCCGTATTCCGGGAAAACGCAGGTGGCGAAGTGTTGCCACGACGCGCGGGTTCTGGCGCGAAATCAAGCCTCCGTGCATGCAAGGGACTTATGCGCCCTTCGCCGTCTGCTTTCAGCCCCCAACCATCGGATTAGTACGACAAGCTGAGAAGCAGATGGACCCTTGCGGTACGGCGTTGACCTGGGGCTTGCTTCTGTTACCGGGCCACCCGCCATTGCCGGGTGGGTGGACAACCGAACAGAAGGAGACAACCGTGAAGAAGGCATACGAAGCGCCGATGCTCGTCCGCCTGGGTTCCTTCCGTAAGAAGACCGGACTCCTCCAGAGCTCCGGGAACGACCGTCTGATCCTGAGCAAGAACTGACGGCGGACGGCGCGAGCGAATCGACGCCATGATCGACACGCACGAGAGTGCGGGACCGGGCCCCGGCGACGCGGATTTCGTGGTCCTTCCGGACCACGCGGCCGCGCCCGCCGTGGCCCGGCTCTTCTCCCGCACGGACGCCGCCGACGCCGCCTCCGACGCCGATTCCGCGACGCGGCGGACGCTGTGCCACCCCTCCGGACGGCCCTGGCTCGTCGGCCGCTGGCACGACGACGAGATCGTGGCCGCCCGCGCCGGGACCACGCTCCTCGCCGTCATCGGCTGTTGCCCGCTCGACGAGGCCGAACTGCACCGGCACGCCGCCCGTCTGCGGGACCTCGCCCAACTGGACGCCCTGGCCCGCACACTGCCCGGCAGCTTCCACCTGCTGGCCGTCCTCGACGGCCGGCTCCGCGTGCAGGGCACCGCCTCCGGGCTGCGGCTGGTCTTCCACGCCGCGATCGGCGGCGTACGGGTGGCCGCACCGCGCGCCGACGTCCTCGCCGCCGCGCTCGGCCGCGACCCCGACCCCGAGCAGCTCGCCGTCCGGCTGCTGTGGCCCGTGCCGCACCCGCTGGCCGAGGCGCCGATGTGGCGCGGCGTCACCGCCGTACCGCCCGAGGACGCGCTCGTCGTCGCGCCGGACGGACGCGGCGCACGGCACGCGCGCTGGTGGTCCCCGCCGGAGCCGACGCGGACCCTCGCCCACGGCGCGCCGCTCGTCCGCGAGGCGCTCACCGAAGCCGTCGACGCGCGCACCCGCGCCGGGGGCACGGTCAGTTGCGACCTGTCGGGCGGCCTGGACTCCACCACCATCTGCTTCCTCGCCGACGACTCACCCGCCCACGTGGTGGCCAGCACCTGGCCCGGACGCGACCCCGCCGACACCGACCTGCACTGGGCCCGGCAGGCCGCCCGCTTCCTGCCCGACGTGGAGCACGTCGTGTGGGACGCCGACGCCTCCCCGCTCGTCTACACCGACCTCCTCGCCATCGACGACCTGTTGGACGAACCCACCATCGGCGTCATGGACCGCTCCCGGGTCCTGCACCACCTGCCCGCCATGGCCGAGCGGGGCAGCCGCCTCCACCTGACCGGCATCGGGGGCGACCACGTGGCCTGGTGCTCGGAGGCGTACTACCACCGCCTCGCCCGCACCCGACCGCTGTTCGCCGCACGGCAGTTGCGCGGCTTCCGCGCCCTGTGGCAGTGGCCGCTCGGCGCCACGCTCCGCGCCCTGGCCGACTCCCGCCCGTACGGCACGTGGCTCGCGGGCGCGGCCGGCCGGCTGCGCGACCCGGGGCCCGCCACCGTCACCACCAGCCTCGGCTGGGGCATGCCCCCGCGCCTCTTCGACTGGGTCACGTCCGACGCCGAGGCGGCCGCGCGGCGCGCCCTGCGCGAGGCGGCCGCCACCGCCCGACCGCTCCACCGGGACCGCGGCCTGCACGCCGACCTCGACCAGATCCGCGCCGGCAGCCGCATCATCCGGCAGTGGGACCGGATGGCCGCCCGCGCCGGCGTACCGATGGCCTCGCCGTTCCTCGACGACCGCGTCATCGAGGCCTGCCTCGCCGTCCGGCCCGACGAACGCGTCACGCCCTGGGCGTACAAGCCCCTCCTCACCGCGGCCATGAGCGGGATCGTGCCCGAGGCCTGCCTGCGGCGCACCAACAAGGCCGCCGCCTCCATGGACGCCGCCGACGGGCTGCGCGCACACCGCGCCGACCTGGTCGCGCTCTGGGAGGACTCACGGCTCGCCCGCCTCGGCCTGGTGGACGGCACCGCGCTGCGCCGTCTCGCCGAGCGGCCCTCCACGCCCGGGCTGCGCGACGCCATCCTCTACTCGACGATCGCCTGCGAGGTCTGGCTGCGCGGCCTCACCCCCGCCACGACCCCCCCGACCGAAGGAAACCAGCCATGGCACTGCGCTTCGGCGCCGACGTCTCCACCGCCGACACCGACTACGGCACGGTCCTCCTCGACGAACGCAGCGGACAGTACTGGGAGTTGAACCCCGCCGGCACCGTCGTCGTCCGCACCCTGATGGCGGGCGGCGACGAAGCCGCCGCGGCGGACGCGCTCGTCACCGCGTACGACATCGAGCGGGCGCGGGCCGAGCAGGACGTCGCGGCCCTCGTGGCCGAGCTGCGCTCCTCGGGGCTGGTCTCATGACCACACCGAGCGCACTGGAGCGGCCCACCGGAGTGCCGTTCGCCCGGCGGCTGGCCGCGCGGCTCGTGCTGCTGCCCGCGTTCGCACTCGCGCTGCTGCCGCCGCGCCGGATGCGCGCCGTGCTCGGCGTCGTACGCCGCGGGGCCCGGCCCGCCACCGCCGCGCAGGCCGCGGCCGCCCGCGACGCCCTGTGCGCGGTGAGCCTGCGCTGCGCCGGTCCGCGCGGCTGCCTGCCCCGCTCGCTGGGCGCGGCGCTGCTGTGCCGGCTGGGCGGGAGCTGGCCCACGTGGTGCACGGGCGTACGGGTCGTGCCGCCCTTCACCGCGCACGCGTGGATCGAGGCGGAGGGGCGGCCGGTGGGCGAGGGCGTGCCGGACGACTACTTCCGGCGGCTGATCGCGGTGGGACCGGTCCACGCGGCGCACACGGCAAAGGCGGCGGACGCAGCGCCCACGGCGCCCCCGGCGCCCCCGGCGGACGAAGCGGACCGGGCGGCGAGCGGGCCGCCGGCCCCATGACCGGCACACAGGTGGCCGGCGACCGCGCGGGCGCGGAGGGGGACCGCTCCACCCGGGCCGCGGTCGCCACGCTGTACCGGCTCACCGCGGGGCACCGGTCCTCCGTCGCCGCCGCCACCGTCCTCACGCTGGTCGGCTCCGCGCTCGGCCTGGCGCAGCCGCTGGTGGCCCGGCTCGTCGTGGACGGGAGCGGACGCGCCGGGGACGGCGCGGCGTTCTGGACGCCGCTGGCGCTGCTCGGCGCGCTGTTCGTCGCCGAGGCGGCCACCGGCGCGGTGGGCCGCTTCGTGCTGGAGCGCATGGGCGAGGGCGTCGTACGGCAACTCCGCCACGGGCTCGTGGCCCGGCTGCTGCGGCTGGAGATGCGGGAGTACGACCGCCACCGCGGCGGCGACCTCATCGCCCGGGTCACCTCCGACACCACGCTGCTGCGGGAGGTGGTGTCGCAGGCGCTCGTCGACCTCGTGACGGGCGCGCTGGTCGCGGCCGGGGCGATCGCGCTCATGGCGTGGCTCGACCCCGTCCTGCTGCTCCTCGTCACCCTGACGGTGGCCGGCGCCGCCGCCGTCGTGGCCTCGCTGCTCCAGGGCATCCGCGCCGCGTCGACGCGCATGCAGAACGCCGTGGGCGCTCTCGCGGCGGACCTGGAGCGCGCGCTCGGCGCGCTGCCGATGGTGCGGGTGCACCGGGCGGAGGAGCGCGAGGCGCGGCGCATCGGGGAGCGCGTGGACGCGGCGTACGACGCGGGCGTACGGACGGCGAAGCTGGCGTCCGTGATGAGCCCGGCCGTCGAACTCGCCGTCCAGGGCTCGTTCCTCATCGTCCTGGTCATCGGCGGCCTGCGGGTGAACGGCAGTTCCGGCTCCCTCGGCGACCTCGTCGCCTTCCTGCTGTACGCGTCGTACCTGGTGCTGCCGCTGTCGTCCGTCTTCCGCGCGGTCGGGCTGATCCAGCGGGGCATGGGCGCCCACCAGCGCATCGCCGAGGCGCTGACGCTGGAGGCGGAGCCGGACGAGCCCTCCACCGCGAAGTGCCGGGTGACACCTCGTACCCCGCCTCCCGCCGAGGCGGCGCCGCCACCCGTACTCGCCCTGCGCGACGTCCGGTTCGGCTACGACCCGGCGCGCCCGGTGCTGCGCGGCGTCACCCTGACCGTCCCGCCCCGCCGGCAGGTGGCCCTGGTGGGCCGCTCCGGCGCGGGCAAGTCCACCGTCTTCGCGCTCGCGGCGCGGTTCTACGAACCCGACTCCGGGACCCTGCTGTTCGACGGGCGGCCCGCCGCCGAGCTGACCCGCGCGCAGTGCCGGGCGCGTATCGCGGTGGTCGACCAGAACACCCACGTCGTCCACGGCACGCTGCGCGACAACATCGCCTACGCGGTGCCCGGCGCCACCGACGAGGAGGTGCGGCGGGTGGTCGGACTCGCCCAGCTGGAGGGCGTCGTGCGGCGCCTTCCCGGCGGGCTTTCCGGCCGGCTCGGCGAGCGCGGCTCGACCCTCTCGGGCGGCGAGCGGCAGCGCGTCGCCCTGGCCCGCGCCCTGCTCGCCCGGCCGTCCCTGCTGCTGCTGGACGAGCCGACGTCCCACCTGGACGCCCTCAACGAGGCGGCGCTCACCGCCGTCATGCGGGACGCGGCCCGGGAGTGCGCGGTGCTGGTGATCGCGCACCGGCTCTCCACGGTCCAGCACGCCGACCGGATCGTGGTGCTGGACGACGGCCGGGCCGTCGCCTGCGGCGACCATGACGAGCTGCTGGAGACCAGCCCGCTGTACCGTGCGCTGGCCGCCGGCCAGATGCTGCGGCGTACCACACCTTACGACGGGAGTTAATTTACGACCGATGTAAGATGGGTCCCATGACCCAGCAGACGAGCAGCGCGACGGACACCGCGGCCCCCGGCCTGCGGGAGACCAAGAAGCGCGAGACGCGGCAGTTGATCTCCGACCGGGCGACCCGGCTCTTCCTGGAACGGGGCTTCGAGGCCACGACCATCGCCGACATCGCCGACGCCGCGCGCGTCGCGAAGAAGACGGTGACGAACTACTTCCCGCGCAAGGAGGACCTGGCCTTCGACCACCAGGAGGAGTTCGCCGCCGGTCTGGCCCGTACCGTCGCCGAGCGGGCGCCGGGGGAGACCGCCCTCGCGGCGCTCCGCCGCTCCTTCCTGGCCGCCGTCGCCGCCCAGGACCCCGTCGCGGGATTCGCCGGGCCGGAGTTCACCGGCATGATCGCGGACAGCCCCACCCTGACCGCCTGCCTCCGCGGCCTGCACGACCAGCGCGAGGACGCCCTCGCCGCCGCCCTCGCCGAGGCGACCGGCGCCCCGGCCGGCGACATCACGGCGCGTACGGCCGCGGCCCTGCTGGGCGCGGTGCACCGCGTCCTGTTCCAGCGCATCCAGGAGCTCACGCTCGCCGGCCACACCAACCCGGAGATCGCGGCGACCTTGGAAAAGGAGGCCGCCCGGGCGTTCGACCTGCTGGAACCCGCCCTCGCGGACTACGCCCGGAAGTGAGGACGAGCGCGTCCACCTGCTGAACCCGCCCCCCGCAGTCGGTGAAACTTCATCTTTCATAGGGTGAATACCGTAAAGAAGGCGTGAGCAGACTCGGGGGGAATGATGTCGATGACGGTGGTCGGCCGTGACGTGGGGCGTGGGGCCGCGGTGATGTCTCATGGGTAAGAGGGGGAAACCCGCACCGCGCCGGAGGACCGGACGCCTCGGTTCCGCGCGCCCGGAGCGCGCCGGCCAGACCGGGCCGGAGCGCTCGGCGGATTCGCAGCACCCTGAGCACTCGGGATACCCGGAGCGCTCCGAGCACCCGGGATACCCGGAGCGCTCTGAGTACCCGGGATACCCGGAACCCCCGGGCGCCTCTGAGCGCTCCGAGTCCGCCGGACCTGCGGACGTGGAGTCCACCATGGCCCTGCGGACCCTCTCCGGCGGAGTCCCCGCCGCCACGGGCCGCGGGGGATCCGCCGGTGAGCCGCGCGCGGGAGCCGGCTCCCGCCGGGCCGCCCGGCAGCCCCGACGGAAGCTGCCCTCCTGGGTGCCCGTGGACCGGCTGGCGGTGCTGCTCCCGCTGGCGCGGCGCATGCGACCGCACTACCCCCGCCCGGGCCGCCAGGGCTTCCGCCGGTGGATCCCCTCGTGGCGGCAGCTCATGGGCTCCCTGCTCATCACCGTGGGACTCGTCACGACCGGTCTGGCCCTCGTGTACTGGCGTACGGAGATACCCGAGGACCTGAACTCCTTCGCCACGCAGCAGGACAACGTCTACTACTGGGACGACGGCACCGTGATGGCCCGTACCGGCTGGGTGCGGCGCCAGGAGATGCCCCTGGAGGAGGTGCCCGAGGACGTCCGGTGGGCGGTGCTGGCGGCGGAGAACGCCAGCTTCTACGAGGACCCGGGCATCTCGCCCTCCGGCATCACGCGCGCGGTCACCCGGATGCTGGGCGGCGGCGAGACGCAGGGTGGCTCCACCATCACGCAGCAGTACGTCAAGAACGCCTACCTCAACCAGGACCAGACGTTCTCGCGGAAGTTCACCGAGATGATGCTCGCGCTCAAGGTGGACAACAAGTTCAGCAAGGACGAGATCCTGGAGGGCTACCTCAACACCAGCTGGTTCGGGCGCGGCACCTACGGCATCCAGCGCGCCTCGCAGGCGTACTACGGCAAGGAGGTGTCCGAGCTCAACGCGAGCGAGGGGGCCTTCCTGGCGTCCCTCCTGAAGGGCGCCGGGCTGTACGACCCTGCCCTCGGCGGCGGGAACCGCGAGCGGGCCGTGGAGCGCTGGGAGTGGACGCTGGACCGCATGGTCGAGATCGGCAGGCTCTCGCCGGCCGAGCGGGCGAAGTACACCAAGTTCCCCGAGCCCACCGAGGTGACCGGCGGCCGGACCGACCTCAGCGGCCAGCAGGGCTACCTCGTCGAACTCGCCAAGTCGTACGTCACCCGCAGCGGGAAGGTCTCCGACGCCGAGTTCGACCTCGGCGGCTACCAGGTCTACACGACCTTCAACAAGACCCGGACCGAAGCCCTCGACAAGGCCGTCCACACGGCCCGGGCCAAGCTCGACCCGAAGAAGCGGGAAGAGGACACCTTCGTCCGCACGGGAGCCGCCACCGTCGGCGCGGACGGGAAGATCCTGGCCCTGTACGGCGGTCCCGGCTTCCTCAAGCAGGGGTTCAACGAGTCCAACGCGGTGACCGTCCCGGCCGGATCGGCCTTCACCCCGTTCGTCTACGCGGCGGCGCTCAGCGAGGGCGTCATGCGCGAGCGCCAAGGCCCCCGCGTGCCCGTCACCCCCTCCACCCCGTACGACGGCCGTCACAACGCCTCCCTGATGACGCCCGAGGGCCCCTACTGGGACCGCGACGGCAAGGTGGTGAAGGGCCAGAACGACGGCGGCAAGTCCTGGGGCGAGGCCATCACCCTGCGCGAGGCGATGGTGAACTCCGTCAACATGCCCTTCCTCCAGCTCGGCATGGACGTGGGCCTGGACCGGGTGCGCCGCCACGCCGTGAACGCCGGGCTGCTGCCGTCCAGCATGGGCCCCCAGAAACCGGCGTTCTCGCTCGGCACCTCCACGCCCAGCGCCATCCGCATGGCGACGGCGTACGGGACGTTCGCCGCGAAGGGCAAGCACACCGAGCCGTACTCGGTCCTCCGCGTCACCCGCAACGGCCAGAAGGTCCCGCTGCCCGCCGTGCGCTCCACGCAGGCCCTCTCCGCCGATGTGGCGCGGAAGGTGACCGAGGCCCTGGAGGGCGTGATGGAGGAGGGCACCGGCGCGACGGCGCGGGTGCCCGGGGTGCGCGCGGCCGGCAAGACGGGCACGACGCAGGACAACAAGGCGGCGTGGTTCGTGGGGTACACCGAGCAGGAGGCCACGGCCGTGGTGCTGTACCGGATGGACCTGCGCAAGCTGGACCTGATGCCCCTGGACCGGGTGGCGGGCGCCGACGCCGGTACGCTCGGCAGCCGTCTCCCGGCCGACATCTGGCGGGATTACACGGAGGGCCGGACGAAGGGGGCCGCGCGCCCCTGAGGGCCGCGGCCGGCGGGGGCGGTACACGCGGTAAACGATGATGGCGGTACGCCCGTGAGGGCCGTACCGCCACCGTGTCCGCCTCGGTGTCACCCGACCACTCCGGTCAGGTGACCACTCCGGCTACTTGACCACCGTCTTCCAGTCGGGCACCTGGCCCGGGTCCAGCCCGCGCAGCTGCTCCAGGACGGCGGGGTCCTGGACGTCCAGCCAGTCGCTCAGCTCGCGGAAGGACACGCACTCCACGTCCTTCCGCGGGCAGACGTCCCGCATCATCTCCTCCACGGCCTGCATGTAGATGCCGCCGTTCCACTGCTCGAAGTGGTTGCCGATGAACAGCGGGGCACGGCTGCCGTTGTAGACCCGGTTGAAGCCGTTCATGTACGCGTCCAGCGTCGTCTTCTTCCAGGCCGGGTACATGGCCGGGTCGCCGTCCGTCTTCCCCTTGGACTGGTTGTAGAGGAAGTTGAAGTCCATAGAGAGGACCTGGATCTCCTTGTCCGGGTACGGCAGCAGCTGCAGCGGGAAGTCCCAGATCCCGTCCTGCTTGCGCGGCCAGGCCTGGAAACCGCCGGGCGAGCTGGCGTCATAGCGCCAGTCGTACTCCTTGCTCGCCGTGATGAGGTTCTTCTGGCCCTCCAGGCAGGGTGCCCGGCCTCCGACGAACTCCCGGTCGGGGTCGAACGGCAGCGGCTGGATGTCCGTGAAACCGGTGTTGGACTTCCACTTCTTCACGAAGTCGTAGGTCTGGTCGATCTCGCTCTTCCACTCCTCGACGCTCCAGTCACCGCCGCCCTTGGGGCCGCAGAAGTGGCCGTTGAAGTGGGACCCGATCTCGTGGCCGTCCTTCCAGGCGCCGCTCAGCTGGGTGAGCGTCGTCCGGATGTGCTCGACGGTGGGGTACTCGATGGCGGCGGAGCCCCGGTCGTGCTTCGGGGGGTCGTACAGGTCCTTCTTCGCCTTCGGCAGCACGTAGATGCCGGTCAGGAAGAAGGTCATGTGCGCGTCGCTCTCCTTGGCCACCTGGCGGAAGTGGGAGAAGAGGTGGTCCTTGCTCTCCAGCGCGCCGTCCCAGGAGAAGACCACGAACTGCGGCGGCTTCTGGCCCGGCTTCAGCTTCTCGGGCTTCAGCTGGTCCGGCTGCGGCCCGGTGTACGAGGTCGAGCCGTCGCCCAGTACCTCCACCTTGCCGTCCCAGGGCTCGGCGCGTTTCCGGGCGTTCGCCCCGGCGGGCCGCCGCTCGCCCTGCGCCTGCGCCGCCTCGCCGTCGTCGCCGGTGCCCTTCGCCGCCGCCGGGGTCTCGGAGCCGCCGGTCACGGTCCTCCCGAGGAACAGCGCGACCGCGACGAGCAACAGCGCGGACACGGTCATCAGGACGGTACGGGCGCGGGAGCTGCGGTTGCCGGCTCGTCTGCGGCCCCGGCTGCGGGCGCTTCGGGTCATCGCTGTGGCTCTCTCGGTGCGAGGAAAAGGCATGCTTCATCCGGCATGACGATCCGAATATAGAACGTCTCATCGGTCCGCTTGGTGTGATGTCGCACATCTGTCCGGTGAGTTGTGCCTCTTGTGTCCTGAGTCTGGTCCTGGCCCGCCCCTCGGCCTGGCCTTCGGTGGCCCCGCGGTCGGCCGGGTTCCGCGCCGCGCTCTACGCCTCCCAGTGCGCGGGCCGGGTGAGCCCCGCGGGGAGGACCGTCCGGGCGTCGCCCCGCGCCGCGTTGAGCTGCGGCTGGGTGAGGAAGAGCGCCCCGGTGAGGTCGGCACCGGCCAGCCGGGCGTCGCGGAGTTCCGCGCCGAGCAGGTCCGCCTGGCGCAGGTCGGCGCCCGTGAGGTCGGCCGCGATGAGGTAGGCGCCGCGCAGGCTCGCGCCCCGCAGGTCGGCGCCGGTGAGGCGGGCGCCCATGAGGTCGGCGCCGCGGCGGTTCTTCTTCTTGGACCGCGCGCCCGGAACGCCCGCCCGGACGAGCTCCGCGGCGCGCTGGAGCAGATCGCCGACGACCGCGCGGTGGGCGTTCAGGTCGAGGGCGGCGAGCTCGTCGGGGGAGAGGAGCGTGAGCCGCTCGGTGTCGTCGAGGACGCGGCGGATCTCCCCGTGGAGGGCGCGCGCGGGCTTCAGCGCCAGCACCTCGGTGAGGTACCGGAGCAGCTCGTGCAGTTGCCGTACGACGGGGAAGGCGGTGAACATCGCCTGGGCCGTGTCCGGGTTCCGGCGCCAGTCGCGGCCGCCGAAGGTCACCTGGGAGACCTTCTGGCCGGCGCCGAAGCAGTCGTACACCGTGCAGCCGGGGAAGCCCTCGTCGCGCAGGCGGGTGTGGATGCCGCAGCGGAAGTCGTCTCGCAGGTTGGCGCACGGGGTGCCGGCGGACTTGCCGACGGCGAAGTCCGCCGACGCGGTGAAGGGCAGGGCGACGCAGCACAGGCCGAAGCAGTTGGCGCAGTCACCGCGCAGGGCGTCCTGATCTGGGGCGTCCTGATGCGGGGAGTCCTGGTGATGCAGGGCGTCCTTATGTCCGGACATGGTGATTCGCGTACTCGTTATCTGTGAGGGTATTTGACTGAATGTCAGGACATCCTTACGGCCTGTCACGACATGCGCAGCGCCAGGAAGAAGTCCAGCTTGTCCTCGAGCCGCGACAGGTCACGCCCCGTCAGCTGCTCGATCCGCCCCACGCGGTACCGCAGCGTGTTCACGTGCAGGTGCAGCCGCGTCGCGCACCGCGTCCACGACCCGTCCGAGTCGAGGAACGCCTCCAGCGTCGGGATCAGCTCGGCCCGGTGCCGCCGGTCGTAGTCCCGCAGCGGGTCCAGCAGCCGCGCCGTGAACGCCCGCCGTACGTCGTCCGGCACGAACGGCAGCAGCAGCACGTGCGACGCCAGCTCGTGGTGCCCGGCCGCGCACACCCGCCCGGGCCGCGCCGCCGCCACCCGCCGTGCGTGCCGCGCCTCCTCCAGCGCGCCGCGCAGCCCCTCGGCCGAGTGCACGGCGGCGCTCACGCCGAGCGTCAGCCGCCCGTCGTCCCCGAGCCCCGCCGACAGCGGCTCCCGTACGGCCGAGAGCAGCGCGTCCGCGTGCAGCCCGGGGCCGCCCGCGTGCACCGCGACCGCGCCCTCCTCCTCGTCCTCCGGGGAGGCGCCGGAGCCGTCCAGCCCCGGCACCGCGGGCAGCGGCACCAGGGCGATCGCCTCGTCCCCGGTGTGCGCCACCGCGATCCGGTCGGCCGAGTCGGGGCCTGAGGTCGCCGGGTCGACCAGGATCTCCTCCAGCAGCGACTGGGCGACCGGCCCGGACTCGAGGGCCGGGGCGCTCTTCGTGCCGCCCGCGCCGCCCGTGCCCGCCGGCGTGACGGCGGGCGCCGCGCCCTCCTCGCCCCACTCGACGCGCGCCACCACGACCTGCCAGTGCGGCGCGGTCCCGAGGCCTGGCAGCAGCACCGGCGCGGCCACCCTGAGGCGCGCCGCGATCTCCGCCGGGGCCGCGCCCGTCTGGACCAGTTCCAGGACCTCCTGCGCGAGCCGCCGCCGCACCGTGCGCGCCGCGTCCCGCCGGTCCCGCTCGACGGCGATCAGCTGCGTGACGCCCTGCAGCAGGTCGAGCCGGGCGGCCGGCCAGTCGCTCGCGTCGGCCTCGACGGCCAGCAGCCAATCGGACAGCACGGTCTCGCGCACATCGCGCGCCGCGGGCGTCGCGCCGCGCCCGGTGTTACGGATCGGGAAGAGCGAGTACGTCGTGGGGCCGACCTGCGCGCGGTGCGGGCCGCGCCGCCCGGTGCGGGTGGCGGCCAGGTGCTCGCCGGCGAGCCGGGCGCCCACCTCGGCGGGCAGCGGCGCCCCGGCGCCCGCGATCCGGCGCCCGGTCGGCGACAGCACCCAGGCGTGCAGGTCCAGGTCGGAGCCGAGGAGGTCCAGGACGACCTCGGGTCCGCCGCCCGCCGGGCCGGACGTCATCAGCCTTCTGTGCCGATCGACGACAGCCGCGAGATCACCGGCCCGCTCGCCCGACACCTGTCGAACAACATGCTCGGTAATCGTTGCGAAAGCAACGGATTCGTTTACTGCGAAGAGGGGGAGGCGGTGGCGCAAACAAGCCTGGACCAAGTCGTCCGGGATGGCGCCCAGTTCCGCCTCGCCGGCCGCCAGGCCCGCGACGCCGGCGGCCGCGAGGATCCGGACGAACGGCTCGGAGTCGTGCTCGTCCCGTCGCCAGGCCAGGCCGGTGAGCACCAGCTCGCCGCCTGACAGGTACCGGCTGGGGTCCCGTAGGTCCGTCGTCATCACGCCGCGCACCGTGCGGTCGAGCTCGTCCTCGCCGCCGAGCAGCCGCAGCCCCAGCGCGTCGGTTTCCAGCAGTGCGCGCAGCCGCATCTCGTCGCCGCCGATCTTTTTCGTGGGTGTCTGGTTGTGGCCGGTGACCCGTGGCCACCGTTTCCGGGGGGAAACGGAGAGGTTACTGGTCCTCGCCTTTCGTTCGAATCTACAAGACGAGGAGGGCGGCCAGCCAACTCCTTCATATGTTCAGCGACTGCACCGGGTGGAGCACCGCTGGGTGTACTTGCTCCACGACGCGTTAACAGCACGTGAACATGAAGACGAGAACGTGGGCCCGGCCGTCCCCCGTGCCCCAGCGAACGACCGATCACGCAGATCACGGCACACGTCGATCACCTGGATCACGTACCACCGGATCACGTAGAAGAGAGCCACTCATGGACTTCCTTCGCCCCGCAAGCTGGGAGGAGGCGCTCGCCGCCAAGGCCGAGCACCCCACGGCCGTGCCTATCGCGGGTGGCACCGACGTCATGGTCGAGATCAACTTCGACCACCGGAGGCCGGAGTACCTGCTCGACCTCAACCGCATCGAGCTGCTGAGCGAATACGAGGTCGGCGAGGAGAACGTCCGTCTGGGCGCCTCCGTGCCGTACACGCGGATCATGGAGAACCTCCGTGACGAGTTGCCGGGCCTGGCCCTGGCGTCCCACACCGTCGCCTCGCCGCAGATCCGCAACCGCGGCGGTGTCGGCGGCAACCTGGGTACCGCGTCCCCGGCCGGTGACGCCCATCCGGCGCTGCTGGCGGCGGGTGCCGAGGTGGAGGTGGAGTCCGTGCGCGGCTCCCGCTTCATCCCGATCGACGAGTTCTACACCGGTGTGAAGCGCAACGCGCTCGCCCCGGACGAGCTCATCAAGACGGTGCACATCAAGAAGGCCGACGGCCCGCAGCAGTACTCCAAGGTGGGTACGCGGAACGCCATGGTCATCGCGGTCTGTGCCTTCGGCCTGGCGCTGCACCCGGAGTCCCGGACCGTGCGCACGGGCATCGGCTCCGCGGCTCCCACCCCGGTGCGGGCCAAGGCGGCCGAGGAGTTCTTGAACGCCGCGCTCGAAGAGGGC
>NZ_JBEZAQ010000026.1:0-69010 GCF_040646655.1 Streptomyces sp. NPDC045431
TATCAACTAATCTGGCGTTGATTTTTGGCACGCTGTTGAGTTCTCAAGGAACGGACGCTTCCTTTGTACTCACCCTCTCGGGCTTTCCTCCGGGCACTTCCCTTCTGTGTCTCCAACCTTACCAGATTCTTTTTCCGTTCCGTTTCCGGTTCGGATTCAGTTTCCGGTGGCCGTTGGAGGGCCTTTGCCTTTCGGCTGCCTTTCGACCGGACCGACTTTATCAGAGATTCTGAGTCGGTATTTCCGGCCCCTCCGGGGACCCTCTCGGCACACGGATGTGCCGGGTTCCCGGTCAGGCGAGCCGTAAACGTACTGGAGCGGGGCGCCCCGATGCAAATCGAGGTGCCCCGCTCCAGGTCGGGCCCGACGGGCCGTCAGACCTCGACGACCACAGGGAGGATCATCGGGCGACGGCGGTAGGTGTCGGAGACCCACTTGCCGACGGTGCGGCGGATCAGCTGCTGGAGCTGGTGGGGCTCGGCGACGCCGTCGGCGGCCGAACGGGCCAGGGCTTCCGCGATCTTCGGGATCACCGCGTCGAACGCGTTGTCCTCGATGCCCGAGCCGCGGGCGTGGATGTTCGGTCCGCCGGTGATCTTGCCGGTGGTGGAGTCGACCACCACGAAGACCGAGATGATGCCCTCTTCGCCGAGGATGCGGCGGTCCTTGAGGTGGACCTCGGTGACGTCGCCGACCGACAGCCCGTCGACGTACACGTAACCCGCCTGGACCTTGCCGACGATGCGGGCGCGGCCCTCGACCAGGTCGACCACGACGCCGTCCTCGGCGATGACGATGTGGTCCTTGGGGACACCCGTCAGCGCGCCGAGCTCGGCGTTGGCGCGCAGGTGGCGCCATTCGCCGTGGACCGGCATGAGGTTGCGCGGCTTGCAGATGTTGTAGAAGTACAGCAGCTCGCCGGCCGAGGCGTGGCCCGAGACGTGGACCTTGGCGTTGCCCTTGTGGACGACGTTGGCGCCCCAGCGGGTGAGGCCGTTGATCACGCGGTAGACCGCGTTCTCGTTGCCCGGGATGAGGGACGACGCCAGGATCACCGTGTCGCCCTGGACGATGCGGATCTGGTGGTCCCGGTTGGCCATGCGGGACAGGGCCGCCATCGGCTCGCCCTGGGAACCCGTACAGACCAGCACGACCTCGTGGTCGGGCAGGTCGTCGAGCGTCCTGACGTCGACGACCAGACCCGGCGGGACGCGGAGGTAGCCCAGGTCACGGGCGATGCCCATGTTGCGGACCATCGAGCGTCCGACGAAGGCGACCCGACGGCCGAACTCGTGGGCCGCGTCGAGGATCTGCTGGATGCGGTGGACGTGGCTGGCGAAGCTCGCCACGATGATGCGCTTCTGGGCGCCCGCGAAGACCGAGCGCATGACATTGGAGATGTCGCGCTCGGGCGGGACGAAGCCCGGGACCTCGGCGTTCGTGGAGTCCGACAGCAGGAGGTCGATGCCCTCCTCGCTGAGCCGGGCGAAGGCGTGCAGGTCCGTGAGGCGGTTGTCCAGCGGGAGCTGGTCCATCTTGAAGTCGCCGGTGTGCACCACCATGCCCGCGGGGGTGCGGATGGCGACGGCCAGGGCGTCCGGGATGGAGTGGTTGACCGCGATGAACTCGCAGTCGAACGGGCCCAGCCGCTCGCGGTTCCCCTCGACGACCTCGAGGGTGTACGGGCGGATGCGGTGCTCCTGGAGCTTGGCCTCGATCAGGGCGAGGGTCAGCTTGGAGCCGATCAGCGGGATGTCCGGCTTCAGCCGGAGCAGGAAGGGGACGCCACCGATGTGGTCCTCGTGGCCGTGTGTGAGGACGATGCCCTCGATGTCGTCGAGGCGGTCCCGGATGGTGGTGAAGTCCGGCAGGATCAGGTCGATGCCGGGCTGCTCCTCCTCGGGGAACAGGACACCGCAGTCGACGATCAGTAGTCGGCCGTCGTACTCGAACACGGTCATGTTCCGGCCGATCTCACCGAGACCGCCGAGCGGGGTGACGCGCAGGCCGCCCTTGGGCAGCTTCGGGGGCGCGCCCAGTTCAGGATGTGGATGACTCAAAAGACTCTCCTCACCACACGCGCCACGTACCGCTTGGGCACGTGGCGCGCGTGACATTCGTGCACTTGCTGTTGTCTGTTATTGATCTTGTGTTCAGTTGTTGGGCTATTCGGTTATGAAGTCTGTTGCTACAGCTGTACCCCGCCGGCAGCGAGATCGATCTTGAGCTGGGCGGTTTCCTCCGGGCTGAGCTCCACGAGCGGCAGGCGCAGCGGCCCGGCCGGGAGGCCCTGGAGGGCGAGGGCGGCCTTGGTGGTGATCACGCCCTGCGTACGGAACATGCCGGTGAAGACCGGGAGCAGCTGCTGGTGGACCTCGGTCGCCTTCTGGACGTCACCGGTGAGGTACGCGTCGAGGAGGGCGCGGAGCTCCGGGGTGACGACGTGGCTGACGACGGAGACGAAGCCGCAGGCGCCGACGGAGAGCAGCGGGAGGTTGAGCATGTCGTCGCCGGAGTACCAGGCGAGGCCGGAGCGGGCGATGGCCCAGCTGGCGCGCCCGAGGTCGCCCTTGGCGTCCTTGTTGGCGACGATGCGCGGGTGGTCGGCGAGGCGGACGATCGTCTCGGTGTCGATCGGGACGCCGCTGCGGCCGGGGATGTCGTACAGCATCACCGGGAGGCCGGTGGCGTCCGCGATGGCGGTGAAGTGGCGGAAGAGGCCCTCTTGCGGGGGCTTGTTGTAGTACGGGGTGACGGCGAGCAGGCCGTGTGCGCCGGCGCGCTCGGCGGCACGGGCGAGCTCGATGGAGTGGTGGGTGTCGTTGGTGCCGATACCGGCGACGACGTGGGCGCGGTCTCCGACTGCTTCGAGCACGGCCCGTACGAGCTGCTCTTTCTCCGCGTCGCTGGTGGTCGGGGACTCACCGGTGGTGCCGCTGATGACCAGGCCGTCGTTGCCTGCGTCCACCAGGTGGGTGGCGAGCCGCTGTGCGCCTTCGAGGTCGAGTGCGCCGTCCGCCGTGAAGGGCGTGACCATAGCGGTGAGGACCCGCCCGAAGGGGGTCTGCGGAGTCGAGATCGGAGCCATGGGTAACACGCTACTCGTTGCTCAGCGCGTGGGGTCCCCTCGGGGGACGCTTGGGGAGGTGGAGCCCGGCACTGCCTGCTCGGGGGTTCAAGCAGTGCCGGGTCCGTTTGATCAGCCTAGATGAACTTCTCGGAACGCCGCAATACGGACACTTCGGGCGCCCTGTGCGCGGGTTCCCGGCCGGGGTCCCCGCCTGCGGGCTCCGGGCCGCCGTTTACGGGGCGACGCGGCCGTTGGCGTTGAAGGCGGCGTACGTGAGCGGCATCAGGCGCGCCCAGTGCTCCTCCATCTTCTCGCCGACCATCTCGATCTCCCGCTGCGGGAAGGACGGCACCTTGGCCAGCTCGTGCTGGGTGCGCAGGCCGAGGAAGTGCATCAGCGAGCGGGCGTTGCAGGTGGCGTACATGGAGGAGAAGAGGCCGACCGGCAGGACCGAGCGGGCGACCTCGCGGGCGACGCCCGCCGCGAGCATCTCCTGGTACGCCTCGTACGCCTGGACGTAGGAGGACTCCATCGTGCGCTCGACGAGCGCCTGCTGCTCCTCGGTGCCCTCGACGAAGACGTACTTGCCCGGGCGGCCCTGCTGGACCAGCTTGCGCGAGGTGTCGGGGACGTAGAAGACCGGCTGGAGCTCGCGGTAGCGGCCGGACTCCTCGTTGTAGGACCAGCCGACGCGGTGGCGCATGAACTCGCGGAAGACGAAGATCGGGGCGCTGATGAAGAACGTCATCGAGTTGTGCTCGAAGGGGCTGCCGTGCCGGTCCCGCATCAGGTAGTTGATCAGACCCTTGGAGCGCTCCGGGTCCTTCTGCAGCTCGTCCAGGGACTGCTCGCCGGCCGTGGAGACGCGGGCCGCCCACAGGACGTCGGAGTCGGCGGCGCTGTGCTTGACCAGCTCGACGGTCACATCGCTGCGGAAGCTGGGCTTGAGGTCTTCGGCGGGGGTGTCGCTCACCGGCGGGGGTCCTTCCAATCGCGTCGCTCGGGCGGCGCCCACTCTACGTCGCGGCACCGACAGCACATGAATCCCTGGAATTCGGGCACCGAAAGGGGCACCAAACCGCTGCTTCACGCGTCTGACCCGGTAGCAGTGTCCGTCACGAGTTTCAAGGAGGGTTCTCACACATGTTCGGCCGGCGTGAGGCAGTCCCGTTCGCCTTCGTCGCGGAGGCCGAGCGCTTCCGCAGTAACGTCACTCCTCCGCCCCGCGAGCGTCCCAGCCTGTCCGAGGTCGCCGGTCGTACGCTGATCGGGCTGACCGTCGCGGCCGGGCTGATGGGATCGCTCCTCTTCGGGATGCCCGCACTGGAGAGCGGCCCCTCGGCGGGTCACACGCAGCAGTCCGAGGCCTCCCAGGGCCGGTGAATCCCTGCGGCCACCCTGCGGTGGCCGGTCCGGAAGGTGCTGGGTAGCCTCACCGGGCACAGCCCCATCGAGCGTGTGTATGAGTGAGGATCCGTCGTGCCCCTGCCCTTCCTGACGGCCGACCGTGCTTTCGACACCGGCGAGGACGTCGCCCTCCCCTACGAGGACCACGACCAGTGGCACCGTCCGTACCGGCCGGGGCCCTGGCGGGTGGGGGCCGCGGCGCTGGCGCTGCTGCTCGCCTCGTTCGTCCTGCTGGCGTCGATGATCATCGCCTTCGCCGGGGCGCTGCCCGGGGCGGCGGTCTGCCTGGGGATGGCCGTGCTGGTGATCGGCGCCGCACTGCGGCTGCTGCGCATGGGTACGTGGGTGAGCCCCGCGGGCGTGCGCCGGGTGGGGTTCTTCCGGACGGTGACCGTGCCGTGGGGACGGATCTCCGCGGTGCGGACGGTGCAGCAGCCCGTGCGGTGGCTCGGGCTGCCGCGCACCGTGCAGGGGCAGGTCCTCGTGCTCGTACGGCAGGGGGGTGAGCAGCTGGCGCTGCTCACCGACCACAACGCGGACTTCCTGGCGCGGGTGGAGGCGTACGACCGGGCGGCGGCCCGGGTGATGGCGTGGAGCTCGGAGTACGCGCTCAGCGACTGACCGGGCGCCGGCCCTCGTGGAGGGCGATCGCGTGCTGCATCGCCTTGCGGGCGCGCGGGGTGTCGCGGGCGTCGTGGTAGGCGACCGCGAGGCGGAACCAGCAGCGCCAGTCGTCCGGGGAGTCCTCGGTCTCGGCGCGGCGCCGCGCGAAGACGGCGTCGGCGGCGTCGCGGTCGACGCGGCCGCTCGGGGTGCGCTTCAGCTCGTCGGCCGGGAGGCCGCCCTCGGCTTCCAGTTCGGCGGCGAGGCGGTTGGCCTTGGTGACGAACCGGGTGTTCTTCCAGAGGAACCAGACGCCGATGACCGGCAGGATGAGCACCGCGCAGCCGAAGGTGACGGTGAGCGCGGTGCCCTGCTGGATCAGCATCACGCCACGGCTGCCGACCAGGACGAAATAGACGACCAGGACGGCAGCCGTGAGGAAGTACGTGAGCTTGGCGCGCATCAGCCCAGGTCCAGGAAGTTTTCCAGGCCGAAGGTGAGGCCCGGGGTGGTGACCACGCGGCGGGCGCCGAGCAGGATGCCGGGCATGAAGCTGCTGTGGTGCAGCGAGTCGTGCCGGACCGTCAGCGTCTCGCCCTCGCCGCCGAGCAGCACCTCCTGGTGGGCCAGCAGGCCCCGCAGGCGTACCGCGTGGACGGGGACGCCGTCGACGTCCGCGCCGCGCGCGCCGTCCAGGGCCGTCGCGGTCGCGTCGGGCTGCGGGGCGCAGCCGGCCTCGGCGCGGGCGGCGGCGATCAGCTGGGCGGTGCGGGTGGCGGTGCCGCTGGGGGCGTCCACCTTGTTGGGGTGGTGGAGCTCGACGACCTCGACGGACTCGAAGTAGGGCGCCGCGATCTGCGCGAACTTCATGGTGAGGACCGCGCCGATGGAGAAGTTCGGGGCGATGAGGACGCCCGTGTCGGGCGACTCCTCCAGCCAGCCGGACAGCCGGGCGAGGCGCTCCTCGGTCCAGCCGGTGGTGCCGACGACGGCGTGGATGCCGTGGCGTACGCAGAAGTCGAGGTTGTCCATGACCGAGTCGGGGGTGGTGAGCTCCACCGCCACCTGGGTGCCGGTCTCGGCGAGGGTCTCCAGCTTGTCGCCCCGGCCGAGGGCCGCGACCAGCTCCATGTCCTCGGCGGCCTCGACGGCGCGTACGGCCTCGGAGCCGATGCGGCCCTTGGCGCCGATGACCGCGACGCGCAGCTTGCTGCTCATGCTCGTACTTCTTCCTTCGGTTCCATGGCGGATGTGCGGTTACGCGACCACGTCGTGGAGGCGGTCGGCCTGCTTGTCCTTCAGGGGGCCGATCACGGACAGCGACGGGCGCTGTCCGAGGAGCTCGGCCGCCACGTCCCGTACGTCGTCGGGGGTGACGGCGGCCATCTGGGCGAGCATGTCGTCGACCGACATCTGGTCGCCCCAGCACAGCTCGCTCTTGCCGATGCGGTTCATCAGGGCGCCGGTGTCCTCCAGGCCGAGGACGGTGGAGCCCTTGAGCTGGCCGATGGCGCGCTCGATCTCGTCGTCGCTCAGGCCCTCGTGCGCGACCCGGTCGAGCTCGTCCCGGCAGATCCTGAGGACGTCGTGGACCTGGCTGGGGCGGCAGCCCGCGTACACGCCGAACAGGCCGCAGTCGGCGAAGGCCGAGGTGTACGAGTAGACGCTGTAGGCCAGGCCGCGCTTCTCACGGACCTCCTGGAAGAGGCGCGAGGACATGCCGCCGCCGAGGGCGGTGTTCAGGACGCCCAGGGCCCAGCGGCGGTCGTCGGTGCGGGCGATGCCCGGCATGCCGAGGACGACGTGGGCCTGCTCGGTGCGGCGGCTGACGACGTCGACGCGGCCCGCGGTGCGGATGGCCCGCCGGCCGTCCCGGGGGGCGACGGGGGCGGCGTCGGTGCGGGTGAGGGCGCCGGCCTTCTCGAAGGCGCGGCGGACCTGGCGTACGACCGTGGCGTGGTCGACGTTGCCGGCGGCGGCGACGACCAGGTGGGTGGGGTCGTAGTGCTTCTTGTAGAAGCGGCGGATGCGGTCCGCGGTGAGCGCCTCGATGGTGTCGACGGTGCCGAGGACCGGGCGGCCCAGCGGGGTCTCGCCGAACATCGTCTTGGCGAACAGGTCGTGGACGACGTCGCCGGGGTCGTCCTCGGTCATGGCGATCTCTTCGAGGATCACGCCGCGCTCGGCGTCGACGTCGTCCTGGAGGATCAGCGAGCCGGTGAGCATGTCGCACACCACGTCGATGGCGAGCGGCAGGTCGGTGTCGAGCACGCGCGCGTAGTAGCAGGTGTACTCCTTCGCCGTGAAGGCGTTCATCTCGCCGCCGACCGCGTCGATGGCGGAGGAGATGTCGAGGGCGGACCGCGTGCGGGTGCCCTTGAAGAGGAGGTGCTCCAGGTAGTGCGTGGCGCCGTTGAGGGCGGGCGTCTCGTCGCGGGAGCCGACGTGCGCCCAGATGCCGAAGGTGGCGGAGCGTACGGAAGGCAGGGTCTCGGTGACGATGCGCAGGCCGCCGGGGAGGGTGGTGCGGCGGACGGTGCCGATGCCGTCCTTGCCCGGCAGAAGCGTTTGGGTACGGGCGACGGCCCGCGCCTCCGAAGAGGTGCGGGCCGTCGCCTTCGAACTACGGGACGTCACTGGTCGGTGTCGTCCTTCGTCTCGCCCTCGGCGGCGGCAGCGTCCTCGTCCGCCATCACGGGGATCAGCGAGAGCTTGCCGCGCTGGTCGATCTCGGCGATCTCGACCTGCACCTTGGCGCCGACGGCGAGCACGTCCTCGACGTTCTCCACGCGCTTGCCACCGGCGAGCTTGCGGATCTGCGAGATGTGCAGCAGGCCGTCCTTGCCGGGCATCAGGGAGACGAACGCGCCGAAGGTGGTGGTCTTGACGACCGTACCCAGGTAGCGCTCGCCGACCTCCGGCATGGTCGGGTTGGCGATGCCGTTGATCGTGGCGCGGGCGGCCTCGGCCTGCGAACCGACCTGGGCACCGATGTAGATGGTGCCGTCGTCCTCGATCGTGATCTCGGCGCCGGTGTCCTCCTGGATCTGGTTGATCATCTTGCCCTTGGGGCCGATGACCTCGCCGATCTTGTCCACGGGGATCTTGACGGTGATGATCCGCGGGGCGTTGGGGGACATCTCGTCCGGGCGGTCGATCGCTTCCATCATCACGTCGAGGATGTGGAGGCGGGCGTCGCGGGCCTGCTTGAGGGCCGCGGCCAGGACGGAGGCCGGGATGCCGTCCAGCTTGGTGTCGAGCTGGAGGGCGGTGACGAACTCCTTCGTACCGGCGACCTTGAAGTCCATGTCGCCGAAGGCGTCCTCCGCACCGAG
Organism: Streptomyces sp. NPDC045431; assembly: GCF_040646655.1. Classification (NCBI taxonomy): domain Bacteria; kingdom Bacillati; phylum Actinomycetota; class Actinomycetes; order Kitasatosporales; family Streptomycetaceae; genus Streptomyces; species Streptomyces sp. NPDC045431. The sequence continues at coordinate 8,416 of NZ_JBEZAQ010000026.1, forward strand.
GATGTCGGTGAGGGCGACGTAGTGCGTCTCGCCGTCGATCTCCTGGGAGATCAGGCCCATGGCGATGCCGGCGACGGGGGCCTTGAGCGGCACACCGGCGTTCAGCAGCGACATGGTGGAGGCGCAGACCGAGCCCATGGACGTCGAGCCGTTGGAGCCGAGGGCCTCGGACACCTGGCGGATCGCGTAGGGGAACTCCTCGCGCGACGGGAGCACCGGCACGATCGCGCGCTCGGCGAGCGCGCCGTGGCCGATCTCGCGGCGCTTCGGGGAGCCGACGCGGCCGGTCTCGCCGACGGAGTACGGCGGGAAGTTGTAGTTGTGCATGTAGCGCTTGCGGGTCACCGGGGAGAGGGTGTCCAGCTGCTGCTCCATGCGGAGCATGTTGAGGGTGGTGACGCCCAGGATCTGGGTCTCGCCACGCTCGAACAGCGCGGAGCCGTGCACGCGCGGGATGGCCTCGACCTCGGCGGCGAGGGTACGGATGTCCGTGATCCCGCGGCCGTCGATGCGGACCTTGTCCTTGATGACGCGCTCGCGGACCAGCTTCTTGGTCAGCGCGCGGTACGCGGCGGAGATCTCCTTCTCGCGGCCCTCGAACTGCGGGAGCAGCTTCTCGGCGGCGATCTCCTTGATCCGGTCCAGCTCGTTCTCGCGCTCCTGCTTGCCGGCGATGGTGAGCGCCTGGGAGAGCTCGGTCTTGACCGCGGCGGTGAGCGCCTCCAGGACGTCGTCCTGGTACTCGAGGAAGACCGGGAACTCGCCGACCGGCTTGGCGGCCTTGGCGGCCAGGTCGGCCTGGGCCTTGCAGAGGACCTTGATGAACGGCTTCGCGGCCTCGAGACCGGCGGCGACGACCTCCTCGGTGGGGGCCTCGGCCCCGCCCTTGACGAGCTCGATCGTCTTCTCGGTGGCCTCGGCCTCGACCATCATGATCGCGACGTCGCCGTCCTCCAGGACGCGGCCCGCGACGACCATGTCGAAGACGGCGTCCTCGAGCTCGGTGTGCGTCGGGAAGGCGACCCACTGGCCCTTGATCAGGGCGACACGGGTGCCGCCGATCGGGCCGGAGAAGGGCAGGCCGGCCAGCTGCGTGGAGCAGGAGGCGGCGTTGATCGCGACCACGTCGTACAGGTGGTCGGGGTTGAGCGCCATGATCGTCTCGACGATCTGGATCTCGTTGCGCAGACCCTTCTTGAAGGAGGGGCGCAGCGGCCGGTCGATCAGGCGGCAGGTGAGGACGGCGTCCTCGGAGGGGCGGCCTTCCCGGCGGAAGAAGGAGCCGGGGATCTTGCCGGCCGCGTACATCCGCTCCTCGACGTCGACCGTCAGGGGGAAGAAGTCGAGCTGGTCCTTGGGCTTCTTGGAGGCCGTGGTGGCCGACAGCACCATGGTGTCGTCGTCCAGGTAGGCCACGGCGGAGCCGGCGGCCTGCTTGGCCAGGCGGCCCGTCTCGAAGCGGATGGTGCGGGTGCCGAAGGTGCCGTTGTCGATGACGGCCTCGGCGTAGTGGGTCTCGTTCTCCACTAGCGATTTCTCCGTTTGCTTGTCGTCTTTGCGTCCCCAGACGCCCGTGTGGCGGGGGACGGGGCGGAGAAGCGCGCCTTGTGTGCGGGCCGGTCTTCGATCGAAGCACCCGGGAGTCCCTCCCGGGGGCCACTACCGAGGACCGGCGACGGCGAGGGGCGCCTCTCCCAGCCAGCCTTGGTGGCTTTTATGGCGTTTTCGTTATTGCGTTGTGCGACCAGATTACTGAGCTTTGGCTCAGGTTGGCATTCCCACTCACAACGCGTACAGGCCTTGGAGGCCCTGCACCGCTTACAGCAACAGCAAAGGGAGCGGCCCCATCAGCGTGGGAACCGCTCCCTTCACGGCGACTTACTTGGCGCCGCCGGCCGCACCGCGGCGGATGCCGAGGCGGTCGACCAGCGCACGGAAGCGCTGGATGTCCTTCTTGGCCAGGTACTGCAGCAGGCGGCGGCGCTGGCCCACCAGGATCAGCAGACCACGGCGGGAGTGGTGGTCGTGCTTGTGGGTCTTGAGGTGCTCGGTCAGGTCCGAGATGCGGCGGGAGAGCATCGCGACCTGGACCTCGGGGGAGCCGGTGTCGCCCTCCTTGGTGCCGAACTCGGCCATGATCTGCTTCTTCGTAGCGGCGTCGAGAGACACTCGGTACTCCTCATTGGTGTTCGATGCGCCTGCGAGTGCCCCTGGTCTTGGTCTCAGGGGAGCTTCCGTGACTCGGAGGCGAAGGCACGATGGGCGCTGCACTCCAGAGAGAGCGGGCTCTCCGGGTGCGCGTACACAAACGGCCGTTACACAGCGTACCAGGCCCGGTCAGGACGTCAGCGCACGGATGGAGTGGTAGACGTCGAAGACCGCCAGGCACAGCGGTACGAGGGTGAGGAGCACGAAGGACTCCGCGATCTCCAGGAACCGGCCCCAGAAGGGTGTGACGCCCTTGCGCGGCACGATCAGCCCGATCGAGACGATCAGCGCGGCCACGGCGGCGACCGCCGCGGTGAGCCAGATCGTACGGATGTCCAGCGCGGTGCCGTCGCCCCGCAGGGCGTCGCGGATCAGGGTCGCCGGCGGGTTGAGGCACAGCCCCAGGCCCAGCAGTACGAGCGAGCCGAGGCCGGCGGCGAGCGCACAGCCGACCTGAGCGGTGTACCGGAAGAGGTGGGCGCGCATCAGCATCGCGACGCCCGTGGCGAGGGCCAGCAGCTGCCCCCACACGTTGTCCGAGAAGCCGAGGACCGCCGAGGCGCCGACGGCCAGCAGCGCGCAGCCGCCGACGAGCCCGACCAGCAGCTCGTGGCCGCGCCGGGCCTGGGCGGCGATGCGCTCGGCGTCGACGGGGCCCTGGTTCTCGGGCTCGGCCCCGTAACCGCCGACGGAGGTGCGGGGCGGGTCGAAGCCGATGGGGAGGCGGGCGAAGCGGGTGGACAGCCCCGGCAGGAAGGCGAGCGCGCCCACGGCGAGCGGGGCGCAGACGGCGGCGGTCTCGGCGGGCGTGATCTCGGTGGTGATGGCGACGAAGGTCACCAGCAGGCCGACGGCCGAGGCGAAGACGAACGCGACGAAGGGGCCGTCGCCGCCGGGGGCCACGATCGTCAGGATCACGGAGACGACCAGGACGGCGGCGCAGGCCAGCAGGAACTGCAGCTTGCCGATGCCCTGCCCGGCGGTGAGCGGCAGCAGGCCGGCTCCGCCGACCGCGGCGTTCGCCATGGCGCCGATGCCCAGCGCGATGGCCGAGCCGCGGTCGTCGTAGACCCGGGCGCGCACGCCGGCCAGCGCGAGCAGCAGGACGCCGGTGATGCCGGCGAGGATGCCCGGCAGGCCGTTCATGTCGTGCCGCGGGTCGGCCGTCCACAGCACGAAGGCGACCAGCACCAGCAGCACCGAGCCGCCGAAGAGGCCGGCGCCGCGCATCAGGGCGTCGGACCACAGGGTGCGGTCGCGGGCGACCGCGGAGGCGACCGCGTCGGCGACGTCGTCGAAGACCGCCGGGGGCAGCGACTCGGCGAAGGGGCGCAGCGAGAGCAGCTCCCCGTCGAGGATGCGCTGCGCGGCCAGCGAGCGCGCGCTGTCGAGCACGGTGCCGTCGCGGCGCACCAGGTGGTAGCCGACGGGGGCGCCGGGCGCGGGGCTCTGGCCGGACAGCCTGAGGACCTCGGGGTAGAGGTCGGCGACCGGGATGTCCTCGGGCAGTGCCACGTCGACGCGGCCGTCGGGCGCGACGACCGTGACGCGGCAGAATCCCGTTCCGCCGCCGGACGGTGTCGCGGGAGCCGGGTGACCCGTTCCGGTGGCCGCGGCTGGGGCCGTCATACTCACCTGCTGCTTCCCCTCGTGGATGTCGTGCGTGGATGTCGTGCGTCGATCGTCGTCGAGGCGTCGGAGACGGCCTCGGGCGTCGAGGCGTCGGGAACGACCTCGGACGCCGAGGTGTCCGAAACGACCTCGGACGCCGAGGTGTCCGAAACGACCTCGGACGCCGAGGTGTCGGAGACGACCCCGGACGTCGAGCGTCGCCCAAGTCGTCGAAGTCCTGCCGTGGCGCTCCGAATGACCCATTTGTTTGCGGAGGTTCACAGGTGCGCCACCATTTCGCGCCACCCTACCGCCCACCCGTAACCCCCCTCACAAGTAGGATCCCTCCCCGCGGACGGAACCCGTCGCCACGGGGGCGCCGATAGGAACGTTTCCGTCCGCCAAGGGAATTGGTGAGCTGTGAGTCAAATCATCGTCAAGCGCCCACCACGGGCCCTGCCGTCCGAAGTACCCGGCGAGCAGGTGCAACTGCAACCCCCTCCCGAGCTGCCCAGAGGGCAGCAGGAGGGCGTGCTCATGCAGTTGCTGCCGACGCTCGGCATGGGTGGTTCGGTCGTCTTCTTCTTCATGACCCCGAACCCAGTCATGCGGATCATGGGCATGGTGATGATCGCCTCGACGGTCGCCATGGCCATCGCGATGATGGTGCGCTACCGGCGCGGCACCCAGGGGCAGCTCGCCGACCTGCGCCGTGACTACCTCAAGTACCTGACGCAGACCCGCCGTGCGGTGCTGCGGACCGCGCGCCTCCAGCGCGACGCCCAGTTCTACCTGCACCCCTCCCCCGAGCAGCTGTGGGCGCTGGTCGCCGAGGGCAGCCGCGTGTGGGAGCGGCGCGTCGCCGACGACGACTTCGCGCAGGTGCGCATCGGGCTGGGCAGCCAGCAGCTCGCCACCCCGCTCATCGCTCCCGACACGGCGCCCGTCGACGAGCTGGAGCCGCTCACGGCCGGCGCTATGCAGCAGTTCATCAACGCCCACAGCACCCTGGAGGGCCTGCCCATCGCCGTGTCGCTGCGCGCCTTCTACCACCTGACGGTGAGCGGCGAGGCGGAGTCGGCGCGCTCGGCGGCGCGCGCGATGGTCGGCTCGCTGGCGTCGCTGCACTCCCCCGAGGACATGGTCATCGCCCTTGCCGTGGGCCGCGAGAGCGCCGGCCACTGGGAGTTCGCCAAGTGGTTCCCGCACGTCCAGGCCCCCGGGGCCGGTGACGGCGCGGGCTCGCGGCGGCTGATCACCACCGACGCGCGCGAGCTCGACGAGCTGCTCGGCGCGCGGCTGGAGGGCCGTCCGCGCTTCGGCGGCAACCCGCTGCTGGACCAGCCGCACGTCGTGGTCGTCCTCGACGGCCAGTCCATCCCCTCCGTGTCGGCGCTCGCCACGCCGGAGGGCCTGCAGGGCGTGACGATCATCGAGGTCGTGGCCGGTGAGATCACCGGCCCCCGCGGTGGTCTGTCGGTCGTGGTGCACCCGGACTCGCTGCGCCTGGAGTCGGCGCACGGCATGGTGTACGAGGGCGCCCCGGACCGGCTGAGTTTGGAGGCCGCCGAGACGCTGGCGCGCCAGCTCGCGCCGCTGCGGGTCGGCTCCGGGTCGGACGACGACGAGCCGCTGCTGGCGAACCTGGACTTCACGGACCTGCTGAACCTCGGCGACGCGGCGTCCGTCGACGTCAGCCGCACCTGGCGGCCGCGCTCGCAGTCGGAGCGGCTGCGCGTGCCGATCGGTGTGGGCGAGGACGGCACGCCGGTCATGCTGGACCTGAAGGAGGCGGCCCAGGAGGGCATGGGCCCGCACGGCCTGTGCGTGGGCGCCACCGGTTCCGGAAAGTCGGAACTGCTGCGTACGCTCGTGCTCGGTCTGGCCGTGACGCACTCCTCGGAGACGCTGAACTTCGTCCTCGCGGACTTCAAGGGCGGCGCCACCTTCGCCGGCATGTCGCAGATGCCGCACGTGGCGGCCGTCATCACCAACCTGGCGGACGACCTGACGCTGGTGGACCGCATGGGCGACTCCATCCGCGGTGAGCTCAACCGCCGCCAGGAGATGCTGCGCGACGCGGGCAACTACGCCAACATCCACGACTACGAGAAGGCGCGTGCCGCCGGAGCCCCGCTCCAGCCCATCCCCTCCCTCGTGCTCGTCATCGACGAGTTCAGCGAGCTGCTCTCCGCCAAGCCGGACTTCATCGAGATGTTCGTGCAGATCGGCCGTATCGGCCGGTCCCTCGGTGTGCACCTGCTGCTCGCCTCGCAGCGCCTGGAGGAGGGTCGGCTGCGCGGCCTGGAGACGTACCTGTCGTACCGGATCGGTCTGCGGACCTTCTCGGCGGCCGAGTCCCGCGCGGCGCTCGGCGTGCCCGACGCCTACGAGCTGCCGAACGTGCCCGGCTCCGGCTTCCTGAAGTTCGGTACGGACGAGATGGTGCGGTTCAAGGCGGCGTACGTCTCCGGTGTGTACCGCGAGAACGCGCACGCCGCCGTGCCGGGCGGGCCCCTGCCGGTGGACCGCCGTCCGGCGCTGTTCACGGCCGCGCCGGTGCCGGTGCACTACGTCCAGCCGACCGCGCAGGCGCAGGTGCCCGAGCAGCGCGCGGCCGAGGACGACGCGCTCGCCGACTCCGTACTCGACGTGATCGTGCGGCGCCTGGAGGGGCGGGGCGTGGAGGCGCACCAGGTGTGGCTGCCGCCGCTGGACAACCCGCCGCCGCTGGACGAGCTGCTGCCCGGTCTGACCGGTGTGCAGGGACGCGGGCTGACGCAGCCCGGGTACGAGGGGGCGGGGCGGCTCGTCGTGCCGCTCGGTGTGGTCGACAAGCCCTTCGAGCAGCGCCGCGACACGCTGTACCGGGACTTCTCCGGTGCGGCGGGCCACATGCAGATCATCGGTGGTCCGCAGTCCGGCAAGTCGACGCTGCTGCGGACGATCATCTCGGCGTTCGCGCTCACGCACACGCCGCACGAGGTGCAGTTCTACGGCCTGGACTTCGGTGGTGGCGGTATGGCGTCGATCGCCGGCCTGCCGCACGTGGGCGGGGTCGCCTCGCGTCTGGACCCGGAGAAGGTGCGGCGTACGGTCGCCGAGGTGTACGGCATCCTGACGCGGCGCGAGGAGTACTTCCGCAGCGCGGGCGTCGACTCCATCGCCACGTACCGCAGGCTGCGGGCGCGCGGCGACATCTCCGTGACGGAGCAGCCGTGGGGTGACGTCTTCCTCGTCATCGACGGCTGGGGCAACTTCCGTACCGACTACGAGAACCTGGAGCACGCGGTGCTCGACATCGCGGCGCGCGGTCTGGGCTACGGCATCCACGTGATCCTCACCGCCTCGCGGTCGATGGAGGTCCGGGCGAACCTCAAGGACCACCTGATGAACCGCCTGGAGCTGCGGCTCGGCGACACCATGGACTCGGAGCTGGACCGCAAGGCGGCCGTGAACGTGCCCACGGGTGTGCCGGGGCGCGGTCTGACCCCGGAGAAGCTGCACTTCATGGCGGCGGTGCCGCGCATCGACGGCATCAACTCCGACACGGAGCTGTCGGAGGCCGCCGCCGCGATGGCGCAGGAGGTCGCCCGGCACTGGACGGCGCCGGGCGCGCCGCAGGTGCGGCTGCTGCCGCGGGAGCTGCCGGCGCAGCAGCTGCCGGCGGGCTTCGTGGAGCCGAAGCGGGGCGTCGCCTTCGCCATCGACGAGAACAACCTGGAGCCGGTCTACGTCAACTTCGACCGCGACCCGTTCTTCCTGGTGTTCGGCGAGAGCGAGACGGGCAAGTCGAACCTGCTGCGGCTGCTGATCAAGCAGCTGAGCGAGCGGTACGACGGGGACTCCTGCAAGTTCTTCGTGGTCGACAACCGGCGCGCGCTGCTGGACGTCACCCCCGCCTCGCACCTGGCGGAATACGTGCCCATGTCCAACAACATGGACCACCACGTGGACGCGCTGGCCGACCTGATGCAGCGCCGTACGCCGTCGGCCGACGTCACGGCGCAGCAGCTGCGGGACCGCAGCTGGTGGCGGGGCCCGTCGGTGTACGTCGTGGTCGACGACTACGACCTGGTGTCGACGTCGAGCGGCAACCCGCTGGCCAAGCTGACGGAACACCTGCCGTTCGCGCGGGACGTGGGCGTGCGCTTCATCATCGCCCGCAGCGCGGCGGGCGCGAGCCGCGCCTCCTACGAGCCGTTCCTCCAGCGGATGATGGAGCTGGGCGCCCAGGGTGTCCTGCTCTCGGGTGACCCGCAGGAGGGCGACGTCCTGGGCGGCGTCCGGATGCGTCCCATGCCGGCGGGCCGGGGCATCTTCGTCTCCCGTCAGCGGGGGAACCCGCTGGTGCAGACGGGGTTGATGCCGGAGCTGCTCGCATGATCGGGTTGATCGTCTTCGTCTCGTCGTTCGCGGTGCTGTTCCTCCTCGCGGCGATCTTCGACGTGCCGCGCAGGCTCTGGTGGCGCTTCAAAGCCCCCACGCTCGACAACCCGGAGGCGCACGAGCCGTCGGACTCGTACTTCAGGTGGGGGCGGATCGGCCTGGTGGTGGTCGCGGGCATCTTGGTGTGGCAGGTGGTGACGGTGGCGACGCTTCCGGGGGCTTTCGACTAGGGGCCGCTCGCCTTCCGGGTCCGTCGGGATCGGCGAGTCCGTCGAACCCGACGGACACGGAAGGGTGAAGGAATGAATGCGAGGTCGCCGGCATCGGCGACGGGCACGGCTACGGCTACGGCTCGGGTGACGTCTTCGCCGGGGCAGTCGGAAGTGGCGTGTGGCGTGGGCGACCTCGTGTGCAGCGTGACGACCGACGGCCAGGAGAGTCCTTGCTCGTAGCCGCGAGGGCTCAATAGGTTCATGCCACATGAGGCGCGCGGCAGGCGCGGGGGAAGGGGCCCGGACGATGGCGTGGGACGAGTGGGAGCAGCTGAAGGAATCGGCTGTCGAGAGGCAGTCGACCGGCATGCGGTTGAACGGACTGCCGCCCGAGGACAAGCCGAACGCGGGCGGACCCACAGGCGATCTCGAGGTTTCGCAGAAGGACCTCGCCGCGATCGGTGACGAGGCCTTCAAGCTCTACAACCGCATGTGGAAAGAGGCCCGGGTCGCCGAAACCGACGCGTCCGGAACCGCTTTGACCAAGGAGGGCTTCGCGCTGGGCGGGGCCTTGAAGCACGTGGCCGCCCGCTGGGACAGGCAGCTGAACAGCCTCATGGACGCCTGTGCGCTCATCTCGAACCACATGGACTTCACGACGAAGGCACACCAGGGCGACGAGATCCACATCGAGCGTCACGTGAGCAGCATCGCCACGCTCGACGCCGGCTTCGACGAGTCCTACGCACCACCGGGCGAGAAGAACTCAGCGCACGGTGAGAAGAAGGACGACAAGAAGGACAAGAAGGACTAGGGGGATCGACCGGTGCTTTTCGAAGATCTGCACTCCGCGAACTTCAAGCCGCTCGACGATACGGTCAGCGACTGGACGACCATGCTGACCAAACTGCAGCAGCTCGCCGCGGATGCGAAGGACGGGCTCGTCGGCAAGGCCAACAAGGCGAACTGGGCCGGTTACAACGCCGCGGTCTCCCGGCAGTTCATCGTGAAGACCGCCGGCGAGTTCTCCGACGCGCACACGCAGGCCACGTCCATACTCAACATCCTCCGCGACTCGCGCGACGAGCTGAAGACGCAGCAGCGGCTGCTCAGGGAGGCCATCGAGCGGGGCCGCGCGAAGCAGCTCACGGTCACCATCAGCGGTACCAGCTTCGCGGTCGACCGGAACCCCGACGCCAAGGAGGTGACGCAGAAGGACATCGACGGGCTGCGCGACGAGCTCCAGGGGATCCTCGACAAGGCGACCGAGATCGACAACTCCGCCGCCACCACCCTGCAGGCGCTGGTCGACCTCACCGACTACGGCTTCTCGGAGGCCAAGTACAAGGACCGCGACGCCGCGGCCGCCGCCCTCAAGGAGGCGGAGGAGCTGGCCAAGCTGGCCAAGAAGAAGCCCGAGGACCTGACCCCGAGCGACTTCGACCGCCTCAACGCGGGCCTGCAGAAGCGCTCCGGGGACCCGCTGTTCGCCGAGCGCTTCGCCGAGCAGATGGGACCGAAGGGGACCCTTGAGTTCTGGGCGGGTCTCAACGACCTCTCGCGGAGTTACAACCTCTACCACAACCGGCCCGAGCAATACGACGACCTCCAGAAGAACCTCAGCTTGACGCTGGCCACCGCTTCGCACGCCGACACCCCCGAGATGTCGAAGTGGAAGTACGACATGGCCGACCTCGGCGGACAGCCCCTCAACAAGCACAGCAGCGCTTACGGCTTCCAGGTGATGAGCAACCTGATGCGCTGGGGCGACTTCGATGACGGGTTCCTCCAGGACTACGGCGCCAAGCTGATGCAGACCGAGAAGACTCTCAGCGAGAACGGGCGCCAACCGGCCTGGCAAAACACCCTGGGGCTCCCGCAACTCAACCGGACCGGCACGGATACGGGTTCCGACCCTCTGGTCGGCTTCTTGAAGGCCCTGTCCAACAGCCCGGGCGCGGGACCCGACTTCTTCAACCAGCGGTTCCTATCGAAGGACGACGACCACGAATTCACGCACGACACCGACGGCGACGGCAACAAGGGCAGGAAGGAGCTCAGCAACTTCCAGTACCTCTTCGAGGAGCGCCACTGGCCACCGGAGATGGACAGCAAGGGCGAGGACAGCATCGAGGGCCGCAACAACCTGGCCCTGGCCTTGGAGGCCGCGGCAACCGGCCACCGGGCCGGGGAGATGCCCACCGCCGACACTCCGGCCCACAACGCCGCGCAAGCCAGGCTGGTGGAGGACATTTTTGCTTCGGTTTCCGAGGTTCCCGAGCGAGTCACGAAGTACGGCTACATGTCCGACAGCCTGGGCCAGATCGCGGCTGAGTACCTGCCGGACATCAACAGGGCAACCACGGATGCCGATGATAAGAACGAGAGCATCGGCAAGCTGTTCCCCATTACGGGGGCAGTAGCGGACTTGGACCACTCGGCTGTGACGCGATTCCTGGTGACCGTTGGGCAAAACCCTGAAGGCTACGCGGCCATCGAGGTGGGCCAGAAGGCTTACATGGCCAACCTTATGGATTACCACCTGAACCCGGACCTGCCGGCGGATCAGCGTTATGAGCAGAGTACGGAGAACACCATCAGGGAAATCTCCCGTCGCTCGGCCGAGGTTGGCGGGACACTCGCCATCGGACGGCAGGAAGCCGTGCTGGGTGAGGCGAAGGAAGCCGATTCCGACTTCGAGCTGGCGGTCAACCAAAGGAAGAGCGCCCTCTCCGGCATCATCAGCACGGGTATCGGTATCGGCACCGCCTTCGTCGCGTCCCCGGTTGTAGGCGTCGCAGTCGGCGGCGCCGCGAGTACGGTGAGCGGCGTCATCCTTGAACAAGTCTTCAAGGATTCCGAACCGGAGAACCTGAAGAACAGTGGGGCCGCTGTGGGGGACCTGTGGGAGGACAGCAAGGAGAGGAACAACCGCCTCAGCGCTGAGGCCGCACGCCTAGCTGCGGCGGCGCATAAGACGCCCGACATGGCCAGCGCCGGGGAATGGACCCGATACGGCACCGCGGATGGCTTCAATGACGCGTCCACATCGGTTCGTCGAATGGCGGACGATCTCGAAACGGAGATTCCTACCTGAGTCGTTGAGTGATCTATTGCCGAGTCCGCGGTGGCAGGTACGCCCTGCCACCGCGGACACCACTTCGCCAAGAGAGACGATGATGCTCTTCGCAGACAAACCAAGGTCGCATCGACTGCATAGGCCATGCGGGACGCGCGGGCGGGCGGTCGCCGCCATCATGAGTGCGCTGGCGCTGTCTCTGGCCCTCGGTGCCTGCTCTTCACCAACGCAGGAGTACGCCATTCCCACATCGTTGTGCGGCACGAAAGTCTCTCCCGACGTGTTGAGGCCGCTACTTCCGGCGGGTGAGAAGGTTTCCTTCAGGACCATCCGAGGCTCTGGGGCGAGGCGCTGCTACGTAAACGTGGATGAAAAGACCGCGGTCGCCGCTGCTGTCGAGTTGTACGAACAGGGCTCCACCTTGGATCACGTCGCAGCCCGCGCGATCGGCGTCGAACCGGGCGATAAGGCGACCGCCGACAAGCGGTACCTGTACTCCAGCACCGGAGCGATCGGCCGGGTCAAGTGCGTGGACCCGAGCAAGCTCAGCAAGGTTGCCGACGGTGAGCTATTCACCTCGGTTCGCGTCGAGGGTGGTCCGGCCGCCGAATCCGAGATCCTGGCGCTGATCACCGACTACACGGACGCGATGGCCGATTCGGCGGCCTGCCGGGGTGACATCTGGTGAGTCGACGCCCGACTGTGGGCGGAAGCGGGGGCGTGCGCCGCCACTGGCTCTTGGGGGCAAGTTGAACCGCTTCAGCACGGACAGGTCTGTGGTACGGGCCCTTACGGGGGTGGCTGCGGTGCTGGCGATCGGGGCCGTCGCCGGGTTCTCGTCGCACGAACCGAAGAGGAACTTCGCAACACCCACCGCCCTGTGCGATACGCCCATCGAGGGCAAGTTGCTGGACCCTGTCCTCCCCCGCAGCGGAGAGACGATCTCCATGCGAGCCGCCGGCGTCATCGGGTGGGACCGGTGCCTCGTCTCCGTAGACGACGAAGAAGTGATGTCCGCGAGCTTCGAGTGGTTCGAGAAGGGCACCAAGCCGGTCAAGGTCGCCAAGTCCCAGAGGAACCTTGTCCTCGTCGAGCGCGTCAGTGACGACGGGCGATACGCATGGGGCGACAGGGGCGCGGTCAGCCACGTGACGTGCCCCAACCCCAAGGTGAGCTCACGTAAAGGCACGTACGAGCTGCTCGCCAGCGTCTACGTCGTGGATGCGGCGAAGGAGGAAGCCATGAAAAAGCTGGTCCTCGGCTTCGCAGGGGCAGTGTCCAAGTCCGAGGAGTGCTCGGGATGAAGGGGCTTGCGTCCAGGAGAGGCAAGGTCTCAATCGGTGCCTTGGCCTTGGCGGCCATGGCTATGGCCACCGTCTACATATTCGGGCTTCCCCCGTTCGAGAGACGGGGAGAGATCAAGGCAAGCGATGTCTGCGAAACATTGGGGAACTCGTCCAGCGCCACCCGAGCTCTTGGCGCGACACTGCCCGACGAACCGGAATACAGTTTCCGGGACACGTGGAACGGCACACCCGTCTCCATTGGTGGAAACTACTTCACGATCCACTGCCACATCTACGGTGGTGGCCGAGTCCTCTTCCATACCAGGGCGCAGCTCACGGATCACAAACCGTCGGATGACTGGGTGAAGAAAGCACTCCACGATAAATCCCCAAAGGCGGAGAAGTTCTCTGCGGGCGCCATGGGAGCTATTCGCGGAGGAAGAGCGGCCATCCTTGTTCCTTGCTCCTCATCCGCAAGGCTGCCCGGAGGAACTCCCAGATTCAGTTACTCCCTCAGTGTCGAGGTGGAACTGCACTACTACGACAGGCCTGCCAGCCAGAAGGTCCGTCAGGGGTTGACCGACCTCGCCCTCGGCGCGGCGCAGTACGCACACAAGAGGAACGGGTGCAACCTGCCTTCGAATCTTCCCGCCAAGGCACCCAAGGTCGGGCCCGGTGCCTAACAGCTGGGTGCGGCACGGCGATACTAGGGTGGTCCGATGAAGGTGGTACGACGGTGGGCTCTCTGGATCGCGGGACCCCTCGCGCTGGCCACCCTCGCGGGATACGGCTGGTACCGGCTCAGCGACACCGGCAAGCGGTGGCGGTACGAGAGCAAGCTCGAGATGTACTGCGACGGCGTCCTGCCGTACGAGGAGACCGTCTCCCTCACCGGGATGGACCACGAGCGCGTACTGCCTTACGACAGACGCGATGATCGGGGCGACCACGGTTATGACTTCTGCAAGGTGGCGGGCCTGTACGTCACGGTCAGCCGTCTACCGGCTCGCGTCCCGTTCACAGACAGCGATTGGGAGCGCTTCCTTCCCGAGAAGGACGCCGAGGCACTCCCCCTGCCCCTGGGTGGCGGCTGGCGTGGCTTCACCGATCTGACGAACACGGCCGTTGTCCTCCCCTGCCGCAACAGGGACACCACGCTGGTGGTCACTGCGGTCCAGGACTATGCGCACAAGCCCGGAAAGATCGCTGAGCTCGTCACCGCCACGGCGGCGAAGGCCGCCGAACGTTGGGACTGCGACACCACGCCCGGCGGGCCGCTGCCGCCCGTTTCGAAGCCCCTGCAAGACAAAGTCCCGAGCGCGGCACAGGGCACCTGCTCGGACCTGCCGTTCACCCTGGAGAAGCACGTCACCAGCGTGGCGGAAGCACCATCGAGTGATGCCGCACCGCTCGAAATCTGCGTTCTCAAGGACGAGGCCCCCTACCTCACGGAGGAGCCTGCCGGCGGCTCCGAGGAGGACTACTGGGCTAGCGCTCGATGCCCCGACGACATCTTCCGCGCGATCTTCCGCATCCGGGCGCAAACGAGGGAGACCAACAACCCGGGGTTCGCGAAGGCCGCCCTCGTCGCGTTCGCCAAGCGGGCCGCTCAGCAACACGGTTGCACGGATCTGAAGTTGCCGCGCTAGGCCGCGCAGATGCGCGTGGCGGCGCCGCAACTCCGGCCGCTCCACGCGCAGATGCGCGTGGCGGCGCCGCAACTCCGGCCGCTCCCCTCGCGCGCCAGGTGGATCTTCCGGTCAGCCTGGTCTCCGGACCGGCCCAGGGCCGGGGGCGGGCTCGGCCGGTAGGCCTAGCAGCCCGCCTCGGAGCCGCTGTTCACGAACGAGTTGATGTCGATCGAGTAGCCGGCCCCGGTGGTGAGGTCGGGCCGGTTTCCGTAACCGTCCTCAGCGAGGCGTTCGGCGGTGAGGAAGACGATCTGCAGGGCCATCTTCTCCCTGACGAAGCACAGGTCGTCGGGCAAGGCTTCGGGGTGCGGGTTCCATCCGTCCCGTACCGCCGCCGTCCGGTAGTGCGCGGCCACTTCGGCCTGTGTGCCGGGGAAGGCGTAAGTCCGGCTGGCGTACACCGAGACATCGCCGCTGTCCGCCCAGCAGCCGGCGTCCACCTTCTCGAAGCCCTGAGCGACGGTGGCCCCGGCGGGCCGGGAGTCGAGGATGTCGAGCACCGCCAGCTTCTTCACCTGGTCGTGGGTCCCGTCGCAGTCCTCGGCGAGTTGCAGCAGGGAGCAGCCGGTGAGTCCTGCCGTGAGCGCTGCGGTCGACAGGAGCAGGGATATCGGGCGGGTGATACCTGACCGCAGAGGCACAGCGGGCTCCAGAGCGAAGGCCGGGGCGGTCGGAGGAAGCGGCCGCCGGACGGGATGGTCATCCGTGCCAGCTCCGCAGCGGGCACCGCCCAGTTCTACCAGGCGGCCGGCGCCCTCCCGTTGCTGCCGGAGAGAGCCGGACACTTCGACGCCAGCTCCTCGCCCGAACCACACAAAAGAGTGAGGGTGGGCATCTCCCGCGCATGCCCACCCTGCTACTCGTCCTGCGTGCCGCTCAGGCCCTCACCGGGCCCTTGGGACTTAGAAGTGGCTCGCGGCCTTACGGTCGCCAGCCTGGTACGCCGGGCCGGCCTCGCGGACGGCCTTGGCGATGCCCTTGAGGGCGTTGTGGATCGCGCGCGTCTCCTGGTCCCACTTGGCGTGGGCGCCGTCCGCGGCGGTCTTCGCCTCACCCTCGAAGGTGTTGGAGATGCTCTTGATCTTGTTCTGGATGGCCTCGAGAGACGCGTCCAGGCGGGCAGCCTGGGCCTCGATGGTCGATGCCGCCTGCTCGAGCGAGGCGTAGGTGACGACCATCACGCCGTCGTTGGACTGTGCCACGGTTCCTCCAAATACCGATTGAGGCGTGTGTTCTCTGTACTGATCGCGGTCGCGGTCGCGGGATGACGACCTGTGCGCTTAGTAGCTGGCGATGTTCGACGTCGCGCGGCGCTCCGCACCCGCGTCGCCCGAGAAACCGCCGGTCACGTCAACGCCGCGCAGGGCCTGCTCCACCTCGTCGTCGGTGTTGCCGGCGGTCGTGCGGGTGACCTGGATCGCTTCCTGGAAGTTCAGCAGCATCTTCGCGATACGAACCATGCCCTGGTTGATCTCGTTCTGCTTGACGTCGAAGGCGCCGGCGCCGATGCCCTTCCAGTTGCCTTCGAGGCTGTCGATGACACCCTGGAGGTTCTTCAGCTGCGCCTTGACGTCGTCGAAGTTCCGGGTGATTTCGTCCTGGAAGTCCTTGAGACTTGCATCGCCGACCTTCTGGACTGCCATGTGTCGCTCTCCCTTTCTTGGGTTTCCATTGCACCGCGGACTGTCTGTTCAGCTGTCCGCGGAGATGGTCTTGTGGGTTACCCCTGTGGGGGCCTGACGCGGCCGCCGCGTCAGGCGGTACGCCGCCTACGGGCCACGAAGACGCCCGCGCCCGCGAGGACGGCCACGACTGCGACTCCGCCGATGATGAGGCCCAACTGGCCGTTGCCATCCGCCTTCTTGCTCGAAGAGCTTGCCATGGCCGCGTCATCGGCGGCCTTGTCCTTCGGGGCCTGTGACGAAGCTGGTGCAGAAGGAGCCGACGAAGCGGACGAGCCGGGCTTGCCGCCGACCCGCTCGTTGGTCAACGGGCTGATGTTGGGGTCACCCGGCTTTCCGAGGCCCCTATTGAGGTGCGCGTTGGGGCGCACGACGCCGTGGCCGAGATACGTGCTCACGGTGCCGGGCTTCCAGTCTTCACCGCGCCCTGCGGACTCGAACATGACGCGCAGCACTTGGTTTCCGGTCCAGTCGGGGTGCTTGGACCAGATCAACGCGGCGGTTGCGGAGGCGATGGCGGTGGCGGAGCTGGTTCCACCGTCGCCGTCGCAGTAGCTCGTGAAGGACTCGTCGCACCAGCCGGGGATGTCGTCGGCGGGAGCAGCGATGTCGACCCAGTCGCCGTGCTGGGAGTAATCGGACACCATGCCGTCGGGGCCGATGCCGGCGACAGCGATGGCCTCCGGGTAAGCAGCCGGGTACTGCTTTTTGTTGCCCTTCTTGGCGCTGTTGCCGGCACCGGCGAAGAGCAGCTTCCCCTTGCTCTGGGCATACTCGACCGCATCCCTGATATCGGCGTTGTAGTAATCGCTGGCCATCGAGACATTGATGATCTGTGCATCGCTGTCCGCCGCTGCACGGATCGCCTGCCGCATGTCGAAGGCGTTGACCTTCTCCTTGTTCTGCAGTTCGGTATCGGATACGCGATACGGGATGATCTTGGCCCCTGGCGCGAGGCCCTTCATCCCGCCTCCCTTGCCCGTGCCTGCGATGAGTTCGGCGACCGACGTGCCATGGCCGTCGAGATCATCGGTCTCCTCACCCTTCACTCCGGTGAAGTCCACGCCTTCGAGTACCTGGCCTTTCAATGAGGGCGTGGAGGGATTGACGCCACTGTCGACGACCGCGACCTTGATGCCTTCGCCGGTGGCCGTTTTCCAGATCTCATCGGCGTGCATCGAATCCAGGTACCACTGCCTCGACTGAGGATCGGTGATAGTCGCCGCCGTGGCGGTCCCGCTGATCCCCACCGACCAAGCTCCAGCCGCGGCCACGGCGCAGAGCAGGCCACGCCGCACGGTGTGCTTACGGACCTGACTCATCACTGGCGTCATCCTGACTTCCGAACCTTCCGAGTGCCTAGTCGATCACCGGTGGCACAGCATTGCGTCGCTTGGCTGCCCACGTCTCTTCGTCTTCCGTCAGGTAGTCCGGACGGGTGGAGTTGTTCCGCTCCTGCTCTTCGTCACGGGACTGGCGCTGGCCACTGCGAGCGCCCATGGCCGCCCCGCCGGGCCGGGCCGCCGTCGCGCCGCCACGCGGCGTACCGACCACGCCGTTCACGCTGGGCGTGCCGCGTCCCGTGGCGCGGGCCGCGCCATTCGCCTGGTTGGCACCGATGACACCGGACTGGCTCGGCCTCGCGGTGGAGGGACGGCCCGAGGCCGCTGCCTCCCCACCGATGACTGTGCCCCTGGGAATGCGCGAGCCGGTGGTCCCGCCGGTAGCACGCTGCGGCGTGCCTCCGATGATGCCGCTCTGGCCCGCCCGGGGCGCACCCGGGCTTCCTTGGCGTCCGGCCATAGCTTGCGCCGTTGTGGTCGGCCGACCTGTCACCGGCGTCTGGCCGGGGCCACCGGTGCGACCGGTTTGGCCTGCCGGCGTCCCCATGGGGCTGGGACGACCCATGGCTTGGCCGGAACGTCCCGTGGCCTGGGAGGGCGAACCGTGACCTGTTACAGGGGTGCCCATGGAACGACCAGGCGTTCCCGTGGCGCGTCCGGGTGTTCCCGTGGCGCGCCCGGTCGAAGGACCGGGAGTACCGGTACGGCTGACCGTGTTGGGGCCCGGACCACCGCTGGTCCGAGGAACACCAGGCATCCCCGTTGCCCGCGGTGCCGTCGGCCGGACGGGCGGGCCGAAGCCCGGGAAGGGCGGGCCGCCGTTGGGCGGGCCAGGGTTGCCGGTGGCCGGGACGGTCGGAGTGGGCGTATTGGGTGTCGTCAGCGGCGGAAGCGTCTGGACGCTGTCGATCTCGGTGCGGGGGTTGGAGCCCACCACCTCGACCGGCTTGCCCGTGATTTCCGTACGTGGTGTGGCCTCGCCCCCACCGACTACTTCCCTGCGCGCTTCGCTCGGCTGGTTCGAGGTAGTCCCCGACAGATCACCTTGTGTGGAGCCCGAGTCGAAACTACGGCCGGTGCCGACCCGACCGGATGGCGGCGGCACCGCCGAGCTCCCCAGCGGCTTCGGCAGCCTCGGCGGGTCCTGCGACGCCAGCGTGCTTTCCGAGACCGCGTAGAAGGACGCCAGACGGTTCATCTGGTTGATGGCTTCCTGGCGGTCCTTCTCGACCTTCAGGGCCTTCTGGTAGTCCGGGTTGTCCTCCGTGCGCTCCGGCAGGGCGAAGTCGTCGGGCTTCTTCTGCACGAGCCGGCCGTCGCGCGGCGGCCTGGAGTTGCGCACGGAGCTGAGGCCGACGGCGGCCTCCTGCATCTGGGCGCCCGTCACGTTGGAGAACGCCCCCAGGTTGTAGGTGTACGTGACGAGTTCCTTGCCGTAGCGGCGGAACTCCTCAGCACCTTCACCCTTCCAGTCGGTCTTGCTGACGAAGTTGTCGAGGTTCCTCGCCGCCTCGTTGAGCGCCGTGGTGGCGTCCTGCAGCTTCTTGCCGGCGCTGGTGAGGTCCGCGGGGTTGGCGCTCTCGAGCAGGTCCAGCATCGCGTTCAGCGGCGCGTTCTCGAAGCTCGTCTTGCCGAACAGGCTCGTGCCGGTGCCCCCGAACACACCGCTGAAGGTCTCCTGCACCTTCTGCGCCATGTCCGTGACGACACGCTGGCCCGTGATGGCCGTGTCGGTCGCCTGCTGCTGCTTGTACTCCTGGTCGTACCGCTGCTGGGGAGTCGGCGGCTTCTGCTCCGTGGGCTGCTTCTCTTCACTCATCAGTCGTCACCCCATGTCCTTGCCGACGCGCTTGACATCCTGGTGGGACTTGCCGGTCTCGGGCTTCTGGTCCTGAGGCTGGCTCTTGTCCCGCTCCTCGTCCAGGCGGGCCAGGATCGCGTGGTACCGCTGCCGCTGCTCTTCCTCGACGTTGTCGTAACCCACGTCCGCCGCGTGGACCGCGATGCTGTAGAGCTCGATCTGGTCGCTCAGGTGCTTGGAGAGCTGGACGATCGCCTGGTGTACGCGGTTGTACTGCGTGTAGAAGCCGTCCGCCTCGGCGAACTGCATGCCCGTGCCGAGGGAGCCGCGGGTGACCCGCTCCTCGGCGATCTTGGAGCTGCCACCGGCGCCGCCCTGGAGGTTCTCCAGGAGGGCGGTCACATCCCCCTGGAACTTCTTGAGCTCGTCAACCCCACGCTCGAGGTCACCTGCCATAGCCGCCCCCGTCAACCATTCCCTCGAGCACGATGCTCGTTCCTCCCCGTTTTCTTCTGCTGTTTGACTGCTTCACGTCACTGTAGTCACTGGGTATGACAGTCCCAAGCGCCTTACAGATCACGCCATTTCCCGCCCCTGCAGTTGCAACGACACGCGCCTCGCCCTGCGACGTGCGTCACGTAGGGCCACCGCGCCGCCCGAGATGGCCGCGACGAGGACGCCGCCGCCCACGACGACGTACGTCGCGAGGCGGGCGTTGCGCTCCTCCGGGGTTTCGCCGAGGTGGACCTCGGCCGGGGTCGGGGCCTCGTTGCGGGTGACGCCCTCGTGGGCGACCGGTTTGTCGATGGGCTTGTCGTCCTCCGTCAGGGCGCGGACCGGGTCGACGACGCCCCAGCCGACGAGGCGGTCGTGGCCGGCCACGGAGCGCTCGGCGGTCTGCTGGATCTGGGCGACGATCTGCGGGCGCGTCCAGTCCTTGTGCTTGGCCTTGATGAGTGCGGCCAGGCCCGCGACGTACGGGGCGGAGAAACTGGTGCCGTTGTCGGCGCAGTGGCCGCCGCCCGGGACCGTGGAGACCATGTCGACGCCCGGGGCGGCGATGCCCACGAAGTCGCCCGACTGGGAGAACTGCGCGCGTTCGTTGTTGCGGTCGGACGCGGCCACGGCCAGGACGCCTTCGTACGAGGCCGGGTAGGTGCGCTTGACGTTGCCGCCCAGGCCGTCGTTGCCCGCCGAGGCGACGACGACGATGTCCTTCTCCAGGGCGGCGTCCACGGCCTCCTTGAGCGCGGGCGCGGGCTCCACCGCGTTCGCCGTGTCCT
This sequence comes from Streptomyces sp. NPDC045431, assembly GCF_040646655.1. Taxonomy (NCBI): domain Bacteria; kingdom Bacillati; phylum Actinomycetota; class Actinomycetes; order Kitasatosporales; family Streptomycetaceae; genus Streptomyces; species Streptomyces sp. NPDC045431. The sequence goes on from NZ_JBEZAQ010000026.1 coordinate 29,001, forward strand.
GGGAGATGTTGATCACATCGGCCTTCTCGGCGATCGCGTGCCGGATGGCGGCCGCGAGGGTCTTGGCCGTGCCGTGGCCTTCCGCGTCGTTCTGCTGGATCGGGATGATCGTGGCGTCGGGCGCGAGGCCGACGAAGCCGGTGCCCTTGGCGGGGCGGGCGGCGATGATGCCGGCGACCTTGGTGCCGTGGCCGACCGTGTCGGTGGTGCCGTCCTCCTTGCCGCGCTCGAGCTCCTTGCCCTGATCGTCCTTCTTGGGCAGCAGGTTGATGCCGCTGCCGGTGTCCACGGCCTTCGCCAGCTGCGGGTTCTTGACGTCCACGCCGGTGTCGATGACCGCGACGCGCACGCCCTTGCCGGTGGACTGCTTCCACAGTTCGTCCAGCAGGACGCGCTGCAGCGCCCAGGGCCGGCCCTCGTACATCTTGCCGGGGAAGGTGCACTGCTGGAGGTCGTCGGCGGCCGCGGGCGGCGCGGGCAGGATGACGGCGGCGAGCGCGGTGGCGACGAGAGCGGGGGTGGCCGCGAGCAGACGTCGGTGGGTGTAGGTCATGTTCGCCCCGGCCCTCAGGAGCCCTGCGGCTGGCGCGCGGCGCCGGTCGACAGCCGGGGGCCGGTCGGCAGGAAGACCGACCACTCGGCGGGTACGGGGACGGGGTCGACGTCCTTGTAGCCGAGCCGGTTCTGGGCCTGGGCGGCCTCCTGGGCCCGCGCCTTCTTCTCCTTCTCGTCGCCGGAGGAGCCGATGCCGGAGTCGTCGGTGGCGGTGTCGCCGTTGGACTGCATGGCGTAGCGCAGGCCGGTGTCGGTGACCAGGAAGAGGAAGCCGGTGCCGGTCTCCGAGCCCTTGAACTGCCGGAAGAGCTGGCCGGAACCGGGGGTGACGTAGGCGCTGCTGGCGCCGGTGGGCAGCGGGGCGGGGAAGTCGGTGCCCGCCCAGGTGCTGAGGGTGGTGGCGCCGTTGTCGGTGTCGACCTCGCGCAGGACGTTGCAGACGGTGTTGCGGCTGCCCTCTTCCGTACCGGCGTCGTTGACGGGCTTCGGCGCGAGCCGCGGCCACTTCTTGTCCGCGCCGAACGCCTCGCCCGGCTGGAAGGCGCCGGCGCTCACCGAGGTGGCGCGGCCCGCCTGGTCGAGGTCGACCAACTGGCGGCTGTTCAGCAGCAGCTTGGCCGTGAAGTCGGAGATGGGAGCGACACGGTCGCGGAGGACGACGTACTGCTGCTCCCGGGTGCCGTCGGTGGCCGTCAGCACCATGCCGATCCTGTTGACCTCGGGGTCGAGGTCGCCGGGGATGCCGGCGTCCGTCCCGACCTGGCCGGGGACGGTGGGGAACTCGATGGCGTCGCCCTTGTGCAGGGTCTCCAGCCACGCGGCGGACACCCGCTGGGCGGCTCGCCCCTGCCCGACGAGCTGACGCAGGAGCAGCTCCTGGTCCTTCTCGGCGACGGGGTACGCGGTGCCCTGGGCGTCGACCACGTAGCGGGTCTTGTCGGGGCCCTCGACGTACAGCAGCTCGCCGCCGGTGAGGCGGTTCGCGCCCTCGGTCTTGCCCTCCTCGCGCTGCGCGAAGACGAACGCCGCCTTCTGGATGGCGCGGCCGCCCTCGCCGGGCCGCTCGCAGACCGCCCAGCGCTTGACCGCGCCCGCCTCCTTGGGGTCGGGGAGCCGGTCCGGGGCGTAGGGGATGCCGAGGGTGGCGCCGTGCGGGATCTTGCCGCTGTCGAGCACCGACTCGTCGACGTTGATGACCTTGCCCTTGTCGGGGTTGAGCAGCAGCTTGGCCGACGACATGTTGAGCACCGGGTGGAGCTGCTTCTTCTTGTCGGTCTCCAGCACCACGTACCGCGTGGTCGACTTGCTGGCGATGATCACGTTCTCACCGGGGGTCGCCCAGCCCTGCGGCGCCACGGGCTTGAACATGCCCCAGGCCCCGAAGACCGCGAGGATCACCACACCGACGATGACCCCCGGCAGCACCGCGCGCAGCGGCCGCGGCGCGCCCTCCTCCGACCCGGTCGCATTCGGCTGTACGAACTGCGCCACCAGCCTCCGCTTCGCAAAGGTGTAAGCGTTGAGTTCGTCCCGTCGTGATGCCATGTGTCCGTTGTCCCTCTCCCCGCTGAGCGACCAGGCTCCCACATGCGTCGAGCGGGACCTGTCGTCGGTGCCGCCCCCTACTATGCCTGCTGGCACCAGCGTTCCACCGCTCAGGTAGGGTGATCGCCCGGTCAACGCCCATGGGAATTCAGTAATTACGGACACGAGGGGGCAACGCGGCGATGGGTACGGCGACGCGCGCGCGAAATGGGCGTAACTCCGGTAGGGCCGCCCCCGAAACTTCCCGACGGCAACGAAGCAACGCCCCGGCCGAGCCGGCCGCGCGCGGCAACGCCGTCCCGGCTTCCACCACCCTGCGCCCCCTGTCCCGCACGAGCCGTGTGGGTCCCTTCCAGCTGCGCCAGCTGATGCTGGTGGAACTGGCGCTCGCGCTGGCCGCGGTGGGGGTCGCGCTCGGCGGGTTCTGGCTGATCCCCGCCTGCGTGGTCGCGTTCCTGATGGTGGTGTTCGCCGTCGTCCGCCGCCGGGGACAGGCGCTGCGGGACTGGCTGTCGGCGGCCATGGCCCTGCGCGCGCGCAACCGTCGCGCCGCGCCGGCGCCGGCGGACGTCGACCCCTCGCTGGCCGTCGTCGCGGAGGGCGTGCCGGGCTTCCGGCCCTATCCGTACGTCGACCGCAACCGCCGTACCGTCGGCATGCTCGGGGACGGCACGTTCCTGACCGCGGTCGTACGGATCGAGGCCAGCGGGAGTGCGCTGCGCCCGGCGTTCGGTGCCCGTGCACTGCCGCTGTCCGTGCTGGGAAGCGCGCTGGAAGTCGACGACATCGTGCTGGAGTCGGTGCAGTTGGTGCAGCAGGTGCGCCCGGCGCCCGCGCCGCACCTGCCGGAGCAGTCGGTGGCCCGCCGCTCCTACGCGCCGCTGCAGGAGCGGACCGGTGCGCCCGCGCTGCGCATGACGTGGGTGGCGGTGAAGCTGGACCCGGAGCTGTGCGCGGAGGCGGTCGCGGCGCGCGGCGGCGGCGTCGAGGGCGCCCAGCGCTGTCTGGTGCGCGCGGCGGACCATGTGGCGAGCCGGATGACCGGCGCCGGCTTCCAGGCCGTGGTCCTGGACCAGGAGGAGCTCAACTCCACGGTGGCGATGGCGGCTTGCGCCAGCGCACGGCTGACCGCCCGCGCGGGCCGGCCCGACGCGGCGCCGCAGCGGCGTACGGCGGAGACGTCGCGGGTGTGGCGGTGCGACGACCGCTGGCACACGACGTACGCGGTCGGCCGCTGGCCGGAGCTCGGGCGGGGCGCGACGCCCCTGCCGAAGCTGGTGTCCCTGCTGACCGCCGTGCCCGCGTACGCGACGACCGTGAGCTTCACGCTGCGGCGCGGGATGCGCCAGGGGACGATGGACGTACTCGGGCACGTCCGGATCACCGGCGGCTCCGACACTGAACTGATCGGCGTACGCAGGGCATTGGAGCAGGCCGGACGGTCGGCGAAGGTGGGCCTGCAGCGCCTGGACCGTGAGCAGTTGCCGGGCGTTCTGGCGACGCTGCCGCTGGGAGGTGCCCGCTGATGGCCCGTACCGGATCCGCATCCACATCCGCATCCGCGCCCGTGTCCGTGTCCGCTTCCGGGCGGGGGCTCCGGGGCCTGTTCGGCCCGCGCTTCGCCGGCCACACCATGGCGGCGGACCATCTCGGCGCACTGTCCCTGCCGGTCGGGGACGACGGGGTGGTCATCGGCGACGACGGCGAGGGCCGGCCGCAGATGATCGGCTTCCACCGCTCGACGCCGTACGACGTGCTGCTGATCGGCGGCCTGTGGACGGCGCAGGTACTGGCGCTGCGCGCGGCGGGCACGGGCGCGCGGGTCGCGGTGGAGACCGGGCGCGCGCAGGAGTGGGTCTCGCTCGCCCAGACCGCGGGCGCCGGCCTGGAGTGCATCACCCTGCACGAGGTGGGCCGCGTCCCCCCGATGGGTGCGACGGTGAGCAGTCCGGTCGTGGTGGTGCGGGACTGCGGCATGCGGCCGCCGCGCGGGCGCGTGGTGTCGTCGCCGTGGCAGTCGGTCCTGACGCTGCTGCCGTATCTGAGCCCGGTGGCGCCCCGGTTGATGCGGGCGTCCACGCTCGTGGGCGTCCAGCGGGTCTCGCCGCAGGAGGCGCAGCAGATCGGGCGCATCCTGGGGCTCACCCAGGTCGAGACGGAGGCCCTGCCCACGCTGGCGGACGGTGTCACGCTCTGGTGTTCCGGGCGCGAGCGGAACTGGGTGATGACGACCGCGACGGACGCGGAGTCGGGCCTGCTGGGCATGCCCCGGCGGATGGACTGAGCGCCCCTGCGGGGTCCCCCACCTGGCCTAGGATGCGGGAGGGTGACGCGGAGCGACAGGTGCTTCACGCGCCGCCACAGGGCACTCGGGCCGGGCGGCGCGGCCACCGCGAGAGAAAGGAACCCCGATGGGCAGCGCACAGGAGAAGGAAGAGCTGTACGCCCTCGACATCTCGGGCGTCGAGTGGCACGGTCCCCCTGGCACCAGCCCCGACGAGGAGCGGGTCGAGATCGCGTACCTGCCGGGGGGCGCGGTCGCGATGCGCTCGTCCCTGGACCCGGACACGGTGCTGCGGTACACCGAGGCCGAGTGGCGGGCTTTCGTCCTCGGGGCGCGGGACGGCGAGTTCGACATCACGTAGGGGCGGTTGGGGTCGATGAGGCCGCCGCGCAGGTCTGTGATGGCTTCGCGAAGGCTTCGGCGAGATGTGGTGAGAGCCTCGCCGCGCGACGGTCGAGCGCTCCTGGTTGATGGGCAGTTGTACCGGTTTTCCCGGCCACGCATCTCACGCTCTGCCGCACTCACGTGACGAGTAGGCAGGGCGTGAGGTACGGGACAGAGGGTGGGCTCCGGGTGAGCCTGCCGGTCCGGCATCGTTGACGATTAGGGTGGGTCGCAGAGCCGGGCCGATCGGAAGTCAACGGTGGCCCCACCCACCACGGCACAAGGGTGCTCGACCACACCAGGAGGCAAAGTGAACGGCGATCGGGACGACATCCACGGGAGCTGGAACCTTCCCGTCGACGAGTCCGACGCGGATCCCGCCGAGATGACGGGTGAGTTCACCATCGACTACACCCCGCCGGCCTGGTACACGCAGAACGCCGCGGACACGTCGTCGGGTGGTGCCGCCGGTGGCGCGGCGAGCGGCGGGTACACGCCGCCCCCGCCGCCGCCGAGCGGGGCGATGCCGGTCGCGGTGCCGGGGCTGCCCCCGGGCAGCGGTTTCGAGCCGAACTGGACGACGCCGCCCGCGGCCCCCGCGCCCACGCCCGCCCCTACGGCGCCTGCTCCAGCGGCGCCCGCTCCTGCTCCGGCTGAGGCGTCTGCGGCTGGTGGGGCACCGGGTGCTTCCGATGCCGCCGGGGCTTCCGGGGCTGCCGATGCCACCGAAGCTCCCGTGGCGGAGGCTTCGGTGGGGGCTGCTGCCCAGCCCGAGCCCGAGCAGCCCTTCGGGGGCGGTGACGTGGAGAGCGGCGCGACCATGCGCTTCTCGCCCGCCGCGCTGAAGCGCGAGATGGCCGAGATCGCCGCGCGCGAGGCGGCCGCGTCGGGTACGGCTCCGTCGGCTGAGGCCCCGTCGGGTGCCGGTTCGCCGGACGAGGCCGGAGCGCGTGCCGAGGAGCCGGCTGCGGCCGAGGCTGCGGAGACCGCTGAGGCCGTGCCCGCTGAGGCCGTCGAGGCTGCGGAGACCGCTGGTGCCCCCGCGCCTTCGGCCTCCGACGACGCGGACGCGGACGCCGAGGAGAAGCCCGCGGCCGAGGCGCCTGCCGATGTCGCGCCCCCGGCCGACGAGCGCCCCGCCGAAGAACGCCCCGCCGACGAGGGCGGCGACGAGCCGCGGGACCAGGCCCCCGAGGACGCCGCCGCCCCAGCGGACGCCGAAGTGACCGACGCCGTACCGCAGGGCACCGCGCCGCAGGACACCCCGCCGCAGCACGCGGCGCCCGCCGACGCGCCGGCCCAGCCGTGGGCCCCCGCGCCGGGTACGCCGCAGAGCGCGGCGCTGCCGCCGCTGCCGCCGGCGTTCCAGCCGGCCGCGCCGACGGTGGCCCCGCAGTGGCCCGCCCCGGCGCCGACCGCCGACCAGCCCGTCCTCCCGGCGGCCGCGCAGCCGAACCCCCCGGCGCCGCAGGGCGGTTACGGCTTCCCGCACCCCGCGCACCCCGCCCAGGCACAGCCGCAGCCGCAGGCCCCCGCGCCGCAGGGCGGTTACGGCTTCCCGCACCCGGCCCAGCCCGCCCAGGCACAGCCGCAGCCGCAGCCGCAGGCCCCCGCGCCGCAGGGCGGTTACGGCTTCCCGCACCCCGCGCACCCCGCCCAGCCCGTGCCGCAGCAGCCCGGGCCCTACGGTGCCCTGCCCCCGCAGGTCCCCGCGCCCGGCCAGCCCCAGCCCCAGCCGCAGCACCCGCAGGGCGGTTACGGCTTCCCCCACCCGGCCCAGGCCGCCCCGCAGCAACAGCCGCAGCAGCCCGCCCCCTCCGGCGCCCTGCCCCCGCAGGCACCCGCGCCCGGCCAGCCCCAGCCCCAGCCCCAGCACCCGCAGGGCGGCTACGGCTTCCCCCACCCGGCCCAGGCCGCCCCGCAGCAACAGCCGCAGCAGCCCCAGGGCGCCCCGTACGACCCGCGCACCAGCGGTGCGTGGCCCACGCCGGTCACGCACGACCAGCGGGAGCGCTCGGTGCCGGGCGCGCCGCTCGGCTACACCGCGGCCGTCGAGCTGTCGTCCGACCGCCTCCTGCGCAACAACAAGCAGAAGGCCAAGTCCAGCCGCAACCCCTCCGCCGCCGCCCGCTTCAAGCTCGGCGGCAAGAAGGAGGAGCAGGAGCGGCAGCGCAAGCTCGACCTGATCCGTACGCCGGTGCTGTCCTGCTACCGGATCGCCGTCATCTCCCTCAAGGGCGGCGTCGGCAAGACGACCACGACCACCGCGCTGGGCGCCACGCTCGCCACCGAGCGGCAGGACAAGATCCTCGCCATCGACGCCAACCCGGACGCCGGTACGCTCGGCCGCCGCGTGCGCCGCGAGACCGGGGCCACCATCCGCGACCTGGTGCAGGCGATCCCGTACCTCAACTCGTACATGGACATCCGCCGCTTCACCTCGCAGGCGCCCTCCGGTCTGGAGATCATCGCCAACGACGTGGACCCGGCCGTCTCCACGACGTTCAACGACGAGGACTACCGGCGGGCGATCGAGGTCCTGGGCAAGCAGTACCCGGTCATCCTCACCGACTCCGGCACCGGTCTGCTCTACAGCGCCATGCGCGGGGTGCTCGACCTCGCGGACCAGCTGATCATCATCTCCACCCCGTCCGTGGACGGTGCCTCCAGCGCGTCGACGACGCTCGACTGGCTGTCGGCGCACGGGTACGCGGAGCTGGTGCAGCGGTCCATCACGGTGATCTCGGGTGTCCGCGAGACCGGCAAGATGATCAAGGTCGAGGACATCGTCCAGCACTTCGAGACGCGCTGCCGCGGGGTGATCGTGGTGCCGTTCGACGAGCACCTGGCGGCGGGCGCCGAGGTGGACCTCGACATGATGCGGCCGAAGACCCGGGAGGCGTACTTCAACCTCTCGGCGATGGTCGCCGAGGACTTCGCGCGGGCGCAGCAGGCGCAGGGCCTGTGGACCGGGGACGGGCAGGGCGGCATGCCGCCGCAGATGGCTCCGCCGGTGCCGGGTCAGCAGGCTCCCGGCGGCCAGCCGTACCCGCAGCAGGGCCAGCCCTATCCGCCGCAGGGCCAGCCGTACGCACCCCAGCAACCCCAGCAGCCCGGCCCCGGTCAGCCGTACGCACCCCAGCAACCCCAGCAACCCCAGCAGCCCGGCCCCGGCCAGCCGTACGCACCGCAGCAGCCTGCACCGGGTCAGCCGTACCCGCCGCAGCACCAGGTGCCGCAGCAGCCCGGGCAGCAGCCTCCCCAGGCGCCGCCGGCCCCGCAGCAGTAGGGCGTCGAAGGACCGGACCCCCGGGAGTCCATGAGGGCCCGCACCGTCGTGACGGTGCGGGCCCTCGCGTGTCCGCCCTCCCCCAACGCGCGCTGACACCTCGTTGACGCGGCCCTACGGCGCTGGTACACCTCGCTTCACCAGCCGGCGCCGCCACGCGCACCCGCATCCGACGCGAGGTCAGCTCATGGTCACCATGGCTCCGCACCGCCCCCTCCGCCTGCTTCTCGCCTCACTCGCCTCGGGCGCCACATTCGCCTCGGGCGTCGCCGCGACCACCGTCCACGCGCCTCCCGCCCACGCCGACGGAGCGGTGCCGAGGAACGTCCTCACGATCGCCGTGTCCCAGAGCGTGGACTCCCTGAGCCCCTTCCTCGCGCAGCGGCTGGTCTCCACCACCCTCCACCGGCTCACCTACGAGAACCTGACCAACTACGACGTCAGGGACGGCCACCCCGTCCCGGGTCTGGCCACCGCCTGGACGCCGTCGCCGTCCAAGCTGACGTGGACGTACACCATCCGCTCCGACGCGAAGTGGTCCGACGGCAGGCCGGTGACCGCCGACGACGCCGCCTGGACCTTCGGGCGGATGATGTCGGACCCGGACGCCGCCACCGCCAACGGCAGCTTCACCGCCAACTTCAAGCGGGTCTCCGCACCCGACCCCCGCACCCTCGTCATCGAGCTGAAGAAGCCGCAGGCCACGATGACCGCGCTCGACGTCCCGATCGTGCCGAAGCACATCTGGGAGAAGGTGAAGGACTTCTCCACCTTCAACAACGACAAGAGCTTCCCCATCGTCGGCAACGGCCCGTACCTCATCACGGACTACAAGGTCGACCAGTACGTGAAGCTCACGCCGAACAAGGACTTCTGGCGCGGGGCGCCGAAGTTCGACGAGCTGGTGCTGAGGTACTACAAGGACGGGGACGCCGCCGTCGCCGCGCTGCGCAAGGGCGAGGTCTCCTTCGTACCGAACCTCACCCCCGCCCAGGCCGCGTCCCTGCGCTCCGCCCCGCACATCGAGGTGAACGACGCGCCCGGCCGCCGCTTCTACGCCCTGGCCACCAACCCGGGCGCCCGGGCGAGGAACGGCAAGAGGTTCGGCACCGGCCACCCGGCCCTGCTCGACCCGGCCGTCCGCAAGGCGCTCTTCCTCGCCGTCGACCGCAAGACGATCGTCGACAAGGTCTTCCAGGGCCACGCCGTCGAGGGCGAGGGCTACATCCCGCCCCGCTTCGCCCCGTACTTCTGGAAGCCCGAGGGCGCACGCAAGCGCGCGTACGACCCCGCCCAGGCGGCCCGGATCCTCGACGCCGCCGGCTACCGGAAGAACGCCGCGGGCAAGCGCGCCGGCAAGGACGGCAGGCCGCTCGACTTCCGGATCCTGTGCCACGCCACCGACCCCAACGACAAGGCGGTCGCCACCTACCTCCAGGAGTGGTGGTCCCAGCTGGGCATCGGACTGAAGGTGGACTGCCTCGACAATGTCTCCGACCCCTGGCTCAAGGGCGACTACGACCTCGCTTTCGACGGCTGGTCGGTCAATCCCGACCCCGACTTCGTCCTCTCCATCCACACCTGCGCGGCGCTCCCGGCGACCCCCGCCGACACCGGCGCCACCGACAACTTCATCTGCGACCGCGCGTACGACGAGCTGTACGCCCGCCAGACGGGCGAGTACGACCCCGCCAAGCGGGCGGAGCTGGTCAAGCAGGCGCAGGCACGGCTGTACGACACCGGGTACATGAACGTCATGGCGTATCCGAACGCGGTCGAGGCGTACCGCACCGACCACATCCGGTCGATCACGACGATGCCGGAGGCCGCCGGCAACATCTGGGGTCAGGACGGCTACTGGAGCTGGTGGTCCGCCGAACCGGCGTCGGCCGCGCGCCGGGCCGGCGGGGACTCGGGCGGGACGGCGGGTGTCTGGTTCGTGCTCGGCCCCGCCGCGCTCGTCCTCCTCGCCGTCGGCGCCTGGGCCGCCGTGCGCCGCCGCGCCACGGCCGACGAGCGTGAGTGACCCGTGACGACCGTGGGCGCGAGCCCGGCCGCGCGTGCGAGCGCCGGGGCGGGGGCGGTCGTACGGCGCTCCCGGCCGGCCGTCTCGTCGTACCCCCGCCATCTGGCGGGCAAGCTGGGCGGCGCGGTGGTGTCGCTGTTCGCCGTGCTCGTCACCAGTTTCTTCCTCTTCCGGATCATCCCCGGCGACCCGGTCCGGGCCATGACCCACGGGCGGCCGACCTCCGCCGAGCAAATGGCCACGCTGCGCAGGCAGTTCGGGCTCGACCTGCCGGTGTGGCAGCAGTTCACGGAGTACTGCGTCAAGGCGCTGACGGGCGATCTGGGCATGTCGTACCAGTTCCGCGCCCCCGTCGGGGAGCTGATCGCGAGCAGGCTCCCCGCCACGCTGCTCCTCACCGGTGTCGCGGTCGTCGTCTACTCCGCGCTCGGGCTGTGGCTCGGCACCCGCGCGGCCTGGCGCCACGGCCGCCTCGCCGACCGGGTGCACACCGGGGTCGCGCTGACGCTGTGGTCCGTGCCGTCGTTCTGGCTCGGGCTGCTGCTCATCATCGTCTTCGCCGTCGGTGTCGGGCCCGTCCCGGGACTCTTCCCCACCGGGGGCATGGAGTCCGGCGGCGGCGAGACGGGGTTCGCGTACGTCCTCGACGTCGCGCACCACATGGTGCTGCCGGTGCTCACGCTGGTCGCCGTCGGGTACGCGCAGACGCTGCTGGTGATGCGCTCCTCGCTGCTCGACGAGATGGGCGGCGACTATCTGGTGACCGCGCGGGCGAAGGGGCTCCGCGACGCCGTCGTACGCCGCCGGCACGCCGTGCCGAACGCGCTCCTGCCCACGGTGACCATGGTGTTCATCAACCTCGGCCATGTGGCCGCCGGTTCGATCCTCGTCGAGACCGTGTTCTCCTGGCCGGGGCTGGGCGGGTTGTTCTACCAGGCGCTGTCCGTGCCCGACCTGCCGCTCGTCCAGGGCCTGTTCGTCGTCTTCGCCGGGGCGATGATCGTGATGAACCTCCTCGCCGACCTGCTGTACCCGCTGCTCGACCCCCGGGTGGCCCGATGAGCTCCTCCTCGCTGACCTGGCTGCGCCGCCGCGATTCCCTGGCCCGCTTCTGGCGCCGTTACCGTACGCACCGGGCCGGGCTGTACGGGCTCGGTACCCTCGCCGTGATCGGGCTCGTCGCGCTGGCCGCGCCGCTGCTCGTCGGCGGGGACGTGCGGAGCGTGACCCGCGCGCCCGGGATACCGCTGGAGGCGCCGAGTGCGCGCTTCCCGCTCGGCACCGACCAGTTCGGGCGGTCGCTGCTCGGGCTGCTGGTGCAGGGTGCGCGGGTGTCGCTGGCCGTCGGGTTGCTGGCGGCGGCGCTGTCCGTCGCGATCGGCACGCTCGTCGGGGTCGTCGCGGGCCATTACGGCGGCTGGTTCGCGACGGTGCTGATGCGCGTGACCGACTGGTTCCTGGTGATGCCGTCGCTGGTGCTCGCGATCGTGCTGGCCACCGTCCTGTCCCGGAGCGTGTGGACGGTGATCCTGGCGATCGGCGCCACCAGCTGGCCCACCACCGCCCGGCTGGTGCGCGCGCAGACCATCGCCGTCGAGTCGCGCCCGTACATCGAACGGGCCAGGGCGCTCGGCGGCGGGCACGCGCACGTGATGCGCCGGCACGTCCTGCCCAACGTGATGCCGCTGGTGCTGGCCCAGACGACGCTGGGCATCTCCACCGCCATCCTGACCGAGGCGACGCTCGCCTTCCTCGGGCTCGGCGACCCGACCGTCGTCTCCTGGGGCGGCCTGCTCCAGGACGCGCGGGAGGCGGGCGCGGTCTCCTCCGGGCACTGGTGGTACCTGGCGCCGCCGGGCGTCGCCATCGCGGCCGTGGCGCTCGCCTTCACGCTGTGCGGGCGGGCCGTCGAGTCGGTGCTCAACCCCCGGCTGGGGGTGGGGCGGTGAGCCTGCTCGACGTCAGGGACCTGACCGTCACCTACGACACGGGGACACCCGCCGTGCGCGGAGTCGGCCTCACCCTCGCAGCGGGCGAGAAGCTCGGCGTCGCGGGCGAGTCGGGCTGCGGCAAGTCCACGCTCGCGCTGGCCCTGCTGCGGCTGCTGCCCGCGTCGGCGCGGCTCGACGGGCGGATCCTGCTCGACGGCGAGGACGTCCTGACCATGGGGTGGGGCCGGCTGCGGGCGGTCCGCTGGGCGGGGGCGTCCCTCGTCTTCCAGGGCGCGATGCACGCGCTCAACGCGGTGCACCGCGTCGGCGACCAGATCGCCGAGCCCCTCCTCGTCCACCGCCTGGCGACGGCGGCGACGGCGCGCGAGCGGGTGGCCGAGCTGCTGGAGCAGGTGGGGCTGCCGGCCGCGCGGGCCACGGCGTACCCGCACGAGCTGTCCGGCGGTCAGCGGCAGCGCGTGATGATCGCCATGGCGCTGGCCTGCCGGCCCCGGCTGATCGTCGCCGACGAGCCGACCACGGCGCTCGACGTGATGATCCAGGCGCAGATCCTGCGGCTGATCGAGCGGCTCGTCGCCGAGCAGGGCATCAGCCTGGTGATGATCAGCCATGACCTGTCGGTGCTGGCCGACACCTGCGACCGGCTCGCGGTGATGTACGCGGGCCGCGTCGTCGAGGAGGGCCCGGCGCGCGCGGTGTACGCGGCGGCCCGGCATCCGTACGCCCGTGCGCTGTCCGCCGCCTTCCCCCGCGTCGGCGACCCGGCCTCCCGGCTCGCCCCGCGCGGCCTGCCGGGCGACCCGCCGGACCCGGCCGCGCTGCCGCCGGGGTGTGCCTTCCGCCCGCGCTGCCCGGTGGCCGTGGAGGCGTGCGCGACCCATGAGCCGCCGCTGGTCGAGGTGGTACCCGGCCACCGCTCGGCCTGCCTCTTCCCCGTCGGGAGCCCCGCGTGAAGCCCCGCGTGGACACCCTGCTGTCCGCCAGCGGTCTGCGCGTCACCTTCCCGGCGCGGCGGCGCGGCGGCCCGCCCGCCCGTGCCGTGGACGGGGTCGACCTGGAGATCGGCGCCGGCGAGATCGTCGCGCTCGTCGGCGAGTCCGGCTGCGGCAAGACGACGCTGGCGCGCTCCCTGCTCGGCCTGGTCCGGCCGGCGTCCGGCTCCGTCACCTTCGCCGGAGCACCGCTGGAGTACCACGGCGCGGCCCTCAAGGCGTACCGGCGCCGCGTCCAGCTGATCCTCCAGGACCCGAGCGGCTCGCTCAACCCCCGGCACACGGTGTACGAGGCGGTCGCCGAGGGCCTGCGGATCCACGGGGACGGCGGTGACGAGAGGGCCGCCGTCGCCTCGGCGCTCGCCCGGGCCGGGCTGCGGCCGCCGGAGCGGTTCTTCCTGCGCTACCCGCACGAGCTGTCCGGCGGTCAGCGGCAGCGCGTGGTCATCGCCGGGGCGCTGGTCCTGGAGCCCGAGCTCATCGTCGCCGACGAGCCGGTCGCCTCGCTCGACGCCTCGGTACGCGGGGAGATCCTGGCGCTGCTGCTGCGCCTCCGCGACGAGCTGGGCCTCTCCGCGCTCGTCGTCACGCACGACCTGGGGCTGGCGTGGAACATCGCGGACCGGGTGGCGGTGATGTACCTGGGCCGTGTCGTCGAGACGGGCCCGGTCGAGGAGGTGCTGTCGGCCCCCCGCCACCCCTACACCCGCGCCCTGCTGTCCGTCCTGCCGGAGTCCCCCGGCGAGCCGGTGCTCCTCACCGGCGAGCCCCCGGACCCCGCCCGCATCCCGCCCGGCTGCCGCTTCCACGCCCGCTGCCCGGTCCTGGCCTCACCGGAGGCCGCGCGCCCCGGCCTCGCGGACGCCTGCCGGACCCAGGACCTGCCGGTCCTGCCGGGGCGCGGGCGGGGGGCGGCGTGCCACTGGGCGCACCCGGGCTGACGCGCCCTAGGGCTCGCGGCTTCGGGACGGGCCGGGCGGGGTGGCGTCCAGCTCGGCCCAGACCGTGTGCCCGAGCCGCGACGGCGTATCACCCCAGCGGCAGGCCAGGGTGTCGACGATGAACAGGCCGCGCCCTCCGGCGACGAGCGTGAAGGACGGGTGGCGCCAGTGGGCGCGTACGCGCTGCACGTCGATGCCCGGTCCGGCGTCCTCCACCTCCAGCCGCAGCCGGCGCCCTCCGCGTTCGCCGGTCACCAGCCACATGCGCATGCTCACCGGCGGCGTTCCATGGCGGACCGCGTTGGACAGCAGTTCCGTGGCGATGAGCAGCGCGTCGTCGACGAGCCGGTGCAGCCGCCAGCGCGTCAGCTGCCGGCCGACCTCGGCCCGCACCTCGGCGGTTCCGTCGCGGGCGGCGACCAGGCAGCTGTCGTCCCGGGAAGGGGCGATGACCGACACGACGACTCTCATACTCCCCATTCGGCGCCGCAAGCCCACCGGATGGGTGCGTCCGCGGGCCCATCCGAACGCCGTTCGGCTACGAACACAGGCGGAGAAGAGGACTACCAGAGGGTGGGGCGCGGACGTCCGGCATCCACCTGTTCCGGCCGACATCCAGAAAGGCTGTGCATGGGCGACCATCACATCGCTCCTCGTTCCACGGGCCGCGCCCGCGCGGGGGGTGCACACGGCCCCGACCTGTCCGGGACCGTCGCCCGCGTCGCCGACGGTGACCAGGAGGCGTTCGCCACGCTGTACGACGCGGTCGCGGGTCCCGTGTACGGGCTCGTGCTCAAGGTGCTGCGCGATCCGGCCCAGTCGGAGGAGGTGGCCCAGGAGGTCATGGTGGAGGTGTGGCGCACCGCCACCCGCTACCGCCGCGACCAGGGAAGCGTGATGACGTGGGTGATGACGATGGCTCACCGCCGCGCCGTGGACCGCGTCCGCTCCGAGCAGGCGGCCACCGACCGGGAGCTGCGCACCGCGCGCCGCGAGAGCACCCCCGCCTATGACCAGGTCAGCGAGGAGGTGACGGTCCGGCTGGAGAGCGAGCAGGTACGGCGCTGTCTGCGGTCCCTGACCGACCTGCAGCGCCAGGCCGTGACACTCGCCTACTACCAGGGCTACACCTACCGAGAGGTCGCCGCCTCGCTGTCCGTACCCCTGGGGACGGTCAAGACCCGGCTGCGCGACGGACTGATCCGGCTACGAGACTGCATGGGAGTGAACGCGTGAGCGAGGAACATCTGCATGCGCCCACCGGCGCCTATGCGCTCGACGCGCTGCCGGACGACGAACGTGAGGCGTTCGAGCGCCATCTGCGGGACTGCCCGGCCTGCGCCCAGGAGGTGCGGGAGCTGACGGCCACCGCCGCCCGGCTCGGCTCCGCCGTGGCCGCCCCTCCGCCCGACGGGATGAAGAGCCGGGTCATGGAGCGGATCCGCGGGGTGCGCCAGCTGCCCCCGCACGCGCCGCCCGGCGCGAGCGGCCTGGTGACGGTCCGCCGCGGGAGGGTGCCGCGCCTGGTGCTGGCCGCGTGCGTGGCGGCGGCGGTCGGGCTGGGCGGCGTGGCGGCCTGGCAGTTCCAGGAGGCCAGGCAGGCGGAGCGGCGGGCCGTGCAGGCGCAGCGGGAGAGCGAGGAGCTCGCCAGGGTGCTGGCCGCCGCCGACGCCCGTACCGTGAGCGGCGCCGTCAAGGGCGGGGCGAGGGCCACGGTGGTCGTGTCCCGCGCCGAGGACGGTGCCGTCTTCCTCGCCTCCGGCCTGCCGGAGCTGCCCGCCGGCAAGACCTACCAGCTGTGGTTCGACGACGGCGGCCGGATGCGGCCGGCCGGGCTCGTCGGTGACGACGGGGCGGTACTCATGGAGGGCGGTGTCCGCGGTGCGACCGGTATGGGCGTCACGGTGGAGCCGGCCGGCGGCTCCCCTCAGCCGACCAGTACGCCGCTGGTGCTGATGCCGCTCCCGGCCTGAGCCGGCGGACCACGGGCACGACGAGGGCGGGTGGCCCGGCGGAAGCCGGACCACCCGCCCTCGTCGTCACGTCACGCCTTGGGCATCAGGACGGTGTCGATGATGTAGACGGTGGCGTTGGCGGTGGGCACGTTGCCGCAGACCACGTTCGCCGTGTCGTTGACCTTGTACGACTCACCCGAGCCGGACGTGGTCACCATCCCCTTCTGCAGCGTCTCGAACGACCCGCTCTCCAACTGCTGCGGCGTCAGCTTCTGGCCCACCACGTGGTACGTGAGGATCTTCGTCAGCGCCGCCTTGTCGTTGAGCACCTTGTCCAGGTCCGCCTTCGGGATCTTGGCGAAGGCGTCGTTCGTCGGCGCGAAGACCGTGATGTTCTGGGCGTTGTTCAGGGTGTCGACCAGGCCGGCCTTCTGCACCGCGGCCACCAGCGTGGACAGTGCCGGGTTGTTCGACGCGGCGGTCGCCACCGGGTCCTGTGCCATCCCGTCGAAGCTGCCCGCGCCCTCCTTCGGCACCGACGCGCACGCCGGGCCGAAGGGCTTGTCCATCGCCGTCGCGTCGTCGGACGTGTCGCCCGGCGAGGTGGCGGGCGCGGTGGCGGACCGGTCGTCGGTGGCGTCACCGGAGCCGTCGGAGCAGGCGGTCAGCGCCAGCGGGAGGGCGGCGGCCACGGCGACGGCGGCGACGGCACGGCGGAAGCGCAGAGCGTTCATGAGGAGTCCTTCTGGTATCAGAGCTGGTATCGGGTGGCGCTGGATGTGATC
Source organism: Streptomyces sp. NPDC045431 (assembly GCF_040646655.1). Taxonomy (NCBI): domain Bacteria; kingdom Bacillati; phylum Actinomycetota; class Actinomycetes; order Kitasatosporales; family Streptomycetaceae; genus Streptomyces; species Streptomyces sp. NPDC045431. Next base: position 45,709 of record NZ_JBEZAQ010000026.1, read on the forward strand.
GGGTGCGCGGGAGCCGGCCGGCCGGTATCAGTCCACGGTGACCACCACCGTGTGCCGGCCGCTCGCCCCGTCGGGGATCGTGCGGGTCCGCTCCTCGGTCTGCGTCCGGCCGGTGCCGTCGGTGGCACGGACGGTCAGGGTGTGGCTTCCGGGAGTCGCCGGCCAGGGCAGGGACCACTGCCGCCACGTGTCCACCGTGGCCTGGGGGGCGAGATCGGCCGGCCGCCAGGGGCCGTCGTCCACGCGCACCTCGACGCGGTCGATGCCCCGGCGCTGCGCCCAGGCGACCCCCGCGACGACGACGAGGCCGGCCTTCGGCCGGGCGAAGGGCTTGGGGGTGTCGATGCGCGACTGCGTCTTGACGGGCGCCCGACGGGCCCAGTCCCGCTTCACCCAGTACGGGTCGTACGCGTCGAACGTCGTGAGCTCGATGTCCTCGATCCACTTGCACGCCGAGACGTAGCCGTACAGCCCCGGCACCACCATGCGGACCGGGAACCCGTGCTCGAAGGGGAGCGGTTCGCCGTTCATGCCGACGGCGAGCAGGGCGTCACGGCCGTCCATGACGTCCTCGACCGGCGTGCCGAGCGTCATGCCGTCGACGGACCGTGCCACCAGCTGGTCGGCCGGTCCGCCCCGGGACGGCGGTCTCACCCCCGCCTCCGCGAGCAGCTCCGCCAGGGGCACGCCGATCCAGCGCGCGGTGCCGACGTACGGCCCGCCCACCTCGTTCGAGACGCAGGTCAGCGTGATGTGCCGCTCGATCAGCTCCCGGCCGAGGAGCTCGTCGTACGTCACCGTGAGCGGCCTGCTCACACCCCGGCCGTGAATCCGAAGGCGCCAGCGGGTGGCGTCCACCTTCGGCACCACCAGCGCGGTGTCGACGCGGTAGAAGTCCTTGTTGGGCGTGGTGAACGGGCTGATGCCGAAGACGCGCAGCTGCGCGCCGCGCGGCAGCGCGGGCGCGGGCGAGTCCGGCCGCGGCAGGACCGCGGCCGCCCGGGAGGAGACGGCGTCGCGCGCCCGCGAGCCGCCCAGCACCCGGCCGAGGGCCCCCGCGCCGGTGGACGCCGCGGCGGCGGCACCGGCCGCGATCAGGAAGCCGCGCCGGTCCCAGCCGCCGGCCCCGTCGGGTTCCTCCCCGGCCACGGGTGCGCTGAGCCGGCCCACGAGTACGAAGAGCACGGCGGCCCCCACCGATGCCCCCACCAGGGACGGTGCCGCGTCCAGGAGTGAGTGGGAGTCGGGGCGGCTGGTCGCCGCCAGGGCACCGACCACGCCCAAGGCGAGGACGGCCGCCGCGCCCGCCCGGCGATGGCGCGTCGCCAGCAGCCCCACGGCCGCGGCGAGGGCCGTGAGAACGGCGAGGATGCCCAGCTGGAGGACCAGCTTGTCGCTCTCGCCGAAGGTGCGGATCGCCCAGTCCTTGACGGGCGCGGGCGTGCGGTCGATCGCCGCTCCGCCGACCGCCGTCACCGGGCCCGCCTCGGGGCGGACGGCGGCGGCGACCAGCTCGGCCACCGCGAGGGCCGCGTACCCGGCGAGCAGTCCGCTCAGCCCGGCGAGCACCCGGCGCGGCCAAACCCCTTCAGAAGCAGTCACGCCCCTTCTTCGGAGCCGGGCGCGCGGCGGATTGCCCGCATCTCCGGTTCATTGCTCCGGCTCAGTGCAGGTGCAGTGCCGGAGCAGTGCCGGTTGACCCCCGCCCGGAGAGGCCCTACCGGGGGGCGGCGTCCTTGTCGTAAGCCCCCGTCAGCTCACGGCAGCGCTCCACGTCCGCCGCGATGGCCTCCAGCAGCTCCTCGATGGAGCCGAACTTCGCCTGGCCGCGCACGTACGCCAGGAAGTCGACGGCCACGTGGAGCCCGTACAGGTCCAGGCCGACGCGGTCGATCGCGTACGCCTCGACCGTCCGCTCCGTGCCGTTGAACTGGGGGTTCGTGCCGACGGAGATCGCCGCCGGCATGTGCTCCTCCCCCACGACGAGCCAGCCGGCGTAGACGCCGTCGGCGGGGATCGCGGTGTGCGGCAGGGTCTCGACGTTGGCGGTGGGGTAGCCGAGCTCCCGGCCGCGCTGAGCGCCGCGCACCACCACGCCCTCGACGCGGTGCGGGCGGCCGAGGATCTCGGCGGCGCCCTCGATGTCGCCGGCGGCGATCAGGCGCCGCGCCAGCGTGGAGGAGAACGGCTCGCCGCCGCCCGCCTCGCCGCTGACGAACAGGTCGACGACCTCGACCTCGTAGTCGTACGTGGAGCCCAGCTCGGCGAGGTAGGCGACGTCGCCGGCGGCCCGGTGCCCGAAGCGGAAGTTCGGACCCTCGATGACCGCGCGGGCGTGCAGCTTGTCGACGAGGACCTTCACGATGAAGTCGGCCGGCGACAGCTGCGAGAACTCGGCCGTGAACGGCAGGACGAGTACGGCGTCGACGCCGAGCCCCGCCATCAGTTCGGCGCGCCGGTGGTGCGGCGCGAGCAGCGGCGGGTGGCTGCCAGGGCGGACGACCTCGGAGGGGTGCGGGTCGAAGGTGACCACGACGGACGGGACGCCGAGCTCGCGCGCCCGCTCGACCGCCCGCCCGATGATCAGCTGGTGCCCGCGGTGGACCCCGTCGTAGGAGCCGATGGTGACGACGCTGCGCCCCCAGTCCTGGGGGATGTCCTCCAAGCCACGCCAGCGCTGCACTGTGACCGCTCCTCGCCCGAACCTGTGTACGTCATTGACGGATTACGCAGGTCTAAGACTGCCATGCCGATGGCTTCCCGCCCGCATCGGCATCGGAGTGACGAGCCCTTCGACCGTGCGCCGCGCGCTCGGCCCCACCAGGAACACCCACTCCTCCGGGTCCCGGGCCAGCCATCCCGCGACCAGCGCCGCGAAGCCGGGCACCTGGCGGGCGAGCTGGACGAGGTGCCCGTCGAAGCGGGTCGCGCCCTCGGGGGTACGCACCGAGAGGGCCCCCGCGCGCCGCACCAGCTCGCGCACGCGCCCCTCCGGCCACCGCTCCGCGCCCAGCGCGGCGGCCCGCAGCAGCGCCTCCGGTTCGCCCGGCAGGCCCGGCCCGCGCGGCTCGCGTGCCAGCAGGTCGAGGGCCGCCTCGTGCAGGGCGGGGTCGCCGGGGCGGACGAGCAGCGCGAGGGCGGCGTACCGCAGCAGCTCGCGGTCGGCGGCGGCGGTGGCGTGCGCGGCGACGAGCCGGCCGTATGTGGCGGCGGCGGCGCGGCGGGCGGGGCGTGCGTCGTCGTGGGCCCAGCGGTCGACGGCGCGGCACAGCGCGGACGGCTCGTCCTCGGCGAGGGCGGCGAGCAGCTGTCGGGCTCGCGGGTGGGCGGTGGTGACGAGCGCCTCGCACAGGTCGTCGACGGCCGGGCCCCGGTGCGCGTACAGCAGCGCCTGCGCGGCCCCGGCGACGGTGAGCCGCACGGACCGCGTCCGGGAGCCGGGCTCGGCGGGCAGGGGCCGCTCGTCGGTGAACCAGCGGCACAGCAGCGGCTGCACGCCCCGCGGGTCGGCCGCGAGCCGCGCCGCGGCGGCGTCGAGGAACCGCGGGCCCCCCGGCCCTCCGGGCGGGCCGTCCGCCGGGACCAGGCGCCGCAGCAGGTCGAGGCGCTCGTCCTCACCGATCCGCAGCCGCACCCAGAAGTCGGGCCCGAACGGGCGCCCCGGCGCGGCGGCGCCCTCATGAGGCCCGTCGGCGGGCGCCTCCGCGATCCGGTCCGCCAACTCCCGCAGCGCCCCCAGGTACCGCCGGGCGTCCGGAAGCGCGAGCAGGGCCCGCGCCGCCAGGCCCGCCGTACGGGCCTCGCCGTCGGGCGCCCGCAGCGCCGCGTCCAGGTCGAGGTGCGCGGCCCGGAGCCACTCCCCCAGCTCCTCGTGGCCGAAGCGGTAACCGGAGCCCACCGGGACGAGGAGGCCTTCGGCGAGGACCGCGGAGGCCCAGCCGCCCTTCCAGGGGAACAGCTCCTCGAACACCGCCCGGTCCACCTCCGGGTCCGGGCAGCGCCGCGCCACCGCGTGGACCCGCCCCGCCACCCGCGCCGCGAGCCGCCGTACCCCGGTTCCGCGCACCGGCGGCCGGGAGGCGTCCGCGACCCGGACCGCGACGCGCAGGCACACCAGGTCGAGGTACGCGGCGAAGATCTCGTCCCGCCGGGCCCCGGCGACCGCGCCGCCACCCATCGCCTCCCGCACCTCGGCGAGCAGCCGCAGCGCCAGCGGGTGCCGGGCGTCGCCGTCCGCGACGGCGTCCGCGGGCAGCCCGTACCGGGCCCGCGCCCACCGCGCCTCCCGCTCGGTCAGGTCGCCCAGGCGCACGCACCGCGCCTCTCCCCCCGGGTAGGGCGCACGGGCGTGCTCCCACTGCTCGGGGCGGCAGGCGACCGCGAGCCGGGCGCCGTGCGCACGCAGCCACGCCGCCGTCCCCGCGGTCCACGCGGGCGTCGGCTCGTCGGGGGTGTCCAGGAGGACGAGCAGGGGGTGGCCCGCCGTACGGGCGAGCGCCGCCACCCGCTCGGGTGTGGCGGCAGCGGAGTCGTCCCACAGGCCCGGCCGCCCGCTCGCGGCGACGGCGCGGGCGGCGCGCCGCAGGGCCCGCGCGAGCCCGTCCGCCACCGAGGTGTCGTCCGGCCGCAGGTCGGCGGCGCGCACCCACACGCTGGGCGCGGGCTCGGCGCCCCGGGCGCGGCGCGCCGCCAGGGCCGCGAGTTCGGTGGTGCGCCCGCTGCCGGGCTCGCCGACCAGCCCCAGCAGCAGCGCGTCCGGCGAGGCGGCGAAGAGCTCGTACGCCCGGGCGGCCTCGGCCCGCTCGACCGGCTCCGGCCAGGCGCTGCCGCCGGAGTCCGGGTCTCCGGAGGCGGCGGCCAGCTCCAGCACGCCCGCCGGGTTGAGGTCGCGGCCGTACGCCGGGACGGTGGCGGCGCTGCGCCGCAGCAGCGCGGCGAGCGGCCCTGCGGGGTCGCGGGCGGCCATCGCCGCCAGGGGGACGGCGAAGCCGGCCGCGCGCCGCTCGGCGTGGAGCGCGGTGGCCAGGACGCCGAGTACGGCGCCGGTCGCGGCGTCGAGGACGGGCCCGCCCGCGGCCTCGCCGCCCCGGCGCAGCGCCTCGCTGCCCTCGGTGCCGACGGCGAGCTCCAGGACGCCGCCGAGCCGGTGGAACCGGTCGGTGGCGGTGTAGGTGACGTCGGCGGGCCCGAGGACCCGCGCCTGGCGCCAGCCGCCCGCGGCGATCCGTACGTACGTGCCGGGCTCGACGGCCGGGCGGTCGGCCAGCGGCAGGGGGCGCGCGCCGAGCCCCGCGCCGCGTACGAGGGCGAGCGCGGCGCCCGGCAGTGGCGTGATGGCGTCGGCCTCGGCGACGCACGTCCGGCCGCCGGGGCCGAGCAGCACGACGCGCCTCAGGCCGTCGACGGCCTCATGGCTGGTCACGACCGTGCCCAGGTCGTCCGCGACGAAGCCGGTGCCGCGTGGCCGGCCTCCCGCGTCACAGATGTGTACGAGCGTCGCACCGTCCCCGCGTTCCATGGCTCGACGGTAGGACGGCGATGATCACCTCGAGAAGAACGCGCGGCAAACGCGCCCCCGGGCGCTCCCCGTGTTCACTTCGAGCGCCTCGCCAAGTGGGTGAAACACCGGGGGCGAGGGTGTCAGGCGAAGACCGCGAGGCTCTTCGCCTTGCCGCCCTTCTCCTCCACCAGCGCGAGGAACCGGCCGTCGGGTCCGAACACCGCCACCGGGGCCGCCTCGAACGCCGGCATGTCGATCCGTACGCCGTTGAGCAGCAGCTTCGCCCGTCGCTCGTCCACGTCCCAGCGCGGGAACGCCGCGGCCGCCGCCTCGGCGATCGGCATCACGGTCAGCTCCTCCTGGAGCTGGTCGAGCGTGCGCGCCGTGTCCAGCTTGTACGGGCCCACGCGGGTGCGCCGCAGCGCCGTGAGGTGGGCGCCGACGCCGAGCCCGGCGCCCAGGTCGCGGGCGAGGGCGCGGATGTACGTGCCGGAGGAGCAGACGACGGAGACGACGAGGTCCACGACGGCCGTGCCGTCCTCGGCGACAGCCTGGCGCACGTCGTACACCTGGAAGGAGGAGACCGTCACCGGCCGGGCCGGGATGTCGAACTCCTCGCCGCCGCGCACGCGCGCGTACGACCGCTTGCCGTCGATCTTGATGGCACTGACCTTGGACGGCACCTGCATGATGGCGCCGGTCAGCTTGGCCACCTCGGCGTCGACGGCCTCGCGGGTGACGGCGGACGCGTCGGTGGACGAGGTGATCTCGCCCTCGGCGTCGTCGGTGACGGTGTTCTGCCCGAGGCGGATGGTGCCCAGGTACTCCTTCTCGGTCAGCGCGAGGTGACCGAGGAGCTTGGTGGCCTTCTGGACGCCGAGGACGAGGACCCCGGTGGCCATCGGGTCGAGCGTCCCCGCGTGACCGACGCGCCGGGTCTTGGCGATCCCGCGCATCTTGGCGACGACGTCGTGCGAAGTGAAGCCGGACGGCTTGTCGACGATGACAAGGCCGTCCGGCGTCGTGGTGTGCTGGCTCATTCGGCGGCGGCGTCCTCGTCCTCGTCGTCGCCCGGCTTGCGGTAGGGGTCCGCCTCGCCCGCGTACGCGGCGCCGGAGGCCGCCTCGCGTACTGCGGCGTCCGAGGCGCGGGCCACCTCCAGCAGGTCCTCGATGGTCTTGGCGGTCTCGGGGAGGGCGTCCGCCACGAAGGTCAGCGTCGGCGTGAACTTGGTGCCCGCCGCCGCGCCGACGGCGGACCGCAGGACGCCCTTGGCGCTCTCCAGGCCCGCGGCGGCGGCCTTGCGCTCCTCTTCGTCGCCGTACACGGTGTAGAAGACGGTCGCCTCCCGCAGGTCCCCCGTGACCCGGGTGTCGGTGATGGTCACATGCGTACCGAGCCGCGGGTCCTTGATCCCGCGCTGGAGCTTCTGTGCCACCACCTCCCGGATCAGGTCCGCCAGCTTCTTCGCCCGCGCGTTGTCGGCCACTGGTCCGTCTCCTCTTTCTTGCGCCGTACGGTGTCGTCCCGCACGTCTGGCGCCCTTTGCACGATCAGTCTTCGTCGGTGTGCAGCCGCCGCCGTACGGACAGCAGCTCCACCTCGGGCCGGGCGGCGACCAAGCGCTCGCACCGGTCCAGTACCTCCGTGAGATGCCCGACGTCCCCGGAGACCATCGCCAGGCCGATCTCGGCCCTGCGGTGGAGGTTCTGGCCCCCGGTCTCGGCCACGCTCACCGCGTACTTGCGCTGGAGCTCGGCGACGATCGGGCGGACGACGGAGCGCTTCTCCTTCAACGACCGTACGTCGCCGAGGAGCAGGTCGAAGGACAGAGTCCCCACATACATGTATGTCCGGATGTCCCGCCGGTTCGGGTTCGATGGCCCTGCCGTCCAGTTGTCACTTGGCAGGGACACAAGAACCGTACACGGAACGGCCGGGGCCGATCGACGGATATTCCTCCGCCGACCGGCCCCGGCTCACCGCTCCTGTGATCAGGCGCGCGGCTTCTCGCGCATCTCGTACGTCGCGATGACGTCGTCGACCTTGATGTCGTTGAAGTTTCCGAGGTTGATACCGCCCTCGAAGCCTTCGCGGATCTCGGTGACGTCGTCCTTGAAGCGACGCAGACCCTCGATGTTGAGGTTCTCCGCGATGACCTTGCCGTCGCGGATGAGGCGCGCCTTGGTGTTGCGCTTGACCTCGCCGGAGCGGATGAGAACACCCGCGATGTTGCCCAGCTTGGACGAGCGGAAGACCTCGCGGATCTCCGCCGTACCGAGCTCGACCTCTTCGTACTCCGGCTTGAGCATGCCCTTGAGGGCCGCCTCGATCTCCTCGATGGCCTGGTAGATCACCGAGTAGTACCGGACGTCGACGCCCTCGCGCTCCGCCATCTGCGCGGCACGGCCGGCCGCGCGGACGTTGAAGCCGATGACGATGGCGTCGGAGCCCATGGCCAGGTCGATGTCCGACTCCGTGACCGCACCGACACCGCGGTGCAGGACGCGGATGTCGACCTCTTCGCCGACGTCCAGCTGGAGCAGGGACGACTCGAGCGCCTCGACCGAACCGGAAGCGTCACCCTTGATGATGAGGTTGAGCTCCTGGATCTGGCCGGCCTTGAGCACCTTGTCGAGGTCCTCGAGGGACACCCGGCGGGTGCGCTTGGCGAAGGCGGCGTTGCGCTCACGCGCCGCGCGCTTCTCGGCGATCTGGCGGGCCGTGCGGTCCTCGTCGACGACGAGGAAGTTGTCGCCGGCACCCGGGACGTTGGTGAGACCCAGGACCAGGACGGGGGTCGACGGACCCGCTTCCTCGACGTTGTTGCCCTTGTCGTCGAGCATCGCCCGGACGCGGCCGTACGCGTCGCCGACCACCATGGTGTCGCCGACCCGCAGGGTGCCGCGCTGGACCAGGACGGTCGCGACGGCGCCGCGGCCACGGTCGAGGTGCGACTCGATGGCGATGCCCTGCGCGTCCTGCTCCGGGTTGGCCCGCAGGTCGAGCGAGGCGTCGGCCGTGAGGATCACGGCCTCCAGCAGCGAGTCGATGTGCAGACCCTGCTTGGCGGAGATGTCGACGAACATGGTGTCGCCGCCGTACTCCTCGGCCACCAGGCCGTACTCGGTCAGCTGACCGCGCACCTTGACCGGGTCCGCGCCCTCGACGTCGATCTTGTTGACCGCGACCACGATCGGCACGTCGGCCGCCTTGGCGTGGTTCAGCGCCTCGATCGTCTGGGGCATCACACCGTCGTTCGCCGCCACCACGAGGATCGCGATGTCGGTGGACTTGGCACCACGGGCACGCATGGCGGTGAACGCCTCGTGACCCGGGGTGTCGATGAAGGTGATCTTGCGCTCTTCGTCGTTGACCTGGGTCGCGACCTGGTACGCACCGATGTGCTGGGTGATACCGCCGGCCTCGCCCGCGACGACGTTCGTCTTGCGGATCGCGTCCAGCAGTCGCGTCTTACCGTGGTCGACGTGACCCATGACGGTCACGACCGGCGGACGCGGCGCGAGGTACTCCTCGCCACCCTCGTCCTCGCCCCACTCGAGGTCGAAGGACTCGAGCAGCTCGCGGTCCTCCTCCTCCGGGGAGACGATCTGAACCGTGTAGTTCATCTCGTCGCCGAGGAGCTGCAGCGTCTCGTCGGAGACGGACTGCGTGGCGGTGACCATCTCACCGAGGTTCATCATGACCGCGACGAGCGACGCCGGGTTGGCGTTGATCTTCTCCGCGAAGTCGGTGAGGGACGCACCGCGCGACAGGCGAACGGTCTCGCCGTTGCCGCGAGGCAGCATCACACCGCCGACCGACGGGGCCTGCATGGCCTCGTACTCCTGGCGCCTCTGCCGCTTCGACTTGCGACCGCGACGCGCGGGACCGCCGGGACGACCGAAGGCGCCCTGCGTGCCACCACGGCCACCGGGACCGCCGGGACGGCCGGCGAAGCCGGGACGGCCACCGCCGCCACCGAAGCCGCCGCCACCCGGACCGCCGGGACGACCGCCGCCGCCACCGCCACCGGGACGGCCGGCGAAGCCGCCGCCGCCACCACCGGGACCGGCGGGACGACCGGCGAAGCCGGGACGACCGCCGCCGCCGCCCGGACGGGCACCGCCCGCGGGACCGCGACCGGCGCCACCGGGGCCCGGACGCGGGCCGGCGGCCGGACGCTGCGGCATCATGCCCGGGTTCGGGCGGTTACCGGCGGGGCCGCCACCCGGGCGCGGGGCCTGGGGACGCGGCATGGAGCCGGGCGTGGGACGCGGGCCACCGGGACCGGCCTGCGGACGGGGACCGCCCTGACCGGCGCCCTGCGGACGCGGACCACCGGCGCCGGGCGCACCGGCACCCGGACGCGGGGCACCACCGGGACGGGGCGCCTGCGGGCGCGCCATGCCGGTCGAGCCGCCGGAGGTGAAGGGGTTGTTGCCCGGACGCGGACCCGCGGGACGGGCACCGCCCGGACGCGGGGCCTGGCGCTCGCCACCGGGGCGCGGGGCGCCGGGACGGGAACCGCCCTGACCGGAGCCCTGGCCGGGCCGTGCGGCCGGACGGGGACCGGGGGTGGCGCCACCGGGGCGCTGACCGGCGGCCGGAGCCGACGGAGGCGCGGTGAACTCCGGGTTGGACGGAGCCGGGGACGCGGGCGCCGGCTTGGGCGCCGCGGGGGCCGGCTTCGGGCCCGGGGTGGGACGCGGGCCGGGGGCCGGCGTCGAGGGCTTCTCGGCCGCCGCGGGCTTCGGCGCGGGGGCGCCGGGCTTCGGGGCGGCGGGACGAGCCGCCTGCGCCGGGGAGGGCGCGGGGGCGGCGGAGGCGCCTTCGGTGCGGCTCGGCGCCGCGGGGGAAGGCTTGGCAGGCGCGGCCTTGCGGGGCGCGCCGGGCTTGGCTGCGGACTTGCCGGCGTTGCCGCCGGGCCCCTGCAGCGCGTCAGTCAACTTGCGTACAACCGGCGCTTCGATGGTCGAAGACGCCGAACGGACGAATTCACCGAGTTCCTGGAGCTTGGCCATGACGACCTTGCTCTCTACACCGAACTCCTTGGCGAGTTCGTATACCCGGACCTTAGCCACTTCGCTCCTTTTAGGTCCGGGTTACCGCCGGACCGTCGCTACTTCATGGGCGTACTCATCGCGTACTCATCGAGTGCTCATCGCAATCTCGACCTACTTCCAGACTCGCGAGGTACCTGACCGCACGGGGTTCCGTGCCGTACTTCTTTCTTACGGTGCCGACTGCTCGACGTACTGGCGGACGTCGTCCGTTTCGAGCGGTCCCTGGACCTTGAAGGCCCTGGGGAACGCCCTTCGGCGGACCGCCAGGTCGAGACAGACCGAGGCGGGATGCACGTATGCACCCCGGCCGGGCAGCGTACCGCGTGGATCGGGGGCGCAGGCGCCCTCGATCACCACGATGCGCAGCAGTTCACGCTTGGCCGCCCGCTCCCGGCATCCCACGCAGGTTCGCTCAGGGCATGCGCGGGCATGCGTCCGGCCAGACACGCTTAAGTCTACCTCCCCGCACCGACCTCACCCCTTTGGGGCAAAAATCGAACGGTTGTTGTCGTGATCTCGCTGTGGCACAACGTGACCACGGCGCGATCTATTCCCTGGGAGCCCGAGCCGGGGCTCAGCCCTGCTCAGTCCTGCTCGGGGGTCTGCTCCGTGTCGGGGCGGATGTCGATGCGCCAGCCGGTGAGGCGGGCGGCGAGGCGGGCGTTCTGCCCCTCCTTGCCGATCGCCAGGGACAGCTGGTAGTCGGGCACGGTCACCCGCGCGGAGCGGGCGGCCATGTCCACGACCTCCACCTTGGAGACGCGCGCCGGCGAGAGTGCGTTCGCCACCATCTCGGCCGGGTCGTCCGACCAGTCGACGATGTCGATCTTCTCGCCGAGCAGCTCGGCCATGACGTTGCGCACCCGGCTGCCCATCGGGCCGATGCAGGCGCCCTTGGCGTTGAGACCCGAACGGGTGGACCGCACGGCGATCTTCGTACGGTGACCGGCCTCACGGGCGATCGCGGCGATCTCGACGGAACCGTCGGCGATCTCCGGGACCTCCAGCGCGAAAAGCTTCTTCACCAGATTGGGGTGCGTCCGCGAAAGGGTGACGGACGGGCCGCGCACGCCCTTGGCGACGCGGACGACGTACGTGCGCAGCCGCAGGCCGTGCGTGTACTCCTCGCCCGGCACCTGCTCCTGCACCGGAAGGATGGCTTCCAGCTTGTCGTCCAGCTTGACCAGGACGTTCTTCGGGTCCTTGCCCTGCTGCACCATGCCGGCGACGATGTCGCCCTCGCGGCGGGCGTACTCGCCGAACGTCACATCGTTCTCGGCGTCGCGCAGGCGCTGCTGGATGACCTGGCGGGCGGTGCTCGCGGCGATCCGGCCGAAGTCCGACGGCGTGTCGTCGAACTCCTTGGGCTCCTGCCCCTCCTCCAGGTCGGCCGGGTCCTCCTTCGCCCACACCGTCACGTGACCGGTCTGCCGGTCGAGCACGGCACGGGCGTGGCGGCGGGCTCCCTCGGTGCGGTGGTAGGCGATGAGGAGGGCCGACTCGATCGCCTCGACCAGCAGGTCGAAGGGAATCTCCTTCTCCTGTGCCAAGCCCCTCAGGAGCTTCACGTCGATGTCCACGGCTACGCCTCCTCTTCCTTCTTGTCCTTGCGGTTGAACTCGATCTCCACACGCGCCTTCGCGATGTCCGGGAACTCCACGCGGCGGGCGGTGGGCTTGCGCCCCTTCACACCCGGCACCTCGAGATCGAGGCCCTCGTCGTCCACGGAGAGGATGCGGGCCACCAGGTCGCCACCCTCCTGCAGCTGGATTCTGGCCAGGCGGCCGGTGGCGCGTACGTAGTGGCGGTGCTCGGTCAGCGGGCGGTCGGCGCCCGGCGAGCTCACTTCGAGGACGTACTCCTCGTCGCCCATCGCGTCCGTCTCGTCGAGCTTGTCCGAGATGGAGCGGCTCAGTTCGGCGCAGGCGTCGAGCTCCACGCCCTCGTCCGAGTCCACGACGATCCGGAGCATCCGGCGGCGGCCGGCCCGGGACACCTCGATCTCTTCCAGATCCAGACCCTGGGCGCTGACGAGCGGTTCCAGCAGCCCGCGCAGCCTTTCGCTCTGGGTGGTGCTCATCCGGGTGACTCCTCGGCCGCGTGTGCTGTTGTGGGATCGTCGCGTGTCAGAGCAAAGGGTATCCGGTCGCGGGGGGTGTTGCCGTCCACCTCGCGGGACCCGCGGGTACGCTCGCCTGCGATGATCTTCGCCGGCGGCCGATGGGAGAGACGCGTGGGGCGCAGGGGTACGACACGCAGGCGTGCGCTCATCGCGGCGGGCGCGGCGGTCACGGCGGGCCTGTGGACGGCCGGTTGCTCGTCCGACGACGGCGGCTCCGGCCGTTCGGCGTCGGCGGCCGACCGCGCGGCGCGCGAGGAGGCACGGCTGCGCGCCCGCTCCTCCGCGGTGAGCGCCGCGCTGCTCGGGCGGTACGACGCGGTCCTCGCCGCGCACCCCTCGCTGGGCCCCCGGCTGTTCCCGCTGCGGGCGGCGGTCGCCGCGCACACGGCCGCGCTCGCGGAGGACGGCACGCGCCGGGCCGCGTCCCCGACGCCGGGCACCGAGGCCGCGGCCCCGCCCGCGGCCTCCACCGCCGCCGCGCCGGGCCCCTCGCGGACGCCGGTGCCGGAGGACCCCGGCGCCGCGCTGGCGGAGCTGGCCGCGGCCGCCCGCCGCGCCGCGGACGCGCACACCGCCGCGTTGCCGGACGCCCCGCCGGAGTACGCGCGGCTGCTCGCGTCCGTCGCCGCGGCGGCCGCCGCGCACGCGTACCTGCTGACCGCCCGCGCGTAGCACAGCGGGCCACGAGAGGAGCCGATCATGAGCGCCCTGGACGCCGTCCAGGCGGCACTCGCCGCCGAGCACGCGGCGGTGTACGGGTACGGGGTCGTCGGCGCCCGGGTCGGCGAGGAGCGCCGGGCCGAGGCGACCGCCGCGTACGCCGCGCACCGCGCCCGCCGCGACGCGCTGGCGCGTACCGTACGCGACCTGGGCGGGAGGCCCGCCGCCGCAGCCGCGGGGTACGCCCTGCCGTTCCCGGTGCCGGACGCGGCCGCGGCCGTACGGCTCGCCGCCGAGCTGGAGGACCGGGTGGCGGGCGTCTACGCGGACCTGGTGCGGGCCTCCGAGGGCCCGCTGCGGCGCGAGGCGGCGGGCGCGCTGCGGGAGGCGGCGGTGCGGGCGGTGCGGTGGCGAGGGAGCGGCGTAGCCTTTCCCGGTCTCGCCGAGCGCGCGAGCGAGCAGCTGAGCTGAGCTGTAGCGGAGGGTAGGGGTCGCCCGAGGTACGAGGGCGGCACCTGCCCGCAGCGGTAGCGAAGCGGAACGCGACCAAAGAGACAGTGAGTCGGGGTTGGGTGAAGGGGAACAACGCACGCATGGCTTTCGAACCGCCGCAGCGACTGGTGCGGGCGCTCGGCGAGGTGTACGGGGACGCGGCCGCGCGGGACTGGCTGGACCGGGTCCCGGGGATCGTGGCGGACGCGCTGGCCCGGCGGGAGCTGGCGGCCGAGCGGGTCGTCGTCCCGGGCGGGCGCAGCGGCGTCGTCGTCCTCGTACGGCAGCGGTCCGGGGAGCCGGCCGCGCTCAAGGTCGCGCCGCCGTTCGCCGCGCCGGAGCTGGAGCGGGCCGCGCTCGCGCACTGGAACGGCTTCGGTGCGGTCCGGCTCCTGGACGCCGAGGGGCCCGGGCTGCTGCTGGAGCGGCTGCACACGGAGGTCTCGCTGCGTTCGCTGCCGGAGGCCAAGGCGCTGCTGGAGGCCGCGGGCACGGTCCGGCGGCTGTGGGTAGAGCCGCCCGCCGGGCACGGTTTCGAGTCGGTGGCCGAGCGGACGGCGCGGCAGGCGGAGGCCATGCGGGCGGGCGAGGACGCGGAGTCCGCCGGGCTGGTGGCGGCCGCGCTCGACGCCCGCGAGGAGCTGGTGGCGGCCCCGCCCGAGGAGCTGCTGCTGCACGGGGCGTACCGGCAGGGCAAGGTGCTGGGCGGGGAGCGGGCGCCGTGGCTGGCGGTGGGGCCGGATCCCGTGGTGGGCGAGCGGGCGTACGACCTGGCGCGGCTGGTGCGGGACCGGGTGGAGGACCTCGTGGCGACGGCCTCGGGTGCCTCGGCGGCGCGCCGCCGGGTGAGCAGGCTGGCCGACTCGCTGGACGTGGACCGCGAGCGGCTGCGTGGCTGGACGCTCTTCCGGGCCGTGGAGTCGGGCACGCGGGCGCTGGCGGCGGGGCGGCGGCAGGACGGGGAGCTGCTGATGGAGTTCGCCGGCTGGCTATGACACCCTTCCGGGCTCCCCCGGCGCCCCCTTTGGTGCGATATTGGGCTTAACGCACCCGTAAGGGGGTTGTTGTCATGGTCGAGGAACTGCTGACGGTGGCCGCGGCGGCGGGGTCCGCGGGAGCGGTGTACCTGGCGGCCGCGGCGAGGGTGGTCAAGCAGTACGAGAGAGGGGTCGTGCTGCGGTTCGGCCGGCTGCGCAGCGGAGTCCGGCCGCCCGGGTTCACCATGATCGTGCCGTTCGTCGACCGGCTGAACAAGGTGAACATGCAGATCGTGACCCTGCCGGTGCCCGCCCAGGAGGGCATCACCCGGGACAACGTCACGGTCCGGGTGGACGCGGTCGTGTACTTCAAGGTGGTGGACCCGGCCGCCGCGATCATCCGCGTCGAGGACTACCGCTTCGCGGTCTCGCAGATCGCGCAGACCTCGCTGCGGTCGATCATCGGCAAGAGCGACCTCGACGACCTGCTGTCGAACCGCGAGAAGCTCAACCAAGGGCTCGAACTCATGATCGACAACCCGGCCGTGGAGTGGGGCGTCACCATCGACCGCGTCGAGATCAAGGACGTCTCGCTGCCGGAGACGATGAAGCGTTCGATGGCCCGCCAGGCCGAGGCCGACCGCGAGCGGCGCGCCCGCGTCATCAACGCGGACGCCGAGCTCCAGGCGTCGAAGAAGCTCGCGGAGGCGGCGGGGGTGATGTCCCAGACGCCCTCCGCGCTCCAGCTGCGGCTGCTGCAGACGATCGTGGCGGTGGCCGCCGAGAAGAACTCGACGCTGGTGCTGCCCTTCCCGGTCGAGTTGCTGCGCTTCCTGGAGCGGGCCGCGCAGCACCCGCCCGAGGCGCCCGCGCACCCGCAGGGCCTCCACGTCCACGACCCGCACGCGCACGAGCCGCTGCCGCCCGAGGCGTACGACCACGAGCGGAAACGCGAACCGGCGCCGGCCCCGCCGCACGTACACGACGTGCGGGAGGACGACACCGGTACCGCGGGCTGTATGTGACGCCGGCGAGCCCTGCTTACGCGGAGAGGCGGGCGATCGCCTCGTCGACCGTGAGCTCCTCGCGCTCGCCCGTGCGGCGGTCCTTCAGCTCCAGGACGCCCTCGCCGGAGCGGCGTCCCGCCACGAGGATCTTCGGTACGCCGATGAGCTCGGCGTCCGTGAACTTCACGCCCGGCGAGACGCCGGCCCGGTCGTCGACCAGGACCCGCAGGCCCGCCTCGCCGAGCTTCCCGGCGACGTCGAGTGCGAGCTCCGTCTGGAGGGCCTTGCCCGCCGCGACGACGTGGACGTCGGCCGGGGCGATCTCGCGGGGCCAGCACAGGCCCTGCTCGTCGGCGTGCTGCTCGGCGAGGGCGGCGACGGCGCGGGAGACGCCGATGCCGTACGAGCCCATCGTGACGCGGACGGGCTTGCCGTTCTGGCCGAGGACGTCCAGCTGGAGGGCGTCGGCGTACTTGCGGCCGAGCTGGAAGATGTGGCCGATCTCGATGGCGCGGTCCATCTTCAGGCCGGTGCCGCAGTTGGGGCACGGGTCGCCGTCCTCGACCTCGACGACGTCCAGGTACTGGTCGACCTCGAAGTCGCGGCCCACGACGACGTTCCGCGCGTGCTTGCCGGGCTTGTTGGCGCCGGTGATCCAGGCGGTGCCGGGGGCCACGCGCGGGTCGGCGATGTAGCGGACCTTGTCGAGGCCCTGCGGGCCGATGTAGCCGCGGACGAGCTCGGGGCGGCCGGTGAAGTCCTCGGCGGTGACGAGCTCGACGGTGGCCGGGGCGAGGTGGTCCTCCAGCTTGCCGAGGTCGACGTCGCGGTTGCCGGGGACGCCCACGGCGACGATCTCGCCGTCGACCTTGACCAGCAGGTTCTTCAGCGTCGCGGCGGCCGGGACGTCCAGGTGCGCGGCGAGCGTCTCGATGGTCGGGGTGTCGGGGGTGTCCATCTCCTCCAGCGGGCCGTGCGCCGAGCCGTCGACGGGCGTCAGCGGGTGCGTGACGGCCTCGGTGTTGGCGGCGTAGTCGCAGGAGGGGCAGTAGACGAAGGTGTCCTCACCGGCGGCGGCCGGGGCCAGGAACTCCTCGGAGGCGGAGCCGCCCATGGCACCCGAGACCGCCGAGACGATCTTGTGCTCCAGGCCGAGGCGCGTGAAGATCTTGATGTACGCCTCGCGGTGCAGGCGGTACGACTCGGCCAGGCCCTCGTCGGTGGTGTCGAAGGAGTACGAGTCCTTCATCTGGAACTCGCGGCCGCGCAGGATGCCGGAGCGCGGACGCGCCTCGTCGCGGTACTTCGTCTGGATCTGGTACAGGATCACCGGCAGGTCCTTGTAGGACGTGCACTGGTCCTTGACGAGGAGCGTGAAGATCTCCTCGTGCGTCGGGCCGAGCAGGTAGTCGCCGCCCTTGCGGTCCTTGAGACGGAACAGCTCGGCGCCGTACTCGTTCCAGCGGCCCGTCGCCTCGTAGGGCTCCTTGGGCAGCAGGGCCGGCAGGAGCACCTCCTGGCCGCCGATCGCGTCCATCTCCTCGCGGACGACGCGGGCGACGTTCTCCAGGACCTTCATGCCGAGCGGCAGCCACGACCAGATGCCCGCGGCGTTGCGGCGTACGTAACCGGCGCGGACGAGCAGTTTGTGGCTGAGCGTCTCGGCGTCCGCCGGGTCGTCGCGCAGTGTCTTGACCATCAACCGGGACATGCGCTGGACCTGGGCCATGGGGAACTCTCCTGCGGTGAAAAGTGTGATGCCTAGGAGGTTAGCCCTGGGTCACCGCCCGGCGGAAATCAGTTCCCGCGCGGGGCGTCGCCGCGCCGCCGCAGCGGGAGCGGCGCACCCATCACCGCGTACGGCCGCGCCGCACTGGGGAAGTGGACCCTGCGCGCGAGGTCGTGGTAGCCGAGGGAGCGGTAGAGCATGCGCGCCGGGCTCTCCGTGTCGATGGCGGAGAGGATCGAGCGCGGCTGCGCGGCGGCGTCCGTGATGGTGGTGATCAGCTCGCGGCCGATGCCCCGGCCCTGGTACGCGGGGTGGACGTGGAGCTCGGTGATGACGAAGGCGTCGTCGAGCCAGCCCTCGTTGCCCTCGCGGACGAGGTAGGGCTGGACGACCGTCGACCACCAGTGGGCGCGGTCGTTGGGCATCCCGTACACGAAGCCGACGAGCCGCCCGTCGGGCGTGGTCGCGCCGTAGGAGGTGGCGCCGGGGCAGAGCAGGTGGCGCAGCACGATGTGGCGGCGTACGCCGATCTCGTCCTCGCTCAGTCCGAAGGCGAGGGCCTGCACGGCGAGGGCCGCGTCCACGCGCGCGGCGAGGTCGACCGGCCCGACCGCGACGCCGTCGACGTCGTCCGCGTCCCGCACGTCATCCACGTCTTCCATGGGCGAACCCTAGCCTCAGAACAGGACGCTCATGAAGGCCCCGACCTCGCGGAAGCCGACGCGGCGGTAGGCGGCCCGGGCGGGGGTGTTGTAGTCGTTGACGTACAGGGAGACGACCGGGGCGACGTCGGCGAGGGCGTAGCGCAGGACGGCCGCCATGCCGGTCTCGGACAGGCCGCGGCCGCGGTGTTCGGGGGCGACCCAGACGCCCTGGATCTGGCAGGCCTGCGGGGTGGCGGCGCCGATCTCGGCCTTGAAGACGACCTTGCCGTCCTCGACGCGGGCGAAGGCGCGGCCCGCGCCGACGAGCTCGGCGACGCGCGCCTGGTAGAGGAGTCCGCCGTCGCCGGCGATCGGCGAGATGCCGACCTCCTCGGTGAACATCGCCACGCACGCCGGCATGATCACGTCCATCTCGTCCTTGCGGACGCGGCGGACGAGCGGGTCGGGGTCGATGTCCGGCGAGGGCCGCTCGGTGACCATGAGCGGCTGGTGGGGGCGGACGTCGCGGGCCGGGCCCCAGCTCGGTTCGAGCAGCCGCCACAGCTGAGCGGTCGGTTCGGCGGGGCCGACGATGGAGGAGCAGCGCCGCCCGGCGCGGCGGGCGCGGTCGGCGAAGGCGCGGACGGCCTCGGGGCCGGCGCAGATGGGGACGAGGTTGGCGCCGGAGTAGCACAGCGAGGTGAGCCGCCCGTCGGCGTACCAGCCCCACATCTCGCCGCCGAGGCGCCACGGGTCGAGCCCGGCCGCCCGCACGCGTGCGGTGACGAACGCGTTCTGGACGGGGTCGCTTTCGAGGATGGCGAGCGCGGCGCCGAGGTCGCCGGGTTCGAGGACCCGGGTGGTGGTCTGCGTCAGCACGAGGGGGCCTCACCGTGTTCCGACAGGGTCCTGGCACTGTACCTGGCGGCGCGAGAGGAGTGGCAGGACGGCCGGGACGGCGACGAGCCCCGCCGGGGGTGCGGCGGGGCTCGTCGGTGTGCTTGTCGGCGTACGCGTCGGTGTGCTTGTCGGCGTACGTACGGTGGGGTCAGCCGGCGACCGAGACGGTGGGCTCGCCGGAGGCGATGCCGTCCTTCTCCATCTGCTCGGCGATCTTCATGGCCTCTTCGATGAGGGTCTCGACGATCTTCGACTCCGGCACGGTCTTGATGACCTCGCCCTTGACGAAGATCTGGCCCTTGCCGTTGCCGGAGGCGACGCCGAGGTCCGCCTCGCGCGCCTCGCCGGGGCCGTTGACGACGCAGCCCATGACCGCGACGCGCAGCGGGACCTCCATGCCCTCCAGGCCCGCCGTGACCTCGTCCGCCAGCTTGTAGACGTCCACCTGGGCGCGGCCGCAGGACGGGCAGGAGACGATCTCCAGGCGGCGCTGGCGGAGGTTCAGCGACTCCAGGATCTGGATGCCGACCTTGACCTCCTCGGCCGGCGGCGCGGACAGCGAGACGCGGATGGTGTCGCCGATGCCCTCGCTCAGCAGCGCGCCGAAGGCGACGGCCGACTTGATCGTGCCCTGGAACGCCGGGCCCGCCTCGGTCACGCCCAGGTGCAGCGGGTAGTCACAGGCCGCGGCCAGCTGGCGGTAGGCGGCGATCATCACGACCGGGTCGTTGTGCTTGACGGAGATCTTGATGTCCCGGAAGCCGTGCTCCTCGAAGAGGGAGGCCTCCCACAGCGCCGACTCGACCAGCGCCTCGGGGGTGGCCTTGCCGTACTTCTGGAGCAGGCGCCGGTCCAGCGAGCCCGCGTTCACGCCGATCCGGATGGGCACACCGGCGTCGCCGGCGGCCTTCGCGATCTCCTTGACCTTGTCGTCGAACTGCTTGATGTTGCCGGGGTTCACGCGGACCGCCGCGCAGCCCGCGTCGATCGCCGCGAAGACGTACTTGGGCTGGAAGTGGATGTCCGCGATGACCGGGATCTGCGACTTCTTCGCGATCACCGGCAGCGCGTCCGCGTCGTCCTGCGTCGGGCAGGCCACGCGGACGATCTGGCAGCCCGAGGCCGTCAGCTCGGCGATCTGCTGCAGCGTGGCGCCGATGTCGGACGTCCGGGTGGTCGTCATCGACTGCACCGAGACCGGGGCGTCGCCGCCGACCGGGACGCTGCCCACCATGATCTGCCGCGACGTGCGCCGGTCGGCGAGCTTGGTGGGAACGGACGGGATACCGAGAGAAATCGCGGTCATCTGGTGTGCAACCCCAAGGTGTGGATCGAGGTCCCGAGATCGGCGGGCTCCAGGTTTGAGGTTACAGCCCCGGGGTGAAGGGGCCGGACACCACGGGGTGTCCGGCCACCCGTCCCACTCGCACGGCTGTACCCACTCGGAGGGGGACGCCCGCCCGCGGCCGACGGCTAGGAGATCTTCACCGGGTTCACGATGTCCGCGACCAGCACGAGCAGCGTGAAGCAGATGAAGATGCCCGCCACGACGTACGCCACCGGCATCAGCTTCGCCACGTCGAACGGCCCCGGGTCGGGGCGCCGGAAGACCTTGGCCACGGTGCGGCGCAGGGACTCCCACAGGGCGCCGGCGATGTGCCCGCCGTCCAGCGGCAGCAGCGGCAGCATGTTGAAGAGGAACAGCGAGAGGTTGAACATCGCCAGGGTCAGCAGGAGCGTCGCCACGATGTTCGGCGCCGGGATGTCGAGGTTCATGACCTCGCCGCTGATCCGGGCGGCGCCGACCACGCCCACCGGGGAGTCGGCCTTGCGCTCGCCGTCGCCGAAGGCCGCGTCCCACAGGTCGGGGATCTTCGACGGCAGGGCGATGACGGAGTCCACACCGTCCTCGATCATGTCGCCCATGCGGGACACGGACTCGCCGAAGGTGAGCGGCTCGATCACGGTCCGCGCCTCGAAGCCGAGGTAGCCGGCCCGGACGTACTTCTCGGCGATCACCTCGCCGTCGGCGTCCTTGGCCATCACCGTGTTCTCGATGAGCTTGGGGTGCAGGACCACCTCCTGGCCGTCGCGCACGACGGTGACGGTGGCCGGGCCGATGGTGGAGCGGATGCGCTCGGAGAGCGTGGGCCAGTCGTGGACGGGGTCACCGTTGAAGGCGACGATCCGGTCGCCCACCTTGAGTCCGGCCGCCTGGCCGGGCGAGACCGGGTCGCCCGCGGCGCACTTCTGCCGGTCCTCGCTCTGCTGGATGACGCACTTCTGGACCCCGGCGACCTCGGTGGTCTGCTTCTGCATGCCGAAGGTCATGCAGACGCCCACGAAGATCGCGACGGCGAGCACCAGGTTCATGAAGGGGCCCGCGAACATCACGATGACGCGCTTCCACGGCGCGCGCGTGTAGAACAGCCGCGTCTCGTCGCCCGGCCGGAGCTCCTCGTACGCCGCCGAGCGGGCGTCCTCGATCATGCCCCGGAAGGGCGAGGTGGAGCGCGCCTCGATCCGGCCGTCGTCGCCGGGCGGGAACATGCCGATCATGCGGATGTAGCCGCCAGCGGGGATGGCCTTGATGCCGTACTCGGTCTCGCCCTTCTGCCGCGACCAGAGAGTGGGGCCGAAGCCGACCATGTACTGCGGGACGCGGATGCCGAACATCTTGGCCGTGGTGAGGTGGCCGAGCTCGTGCCAGGCGATGGAGACGAGCAGGCCGACGGCGAAGACCGCGATGCCGAGGAACGTCAACAGGATCGTCATGCGCGAGCCTCCGCCATGGTTTTCTCCGCCAGTTCACGGGCCCGGGCGCGGGCCCAGGTCTCCGCCTCCAGGACGTCCGGCACCGTCAGTGAGGTTCCCGAGCCGGGTGTGCCGTGTTCCGCGACGACCGCGGTGACCGTGTCCATGATCCCCGTGAAGGGCAGCCGGCCGTCGAGGAACGCCGCGACGCACTCCTCGTTCGCGGCGTTGAAGACCGCCGGGGCCGTGCCGCCGAGCTCGCCGACGTGCCGGGCGAGGCCGACGGCGGGGAACGCCTCGGTGTCCAGCGGGAAGAACTCCCAGGTGGAGGCCGTGGACCAGTCGAAGGCGGGGGCCGCGTCCGGGACGCGCTCGGGCCAGCCGAGCCCGATGGCGATGGGCCCCCGCATGTCCGGCGGGGTCGCCTGGGCGAGGGTCGAGCCGTCCGTGAACTCCACCATCGAGTGAACGTACGACTGCGGGTGCACGACGACCTCGATGCGGTCGAAGGGGATGTCGTAGAGCAGATGCGCCTCGATGACCTCCAGGCCCTTGTTGACCAGGGTGGCGCTGTTGACCGTGATGACCGGCCCCATGGCCCAGGTGGGGTGCGCGAGGGCGTCCTCGCGGGTCACGTGGGCCAGCTCCGCCTTCGTACGGCCGCGGAAGGGGCCGCCCGAGGCGGTGACGACGAGCTTGCGGACGTCGGCGCGGGTGCCGGCGGCGAGCGCCTGGAAGAGCGCGGCGTGCTCCGAGTCGACCGGGATGATCTGGCCCGGCTTGGCGAGCGCCTTGACCAGCGGCCCGCCGACGATGAGCGACTCCTTGTTGGCGAGGGCGAGGGTGCGGCCCGCTTCGAGGGCGGCGAGCGTGGGCGCGAGGCCGATGGAGCCGGTGATGCCGTTGAGCACCGTGTGGCAGGGGGAGGCCGCGACCTGGGCGGCGGCGTCCGGACCGGCGAGGATCTCCGGCAGCGGCTCCGAGCCGGGGCCGGAACCGTACAGCTCGGTGAGCGCCTCCCGCAGCGCCGGGACCGCGTCCTCACGCGCCACGGCCACCGTGCGGACCCGCAGCCGGTGCGCCTGCTCGGCGAGGAGCCCGGCCCGGCCGCCCGCGGCGGACAGGGCCGTGACACGGAACCGGTCGGGGTTGCGCAGGACCAGGTCGATGGCCTGCGTACCGATGGACCCGGTGGAGCCGAGGACGACGATGTCCCGGCGGCCTTCGGCCGGATCGAAGGCGATGTGCGGGTCTGCGAGGGGAGATGGGCTGTCGCTCATGCCCCCATTCTTGCCGCAACGGGCGGGTGCCAGGACCGCGCCCCTACGCGCCGCCGCCCGTGGCCGCCTGGAACTTCTCCCACTGGGCGGTGACGACCTCCTGCGGGACGCCGCCGAAGTCCTTGGTGTCGAGGACCTCGGCGCGGAAGGCGAGGGTGGTGGAGCCGGAGC
>NZ_JBEZAQ010000027.1:0-58360 GCF_040646655.1 Streptomyces sp. NPDC045431
GTACGTACGAGACGATCCTCACGCAGTACTGGAAGGGCTTCGGCACGCTGCCGGCGGGCAAGCTCTTCAACTACACCGAGCGTGTACCGCCGCCCCGCGGCTCTTGGCGTCATGGAGCCCTGTACGGGCCCCGTACAGGGACGGTCAGGGCGTCAGCGGCGGGCGGGGGCCCTCGTCGCCCTGCGGGCCGGGCCGCCGCCCCGCGGCGTCGGGGCGGATGACCTCGCCCTGTACGACCTTGCCGTCCGGGCGGTGCATACGGGCCTGCTGGAAGGCGTCCCCCAGGGAGCCGGGCACCATGGCGCGCATCCGCCGGTCCAGCGCCCGGTCGGCGTAGCGCCCCGCCATCGCGCGGACCGGCGGCAGCAGCAGGAGCAGGCCGGCCACGTCCGACAGGAGCCCCGGCAGCATCAGCAGCAGCCCGCCGAGCATCAGGAAGCCGTTTCCGGTACTCCCCCGGTCCGGGTCGGGCGCCACGCCCGCCTGCTGCTGCTGGAGCGTCTCGGTGAGCGTCCGGAAGGCCCGTCGCCCGGCCCGCTTGATCACCGCGGCGCCGAGGAGCCCGGCGCCGGCCAGCAGGGCGAAGACGGTGAGCCCTCCCGCAGCTCCGCCCACGAGGGTCAGCAGCCAGATCTCCACCACCAGCCAGGCGGCGAGGGCGAGCGGAGCGAGCGTGCGGGCGCGGGAGCGCTTACGGGTGGCAGGAGGCGGTGAGCCGGTCATCATTCCCCCAGTGTGCCCAAGACCGCGCCAGCGTGGCGTAAAGGGGTGATCAGGAAGGGCAGGGCGGGACTCAGGGGCGCTTGCGGCCGATGACGCGGTCGGCGCGGGAGCCGATGCCCCACGCGGTGACGCGCCACAGCGCCTCGACGACGATGTCCCGGCTCATCTTGGAGTCGCCGTGCTCGCGCTCCACGAAGGTGATCGGGACCTCGACGACGTGGTACCCGGCGGCGACGGCGCGGCGCGCGAGGTCGACCTGGAAGCAGTAGCCCTGGGAGGCCACGTCGTCGAGGCCGAGGCCCTCCAGGGTCTCCTTGCGGAAGGCCCGGAAGCCGCCGGTGACGTCGCGGATGGGGACGTCCAGCAGGAGCCGCGAGTAGGTGCTGCCGCCGCGGGAGAGGAACTCGCGCGACTTGGGCCAGTTGACCACCCGGCCGCCGGGGACCCAGCGGGAGCCCAGCACCAGGTCGGCGCCCTTGAGGGCGGTCAGCAGGCGCGGCAGCTCCTCGGGCTGGTGGGAGCCGTCGGCGTCCATCTCGACGAGCACGCCGTAGCCCTGCTCGATGCCCCACCGGAACCCCGCCAGATAGGCCGCGCCGAGCCCTTCCTTGCCCTTGCGGTGCAGGACGTGGACGTGGTCGTCCTCGGCGGCCAGTTCGTCGGCGAGCTTGCCGGTGCCGTCCGGGCTGTTGTCGTCGGCGACCAGGACATGGGCGTCGGGTACGGCGGACCGGACCCTGGTCACGATCGGCTTGATGTTCTCGGCCTCGTTGTAGGTGGGGATGATCACCAGGGCCTTGCCGAGCGGACCGTATCGCCTCTGACCGGTCTGGCCACTCTGGCGACTCTGACCACCGTCGTTCACTGCTGCCCCTTACGTCCGTACGCTGGGCTCCACCATAGCGACCGGCGGCGGCGCAGGGGTCCGCGGACCGGGGCCCGGCGTCCTTCGGGCCGACCTGGGGCCCGCTGGCTGCGGGTCGACCGAGAGCCGTTGTCTACTGAACGTCCGGGCCCCACCCGGGTCGCACCCTCCCCCGCGCTCCCTGGGGAGCGGGGGACCACGACCGGAAGAACCTTCCCTCGTCCCCCGAGGCGCGGACGCTGGACCTGGCTGCCGACGGTGGTGCGCCGGTGCGGCGCACCACCCGTGACCCAGCGGCGTTCGACGATGGCGGGGAGGCCGGCCGGTCGGGCGTCGGTCGGACGCCCTGTGGTGGACCCGGCCGAACCTACCGGCCGTCGACCGTCGGCTGTCAACACCCCCGGGACCTGCGGCTCTTGACCGTAAGGCCAGGTCAGCGACGAAGATCCGCAGGTCGCGGAGGACCCTCGCCGGGTGCGGCGGGTGTACGAAATGTCCCTATCTCACTCGTTCGGTCGCACGAAGACGGTCCGCCCCGCGACGACCGTGCGCAGGCAGACCGGGAGCTCCACCCCCGGCGTGAGGTCGGGCAGGCCCGGCGTCCCGGAGCGCGGGTCGGTGGACCAGCGGGCGACCCGGTCGTCGGGCGCCTGGACGACCAGGTCGCCGGTGCGCCAGACCGCGTAGTCGGCGGGGGCGCCGGGAACGAGCACGCCGGCGTCGTCCCGGCCGATCGCCCGCCACCCGCCGCGCGTGTGGGCGGTGAAGGCGGCCCGCACCGAGATCCGGTGCTCGGGCGTGCGGTGGAAGGCGGCGGCGCGGACGGTGCCCCACGGGTCGAGCGGGGTCACCGGGCTGTCGGACCCGAAGGCGAGGGGCACTCCGGCGCGCAGGAGGGCGGCGTACGGGTTGAGGGTGCGGGCCCGCTCGGCGCCGAGGCGCTGGGCGTACATGCCGTCCTCGCCGCCCCAGGCCGCGTCGAACGCGGGCTGCACGGAGGCGGTGAGGCCCAGCTCGGCGAAGGCGGCGATGGTCTCGGGGGTGAGCATCTCGGCGTGCTCGACGCGGTGGCGGGCGGCGCGCACGCGGGCCAGGCCGAGGTTCTCGGCGGCCGCCCGGACGCCCTCGACGACCGCGCCGACGGCGGCGTCCCCGATGGCGTGGAAACCCGCCTGGAGGCCCGCCTCGGTGCAGGCGGTGACATGGGCGGCGACGGCGGCCGCGTCCAGGTGCGCCGTACCGGTGTGGTCCGCGTCAGTGTCGACGTATCGCTCGTGCAGCCAGGCGGTGTGGGAACCCAGGGAGCCGTCCACGAAGAGGTCCCCGGCCGCGCCGAGGGCGCCGAGGGCCTGCGCCCGCTTCACGTCGGTGTCGGCCCAGTAGCCCACGACGCGGGGCCCGGGCTCGTCGGCGGCGAGGGCCAGCAGGGCGGTGAAGTCGTCCTCGCTGGAGATCTCCGGGCCGCCGCACTCGTGGAGGGTTCCGATGCCGAGCGAGGCGGCCCGGCGCAGCGCGGCGCGCTGCGCCTCGGCGCGCTGGCCGGGCGTGACGGCGGCGTACGCGGCCGCGCGTACCGCGTGGTGGGCGGCGGCGGTGAGCGGCCGCTCGGGGTGGTAGCCGGTCAGGCCGGTGACGCCGGGCACCAGGTCGAACAGGGCGCTGGTGACGACCGCCGAGTGGATGTCGACCCGCGGCAGGTAGAGCGGGCGCCCTCCGGTGGCCGCGTCGAGCTCCGTACGGGACGGGGGGCGCTGCTCGGGCCAGCGCGAGGCGTCCCAGCCGTGCCCGAGCAGGACCCGGTCGCCGGGGCGCGCGGCGCTGTACGCCCGTACGAGGTCCAGGGCCTCGGCCAGGGTGCGGGCGCCGGACAGGTCGAGGCCGGTGAGGGCGAGCCCGGTGCCCGTGGTGTGCACGTGGGCGTCGGTGAAGGCGGGGGTCACCAGGGCACCCTCGAGGTCGATCACCTCGTCCACTCCGGAGGCGAAGGCGTCCGCCGCCCCTTCCGAGCCCACCCACGCGACGTGGCCGCGTTCCACGACCATCGCGGTGGCGAAGGGGTCGGCGGGGCTGTGGACGTCTCCACCGCGCAGGAGCACGGTGCGGTGTTCGCTCTCGGTCATGGTGACCAGCCTAGGGAGTGTCCGCAAAGTAACGTCGTCCGCCCTTAAGGGCGGGCCTGGCGGCGTCTGGTGCGTGCGATCGCAAGGCGGAGGAAAGAGCCACTGCGGAGCATCGGCGACTGACGACAACGCGGCTGGGGGCACCCCCAGGCGCAGCTCTGGGGGAGTGCGTGCCAGACGTCGCCAGGCAGACGGGACTTTGCGGACACGACCTAGGACCCCGGGGGCCGGGTCAGACGCGCGGTGGCCGGGCCTCGTACGGGGTGGACAGGACCACCGTCGTACGGGTGGAGACGCCCGACTGCGAGCGGATCCGGGTGAGGAGGTGCTCCAGCTCCAGCGGGGTCGCCACGCGCACCTTCAGGATGTAGTTCTCGTCGCCGGCGACGCTGTGGCAGGCCTCGATCTCGGGGATGTCGGCGAGCCGGTCCGCGATGTCGTCGGGGGCGCTGGGGTCGAACGGTTTCACCGAGATGAACGCCGTCAGCGGCAGGCCGACCGCTTCGGGGTCGACGACCGCGGCGTAGCCGCGGATGACTCCGCGCTGCTCGAGGCGGCGGACGCGCTGATGCACCGCCGACGTGGACAGGCCGGTGGCCTTGCCCAGGTCGGTGTAGCTCATGCGCCCGTCCTTGACGAGCAACTCGACGATCTGACGATCCAGCTCCTCCATGCGGTCAACCTATTGCCCCGGGTGCCCTACGGCCCAGTCGGGAGCACGCTGGAGGGGCACCTGCGAGCGGCATGTGACCAACACCACAGGTTTGGGGCCCCTGTCCTCCGTAACCGGATGGTTATTCGGTGGACCGGAAGGGAATTGCTTGCTGTGGTCGAGGTCGCATGAGCCTGGTCGGCCCACCCGAGGGGGAGATTCTCCATGCAGGAGCCTGTTGATTCGGTCGAGACGGACGAGCTCGACCTCTACGACACTTATGAAATGGTCCGGGTCATCTGCCCGGACTGCACCCAGCCCATCGCGCTGCTGGCGGACGAGGACGTGCTGCCCGAGCACGCGCTGTGCCCCACACCGTGGAACCCGTTCGTCCTGTCGGTGTGCTCCGGCACGGGACGGCCGGCCTCGGAGGCGCGTCCCGCCGACGAGTCGCTGGACCTCCAGGAGCAGGACACCGCACTGCTGTTGACGCTCCCTCAGGGGCTCGACTGGCGGACGCAGCCCTTCTCGCACGTGGGCGGCCCCGGCTCGCGTCCGATCAAGGTGCCGCGCCGGACGGAGGCGCCCGAGGCGTCCCGGGTGCCGCGGATGCGGCGGGCGGCCTGAGGCACTCCCGGACCGTGGCGAGCGGCGTCGCCCGGCCCCGCACCGGCGTGGTGCGGGACCGGGCGAACTGCTGAGCCGGGGTCCGGGGGCGGGTGCCCTCAGCGGGACTCGGGGCCCAGGAGGTGGCGGGCGACGACCATGCGCTGGACCTGGTTGGTGCCCTCCACGATCTGGAGCACCTTCGCCTCGCGCATGTAGCGCTCCACCGGGAAGTCCGCGGTGTAGCCGTAGCCGCCGAGCACCTGGACCGCGTCCGTGGTGACGCGCATCGCCGCGTCCGTGCAGAACAGCTTCGCCATCGCGGCCTCGCGCGAGAAGGGACGGCCCGCGTCCCGCAGCCGGGCCGCGGCGAGGTACAGGGCGCGGCCCGCCTCGATCTGGGTGGCCATGTCCGCGAGCAGGAACCGCAGGCCCTGGAAGTCCGCGATGGGGTGGCCGAACTGCTGCCGCTGCGTGGCGTACGCGGCGGCCTCGTCCAGCGCCGCCTGGGCGACGCCGACGGCGCAGGCCGCGATGCCGAGGCGGCCGGAGTCCAGGGCGGACAGGGCGATGGCGAAACCCTGGCCCTCGTCGCCGATGCGGCGCGCGTCCGGGACGCGCACGCCGTCGAAGTGGAGCTGGGCGGTGGGCGAGCCCTTCATGCCCATCTTCTTCTCGGGGGCCGCGGCGGTGAGGCCCTCGGCGTCGCCGGGCACCAGGAAAGCGGTGATGCCGCGCGCGCCCTCGCCGCCCGTGCGGGCCATGACCGTGTAGAAGTCGGCGATGCCGCCGTGGGTGATCCAGGCCTTGGTGCCGTCGATGACCCAGTCGTCGCCGTCCCGGACGGCCCGGGTGCACAGGGAGGCCGCGTCGGAGCCGGAGGACGGCTCCGAGAGGCAGTACGCGCCCAGCAGGCCGCCGCCGAGCATGGCGGGCAGGTGCTCGGTCCGCTGCTCCTTGGTGCCGTACGCCGCCAGGCCGTGGCAGGAGAGCGAGTGGACGCTGACGCCGAGGCCGACGGTGAGGCGGGCGGCGGCGAGCTCTTCGAGGACCTGGAGGTAGACCTCGTACGGCTGGTCACCGCCGCCGAAGTCGGAGCCGTACGGCAGGCCCAGCAGGCCGGCTTCGGAGAGCAGGGTGAAGATCTCCCGGGGGAAGCGGCCGGCGTCCTCCTCCTCGGCCGCGCGGGGAGCGATCTCCCGCTGCGCGATGTCGCGTACCAGGGCGATCAGATCCCTGGACTCCTCGGTGGGCAGCTGACGTTCCACCGGCTGCGGGGCGCGGTCGGACATTGCGGCGCTCTCCTCCCTGTCGGGCGCTACGGCGGGCGCACGCGACTAGGGTGGGCGGCGCCGCCGATCTCACTGCCTCGCCGATGCTGCCCTCCCGGATCACGGAAATGAGCTGGCCAGCGGCTGTGGCGCGTTGAGTATGCCCGATCAGCGGCGTCCCGTCACGGGGTCACCGGCGGGGCCCGCAGGCGGGGCTCAGAAGAGGCCGACGCGGGTGACGAGCATGGCGAACACGACGACGAGGACCCAGCCCAGGATCTGCTCCAGCAGCTCGGGGCCGTCGTCCTTCGGACCTCCGGTACGGACGCGGGGGGCGGCAGCGGCGGCAGCGGTCATGTAGGTCTCCGGGCGGTGTGCGGGGTGGGGTGGCCGTGGACGTCCCCCACGGCACCCATCCACAGTGCCAGCGCGGACGGCCCCCGGGGTAGAGACGTTCATCACGCCCCGGGGCCGTCCGGTGTCGCCGGGTGCCGCTCAGCGGAGGCCGACCGCCGCCAACGCCCTGCGCTGCGCGGCTGTGGGGTGGGCGGGCCAGTACAGGTAGCAGACGCCCCCTGTGCCGGACACCACTTTCCCGGAGGCGTTGTGGCGCTTGGTCCGCAGCCAGATGTTCTCCCACTCCCGGCGCCGGTAGACGCGGCGTACGGCTTCGTTCGAGGGGGACGCGGGGTCGTTGGCGATCACGTCACCGCCGTCCGTGAAGCCGATGACCGTCATCAGGTGCCCGGCCGTGCCGTAACCCGCGCCGGTCAGCTCCTCCTTGAGGAAGGACTGCGAGGTGATGGCCGGGATGCCGGCGCGGATCAGGGTCTCCAGCTCGGTCAGCGACCGCAGCCGCGTGACCACCGCGTTCATGTCGGCGTACGTGGCGGCGTAGGCGGCGTTGAAGGGCCAGTTGCCGCAGCCGTCGTACTGGTGGTCGTAGGTCTGGCGGGCGGCGTGGCAGACCTGCGGGTCCGCGAAGGCGGGGTTCACCCAAGCGAGCTCCGCCGCCGTGGGCCGGCGGCCCCAGTACTCGATGACCATCTGCGAGGAGGTGGGGCTGCACCAGGCCTCGCCGCCACCCCCGTACTCCGGGTACTGCCCGATGTGCGTGTGCTGGGAGTAGCGCGGCACCACGAGCTCCCGGGCGGGGCCCGGCGCCGAGGCCGGGACGGTGAAACGGTCCGGGACGTCCGAGGCCATCGCGCCGAGCCGCCACACCGTGGGCGTCAGTCCGCTGCCCGGCCGGCGGTGGAGGGTGAGCCGCAGCCGGTACGAGACCAGGCGCACGCCGCTCGACGCGTCCTCGACGGCGACGGTGTCGGTCCACACGGCGCTCCGGCCGTCGTTCTGCCCGTCGACCGAGGTGCGGCGGATGTCCGTGTCACCCGCGGCCCAGCGGCCCAGCACGTACCAGGGTGTCTCGGTGCCGTCCGCGTACCGGCCGCGCAGCTCCACGGCGATCCAGGTGCCGGGCGGGGTGTCGGCGTTCCAGGAGGCGATGAGCTCGGTGGCCGGGACGGTGGGGGTGTGGCGGGGCGAGGTCCAGGTGGCGTACTCCCACGCGGCCGTGCGGCCGGTGTGCGGGTCGGTGTAGTCGGTGCGCCCGGCCGGGGCGTCGATCACCAGGCCGGGGCGGCGCGTCGCGACGGGCCGGGTGCCGGCGTGGTCGCCGGAGCGCCAGTCGGTGTACGAGGTCCAGAAGCGGTTGTCGACGAGGCCGGCGGCCGTCGGAGCCGGGGCGGCCGGGGAGCCTGAGGCGGCTGAGGCGGACGCCGGGGCGACGGACGCCGCCGCGGAGCCCGCGGCGGCGAGGGCGGCGGCCAGCACGGTTCTGCGCGCCGCGCCCGCCGGACCGGATGACGGCGTGGCGGGCGGTGTGGAGGGTGGCGTGGAGCTGGTCATGGCGGTGACCCCCAGTCGGGATGTACGGACAGCTGTACGGATGGGGCGACAAGTGCACGACAGTGCGCCCACTATCCCGGCTGCGGGGCCGGATCCAC
Source organism: Streptomyces sp. NPDC045431 (assembly GCF_040646655.1). Classification (NCBI taxonomy): domain Bacteria; kingdom Bacillati; phylum Actinomycetota; class Actinomycetes; order Kitasatosporales; family Streptomycetaceae; genus Streptomyces; species Streptomyces sp. NPDC045431. The sequence goes on from NZ_JBEZAQ010000027.1 coordinate 8,244, forward strand.
CAGCAACAGCGCCGACGAAGCGGCCGACCGGCCCCGTGCGGGGGTGTGCGCCGCGCTCGGCGCGGGCGCGGCGCTCGGCGCGGGCGCGGCGCTCGGCGCGGGCATCGCGCTCGGCTTCGTGCGGGGCTTTGTAGGGTGGCCGCATGGACCAGCCGCGCCCCCTCGACCTCCGCCGCCTGGCCGGCGAGCTGCGCGGGCTGCCGCCCTCCTGCGGGCCGGTGCGTCTCGTGGCGGTCGACGGCCACGCCGGCTCGGGCAAGTCCACGTTCGCGGACCGGCTCGCGGCGGCCCTCGGCGGCGCCCCGGTGCTCCATCTCGACGACATCGCCAGCCACGACGAACTGTTCGCGTGGACGGACCGCTTCCGGGCCCGGGTACTCGATCCGCTGAACCGCGGCGAGGTGGCGCGCTTTCACTCGTACGACTGGATTGCGCGCCGCTTCGCCGGTCCGGTCCGGGAGCTGCCGCCCGCGCCCGTCGTCGTGATCGAGGGCGTCGGCGCCGGTCGTCGCGCGCTGCGTCCCCATCTGGCGCGGCTGCTCTGGATGGACCGTGGGGCCGCCGCGTCCTGGGCGAGGGGCCGCCACCGGGACGGACCGGCGCAGTCCGCGTTCTGGGACGGATGGACAGTGGCGGAGACACGCCATTTCGAAGCGGACCCGTCCCGTCCCTACGCCGACACCCTGGTACGGGAGTGTCCAGAGGGATACGAGTGGCTGCCAGGGGCTGTCGAGGCAGCCGGTCAGAACCAAATCGTCACGCAACGTGACTGACTTTTGCCACCGTACCGAACAGTCGGAATTCGGCCTCCGAGAGTGCCTCAACTTCGCTTGACCGACGGGGCGTACAGGTCTTACGTTCTCAATGTGCGGCTTTCCGGAGCCGCCGCAGACGCGAAGCCCCCGGTTGTTCCCCCGTGATCGGGGGCTTCGTTCTGCCCTCCACCCCTCTCCCCCAGCGCCGCGCGCCCGCCGACGCTCACCGTCGGTCACCGTGGTCCGCGGGCGTCCGAAGCCGTTCGAATCCGTCCCCGGGCCCCCTTCGCGCCCTTCGTCGCACACGCAGTGCGCAGGTACGATGCCTCTCGGTACACCTCGGTGCACCTCGGTGCGGCAGATCCCGTTCGGCAGATCCCGTTCACAAGAGGGCGATTGGGCAGGCTTCCGGCGGGCGGCGACGCCCGGCGGGAGGAGGTACGAGGGCACGGTTTGTGGGGGACCCGATGGACTTCGGCACGCAGGGCGGCGCTCACGCCCCGGCCGACCTCGCCTGGCTGCGCGGCGTGGACGCCTACACCATGGGCGCGTATCCGCAGGCGGAGGAGGAGTTCCGCACCGCGGTGCGGATCGATCCCGGCATGGCCGACGGCTGGCTCGGGCTGCACGCGCTGCGGGTCGACACGACCACGGCGCTGCTGCGCATGTACCGGAACCGGGAACGCTTCGGCGAGCAGCGCGCCCGCCACCGCCGCAAGCTCAACTCCTGGTACTGGCTGGGCTGGTGGGTACAGCCAGTGCTGGAGAGCCCGCGCGACCTGCTGCTCGCGCACGCCTCGCACTGGCTGGACGGCCGCCACGTGCCGGAGCTGGACCGGGCGCTGGCGGGGCTGCCGCCCGTCGACACCGACCCGCAGGTGCGGTTCCTGCACGCCTGCCGGACCTACCTGGTCAAGGACTGGGACCAGCTCGTGCGCCACACCGAGCCGCTCGTCGACGACCCGCTGCTCGGCATCGAGGCCGGACTGTTCGGCGGCATGGCCCGGGTCAGACTGGAGATGTACGGGCAGGCCGAGCCGATGCTGTCCGCCGCGCTGATGCGCTGCCGCAGCGAGCAGCCGCAGCGCAAGGAGCTGCGCTACTGGCTGGCGCGGGCCCACGAGGGCACGGGGCGCACCGCCGCCGCGCTGCCCCTCTACCGGGCCGTGCACCGGGTGGACCCGGCGTTCATGGACACCGCCGCCCGGCTGGCCGCCATCGCCGAGTACGACGGGTTCGACGGCTCGGACGAAGCGGCGGCCGCGGCGGCCGGTCTCGCGGCGGTGTCCCTGGCCGGCGCGGGGGCCGGGGCCGGGCAGGACGGCGTCTTCGACGGCCGGGACTCCGGGGATCCGTCCGAGGGCGGTGGCGTGGACGCGCCGCCGCCTCAGGCACCGCAGTCACCTCAGGCGCCCGCGGCCCCTCCCCCGCAGCCCCCGCCGCCGCGGAGCGGATCGGTACCGGTACCGCCCGTCCACGGCGTACGGGAGAAGGCGGCGGGACCCGGCCGGCCGAAGTCGCCGCCGTTCCCGGCGAGCCCGACCGATCCGGCGCTGCTCGCCGAGGCGCTCGCCGAGCTGGAGCGGATGGTGGGCCTGGAGCCGGTGAAGCGGCAGGTGAAGGCGCTTTCGGCGCAGTTGGAGATGGCCAGGCTGCGCGCGGCGCAGGGGCTTCCGGTCCAGCCGCCGAAACGTCACTTTGTCTTCTCGGGCCCCTCGGGCACCGGGAAGACCACCGTGGCCCGGATCCTCGGCCGCGTCTTCTACGCACTGGGGCTGCTCGGCGGCGACCATCTGGTGGAGGCGCAACGCGCGGACCTGGTGGGTGAGTTCCTGGGCCAGACGGCGGTGAAGGCCAACGAGCTGATCGACTCCGCGCTCGGCGGGGTGCTCTTCGTCGACGAGGCGTACGCGCTCTCCAACTCCGGCTACAGCAAGGGCGACGCGTACGGCGACGAAGCCCTCCAGGTGCTGCTCAAGCGCGCCGAGGACAACCGCGACCACCTGGTGGTGATCCTGGCCGGCTACCCCGAGGGCATGGACCGGCTCCTCGCCACCAACCCGGGCTTGTCGTCCCGGTTCACGACGCGGGTGGACTTCCCGTCGTACCGGCCGCTCGAACTGACCGCGATCGGCGAGGTGCTGGCCGCGGCGAACGACGACGTGTGGGACGAGGAGGCGCTGGAGGAGCTGCGCTCGATCAGCGCGCACGTGGTGGAGCAGGGCTGGATCGACGAGCTGGGCAACGGCCGGTTCCTGCGCACGCTGTACGAGAAGTCGTGCGCGTACCGCGACCTGCGGTTGTCGGGTTACAGCCGGATGCCGAGCCGTGAGGACCTGTCCACGCTGCGGCTGCCGGACCTGATGCAGGCGTACGGCGAGGTGCTGTCGGGCCGCGGTCCGGTGGACCGCGGCCCGCAGGAGCCGCCGGGTTACTGAGCCGGGCCACCGGGCTCGGCCGCCGGACCCGGCTACCGAGCCCGGACCCGGCTACTGGGCGGCGAGCACGCCTTCCGGAGCGGCCGGGCGCGGCCCGATGGCGTCGGACCCGGCGGCCTCCGGCGCCACAGCCGCGGGCGCGGGGGCCGGGGCGGGAGCGGGAGCGGGAGCGGGCGTGCGGTGCGCCGGGTCGCGTACCTCACCGACCAGCATCTCCAGCACGTCCTCCATCGCCACCAGCCCGAGGACCCGCCCGGACGCGTCCGCGACCTGCGCGAGGTGCGTGGCCGCGCGGCGCATCACGGTGAGTGCGTCGTCGAGCGGCAGCTCGGCCCGCAGCGTAGCCATCGGCCGCCAGACGCGCTGCGGTACGGCCTTGTCGGCGTCCTCCAGGTCCAGCACGTCCTTGACGTGCACGAACCCCATGAACACCCCGCCGCCGCCCTCCGCGCGCACCGGGAAGCGGGAGTAGCCGGTCCGTACCGTCAACGCCTCGACCTGCGCCGGGGTGACCGACGGGGTGACCGTCACCAGGGACGTACGCGGGATGAGGACGTCGGAGACCGGGCGGCTGCCCAGCTCCAGCGCGTCCTCCAGCCGCTCCTGCTCGGCCGGGTCGAGCAGCCCGGCCTGGCCGGAGTCCTCGACGAGCCGCCCGAGCTCGGTGCTGGTGAAGACCGCCTCCACCTCGTCCTTCGGCTCGACGCCGAAGGCCTTCAGGACGAGCCGCGAGCACGCGCCCAGCGCCGCCGTCACCGGCCGGCACAGCCGGGCGAAGCCGACCAGGGCCGGGCTGAGCCACAGCGCGGTGCGCTCGGGCGCGGCCATCGCCAGGTTCTTCGGGAGCATCTCGCCGATGACGAGGTGGAGGAAGACGACAACGGCGAGCGCGATGACGTAACCGAGGGGATGGATCAGGCCCTCGGGCAGGTGCACGGCGTGGAACACCGGCTCCAGCAGATGGGCCACGGTCGGCTCGGCGACGGCGCCCAGGGTGAGCGAGCAGATGGTGATGCCGAACTGCGCGGCGGCCATCATCTGCGGCAGGTTCTCCAGGCCGTACAGGACCTGGCGGGCCCGCTTGGACGCGGCGGCGAGCGGTTCGATCTGGCTGCGGCGCACGGAGACGAGGGCGAACTCGGCGCCGACGAAGAAGCCGTTCGCGAGGACCAGCAGGCCCGCGAACAGGAGTTGGAGCACGCTCATCGGGCCGCCTCCACGGCGTGTGCCAGGTCGGCGGTGCGGACCAGGCGGACCCGCTCGGCGCGGTAGCGGTCGACCTGGCGCACGGCCAGGCGCCAGCCGGGCAGTTCGGCGCGGTCGCCGGGCGCCGGGATGCGGCCGAGCAGGTCGGCGACGAGCCCGGCGACGGTCTCGTACGGCCCGTCGGGGACGTCGAGGCCTATCCGCTTGAGGGTGTGGACGCGGCAGCTGCCGTCGGCCTCCCAGGCGGGGTGGCCGTCCTCGGCGGGGACGGGGACGAGCTCGGGCAGGTCGTCGCCCTCGGCGTCGTGCTCGTCGCGGACCTCGCCGACGAGCTCCTCGACGATGTCCTCCAGGGTGACGACCCCGGCCGTACCGCCGTACTCGTCCACGACGACGACTATCGGCTGCTCGTTGCGCAGCCGCTCCAGGAGCGCCTGGACGGGCAGCGTCTCGGGGACGAGCAGCGGCGGGAGGGCCACGTCGGCCACCGGGGTGCGCAGCCGCTGGGCGGCGGGCACGGCGAGCGCGTCCTTGAGGTGCACCATGCCGATGATCTCGTCGATGCGGTCCCGGTAGACCGGGAAGCGCGACAGGCCGGTGGCCCGGGTGAGGTTGAGGACGTCCGCGGCGGTGGCGTCGGACCGCAGGGCGCTGACCTTCACGCGCGGCGTCATCAGGTGCTGCGCGGTCAGCCCGCCCAGGGCGAGCGTCCGGACGAAGAGGTCGGCGGTGTCCTGTTCGAGGGCGCCGGCCCGCGCCGAGTGCCGGGCGAGCGAGACCAGCTCGCCGGGGGTGCGGGCGGAGGCGAGCTCCTCGGTGGGTTCGACGCCCATGAGCCGTACCAGCCGGTTGGCGACGGCGTTGAGCAGCGCGATGACCGGCCGGAACAGGGTCGAGAAGGCGTGCTGCGGGCCGGCGACGAACCGCGCGACCTGCAGCGGGCGGGAGACCGCCCAGTTCTTGGGTACGAGCTCGCCGATCACCATCTGGACGGCGGACGCGCCCAGCATGCCGATCACCACCGCGACACCGGAGACGGCCCCCTCGGGCAGCCCGGTCGCGGTGAGCGGCCCGTCGAGGAGCTGCGCGAGCGCGGGCTCGGCGAGCATGCCGACGACGAGTGAGGTGATGGTGATGCCGAGCTGGGTGCCGGAGAGCTGGAACGACAGCTCCCGCAGGGCTCGGACGACGGTACGGGCCCGCCGGTCGCCCTCGGCGGCGGCGCGCTCGGCGTCCGCCCGCTCCACCGTGACCAGGCCGAACTCGGCGGCCACGAAGAAGCCGTTGGCGAGGATCAGGAGGAATGCCGCGGCGAGCAGCAGAAGGGGGATGATCATGCCGCCGCCTCTTCGTGAGCGAAGGGGGCGGCGCAGGTACTACCGGACGATCCGTCCATTGCTGGAGGGAGTCACTCCTCGGGTCGCAGGTGCCCCGCCGGCGGAAAGGTGCTGCTGTCGCCGTATGCGCGAGGCGGTGGCGCACTCGGCGCCACCGCCACAAGAGTAATCACGCCAGGGCCGGGTGGGGCAGGGGGTTGGCGCCCGTACGGGGGACATACGCCCCGTCGGCGCCCGATTCGTCCACGTCAGCGCTCCGCTGACGTGCCCCGGCTCTCGACCAGGGCCCGCAGGGCACGCGCGTCGCGGATGGCCTGCTGCTTGCCGATGCCCGGCTGGATGCCGAGCGCGGGCATGCTGGTGCCGTCGCTGAGGTCGAGGAAGACCCAGGGGTCGCCCTCGCGGAGGTTCACACGCAGGATCTCCGCCCACTCCAGGCGGCGGGTGCGGGTGAGGTTGACGACGGTGACGCCGGCCTCGTCGGCGACGACCTTCGGGCGGCTCAGCAGCGCCAGGACGCCGAAGAACAGGGCCGCGACGAAGATGAAGCTCGCGCGCTCACCGGGGTTGAGCCGCTCCAGCATGAGGGCGACGGCCGTGATGACGGCGAACATCGCCGTGCCCACGGTCAGCAGCACCACTCGTGTACGGAGGGGCCGGAAGGTGACCGGGAGCACGGGGATCTGCGTGTCGGACATGGGGGCCGTTCTCGAAGGGCTCACAGGCGGCAGGCGTGGATCTCGGTGGTCAGGATCGCACGCGCGCCGAGGGCGTACAGGTCGTCCATGATGCGCTGCGCCTCCCGGGCGGGGACCATGGCGCGTACGGCGACCCAGCCCTCGTGGTGCAGGGGGGAGACGGTCGGCGACTCCAGGCCCGGGGTGAGGGCGACGGCCTGCTCCAGGTGCTCGACGCGGCAGTCGTAGTCCATCATCACGTAGCTGCGGGCCACCAGGACGCCCTGGAGGCGGCGCAGGAACTGCTGGACCTTCGGGTCGTCGGTGGGGGCGCCGGTGCGCCGGATGACGACCGCCTCGGACTTGAGGATCGGCTCGCCGATGACCTCCAGGCCCGCGTTGCGCAGCGAGGTGCCGGTCTCGACGACGTCCGCGATGACCTGGGCGACGCCGAGCTCGATGGCGGTCTCGACCGCGCCGTCGAGGTGGACGACGGAGGCGTCGATGCCCTGGTCGGCGAGGTGCTTGGCGACGATGCCCTCGTAGGAGGTGGCGATCGTCATGCCGCCGAAGTCGGCGGGGCCGCTCGCGGTGCCGGGCTTGGTGGCGTACCGGAAGGTGGAGCGGGCGAAGCCGAGCTGGAGGATCTCCTCGGCGTTGGCGCCGGAGTCGAGCAGCAGGTCGCGGCCGGTGATGCCGATGTCGAGCTTGCCGGAGCTGACGTAGATGGCGATGTCGCGGGGGCGGAGGTAGAAGAACTCGACCTCGTTCTCCGGGTCCACCATCACCAGCTCTTTGGACTCCTTGCGCTGCTGGTAGCCGGCCTCATGGAGCATCGCCGACGCAGGTCCGGACAGTGAACCCTTGTTGGGGACGGCGATGCGCAGCATGGGGTGGGCTTCCTAACTGTGAAAAGGAGGTTCTCGGTGGTTCTCGGTGAGGCTCGGTGCGGGGGGTCGATCAGAGGTGCGCGTAGACGTCGTCGAGTGAGATCCCGCGCGCGACCATCATCACCTGGACGTGGTACAGCAGCTGCGAGATCTCCTCGGCGGCGGCGTCCTTGCTCTCGTACTCGGCGGCCATCCAGACCTCGGCGGCCTCCTCGACGACCTTCTTGCCGATGGCATGGACGCCCTTGTCCACCAGCTCGGCGGTACGGGAGGTGGCGGGGTCGCCGGTCTTGGCCTTGAGCTCCAGCTCGGCGAAGAGCTCTTCGAAGGTTTTGTTCGCCATGATGGTCCTAAGAGTACGGGGTGGGCCCTGTCCACTCAGCGCCAGGGCTCACTGACCGTGCGCAGCGTGGCGGCGGTGGCGACGGCGGCGGTGACCGCCTCGTGGCCCTTGTCCTCGTTCGACCCCTCCAGGCCGGCGCGGTCGAGGGCCTGCTCCTCGGTGTCGCAGGTCAGGACGCCGAAGCCGACCGGGACGCCGGTGTCGACGGAGACCTGGACGAGCCCCTGGGTGACGCCTTGGCACACGTACTCGAAGTGGGGGGTGCCGCCGCGGATGACGACGCCGAGCGCGACGACCGCGTCGTAGCCGCGGCCGGCGAGGACCTTGGCGACGACCGGGAGCTCGAAGCTGCCGGGGACCCGGAGCAGGGTCGGCTCGTCGATGCCGAGCTCGTGCAGGGCGCGCAGGGCGCCGTTGACGAGGCCGTCCATGATCTTCTCGTGCCACTGGGCCGCGACGACGGCGACGCGGAGGTCGCCGCAGTTCTTCACGCTCAGTTCGGGTGCACCCTTGCCGCTCACGTGCGTACTCTCCTCGTGCTTCGTTCGTTCTGTCGGGTCACTGGTTGTTGCAGGGGGATGCGCCGGCGGCGGCGTCGAGCCAGGGCAGGTCGTGGCCCATCCGGTCGCGCTTGGTCCGCAGGTAGCGCACGTTGTGCTCGCCGGCCTGGACGGGCATGGGCTCGCGGCCGTTGACCGTGAGGCCGTGCCGGACGAGCGCGGTGATCTTCTCGGGGTTGTTGGTCATCAGCCGCAGGCTGCGTACGCCGAGGTCGGCGAGCATCTGCGCGCCGGCGGCGTAGTCGCGGGCGTCGGCGGGCAGGCCGAGCTCCAGGTTGGCGTCGAGGGTGTCGCGGCCGCGCTCCTGGAGTTCGTACGCGCGCAGCTTGGACAGCAGGCCGATGCCGCGGCCCTCGTGGCCGCGCAGGTAGACGACGACACCGCGGCCGGCCTCGGTGACGCGACGCATGGACTCCTCCAGCTGGGGGCCGCAGTCGCAGCGCTGCGAGTGGAAGATGTCGCCGGTCAGGCACTCGGAGTGGAGCCGTACGAGGACGTCGTCGCCGTCGCCGACCTCGCCGTGGACGAGCGCGACGTGCTCCACGCCGTCGACGGTGGAGCGGTAGCCGTACGCCGTGAAGTCGCCGTACGCCGTCGGGAGGCGGACCTCGGCCTCGCGGCGGACGGTGGGCTCGTTGCTGCGGCGGTAGGCGATCAGGTCCTCGATGGAGATGATCGTCAGGCCGTGCTTGCGGGCGAAGGGCACCAGCTCGGGCAGGCGCAGCATCACGCCGTCCTCGCCGGCGATCTCGACGATCGCGCCGGCCGGGCGCAGCCCGGCGAGGCGGGCGAGGTCGACGGCGGCCTCGGTGTGGCCGTTGCGGACGAGGACGCCGCCGGGCTGGGCGCGCAGCGGGAAGATGTGGCCCGGGCGGACGAAGTCGGACGGCTCGGAGGTGCCGGCGGCCAGCAGCTGGAGGGTGGTGGCGCGGTCGGCGGCGGAGATGCCGGTGGTGACGCCGTGGACGGGGGCCGCGTCGACGGAGACGGTGAAGGCCGTCTTCATCGACTCGGTGTTGTCGGTGACCATCTGCGGCAGCTGGAGACGGTCGAGCTCGTCGGCCTCCATGGGGGCGCAGATCAGGCCCCGGCACTCGCTCATCATGAAGGCGATGATCTCCGGGGTGGCCTTCTCGGCGGCGATGACGAGGTCGCCCTCGTTCTCCCGGTCCTCGTCGTCGACGACCACGACGGGGCGGCCGGCGGCGATGTCGCGGATGGCCTGCTCGACGGGGTCGAGCGCGAGGTCGGTGGCGTCCCAGACGCTGAGGGAGGTCATGCCGCGCTCCTTTCGTTCTCCCCCATGGCCTTCGGCCTGGGGGCGCCCCCATCTCCGCCTGCGCGGCGCAGAGGTGCGGGCATCACGGTTGTCTGCGGGCCGGCGGCCGCGCATGCGTCGCTCACAGGAGTGCTCCTTCCAGGGCGGCGTTCGCGCGGGAGCGCAGCCACCAGTCGCGCAGGCCCCACAGGACGAGCGCACCGTAGATGACGTAGACGAAGCCGGAGAACGCGTAGCCGTTGGCGAAGTTCAGCGGCACGCCCACCAGGTCGACGAGCAGCCAGGCGAACCAGAACTCGACCATGCCGCGTGCCTGCGCGTACATGGCGACCAGCGTGCCGACGAAGATGTACGCGTCCGGCCACGGGTCCCAGGACAGCGTCGGGTAGGCGGTGAACAGCCCGCCGACGGCGAGGGTGCCGAGGACGGCGCCGCCCGCCATGAGGCCGCGCTCGCGCCAGGTGGCGAAGCGCACGACGATCGAACCGTCCTGGGCCTGCTGCCGGCCGCGGTTCCACTGCCACCAGCCCCAGGCGGCGACCGCCATGACGACGACCTGCTTGCCGGCGCTGCCGGTGAGGTGGCCGGCGAAGGCGGTGAAGAGGATGACGCCGGAGAGGAACTGCGCCGGCCAGGTCAGGATGGAGCGGCGCCAGCCGAGCGCGAGGGCGATCAGGCCGATGGTGTTGCCGATCATGTCCGACCAGAGGATGTGCTGGCCGAAGGCGGTGAAGGCCTCGGAGTTGAGCCAGTTCACTGGGCCGCCTCCCGGCTGCGGTCGCCGAGCATGCGCTCGACGTACTTGGCGATCACGTCGACCTCCAGGTTCACCGGGTCGCCGGGCTCCTTGATGCCGAGCGTGGTGAGGGCGAGGGTGGTCGGGATGAGGCTGACGGTGAAGTGGTCGAGGCCCGCGTCGACGACGGTGAGGCTGACGCCGTCGACCGTGATGGAGCCCTTCTCGACGACGTAACGGCTCAGTTCCGCCGGGAGGGAGATCTTGATGATCTCCCAGTTCTCGGAGGGGGTGCGCGCCAGGATGGTGCCGGTGCCGTCGACGTGGCCCTGGACGATGTGGCCGCCGAGGCGGTCGCCGACCGCCATGGGGCGTTCCAGGTTGACGCGGGAGCCGGGGCCCAGCGCGCCGAGGCTGGAGCGGTTCAGGGTCTCGGCCATCACGTCGGCGGTGAACTCGCCGCCGGCGGTGTCCACGACGGTGAGGCAGACGCCGTTGACGGCGATCGAGTCGCCGTGCTTGGCGTCCTCGGTGACGAGCGGCCCGCGCAGACGGAAGCGGGAGGCGTCGCCGAGGCGTTCGACGGCGGTGACCTCACCCAGTTCTTCGACGATTCCGGTGAACACGCTCAGCGCTCCTTCGATGCGACGGTGGCGGTGATACGAAGATCGGGGCCGATGCGGACGGTCTCGGTGACGTCGAGCCGCAGCGCGTCGGTGAGGGTGGTGATCCCGGCGTCGGCGAGGGCGGCGGGGCCCGCGCCGAGGAGGGCCGGGGCGAGATAGGCGACGACCTTGTCGACGGCGCCGGCGGCGACGAAGGCCCCGGCGAGGGTCGGGCCGCCCTCCAGCAGGACGGAGCGGACGCCGCGCTCGTGCAGGGCGGCCAGCAGCGCCGGGACGGACAGGCCCCGGCCGTCCGCGGCGCGCGGCAGGCGCACGGCCTCGGGGAGGTCGGTCGCGGCGTCCTCGGCGACCGCGATCAGGGTCGGCGCGGCGTCGTCCAGGACGCGGGCGCCGGGCTTGACGGCGGTGGCCTCGGTGTCGACGACGACCCGCAGCGGCTGGACGGCGCCCTCGATGCCGCGTACCGCGAGGTGCGGGTCGTCCGCGCGGGCGGTGCCGGCGCCGACGACGACGGCGTCGGCCTCGGCGCGCAGCCGGTGGACGTCGGCGCGGGACTCCGGGGAGGAGATCCAGCGGCTGGTGCGGTCCTGCGCGGCGATACGGCCGTCGAGGGTGGCGGCGTACTTCCACAGGACGTAGGGGCGGCCGAGGCGTACGGAGGTGAGCCAGGCGGCGTTGCCGGCCTCGGCCTCGGCGGCCAGGAGTCCGGGGACGACCTCGATCCCGGCGGCGCGCAGGGTGTCGGCGCCGCCGGTGGCCTGGGGGTTCGGGTCGCCGACCGCGTACACGACCCGGGCGATCCCGGCCTCGACGAGGGCCTGGGCGCACGGGCCGGTGCGGCCGGTGTGGTTGCAGGGTTCGAGGGTGACGTAGGCGGTGCCGCCGCGGGCGAGGACCCCGGCCTGGCGCAGGGCGTGGACCTCGGCGTGCGGGCCTCCGGCGCGCTCGTGCCAGCCGGCGCCGACCTCGTGTCCGGAGGCGTCGAGGATGACGCAGCCGACGACGGGGTTGGGGCTGGTGGAGCCGAGGCCGCGGGCGGCGAGCGCGATGGCGCGGCGCATGGCGGCACGGTCGGCGCCGTCGACGCGATCGGCGCTGTCGACGTCTGCCGTGCCGGGCTCGTGGGCGTCCGCTGCGGGGGCCACCGGGTCCTCCTGCCTCTTCGGGCGCGGACTCCGGGGCCTGTCGATGACGACAGAAGAGCGGGACGACACCATCGCACGGGGACGCCGAGGCCGATGGGACCGGACGCCGGGAAACGGCGACCAGCACACCTACGGCCGGCGCACCCCGGTGAAGGGTCACCCGCCGCGCACTGCCTCCCATCCGGACTTTCACCGTCGGTCCAGGAATTTCACCTGGTCAACCGGCCACTGGATGCGGCCGGGTCGCGGACTGTAACCGCCGGTTCGGAATTACACCGACCCCGGAGTGCGCTGCTGCTGATACAGGGCCAGTGTGCCATGGACGATCGTCGGCCACGCGGGCGGATGGTGTGGCCTGACTCACAGGGGCGACGGCGGTTCGCCCGTCCGCCGATAGGTGGTCCAGACCTATTGACCGGTTGGTCTAGTCCTTTTAATCTCTGCGTCACCCGCCGGTGTGCGCACACCAGGGCAGAACACGACCCACCCCTTTGCCAGTTGTGTGCCCTGAGCCTCCACAGGAGGAACCGACCGTGCTGTCCCCCACATCCAGACGAGCCACGATGCTCGCGTCCGGCGTCGCCGCCGCCGGGCTGCTGCTCGGCTCGCTCACCGGAGGCGTCTCCCACGCCGCCACCGACCACGAGAGCTGTCGCCCCGACGGCCTGTACAAGACCTCCGGCGTCGACGTGCCGTACTGCTCGGTCTACGACACCGAGGGCCGCGAGAAGATGGGCGCCGACCACCAGCGCCGCGTCATCGGCTACTTCACCGGCTGGCGCACCGGCAAGGACGGCACGCCCGCCTACCTCGCCTCGAACATCCCGTGGGACAAGGTCACCCACATCAACTACGCCTTCGGGCACATCGACTCCGCCAACAAGCTGTCGGTCGGTACGGACGGCCCGAACAACGCCGCCACCGGCATGACGTGGCCGGGTGTCGCGGGCGCGGAGATGGACCCCTCGTACGCGTACAAGGGGCACTTCAACCTGCTGAACAAATTCAAGAAGCAGCACCCGGACGTCAAGACGCTGATCTCGGTGGGCGGCTGGGCCGAGACCGGCGGGTACTTCGACGACAGCGGCAAGCGCGTCAACTCCGGCGGCTTCTACACGATGGCCACGAACGCCGACGGCTCGGTGAACCAGGCGGGCATCGACACCTTCGCCGACTCGGCGGTCGCCTTCATCAAGAAGTACGGCTTCAACGGCGTCGACATCGACTACGAGTACCCGACGTCGATGAAGGACGCGGGCAACCCGCTGGACTACTCGGCCTCCAACGCCCGCCGGGCGGGGCTCGTCAAGGGCTACGCGGCCCTGATGAAGACCCTCCGCGAGAAGCTGGACAAGGCGGGCGCGGCCGACGGCAAGCACTACCTGCTCACGGTCGCGGCCCCCTCCTCCGGCTACCTGCTGCGCGGCATGGAGACCTTCCAGGTCCAGAAGTACCTGGACTACGTCAACATCATGTCCTACGACCTGCACGGCGCCTGGAACGAGTACGTCGGGCCGAACGCCTCGCTGTTCGACGACGGCAAGGACGCGGAGCTGGCGGCGGCGAACGTCTACGGCAGCCAGCAGTACGGCGGCATCGGCTACCTCAACACCGACTGGGCGTACCACTACTTCCGCGGCTCGATGCCGGCCGGCCGGATCAACATCGGTCTGCCGTACTACACCCGCGGCCACAAGAACGTGCAGGGCGGCACGGACGGCCTGTGGGGCAAGGCCGCCGCGACCAGCTGCCCGACCGGCTCCGGCCTGACCAAGTGCGGTGACGGCGCGGTCGGCATCGACAACCTGTGGCACGACAAGGACGACGCCGGCAAGGAGTCGCCGGCCGGCTCCAACCCCATGTGGCACGCCAAGAACCTGGAGAAGGGCGTCCTCGGCGACTACCTGAAGAGCTACGGCTTCCCCGCCGACACCCGCCTGACCGGCACCTACGCGCGCAAGTACGACTCGACGCTGGTCGCGCCGTGGCTGTGGAACGCCGAGAAGAAGGTCTTCCTGTCGACCGAGGACGAGCAGTCGGTCGCGCGCAAGGCGGACTACGTCGTGGACAAGGGCATCGGCGGCACGATGGTGTGGGAGCTGGCCGGTGACTACGGCTGGAACGCGGCCAAGGGGCAGTACGAGCCCGGCTCCACGCTGACGTCGCTGATGTACGACAAGTTCAAGGCGGCCGCGCCGTACGGCGCGAAGGTCTCGAACAAGGCGCTGCCGACCAAGGCCGTGAACATCGGTGTGGAGTTCGGCGAGTTCAAGCTCGGTGACTCCAACTACCCGATCACGCCGAAGGTGAAGATCACCAACAACACGAAGACGACGCTGCCGGGCGGTACGGAGTTCCAGTTCGACTACTCCACCTCGGCTCCGGGCAACGCCTCGGACCAGTCCGGCTTCGGCACGAAGGTGATCAGCAGCGATCACACCGGGTCGAATGTGGGCGGGCTGAAGGGTGACTTCCACCGCGTCTCGCTGAAGCTGCCGGCGTGGCAGACGCTGGCGCCGGGCGCGTCGGTGGACCTGTCCTTCAACTACTACCTGCCGGTGTCGACGCCATGGAACTGGACCGTGAACATCGGCTCCACGACGTACGCGCTGGCCGGGGACCTGGCGCGGGGCACGACGGTGGTCGAGCCGGGCTCGAGCACCGGTCCGTCGCCCGACCCGACGAACCCGACGCCCACGCCGACGCCCACGCCCACGCCGACACCGACGCCTGGTGCGTGCACCGCGCCCGCGTGGAGCGCGGCGACCGCGTACGGCTCCGGCAGCACGGTGTCCCATGCGTCCCGCACCTGGAAGGCGAAGTGGTGGACGAAGGGCGAGGAGCCCGGCACCACCGGCGAGTGGGGTGTCTGGCAGGACCTCGGCGCCTGCTGACCCGGTAGCGGGACACGGACGCCCGGCGGCGGATGAACGGCCCTTGCCGCCGCCGGGCGTCTCGGCGTTGTCACGGTAAGGCCCGAAGGCCTCAGCGCGTGGTGCCGAACAGCTCGTCCTGCGCCCGGTCGCGGACGGTCAGCAGCGCCCCGCGCAGGACCGCCGCGCCGCCCAGGGCGCTCGCACGGACCTCGGTGCGCAGCGGCGAGAGCGCGGCCAGCCGCTCCTCGACGCGGGCGGCGAGGCCGGGCCCACCCGCGAGGCCGACCTCGCCGCCCAGGACCACGCAGCCCGGGTCCAGTACGGCGCTGACGGCGGCCGCGCCGAGGGCGATGCGCTCGGCGAGCGCGTCCAGGAAGGCGTCCGCGGCGCCTGCGCGGCCTCGGCCCGGGCTCTCCAGCGCCGCGCGGACCGCCACCGCGCCCGGCGGCTCCCGGTCCCCGGCGGTTTCGCCGGCTTCGACGCCGTACCGGCTCGCGAGCGCCTGGATGGCCGCGGATCCCGCCAGCGCGTGGAAGCCGCCCTCGCAGCCGGTCGCCGACGGCAGCCCGCCAGTGCCCGGCACCGGCAGGAAGCCGATCTCGCCGGCGCCGCCGGAAGCGCCGCGCCGCAGCCTGCCGTCCAGGACGACGGCCGCGCCGACGCCGTGCCCGAGCCACAGCAGTACGAAGGTGTCGCGGTCCCGCGCGGCGCCTTCGCGCTGTTCGGCGACGGCGGCGACGTTGGTCTCGTTCTCGACGTGGACCGCCACGCCCGGCAGGCGCTTCTGGAGGACGGGGACGAGCCGCCGGTGCCAGGCGGGCAGTTGGGCGGAGTCGCGCAGTTCGCCGGTGGCCGGGTCGACGAGTCCGGGTGCCCCGATGCCGATGCTGTGCAGCCGCGCGGCGCCCGCCTTCCGCGTCGTGCGCTCCAGGAGTGCGGCGGCGCGCTCGACGGCCCGCCCGTCGCTGAGGCCCTCCATGGGCAGCGACGCCTCGGCCAGCGGGGCGCCCAGCAGGTCGGTGACGACGACGGAGACGCTGCGGGTGCGGACGTCGAGGGCGGCGAGGTGGGCGCGGTCGGCGACGATTCCGTACACCCGGGCGTTCGGGCCGCGCCGGTCGGCGCCCGTCTCCCCCACGACCCGGATCAGTCCGGAGTCCTGGAGCCGTTCGACCAGGTCGGCGACGGTGGGCCGGGAGAGCCCGGTCAGCTCCTTCAGCCGACTCGCCGTCAGCGGGCCCTCCTCCTGGAGGAGTCGCAGCGCGAGCCGGTCGTTGATGGCCCGGGCGGTGCTGGGCGATGCGGGCATGCCGTCATCCTCTCAGGACTCGTCATACGAGCTTACTATCAGGCAGGCTTCCTGATAATTTACGTGGTCCGGGAAACGACGGGACGGACGGAGGGGCCGATGGCACAGGACGTGGCGTTCGGCAGGGAGCGGCTGAAGCGGGCGCGGTTCGCCGTGGCCGCCGTCTTCTGTGTGCACGGTGCCGTGACGGGCAGCTTCGCCACCCGCATCCCCTGGATCCAGGACCACGCCGGGGTCAGCGCGGGCCAGCTCGGCCTCGCGCTCGCCTTCCCGGCGATCGGCGCCTCGCTGGCGATGCCGCTGGCGAGCACGATCACCCACCGCTTCGGTGCCCGCAGCGCGCTGCGCGGCCTGCTCGCCCTGTGGACCCTCTCGCTGGCCCTGCCCTCCCTCGCGCCGAACGTCTACGCCCTGTGCGCCGCGCTCTTCGTCTACGGCGCCACCGCCGGCATGTCCGACGTGGCCATGAACGCGCTGGGCGTCGAGGTCGAGAACCGCCTGGACAAGTCGATCATGTCGAGTCTGCACGGCATGTGGAGCGCGGGCGCGCTGATCGGCTCGGCCGCCGGGACGCTCGCCGCGCACCTCGGCGGCGACGCCCGGCTGCACCACCTCGCCGCGGCCGTCGTCCTCACCGTCCTCGGGATGGTGTTCTGCCAGGGCGTGCTGGACCTGCGCAGCGCGCCTGACGAGGAGGCGCCGCCACGGTTCGCGCTGCCGCCCCGCTCGGCGCTGGTGATCGGCCTCATCGGCTTCTGCGGGGTGTTCGCGGAAGGCGCCAGCCTGGACTGGTCGGCGGTCTACCTGAAGGAGCAGCTCGGTACGTCGGCGGGCCTGGCGGCCGCCTCCACGACCGCGTTCGCGCTGACCATGGCGGTGGCGCGGCTGGTCGGCGACAAGGTCGTGGACCGGTTCGGCGCGGTGCGCACGGTACGGGTCGGGGGCCTCGCGGCGACCCTCGGCGGCGTCCTGGTGGTCCTGGGCCCGCACCCGGCGGTGGCGCTGGCGGGCTTCGGGCTCATCGGGCTCGGCGTCGCCGCCGTCGTACCGCTGGCCTTCGCCGCGGCGGGGCGCAGCGGCCCGAACCCGAGCCAGGCGATCGCGGGCGTGGCCACCATCACGTACACCTCGGGCCTCATCGCCCCCTCGGCGATCGGCGGCGTGGCCGACGTGACGTCGCTGACGGTGTCGTTCGGCCTGGTCACGCTGCTGGCGTTCGGCCTGGTGGTGGGCGCGGGCGTGCTGCGCACGGGCGACCGGACGGCGGCGCGGGCGGGGGCGGGCGCGGAGGCCCGGCGCTAGCGGGGCAGTCCGCGCACGCACGTCCGTCCGGGTTCGTAGGAAAGTCGCACTACCATGGCGACCGGTCTTTTTCGGCCGCTCCCCGGCCGGGACCCGGCCGCGAGGCCGCGGCCCCCGTACCGGAGAACGAACCGGAGAAGTGGAGCCACCCCCATGAACCTCGGCGTGCGCTGGAGCCTGCACGGCGACGGCCGGACACCCGCGCCCGGAGCCGTCGTCCGGCCCGACGAGCGGCTCTCGTGGCCGCGTACGGTCGGCCTCGGCGCACAGCACGTGGTGGCCATGTTCGGCGCGTCGTTCGTGGCGCCCGTCCTGATGGGGCTCGACCCCAACCTCGCGATCATGATGTCCGGCGTGGCGACGGTGGTCTTCCTCCTCGCCACCCGCGGCAAGGTCCCCAGCTACCTGGGCTGCTCGCTCTCCTTCGTCGGCGTGGCCGCCACCATCCGGGCCACCGGCGGCGACAGCGCCACGGTCACCGGCGCGGTGCTGGTGGTCGGCGCCGTGCTGTTCCTGGTGGGGCTCGCGGTACGGCGGTTCGGGGCGCGGATCATCCACGCGGCGATGCCGCCGGTCGTGACCGGCGCCGTGGTCATGCTGATCGGGTTCAACCTGGCGCCGGTCACGGCGTCGACGTACTGGCCGCAGGACCAGTGGACCGCGCTGCTGGTGATGCTCTTCACCGGGCTCGCCGTCGTCTGTCTGCGCGGCTTCTGGTCGCGTGTGGCGATCTTCCTGGGACTGGTCTTCGGCTACGTCCTCTCCTGGGTGTTCGACCTGGCCTTCGGGAAGATCCACTCGCCGCTGGGCGGCGCCGAGGCCGTCGACCACTGGCGCCTGGACCTGTCCGGCGTGGCCAAGGCCGACTGGATCGGGCTGCCCTCCTTCCACGCGCCCGCCTTCGAGTGGTCCGCGATCCTCGTCGCCCTCCCGGTCGTGATCGCGCTCGTCGCGGAGAACGCCGGACACGTCAAGGCCGTCGGCGAGATGACCGGCGACCCGCTCGACGACAAGCTGGGCACCGCGATCGCCGCGGACGGCGCCGCGTCCGTGCTGTCCACCGCCGTGGGCGGCCCGCCGAACACCACGTACTCCGAGAACATCGGCGTCATGGCCGCCACCCGCGTCTACTCGACCGCCGCCTACTGGGCCGCCGCCGGCTTCGCGCTCCTCTTCGGCCTGTGCCCCAAGTTCGGCGCGGTCGTCGCCGCCATCCCCGGCGGTGTGCTGGGCGGGATCACCGTCATCCTCTACGGGATGATCGGTCTGCTGGGCGCGCAGATCTGGCTCAACGCCAAGGTCGACCTGCGCAGCCCGCTCAACCTGGTCCCGGCCGCCGCGGGCATCATCATCGGCGTCGGCGGCGTCAATCTGAAGATCACCGACAACTTCGAGCTGGGCGGCATCGCGCTCGGCACGATCGTCGTCATCACCGGCTACCACGTGCTGCGCGCCTTCGCCCCCGCCCACATGAAGGCGGACCCGCAGGAGCCCCTGCTGGACTCGGGCACGTCCGCGTACGACACCGAGGGCACCGACGGCACCGACAGCGGTACCCCGGAGGGTGGTCAGCCGGTCGCCAGGTCGTAGGCGTAGCCGGCGGAGAACTCCCCCGCCGCGCCCGAGCAGCCGTCCGACTCGCCCGGCAGCTTGACCCACAGGTAGGCGTCGATCCGGGCCTCGCCGGTCGTGGTCGTGGGCGTACGGCCCAGGGCGCGGCCGGGCGGGTCGCACCACTTGCCGGGCGCCGGCGCGCCGTTGCCGTTGCGGCTGGTGTCGATGACGGCGCCGAGGTGGGCGGGGACGCCGGCGTCGGCGAGGACGTCGGCTTCGGCTTCGGCTTCGGTGAGGGCGCGGCGGACGGGCTGGGCGGCGGCGGGGGCGGCGCGAGGGAGGGCAGGAGGAGGCTCGGCCGCGCGGGCAGCGGCAGCGGGTCCGGCAGCCCCCTGCCGGAGGCCTCGGCCACGTGGGCCGTGTCGTTCCGCGCGCCGCCACCGGTCGCGGCGAGCACGCCGCCGGCCGCTCCGACGGCGACGATCACCGAAGCGGTGGCCGCCATGGCGTGACGCCGAGCGGTACGCCGCCGCTCGAGCCGCTCCCGCCGCCGCTCCCGCCGCTGTGCGCGTACGCCTGACACCGTGAGATCCCCCTCCCCCGAAGGCGCCTTCCCCCAGCCGGCGGTTCCCCCGTTTCGGGGAAGCACGGCTCGACGGCACCCCTGGGTGCGTACCGACTGCCACCCTGCACCCATGGCACAGACCCAGCAGTTCACGTCGACGGCCGGCTCCGTCGACCCCGTGGTGGCCCGGATGCGGGCGCTGCGCTCGCTGTGGCCGGAGAGCGACGGGGTGGCGGTCTTCAACCGGGTCTATCTGACGGTCACCGAGGAGATCGGCCGGCACATCGACGCGGGCGGCTTCGTGGACCGGCGGGCCGCCGTCACCCTGGACGTCCGCTTCGCGGGGCGGTACCTCGCGGCGGTGGACGCGGTCGCCGCGGGCGGGCGCCCGCCGGCGTGCTGGCGGCCGCTGTTCCAGTACCGCCGCCATCCCGGCGTACGGCCGCTGCAGTTCGCGCTCGCCGGTATCAACGCGCACATCGGGCACGACCTGGCGCTGGCGGTGGTGGACACCTGCCGTGCGCTCCGCTGCGAACCGGAGGCTCTGGAGAGGGAGTTCGACCGCGTGGGCGACATCCTCACCTTGCTGGAGGAGCGCATCCGCGAAGAGGTGATGCCGGGCCCGGACCTGCTGGAGGTCGCGGACCCGCTGACGCATCTGCTCGGCTGCTGGAGCCTGGAGCGGGCCCGCGACGCGGCGTGGCTCGCGGCCCGCTCCCTGTGGCAGCTGCACCGGTTCCCCGGCCTGCCGGAGCTGGCCGAGGAGTTCACCGAACGCCTCGACCGCTCCGTGGGCCTGGTGAGCCGGATGCTGCTGACACCCGTGGACCGGTGCGGTGCTCAGTCCTCCGGCAGCTCGACCGGCGCGATCTCGTCGTAGACGTCGCCCGGGCCCGGGTTGGACGGGTCGGTCTCGCCGCCGAAGTGGTGCATGACGCCCCACACGGCGTTCAGCGCGGTCTGCACGGCGCCCTCGGCCCAGCCGGCCGTCCACGAGATGTCGTCACCGGCGAGGAAGATGCCCCGCTTGTCCTCGGGCAGCCGGTCCTGCATGAAGTGCGTGAACAGGCGGCGCTGGTAGCGGTAGTGACCCGGCAGGTTGGCCTTGAACGCGCCCATGAAGTAGGGCTCGTTCTCCCAGGACACGGTCACCGGGTTGCCGATGATGTGCTTGCGGATGTCGACCTTCGGGTAGATCTCGCCGAGCGACTTGAGCATGACCTCCATGCGCTCCTGCGCGGACAGCGGCAGCCACTTGAGGCTGTCGTCGCACCAGGTGTACGAGAGGCAGATGACGGCCGGCTTGTCCGGGCCGTCGTCCAGCAGGTACGTGCCGCGGGTCATGCGGTCGGTGAGCGTCATCGACATGACGTCCCGGCCGGTCTCCTCGTCCTTGTCCAGCCAGAAGGGCCGGTCGACCGGGACGAAGAGCTTGGACGACTCCATGTAGTGGGTGCGCTCCATCGCCGTCCAGTGGTCGATGGGGAAGAGCGAGTCGTCGCAGGCGATCTTGGACAGCAGCATCCAGGACTGGGCGGTGAAGATCGCCGCCTGGTAGGTGCGGATGTCGCCGTTCGCGTCGGTGACGGTGATGCGGTTGCCGGCGGTGCGGTTCAGGCGGGTCACGGCGGGCTTGGGGTCGCCGCCGTGCAGCTTCGCCAGCGAGGTGCCCTGCTCCCAGTGGACGATCTTCTCCGGCTCGCGCTCCCACAGGCGCAGCGGCAGCTGCTGCGAGCCGCCGACGATGCCGCGGTGGTGGTCGTCGGCCTCGGTGTAGACGACGCGGAGGATCTCCAGGATGGAGTTGGGGAAGTCGGTGTCCCAGCCGCCGGTGCCGAAGCCGACCTGGCCGAAGATCTCGCGGTGCCGGAAGGACTTGAAGGCCTCGGACTCGCACAGGAAGCCGTAGAAGGTCTGGTTGTCGAGCTTCTCGACGAGCTTGGCCCAGATCTCGCGGATGCGCGGGACGTCGCGCTCGCGCATGGCGCGGTTCATGTCGGAGAAGTCCGCGCCCTCCTCCAGGCAGTCGTTCCACGCCTTGGCGACGTCGCGGTAGACCTGCGGCAGGTCGTCGATGGTCTGCGCGTAGTGGCTCTCGCCCTTGAGGTCGACGACGGTCGACGGGGTGGCCTCGGCCAGCGGGTTCGGGAACGGCCGGGTCTCCAGGTCCACCAGGTCGATGTAGTGCTGGAGCGCGGTCGAGGAGGGCGGGAAGCGCATGGCGCCCATCTCGGCGGTCAGGCCCTCGGTGCCGGTGCCCTCGAAGCCGACGGTGCGCAGGCGGCCGCCGATCTGGTCGGCCTCGTAGACGACCGGCTTGAGGCCCATCTTCATCAGCTCGTACGCGGCGACGATGCCGGAGAGCCCGCCGCCGATGACGGCGACCTCGGTGCCGTGCTCGGTCGCGGGTATCTGGCCGAGCCCGGCCGGGTGGGCCAGGAAGTCGTCGTACGCGTACGGGAAGTCCGGTCCGAACATGGTGATCGGCGGCTGCGCGTCGGTGTGCTGGACGGCGGTGGGCACCGTGGACGTCATGGGGTACGGACTCCTTGCACGGGTGAAGAAAGAGGGGTGAGCGGGGGGCTCAGGTCAGGGAGGTGTAGAGGCCGGGGCGGCGGTCCCGCAGGTACGGGTTGGCCTCGCGCGAGGTGCGCAGCAGCTCGGGGTCGGCGTCGCCGGTGACCAGCTCCTCGGCGCGGCCGGCGCGGGCGCGGGCGGTGCCGTCGGGGCCGGCGAGGGCGGACAGGCCGACGAACTCGAAGTCGCCCTCCTGGCCGGTCCGGTTGGCGTACGCGATGTACAGCTGGTTCTCGAAGGCGCGCACCGGTACGACGGACTCGGCGACGACCTCGGCCGGGTGCATCAGTGCGGTCGGCACCAGGAGGAGGTCGGTGCCGGCGAGCGCGTGCGCCCGGACGTTCTCCGGGAACTCCACGTCGTAGCAGATCATCAGGCCGACGCGCAGGCCGCCGAGCTCGGTCTGGACGACGGGCTGGTCGCCGGGGGTGAACGAGTCGCTCTCGAAGCCGCCGTAGAGGTGGGTCTTGCGGTAGCTCAGCAGCCGGGTGCCGTCGGGGCCGATCAGCTGCGCGGAGTTGTACACCGTGTCCCCGTCGCGCTCCGGGTAGCCGTACGCGATGGCGAGTCCGTGGCGCCCGGCGATCTCGGCGATCGCGTCGGCCGAGTCGCCGTCGGCGGGCTCGGCGAGCCGGGCGACGCCGTCGCCGATCGCGTACCCGGTCAGGAACATCTCGGGCGCGACCAGCAGGCCGGCGCCGGTGGCGGCGGCGCGGGCGGCGGCCTCGTCGAGGACCTTGAGGTTGGCGGCGACGTCACCGGGCTGTCCGGAGCTCTGGAGCAGGGCGGTGCGCAGCGGCGGCATCGGCAGACCTCGGTCGGGGTGCGGGAGGACGGGGAAGGCGTCGAGAAGACGTTCAAAACGGTACGGTCCGGCGCTCTTCCGGGACAAGGCATGACCGTTGCGGACCGACCGTTGATCCGTTGCGCGGATGTGGCGGTCGGCGGAGATTCATTGCGAGCAGCTCCCCCACCGGGCGGAGGGTGGCCCCGCCGGGCGGCGGAGGGCGGATCCCACCTGCGCGCGATGTGGCGGAAGGGGGCCGGACGGAACAGTGAGGGACGACCGATCACCGGCCGGAAGGGCTTCCACGATGAACCGTCGTATCAAGATCGTCGCCGTCGGGCTGGCAGTGCTGCTCGCCGCCGGGGCCGCGGGCCCCGCCCTGGCCACCGACGACGGACCGGCCCGGACGGGCGGCGCCCGTGAGGCGGCGGCGCTGACCGGTACGGCGATGCTCGCGCGTCCGGCGGGCGACAAGGTCACCGTCTCCTTCGACGCCCACCTGGACGCCGAGGACAACGACAACCCCTTGAACGCCCACGGCACCTTCCGCTTCAGCCACTACGTGGGCGATTGGGGCGGCAAGGCGGAGGCCAGGGTGGACTGCCTGATCACCGGCGGCAAGGTCGCCGTCGTCTCGGGCGTCATCACGAAGGCCGACCGCGATCTGAAGGCCGCGGTCGGCAAGAGGGTCGGGGTTTCGGTGCACGACCTGGGCGGGCAGGACCGGCTGGGCTACAGCTGGGCGGCCCTGGGGCTGCCCCAGGAGACCCCGGACAACCTGCCGAAGTGCATCAGCTCGGCCCCCTTCGAGAAGACGGAGCCGGGCTCCGGGACCTTCCGGGTGCTGCCCTGGGAGCCGCGGCGCTGACGGCCCGCGGTCAGGCGGGCGAGCCGGACGAGAAGCGGCGCAGCAGCGGGGAGAGGACCAGGACCGACTTGGTGCGCTCCACGAAGGGCTCGCCCGCGATCCGCTCCAGCACCCGCTCGAAGTGGCGCATGTCGGAGGCGAAGACCTGGACGATCGCGTCCGCGTCACCGGTGACGGTGGACGCGGACGCGATCTCGGGGTAGCGCTCGAGACCGCGCTGGATGGTCTCGGGCGAGGTGTTGCCGCGTGCGTAGATCTCGATGAAGCCCTCGGTCTCCCAGCCGAGCGCGGCCGGGTCGACCCGCACCGTGAAGCCGGTGATGGCGCCCTCCGCCCGCAGCCGGTCCACGCGCCGCTTCACGGCGGGCGCGGACAGGCCCACGAGCGAGCCGATGTCGGCGTAGGAGCGGCGGGCGTCCTCCGCCAGGGCGTGGACGATGCGTTCGTCGAGATCGTTCAGTCGCACTACGGGTGGGTCACTTCTCTGCGGTCGCCAGTCTGGAGCGGCTCATGCCGTACACGAAGTAGACCACGAGACCCACGGCCATCCAGATACCGAAGTAGGCCCAGGTGATCATGTCGAGGCTGTACATGCTGTAGCCGCAGAAGATGAAGCCCAGCACGGGGAAGAGCGGGCCGAACGGCACCTTGAAGGTGCGCGACAGCTCGGGACGGGTGAAGCGGAGCACGACGACCGCGATGTTGACCAGCGCGAAGGCGAACAGCGTGCCGATGCTGGTGGCGTTGACAAGCTCGCCGAGCGGGATCGCCGCGGCGAGGATGCCGCAGAACAGCGAGACGATCACGGTATTGACGCGCGGGGTGCCGGTCTTGGGGCTGACCTTGCCGAAGACCTTCGGCACCAGGCCGTCGCGGGACATGGCGAAGAGGATGCGGGTCTGGCCGTAGAGCACGGTCAGGACGACGCTGGCGATGGAGATCACCGCGCCGGCGGCGAGCAGCGTGCCCCAGAAGCTCTGACCGGTGACGTCGTTCATGATCGCGGCGAGCGAGGCCTCGGAGCCCTCGAACTTCTTCCAGTCCCAGGCGCCCACGGCGACGGCCGCGACGAGCACGTACAGCGCGGTGACGATGACCAGCGAGAGCATGATCGCCCGCGGCAGGTCGCGCTTGGGGTCCTTGGCCTCCTCACCCGCGGTGGAGGCGGCGTCGAAGCCGATGTACGAGAAGAAGAGGATGGCGCCCGCGGCACCGACGCTGCTCACGCCGAGCGGCATGAAGTCGGAGTAGTTGCCGGACGTGAAGCCCATGAAGCCGATGGCGCAGAACAGGACGAGCGCCGCGATCTTGACGCCCACCATGATGGTGTTGGCGCGGGCGGACTCCTTGGCGCCGCCGAGCAGGAACACCATCGCCAGCATGACGACGATCAGGGCGGGCAGGTTGAATATGCCGCCCTCGCCGGGGGGCGCGGTGAGCGCCGCGGGCAGGGTGACGCCGATCGTGCCGTCGAGGAGCTGGTTGAGGTAGTCACCCCAGCCGACCGCCACGGCGGCGACGGACACGCCGTACTCCAGAAGCAGGCACCAGCCGCAGACCCAGGCGACGAGTTCGCCCATCGTTGCGTACGCGTACGAGTACGACGAGCCGGCGACGGGGATGGTGCCCGCCAGTTCGGCGTAGGAGAGGGCCGAGAAGAGCGCCGTGAGACCGGCGAAGACGAAGGCCAGGGTGACGGCCGGGCCGGCCAGCGGGACGGCTTCGCCGAGGACGACGAAGATGCCGGTGCCGAGCGTGGCACCGATGCTGATCATGGTCAGCTGCCACATGGAGAGCGAGCGGCGGAGGCTGCCGCCCTCACCCTGCCCACCCTCTGCGACCAGCACATCCACCGGCTTGCGCCGAGTGAGAGCGGAGAGCCCGGACGCCTTGGGCGCGGATGGCTCGGTGGCGGGAGGGGCTGCGCCTTGGTCCAGCACTGCGGAGGCTCCTTCATCGCTGCGGGGGTCGGCGACGGCGACTCCGCGGCGGCTCACGGGCGCGTCGAACGCCACCCGAGGGGGAAGGGGACCGCCGAGCGGGCGGTCGCCGCCACTCCTGGTACGGGGCACGAGCCTAAGCGCCGAGCTTCGCGCTTGTAATGAAGCGTTGTTGCGCATCGGCGCATGATCATTGCGCACTTGGGGCACGGACGGGGAAACATTGCGCCCTGCCGCACGAATCGACACATTGGGGCCGGGAGCAGGCACTTTCGCCGAGCGTGGCAGACCGGAGGGAGACCCCTGATGAGCTGGCTGGATCCGGTGCCTTTTCTGCGTGGTACGGCCTGGCTGGACCCGCGGTGCCGGGGCCGCGCGGTGCGCGCCGCGCCGGGCGCGCTGGCCCGGCTGCCGTGGGACACCGCCCAGCGGGCCGCGCTGCCCATCGGGGTACGCCTGGAGTTCACGGCCTCGCCGGGCACCCGCGCCGTCGAGGTCCGCTACCGGACGTCCGTACCGGAGGGACACGGCCACGCGGACGACGGCGACTCCGCGGACGACGCGGAGAATGCGGACGGCGCGGAGTATGCGGACGGCGCGGACCCGCTGCGCGCGCTCGGGCACTGCTTCGCGCTCTGGGAGGGCGAGCGGTGCGTCGGCGAGACGTGCACGAAACCGGAGGAGGACGGCGCCGAGGAGGCCACGGTCATCCTGGAGCTCCCCGGAGACTCCACCTCGACTCGGAGCCGTCTCGGACCCTTCACCGTCCACCCGCCCGAGGCCGTCGGGCCCGTGGTCCTCGGGGTGCGGGCGGTCGGCGGCGGCATCGCGCCCGCCGCGCCGAGGCCGCGCTGGGTGGTGCACGGCGACTCCATCACCGAGGGCTGGTGGTCGACCCGCCCCGCGCACGCGTGGCCCGCCGTCGCCGGGCGCATGCTCGGCGTCGACGCGGTGAACCTCGGCTACGCGGGCTCCGCGCGCGGTGAGCTGCCGGTCGCCGAGCAGCTCGCGGCCCTCCCCGCCGAGCTGCTGACCCTCGCCTTCGGCACGAACTGCTGGTCCGGCACCCCGTTCTCCGCGCCGCTGCTGTACGAGACGGTGCGGGCGTTCGTC
This sequence comes from Streptomyces sp. NPDC045431, assembly GCF_040646655.1. NCBI lineage: Bacteria > Bacillati > Actinomycetota > Actinomycetes > Kitasatosporales > Streptomycetaceae > Streptomyces > Streptomyces sp. NPDC045431. The sequence continues at coordinate 35,127 of NZ_JBEZAQ010000027.1, forward strand.
GCCCTGGTACGGCGCGGGCACCCGGACACGCCGCTGCTGCTGGTCTCGCCGGTGCTGCGCCCGGACGCCGAGACCACGCCCAACGCGCTGGGCGCGACGCTGGCCCAGCTGCGCACGGCCATGGAGGAGGCCGTACGGGACCTGGTGGCCGCCGGGGACACCCGGCTGTCGCTGCTCCCCGGCCGCGACGTACTGCGGCCGGAGCACCTGGTCGACGGGCTCCATCCCGACGACACCGGCCACGCCCTGATCGCGGCGGCGGTCGCCCGGGCGCTGCGCCCGTACACGGGCCGGGGCGGGTCGGGGCGAGTCGCCGCACCACCGGAATGAGCGCGCGAACTCGGGGTAGGGGCGCCTTCGGTCGGTGACATCCATCCGAGGAGGTTCTGTCGTGCTCATGGCCCACCCCACGGTCCTGCGCAAGCTCGTGGCGCGGTACGAGGAGCTGTCCGCGGCCGCTTCGGCGTCCGCTCCGGATCCGGCGCTCACGCGTCAACGCGAGGACACCGCCTACACCTTGTGCGTGTCGACGGGCACGCGGGACGTACGGGACGCGCTGCGGGTGGCGAGACGAGTGCTGGAGGCGGGAGGCGGCCGGACCACCGCCCCCTCGCTGACGACGGCCGCGCGCTGAGACGGGCGGAGAAGGGCGGGAAGGGCGGTGACCGGCGCTCCGGTCACCGCCCTTCCGGCCTGGCGCGACAAGGGGGTTTTCCTCCGATTCCGCCACGCCATTACGATCCAACGGCCGTTGAACATGAGAAACGGGCCGCGTACATCCGATCTTCCGGCACCCGAATCCGGAAACCCGTCCGCCCGTTTCCGATTGGGAGAGGTGCTTGTGAACATCAGCGAAACCAGTGCGCGTGACCGCCTTTGCGAGGCTCTGCGGGAGCGCGAGGAGGAGATCGCGGACCGGTGGGTCCGGCTGCAGCTGGAGCAGGCGTCGGTGCTCGGCTCGGACATGAGCGAGCAGGAGGTGCGGGAGGAGGCGGACCTGCTCATCTCCGCCCTGGCCGCCGGCCTGGCGAGCGATACGCCCGTGGAGCGGCTGGTCACGTCCCGCAACGAGCTGCGGCAGACGGTGATAGAGCTGTCCCTGCGCCGGGCGCGGGCGGGCGTCTCGCCGACCGCCACCTCCATGGCCGTGCTGTCGCTCAAGGAGGCGCTGCTCTCCGCGGTCCAGCACACCACGCGCGACTCGGCCGACCTTTTCTCCGCCGCGATCCTGATCAACCGGCTGCTGGACGCGGCCGGTGTGCTCTCCTTCGAGACGTACGTGGAGGGGCGCGAGGAGATCATCCAGCGGCAGAGCCGGCAGCTGCTCGAAGTCTCGACGCCCGTCGTACGGCTGTGGCGGCACGTGCTGGCCGTGCCGCTGATCGGCACGCTCGACACCGCGCGGACGCAGGTGGTGATGGAGAGCCTGCTGCAGGCGATCCAGGACAACGAGGCGCAGATCGCCATCATCGACATCACCGGCGTACCGGCCGTGGACACCGCCGTCGCCCAGCACCTGATGCACACGGTCAACGCCGTACGGCTGATGGGCGCCGACTGCGTCATCAGCGGGATCCGGCCGCCCATCGCGCAGACGATCGCCCAGCTCGGCATCGACCTGTCGACCATTCTGACGCGGGCGACCCTGGCGGACGCCCTGGCGGCGGCGATCCGGCTCACCGACCAGCCCGACGTCGACCCGGCTTCGGCCCCGGCCCGGTCGGTGAGCGCGTGACCACGCGCCGCGCCACGGGCGTCCCCATCCTGCGGCTCGGTGACGTGCTGATCACCGGGCTGCTCAACGAGCTGGACGATCAGTCGGCGGTGGCCTTCACCGACGAACTCACCGAGCGGATCGCCGCCGACGGCGCCCGTGGGGTGCTGATCGACATCTCCCGCCTGGAGATCATCGACTCGTTCGTGGCGCGCACCCTGATGGAGCTGGCCACCATGGCCCGTCTGCTGGGAGCGCGGGTCATCGTGGCGGGGATGCGGCCGGCGGTCGCCATCACCCTGGTCGAACTCGGGCTCCAGCTGACCGGTGTCGAGACCGCGCTCAACGCGGAGCAGGGCCTGACGGCCCTCGGCTGGCACCGCATGTCCCATGCCCCATCCCCCGGCGGGAGGTCCTGAGTGACGTTCCACGGTGAACGGCTGGCGCCGGGTGTCGAGCTGGTACCCCAGCGGGGCCCGGTGACCGAGTCCGCCGGCAGAGGCCGGCCCACGCCCCGCACCGACCAGGCCCGGACCGGTGACGGCCGAACCGGTGACGGCCGAACCGGTGACGGCCGAACCGATGACGGCCGGACCGATGACGGCCGGACCGATGACGGCCGGACCGATGACGGCCGCGTCGGCGCCGCCGACCCGCAGGCCGCCGCCGCTGATCCTCCGCCCGGCGCGGCCCGCTACCCCGTCGCCTCGGAGGAGGACCTCCTGGCCGCGCGCCATGCCGTGCGCGCCGCGACGATCGCGGCCGGTTTCGGGCTCGTCGACCAGACCAGGATCGTCACGGCGGCCAGCGAACTCGCCCGCAACGCCTACGTACACGGCGGCGGGGGCACCCTGGAGATCCAGCTCGTCGCCACGTCGGGCCGGCGCGGTCTGCGGCTCACCGTCCGCGACCAGGGCCCCGGCATCCCGGACGTGGAGAAGGCGCTCGCCGACGGCTTCACCACGGGTACGGGGCTCGGCCACGGCCTGGGCGGAGCGCGGCGGCTGATGCACGAGTTTCAGGTGCGCAGTGCCCCGGGCGGGGGCACCACCGTCATCGTCACGCGCTGGAACGACCGCTGATGTCCGTCACCACCCACATCCGGGTCGACCACTACAGCGCCGTCCAGCTCGCCGCCTCCGCGGCCCGCCGGACGGCGCTCGAACAGGGGCTGGTCGGCGCCCTGCCGGACCGGGCGGCCGTCCTGGCGAGCGAGCTCGCCAGCAACGTGGCCCGGCACGGCCGCAACGGGTCGCTGTACCTGCAGCCGCTGCCGCTGCGCCGGGGGGTGGAGGTCCTCGCCGTGGACCGGGGCCCGGGCATGGCCGACCCCGAGCGCTGCATGACCGACGGGTACAGCACCGGCGGCTCACTCGGCTCGGGCCTCGGAGCCGTACGCAGGATCGCCGACGAGTTCACCCTCCGTACGAAGGAGGGCACCGGGACGCTGGTGTGCGCCCGGCTCGGCGAGCCGGGCGCCGACGACGGCCCGGCGGCGGTCGGGACACCGGCCGTCGGGGCGGTACGCGTCCCCGCCGACGGCGAGAGCGCCTGCGGGGACGCGTGGGGCGTGGCGGTGACCGACGGCGCCCAGACGGCCCTGGTCGTCGACGGCCTGGGCCACGGCGCGCCCGCCTCCGAGGCCGCGGAGCTCGCCGTGCGCACCTTCCACCGCGACCCCGGGCAACCGCTGCCGGACCTGCTGCGGGCGATGAACCGGGCGCTGCGGCACAGCCGGGGTGCCGCGGTGGCCCTGCTGCGCCGGACGGCGGACGTGCTGGAGGTGTCCTCCGTGGGCAATGTGCGCGGGCTGCTGCTGACGCCGGGCGGCGTACGGCGGCGCTTCGGCGGCCAGCCGGGCGTCGTCGGCTGGAACATGCCGGACCCCCGGGTGCAGCGGATCCCCGCCGAGCCCGGCACCGTATCGGTCCTGCACAGCGACGGCGTCGACGCCCGCTGGGCGGACTCCCCCTCGCCCTTCCTCACCGCGCTGCCCGCCCCGCTGCTCGCCGCCGCCCTCGTGCACGCGCACCGGCGCAGCAGGGACGACGCGACCGTCCTGACCCTCGGCCCGGCACGGAGGGACACATGAGCGAGAGACCGATGAATCCGCAGACCACCACGCACCACTCGCTCGCCGGGCTGCGCACCACGCTGCGCCGCCTCGCCCATCGGGCCGGTCTGTCCGTCGAGACGCGCTACCGGCTGGCGCTGTCGGTGACCCGGGTGGCGGCCGCCGAGCTGCAGGCCGGGCGGCCGGTGTTCCTGGAGACGGTGCCCCCGGGCCCGGCCGCGTCCGACGGCGAGGGCCGGCTGACCGTACGGCTCCACATGCCGCACGCACCGCACCGGCCGGCCCTGGACGGGCTGCCGCTGCCGGCCGAGCGGCTGCCGGGGCCGGCGGCCGTGTGGCGGGTGCCCGCGGCCTCCCCCGGTGCGTCCGGTTCCTCGGCGGCCGAGCCGCCTGGTGACGGTCCGCCGGGGCTGGTGGAGCTCCTGGAGGAGGAGCTGAGCGCGGCGGTCGACCGCATGGACGCGCTCGCCGCGGACCACCAGCGGCTCAAGCACGAGCTGGCCGAGACGAACAGCGGCGTGCTGGCCCTCTACGTACAGCTGGAGGAGCGCGACGAGCAGCTGCGGCAGGCGCACGGGCGGATACTGCGCCAGCTGGAGGACGCGCTGCGCCCGCCGCCGGTGCGGGTGCCCGGCCTGGAGCTGGCCGTGCACTACGAGCCGGCGGAGAAGCACGCCCCGACGGGCGGCGACCTGTACGACTGGTTCGTCCTGCCGGACGGCACGGTGCACATCACGGTGGTGGACGCCCTGGGGCACGGGCTGACCAGTACGCGCAGCGCGCTCAACGTCACCCATGCCGTACGGACGCTGGCGCTGGAGGGGCATCCCCTGGAGTCGATCGTGGCCCGCACGGACGAGGTGCTGGCCACCTTCGACCACGAGCTGATGGCCACGGTGCAGCTCGTCCGGCTCGATCCGGCGAGCGGCGAGCTCGTGATGGCCAACGGCAGCCATCCTCCCGCCCTCCTCGTACGGGCGGACGGCGAGACCCGCCTGCTGGAGGTACGCGGCCGGGGCATCGGCTTCCCGCTGCCGGGCAGCGAGCGGCTGCTGCGGGACCGGCTGGACCCCGGCGATCTGCTGGTGCTCTACACGGACGGGCTCACCGAGAGCCGCCGCGACCCGCGCGAGGGCGAGCGGCGGCTGGCGAAGGCGGCGCGGAACCACCGGCACCGGCCGATAGAGGAGATCCCGGCCGCCATCGCCGAGGAGATGCACACGGTGATCCTGCACCCGGACGACACGGTGGCCCTCACCGTCCGGCGCGCGGGCGGCAGCCTCGGGGGTTGACACCCGGTGGTTAACCCCCGGGGGCCGGGTAGGCGAGAAGGTGACGCGAGGAGGAGCCGCCCATGTATGTCATGGAGTCACCGCCCGGCGACAGCACCTCGGTCCGCAGCGTGACCGCCGGTTTCCTGGCCGAGCACTGCCCGTGGGCCGACTGGGACGCCGTACAGCTCGTCGTGACGGAGCTCACGGCGAACGCCATGCGCCACACCCAGGGGTGGTGGCGCCTCCGGCTGCGCGCCGAGGCGGACGAACTGTGCGTGGAGATCGACGACGGAAGCGCCCGCGCCCCGGAGGTGCGGGCGCCGGACTTCGCCGGAGGCGGGGGCTTCGGCTGGCCCATGGTGCTGAGCCTGGCCGGCCGGGTGGAGGTCCGGCGCCACGCGGGCGGCAAGACGGTCCGGGCGGTGTGGGCACGGTCCTGACGAGCGCCACAGCCCTGACGAGCACTGCGGCACGGCCCTGCCGGAAGCGCCGCGGTCCTGCCGAAAGGGCCGCGGCTCTGAGACACACACCGGGTAGGCCACACACGCGCAGGCCGGACACGCGTAGGCCGGACACGCGTAGGCTCCGGGCCGCTCGGGCCCGGAGCCTGCGCGCGACTCCACCTCACTCCACCGCCAGCAGGCCTTCCCGGAGCCGTGCGGTGATCCGCGCCAGCAACCGCGACACATGCATCTGCGACACACCCAGTTCGGCGCCGATCTGGGACTGCGTCATCTCGTCCACGAACCGCATCCGCAGGATCTCGCGGTCGCGCTCGTCGAACTCCTCGATGAGCGGCTTGAGCGCCTGCACGTTCTCGACGAGATCCAGTTCCTTGTCGGGCTCGCCCAGCCGGTCGCCGAGGGTCTCCGAGGCGCTGGCGTCCCCCGCGTCGTCCAGGGGCAGGTCGAGGGAGCCGGCCGAGTAGCCGTTGGCGGCGACGAGACCCTCGATGATCTCGTCCTCCTCCATGCCCAGGTGGGCGGCGAGCTCGGCGGGCGTCGGCGAGCGGTCCAGCTGCTGGAACAGCACGTCGGTGGCGCGGGCCAGGTCGATGCGGAGCTCCTGGAGCCGGCGCGGCACGTGGACGGACCAGCTGGTGTCCCGGAAGAAGCGCTTGATCTCACCGACCACGCACGGCATGGCGAAGGTCGTGAACTCGACCTCACGGCTCAGCTCGAAGCGATCGATGGCCTTGATCAGGCCGATGGTGCCGACCTGGATGATGTCCTCCATCTGGTCGGAGCGGCTGCGGAAGCGCGTGGCCGCGTACTTGACCAGGGACAGGTTGAGCTCGATGAGCGTGTTGCGAACGTACTGGTACTCCTCCGTGCCTTCCTCCAGCACGGCCAGCCGTTCGAAGAACCGCTTCGAAAGTTCCTTCGCGTCCCTCGGAGCCACCTCGCCGGGGTTCGGCACGTCCGGCAGCTGGGTCGTCGGAGCGTCGGTCCCCGTCGAGATCGTGGTCGCCATGGACACTGCACCCTCCCTATTCTTCTCCTACGGTCGCAAGGCCCGGGTACCCGGGTTACCCGAGTGCACGCCTCCGAATCCGGTCAAGCCCTGGAAAAGTCGAAGGGGCCGCTTACGCCGATGGCGCAAACGACCCCTTCCTCTTGACGCAGGGGGCCACACCGGCCGTTACGGTCGGCCGATTGACGGAGCGTCAGCTCCAGCTGGCGTGCAGCGGCTTGCCCTCGGCGTAACCGGCGGCGCTCTGGATGCCGACGATGGCCTTCTCGGCGAACTCCTCCAGGGAGCCGGCACCGGCGTAGGTGCAGGAGGAGCGGACGCCCGCGATGATCGAGTCGATCAGGTCCTCGACGCCCGGCCGGGACGGGTCGAGGAACATGCGCGAGTGGGAGATGCCCTCCTCGAAAAGCGCCTTGCGGGCCCGGTCGTACGCGGACTCCTCGCTCGTGCGGTTGCGGACGGCGCGCTTGGACGCCATCCCGAAGGACTCCTTGTACAGACGCCCGTTGGCGTCCTGCTGGAGGTCGCCCGGGGACTCGTACGTCCCGGCGAACCAGGAGCCGATCATCACGTTGGACGCACCGGCGGCGAGCGCCATGGCGACGTCGCGCGGGTGGCGGACACCGCCGTCGGCCCAGACGTGCTTGCCGTACTTCTTCGCCTCGGCGGCGCACTCCAGGACGGCGGAGAACTGCGGGCGGCCCACGCCGGTCATCATGCGGGTGGTGCACATGGCGCCGGGGCCCACACCGACCTTGATGATGTCCGCGCCGGCCTCGATCAGGTCGCGCACGCCCTCGGCGGCGACGATGTTGCCCGCGACGATCGGGACGTGCGGGTCCAGGCCGCGCACGGTCCGGATCGCGCTGATCATGGACTCCTGGTGGCCGTGCGCGGTGTCGATGACGAGCGTGTCCACGCCCGCGTCGAGCAGCTGCTTGGCCTTGCCCGCCACGTCGCCGTTGATGCCGACGGCGGCGGCGATGCGCAGCTTGCCGTTGGCGTCGACGGCCGGGCTGTAGAGGGTCGCGCGCAGGGCGCCCTTGCGGGTCAGGATGCCGGCGAGGCGGCCGTCCTCGTCCACGGCGGGGGCGTAGCGGCGGTTGTGGTGGTCCAGCGTGTTGAACGCCTCGCGCGGGTCGATGTCCGCGTCGAGGAGCAGCAGGTCCTTGGACATGACCTCGGAGAGCTGCGTGAAGCGGTCCACACCGGTCAGGTCCTGGTCGGTGACGACACCGATCGGGCGCCGGTCGGCGTCGACGACCACACCGGCGTTGTGCGCGCGCTTCGGCAGCAGCGACAGCGCGTCGGCGACGGTCTGGTGCGGGTCGAGGACGATCGGGGTGTCGAGCACGTGGTGGCGGCTCTTGACCCAGGAGATGACGTCGGTGACGACCTCGATCGGAATGTCCTGCGGGATGACGACCAGGCCACCGCGGCGGGCGACGGTCTCGGCCATCCGGCGGCCGGCGATCGCGGTCATGTTGGCGACGACCAGCGGGATGGTGGTCCCGGTCCCGTCGGGGGAGGACAGGTCGACACCCTGGCGGGAGCCCACGGCCGAGCGGCTAGGCACCATGAATACGTCGTCGTACGTGAGGTCGTACGGCGGCTTCAGGTCATTGAGGAAACGCACGTGCTGAACATCCCAGTCGTTCGGAGTTGGCCCCCGGGCATTTCAGCCGGGGGGAAAACGCACGTACTTCATTGTCCCATGGCGCCGCCGGTATCGACCCCAGGCGAAAGCTCCAGGCCACGCCGGGGTGGACTGGTAGCTTCCTACGAGAGCGTCGCTATGCGTCCGGGTCGGCGCGGTCCAAGGCCGGCCGCGGACCCGGGGCGAACTCCGTGAGCAGGTAGTCGGCGGCCGAGGTGTCCGTGACCAGGCTGGTGACCAGCCCCGAGCGCAGGACGGCGCCGATCGCCGCGGCCTTGCGCTGGCCGCCCGCGATGGCCACCACCTCGGGGATGCGGCGGAGCCGGTCGGCCTCGACCGTGATGCACCGCTCGCCGAGGTCGCGGCCGACGCGCCGGCCGTGGGCGTCGAAGAGGTGGGCCGACATCTCGGCGGCGACACCGAGGGAGGCGTAGTGGGCGCGCTCCTCGTCGCTGAGCATGTCGTGGACGGTGGAGATGCCCGGCTCCCAGGAGCCGATGGAGACCGCGGCGACCGTCACCTTGTCGAAGTACTCGAAGGCGCGGGCGATACCGGTCTGGCTGCGCAGCGCGGCGGCGGTCGCCGGGTCGGGCAGCAGCATCGGCGCGTAGATCGGGTGCGCTTCGCCGCCGGAGACCTGGGCGGCACGGCGTACCGCCTCGACCGAGCCGCGCTCGGCGGTGCCGGCGTCGTACACCCCGGTGAGCTGGACGACCGTGCAGGGCGGCAGCCGGTCGAGGGCGGCCGCCATGTGGATGGTGGAGCGGCCCCAGGCCAGGCCCAGGACGTCGCCCTCGTTCACCAGCTCGCCGAGCAGGTCGGCGGCGACCTCGCCGAGGTTCTCCGGGTCGGGCGACTCGTCCTCGCCCTCCGGCGGCGACTCGACGACGACCGCGTGGCGCAGCCCGTAGCGGGCGCGCAGCGCGTCGGAGCGCTCCGCGTCGAGCTCGGCGGGCACGCGGATCTCGATCCGTACGAGATCACGTTCCAGGGCGGTCTCCAGGACCCGGGCGACCTTGAAGCGGCTTACGCCGAACTCCTCGGCGATCTGGATCTTGGATTTGCCCTCGAGGTAGAAGCGGCGGGCCATGGCCGCCGCCTGCACCAGCTCCGCGGGTCCCATCCGCAGGGCTGGCCGTCCCGCCGACATTGCAGACACCGCGATCTCCTCACTGCTGTTCGCACTCCGGATTGCCATCCTTGCAGATCCGGCGTTCCTTGATCAGTCCTGTTGGTTTGCGTTCACCGGGCCGTTGCTCAGTGGGCGCAGGCCCAGGCGGCGGACGCGGTGGTCCGCTCCGCCTTGTCGCGCAGCGCCCGTACGGCCGCGGCCGGGTCCTCGGCGCCGTACACCGCGGAACCGGCGACGAAGACGTCGGCGCCGGCCTCGGCGCAGCGCTCGATGGTCGACTCCGAGACGCCGCCGTCGACCTGGAGCCACAGCTGGAGGCCGTGCTTGGAGATCAGCTCCCGGGTGCGGCGGATCTTCGGCAGCATGATGTCCAGGAAGGCCTGGCCCCCGAAGCCCGGCTCCACCGTCATGATCAGCAGCATGTCGAGCTCGGGCAGCAGGTCCTCGTACGGCTCGATCGGCGTCGCGGGCTTCAGCGCCATCGACGCCCGCGCCCCCTTGGCCCGGATCTCCCGCGCCAGCCGCACCGGCGCGGCGGCCGCCTCCACGTGGAAGGTGACCGACCCGGCGCCCGCCTCCACGTACTGCGGGGCCCAGCGGTCCGGGTCCTCGATCATCAGATGGCAGTCCAGCGGGGTGTCCGTCGCCCGGCTCAGCGACTCGACGACCGGAACGCCCAGGGTCAGGTTGGGCACGAAGTGGTTGTCCATGACGTCGACGTGGAGCCAGTCGGCGCCCTCCACGGCCCTCGCCTCCTCGGCGAGACGGGCGAAGTCGGCGGACAGGATGCTGGGGTTGATCTGTGCCATGAGCCAAGCCTGCCATGTCTCATGGGGTTTCCTTTACCCGATGCCGGTCCGGGTCTCGGTTGACCGGGCACACAAGCCGCATTCCCGGCGCAATCGTCCCGGCCGCCGTCACGCCGTACGCCGCAGCAGCGCCAGGTACATCGCGTCCGTGCCGTGCAGATGCGGCCACAGCTGTACGTCGGGGCCGTCGCCGAGCGCCGGGACGCCCGGCATCAGGGGCCTGGCGTCGATGAGCTCGGCGCCGCCGTGCCTCTTCAGGACGTCGTCGACGACGATCCGGGTCTCGGCCAGGTGCGGCGAGCAGGTGGCGTAGCCGACCACGCCGCCGACCCGCGCCGCCTTCAACGCCTCGGTGAGCAGGGTGCGTTGGAGCGGCGCGAAGCTGTCGAGGTCCTCCGGGCGCCGGCGCCAGCGCGCCTCGGGGCGGCGGCGCAGCGCGCCCAGGCCCGAGCACGGCACGTCGACGAGGACGCGGTCGAAGGAGCCGGGGCGCCACGGCGGACGCGTGCCGTCGGCGGCGATCACCTGGTACGGGCCGGGGTTCCCGGTCAGCGCCCGATCCACCAGGCGCGCGCGGTGCGGCTGCTTCTCGGAGGCGAGCAGCGCGGCGCCGCGCTCCGCGGCCAGCGCGCCCAGCAGGGCCGCCTTGCCGCCGGGGCCCGCGCAGCCGTCGAGCCAGCGCGCGTCGGGGCCGTCGAGCGGGGCGTTGGCGAGGGCGATCGCGACGAGCTGGCTGCCCTCGTCCTGGACCCCGGCGCGGCCCTCGCGCACGGCGTCGATCGCGCCCGGCTCGCCGCCCTCGGCGAGCCGCACGGCGTACGGGGACCAGCGCCCCGGCAGCCCCGCCTCGTCGCCCAGCACGTCCAGCAGCTCGGCCGTGGTGGAGCGGCCCGGGCGGGCCACCAGCGTGACCTCGGGCCGCTCGTTGTCGGCCTCCAGCAGGTCCTCGATCCCGGCGCGGCCGCCGCCCAGCGCGTCCCAGAGCGCCGAGACGACCCACCGCGGGTGCGAGTGCACGACCGCCAGGTGGTCCTCGGCGTCCTTGTCGTACGGCGGGGCCACCTGCTCCAGCCAGGCGTCGAGATCGTGCTGCGCGATCTTCCGCAGGACGGCGTTGACGAACTTGGCGCGCCCGTCGCCCAGCACCACCCGCGCCAGTTCCACGCTCGCCGAGACCGCCGCGTGCGTGGGGATGCGCGTGCCCAGCAGCTGGTGCGCCCCGAGCGAGAGCACGTCGAGGACCGGCGGGTCGACCTCGCGCAGCGGCCGGTCCACGCAGGCCGCGATGATCGCGTCGTACGTGCCCTGCCGGCGCAGCGTCCCGTACACCAGCTCCGTGGCGAGCGCCGCGTCGCGCCCGTCGAACCCCTCCTTCTCGCGCGCCTTCCTCAGCAGCGGCGGGAGGACGAGGTTGGCGTACGCGTCCCGCTCGTCGACCGCGCGCAGCGCTTCGAAGGCCAGCATGCGCACCGGGTCCTTCTTGGGGCGGCGGTACGGCTTGGACGGACGGCGACGGGACTGCTCGCTCAAAAGGTGCTCCGCTTTTCGGGCTTTTCAGGCTTTCCGGTGAGGCTGGGTCCCTCGGGTCGGACCCCTTTCAGCCTACGCCGCCGCGGGGCCCACCTTCTCGCCCGGGGCGATCCGCACGCCCCGCGCCCAGTCGGCGCCGCGCATCGGCTTCTTGCCCTGCGGCTGCACCCACAGCAGCTCGACGGCGTGGGAGCCGGTGCCGACGTACACGTTGTTCTTGGCGGCCGCGAGCTCGCCGGGGGCGAGGTCCGTGCGGTCCGGAACGAGGGCCGCCTGGACGACCTTGAGCCGCTCGTCGCGGAAGACGGTCCAGGCGCCGGGCGCGGGCGTGCAGCCGCGTACGACGCGGTCGACGCGGAGCGCGGGCGCCGCCCAGTCGATGTGCGCGTCCTCGACGGTCAGCTTCGGGGCGAGGGTGATGCCCTCGGCCGGCTGCGGCACCGCCTCGAGGGTGCCGTCCTCGATGCCGTCCATGGTCGCCACGAGCAGCCCGGCACCGGCGAAGGCGAGGCGGGTCAGCAGGTCGCCGCTGGTGTCGGTGGGCCGCACCTCCTCGGTGATCACCCCATACACCGGTCCGGAGTCCAGGCCCTCCTCGATCCGGAACGTCGACGCGCCGGTCACCTCGTCCCCCGCCATGATCGCGTGCTGTACGGGCGCGGCGCCGCGCCAGGCCGGCAGCAGCGAGAAGTGGAGGTTGACCCAGCCGTGGGCGGGGATGTCGAGCGCCGCCTTGGGCAGCAGCGCGCCGTAGGCGACGACCGGGCAGCAGTCCGGCGCGATCTCCCGCAGCCGCGCCTGGAACGCCTCGTCGCGGGGCCTGGCCGGCTTGAGGACCTCGATGCCCTCCTCCTCGGCGCGCTGGGCGACGGGGCTGGCGACCAGGCGGCGCCCGCGCCCGGCGGGCGCGTCGGGCCGGGTGACGACGGCGGCCACCTCGTGCCGGTCCGAGGCGATCAGGGCGTCCAGGGCGGGTACGGCGACCTCGGGGGTGCCTGCGAAGACGAGCTTCATCGGTGGCTGACTGCCTGTCTGTTGGAGGCGGTGGTGGGCAACGCACCAGTCTAGGTCGTGTCCGCGGGGGGCGTACGCAGCCGTGTGCGCCCCGCGCATATGCGGATACGCCTCTTCAGCGTGACCCCGACCGCAGGTGGAGCGTTGGTCAAGCAGAGATTGACCGAAACGGGCCGCCCCGGTGCCCCCGGTGCGGCCCGACCCTTTTCAACGCCGGTTCGAGAGGCTTGTAAATGGCCGACCACGCAACCCACGACGCCCAAGCCCGGGCAAGCCTGCACCTGTTGGTGCGGGACATCGAGCGGGTCCGCCGGCAGGTGGACGCACTGCGCACGCTCACGGCCCAGCTGGGCAATGTGTACCGCCCGCGGCGATCCGGCCCGTCCACGGGCTTCGTCGTCTACGGCAGGGCCCCGGCCCCGACCGTCCGGCTCGCCCAGGAGCTGCGGGACAGCGTCGAGACGCTGGTCACCGCGGCGGTCGACTTCGACCGCTCGCTCGGGTTCTCGTGGGACGCGGTGGGCTCGGCGCTCGGGGTCACGAAGCAGGCGGTGCACCGCCGGTACGGCTCCCGCAGCCGCCAGCCGGCCGCGCCGGAGCAGGACCGCGCCGCGGAGCCCGGCGCCACCCGCACGATGCCGGTCGTGCCCTCGGTTCCCGCGGCCCGCTCGATGCCGCCCCAGCCGACGGCCGGCTCGCTGCGCGAGGAGCCCCGCCCGAGCGCGTTCCCCTCCCCGCGCAACGGCTGACCCGCATAACGGCTCAACCGCGTAACGGCTCACCCGCGCAACGGCTCAACCGCGCCACGGCTGACCCGCGCATCGGCTGATCCACCCCACCGCCGAGCAGCCGCTCCGGTCATCCGGCCCCCGCCCCCGCGGACTTCGCGAGGCGGGGGCCGACGCGGCTCCGGAGCCGGGGCTGCAGCGGCCTCCCGCTAGAGGCCGACGCGGCTCTCGGGGCAAGGCTTCGGGGGCAAGGGCCGACACCGCTCGTACCGCAGCCGGTGTCCGCGGCCCTCACCCGATGTCCGGCGGGTCCACCCGGACCCGTACCGGATCGCCCCCACCGCGTGCCAGCCGGGCCGCCTGCGCCGCCTTCAGCGCGGCGGCCAGCGCTGCCCCGCTGCCCGGCGGCACCCGCAGCAGCGCCCGCTCCCACACCTCGCCGGGCGGGGGGTCGCCGGGGCGCCTCGGGGCCCCGGGGGGCGGGGGCGGCAGTGGCACCGGCCCCAGCACCTCGGTCTCGCGCGGCAGCTCGGCCGCCGCCAGGAACGCCGCCACCGCCTCCGCGCGCCCCGACACCGCCGCCATCCGCGAGACCGGCGGGAAGCCCAGCTCCGCGCGCTCGGCGAGCTCCCGCTGGGCGTGTCCCACCGGGTCCCAGCGCACCAGCGCCTGCACCGGCCGCAGCGTCGGCTCGGCCACGACCACCACGGTGCCGCCCTCGGCCTGCCCGCGCACCAGCGAGGCCGCGTCGATCCAGCGCCGCAGCGCCTCCTCGCCCGCCCGCAGGTCGGGCCGCCCGAGCATGGCCCAGCCGTCGAGCAGCAGCGCCGCGGCGTAACCGCCCTCGGCGACCGGTTCGGCGCCCGGGGTGCTCACCACCAGCGCGGGCCGCGCGGGCACGGCGTCCAGGACGTGGTCGCGCCCCGAGGTCCGTACCGGAACCGCCGGGAACGCCCGGCCCAGCTCCTCCGCCGTGCGCCGCGCGCCCACCACCTGCGCGCGCAGCCGCACCGCCCCGCACTCGAGGCAACTCCAGTCCGGGGCGCCCCGCCCGCACCACCCGCACCGCAGGTCCCGCTGCTCGGGCGCCTCCAGCGGGCCCGCGCAGTGCCGACAGCGCGCGGGCGTACGGCACCGCTCGCACGCCAGCCTCGGTACGTAGCCCCGGCGCGGCACCTGCACCAGCACGGGGCCGGTCTTCAGGCCCTCGCGTACGGTCTGCCAGGCCAGCGAGGGCAGCCGCGCGGCGCGGGCGGCCTCGTCGCGCGCCAGCTCCCCGTCCCCCACGGTCCGTACGAGCGGTGCGGCGGCCCGCACCTGCTCGCGGGGCGCCAGGAGGGGGCGGGCCCAGCCGGTCTCGACGAGCTGCGCGGCCTCCACCGTGCAGCTGGTGGAGCCCAGCAGGAAGGCGCACTTGTCGTGGGCGGCGCGCAGCAGCAGCACCTCGCGGGCGTGCGGCAGTGGCGCGTGCGGTTCGCTGTGACTGCCGTCCCCGTCGTCCCACAGGGCGACGAGGCCGAGGTCGGCGACCGGCGCGAACATCGCCGCGCGTGTCCCGACGACCGCGCGCACGGCGCCGCGCCGCACGGCGAGCCACTGCGCGTACCGCTTCTCGGGGCCCGCCTCGGCGGTGAGCAGCGCGTGCCGCCCCTCCCCCAGCACGACCGTCAGGGCCGCGTCGACCCGCGCGGCGGCCCGCCCGTCGGGCACCACGACGAGCGCGCCGCGCCCGGAGGCGAGGGTGGCGGCCACCGCGCGGGCGAGCTCCTCCGCCCAGTGGGGCCCGGGCAGCGCGTTCCACACGGCCCGGGGTGCGTCCCCCTGGGCCAGCGCCCGCAGGAACGCCGTGCCCTGCGCGTAGCGCTCCCAGGTCCCGGGCTCCGGCGGGGCCGGGGGCGGCAGCGGCGCGGGCGACGGCCGGGCCTCCGCGCGGGCGTTGCGCGGCGGGATCGCGAGCTGGAGCACGTCGGCGAGGCTCCCGGCGTACCGGTCGGCCACCGCCCGCGCGAGCCGCAGCAGCTCGTCGCTCAGCACCGGCTCGGGCGAGACCACGTCGGCGAGCGCGGCGAGCGGCCCGGAGTAGTCGGACTCGGCGCGGCGCTCGATGAGGAACCCGTCGATGAGCCGACCGCCCTCGCGCCGCCCGTCGCGCACCTGATGGGACCCGGCCCCGAACCGCACCCGCACCCGCACCCCCGGCCGCGCGACGGCGTCGAGCTCCTCGGGGACGGCGTAGTCGAAGAACTGGTCCAGGTGGAGCACGCCCTTGTTGACCACCACCCGCGCGACGGGCAGCTCCTTGGCCAGCGCGGCCCCCCGCCAGGTCCGCGGCTTGGCCCGCGGCACCTTGGCCCTGCGCACGGTCTCGCGTATGAGCGCGAGCTGCTCGGGCGGCTCGGCCGCCCCCCGACCGCCGCCCTCCGGCTTCCCGTTGTCGCTGCTCACAGCCCCATTCCTACCAGAGCCCACTGACAACGCCCGCTGTCAGTGGCATGCGCTTGGATACCCCCGTGACCGTTTATGACACCGCGAAGCTCCTGCCGTCGATACCGGAACTGCGCGACCACTGCCGCGCTCTCGCCATGCTGGAGGCGGTGATCAGTCCCGACGCGGACTTCCGTCACTACACCTTCGACACGCACTGGAGCCCGACCGATGAGCTCGCCTCGATGAGCAACGGCTCGGGCGATGAGTACTCCATCGTCCTCGCCCCGGCGGGCGCGTACATCCGGGGCTTCGACCATGAGTCGCCGATGAGCCCTTACGTCGACGATGTGCCGTGGCCCGGCGTGGTGGACGAGGTCCCGGACGTCTTCCGGCGGTACGTCGACGAGCCGGCCTTCTCCCACGGCCTGGGGTTTCCGTGCGTCACCGCCTGCCTGTGGCGGACGGCCGACGACGACTCCTGGCGCGCGGGCGCCATCGACTTCCCCGACGCCTGCGACCCGGACGGCTCTGCGTACCTCTTCGAGCATCTGACGGACCGCTCCGCCGAGGTGTACCTGGAGTTCGCCGTGGACATGCACGAGGTCCCGGTCGATCTCGACGCGGTACGGCACGTCCTGGCGCTGCGCCCTCTCACCGACGAACTGGTCGCCGTCCTGAACCCCCGGCTCACTCTGAGCGCTCTGGCCGACGACCTCGCGACCATCGGCTACCCCGCCGATCCGCGGCCCGGCTCCTGAAAACGCCGGAGTCCGGCACCCTCGCGACGAGGGACCGGACTCCGGGGTGCTTCTTCGAAGGGCTTACAGGCCGGCGGCCGCGCGCAGCGCGTCCACGCGGTCCGTGCGCTCCCAGGTGAAGTCGGGGAGCTCGCGGCCGAAGTGGCCGTACGCCGCCGTCTGGGAGTAGATCGGGCGCAGCAGGTCGAGGTCGCGGATGATCGCGGCCGGGCGGAGGTCGAAGACCTCGGCGATGGCGGTCTCGATCTTCTCGACGTCGACCTTGGCGGTGCCGAAGGTCTCGACGAAGAGGCCGACGGGCTCGGCCTTGCCGATGGCGTAGGCGACCTGGACTTCGCAGCGGGAGGCCAGGCCGGCCGCCACGACGTTCTTGGCGACCCAGCGCATGGCGTAGGCGGCCGAGCGGTCGACCTTGGACGGGTCCTTGCCGGAGAAGGCGCCGCCGCCGTGGCGGGCCATGCCGCCGTAGGTGTCGATGATGATCTTGCGGCCGGTCAGGCCGGCGTCGCCCATCGGGCCGCCGATCTCGAAGCGGCCGGTCGGGTTGACCAGCAGGCGGTAGCCCTCGGTCTCCAGCTTGATGCCGTCGTCCAGGAGCTGCTTGAGCACGTGCTCGACGACGAACTCGCGGATGTCGGGCGCGAGCAGCGACTCGAGGTCGATGTCGGAGGCGTGCTGCGAGGAGACGACGACCGTGTCGAGGCGGACGGCCTTGTCGCCGTCGTACTCGATGGTGACCTGGGTCTTGCCGTCCGGGCGCAGGTAGGGGATGGTCCCGTTCTTGCGGACCTCGGTCAGACGGCGGGAGAGCCGGTGGGCGAGGTGGATCGGGAGCGGCATGAGCTCCGGCGTCTCGTCCGACGCGTACCCGAACATCAGGCCCTGGTCGCCGGCGCCCTGCTTGTCGAGCTCGTCCTCGTCGCCCTCGACCCGCTGCTCGTAGGCGGTGTCGACACCCTGCGCGATGTCCGGGGACTGCGCGCCGATGGAGACCGAGACGCCACAGGACGCGCCGTCGAAGCCCTTCTTCGAGGAGTCGTAACCGATCTCGAGGATCTTGTTGCGGACGAGCGTGGGGATGTCGGCGTACGCCTTGGTCGTCACCTCGCCGGCCACGTGCACCAGGCCGGTGGTGATCAACGTCTCCACGGCGACGCGGGAGGTGGGGTCCTCCCGCAGCAGCGCGTCGAGAATCGTGTCGCTGATCTGGTCAGCGATCTTGTCGGGGTGACCCTCGGTCACGGACTCCGAGGTGAAGAGACGACGGGACACAACGCTCCCTGGGTTTGCAGCGGCTGCTGGCTGATCGTTTGCGGACCGGCAGGGGGCTGCGCCCCGCGTCGTTCCGAGGACAGTTTATCGGGCGCTCTCGATCGTCGGACCAGGTGTCTCGCACCGTGGGAGTCGGATTGGCCACGTACAGCCGTTCGTGGCTCGAAAACGCTCCCGTTCTTGTCCAGAACGCCGGTCTTCTTACGGTTTCATCCCGCTGGAGGGGAACATGTGACATTCACCGGGCTTCTACCCGAGTCGCCCCAGACGGGGTACGACGAGGTCCCAGACGGTGTCCGCCAGGGCCTCCTTCGGGCCGTACGGGACGGGTGTCTCGGCGCCGTCCGCCGCCAGCACCACGGCCTCGCTCTCCGCGGCGCCGAAGGTCTTGCGCTCCCCCACCTCGTTGACGACGAGGAGGTCACAGCCCTTGCGGCGGAGCTTGTCCCGGCCGTTGGCGAGGACGTCGTCGGTCTCGGCGGCGAATCCGACGACCACCTGGTCGGGCCGGGCCCGGTCGGCGGAGATCTCGGCGAGGACGTCCGGGTTGCGGACCAGCTCGACGGGCGCGGGCTCCTGGCCCTCGCGCTTCTTGATCTTGCCCTCGGCGTACGTGGCAGGGCGGAAGTCCGCGACGGCCGCGGCCATCACCACGGCGTCCGCGTCCGCCGCGGCCTTGAGCACGGCCTCGCGCAGCTGGACGGCGGTGCCCACGTGGACCACGTCGACGCCCGCGGGGTCCGGCATGCCGGTGTTGGCCTCGATGAGCGTCACCCGGGCACCGCGGGCCGCCGCGGTGCGCGCGAGGGCGTACCCCTGCTTGCCGGAGGAACGATTCCCCAGGTAGCGGACGGGGTCCAGCGGCTCGCGGGTGCCCCCCGCGCTGATGACGACGTGCCGGCCCACGAGGTCGGGCGCGGCGGCGCCCCGGGCGAGCACGCGGCGGCAGACCTCGAAGATCTCGTCGGGGTCGGGCAGCCGGCCCTTGCCCGTGTCGGCGCCGGTGAGGCGGCCGACGGCGGGCTCGATGACGACGGCACCGCGGCGGCGCAGCGTGGCGACGTTCTCCTGAGTGGCGGGGTGCTCCCACATCTCGGTGTGCATGGCGGGCGCGAAGACCACCGGGCACCGGGCGGTGAGGAGGGTGTTGGTGAGCAGGTCGTCGGCGAGGCCGTGCGCGGCCTTCGCCAGCATGTCGGCGGTGGCGGGGGCCACGACCACGAGGTCGGCCTGCTGCCCGATCCGGACGTGCGGGACCTCGTGGACGTCCGACCAGACCTCGGTCGAGACGGGGTTCCCGGAGAGGGCGGACCAGGTGGCGGCGCCCACGAAGTGCAGCGCGGAGTCGGTCGGGACGACGCGGACGTCGTGGCCCGACTCGGTCAGCCGCCGCAGCAGCTCGCACGCCTTGTAGGCGGCGATGCCGCCGCTGACGCCCAGGACGACCTTCGGCTTGTGCACTCGTGCCTCCTCAAGGCATTTCCCACCTCGGTGACACGCCCCACGGCGCACCACCGGACACATCTCATGACACACCACAGGCCCGGCGGTGGGTACCGCCGGGCCTGCGAACGACGTGCTGATGCTGAAAA
This sequence comes from Streptomyces sp. NPDC045431, assembly GCF_040646655.1. NCBI lineage: Bacteria > Bacillati > Actinomycetota > Actinomycetes > Kitasatosporales > Streptomycetaceae > Streptomyces > Streptomyces sp. NPDC045431. The sequence goes on from NZ_JBEZAQ010000027.1 coordinate 54,581, forward strand.
GCGCTGCTTCAGTGCGCCGGGCCCTCAACGGCCTCGGACGTCAGCAGGCCCGCGTTGATCTCGCGCAGCGCGATCGACAGCGGCTTCTCGTGGACGTGGGTGTCCACCAGCGGACCGACGTACTCCAGCAGGCCCTCACCGAGCTGCGAGTAGTACGCGTTGATCTGACGCGCGCGCTTGGCCGCGTAGATCACGAGGCTGTACTTCGAGTCCGTGGCCTCGAGCAGCTCGTCGATCGGCGGGTTGATGATGCCCTCGGGCGCGGTGATGGAAGAGGACACGCTCTACCTTCCGAAAACTTCTGGAAATGGGACAAAGATCAAACAACTTGCATCAAGGCTAGCAGCTCACGCGCTACGTCCTCGACCGAGGTGTTGACGAGCGTGGTGTCGAACTCCGCTTCGGCGGCGAGTTCGATCTTGGCGACCGCGAGCCTGCGCTCGATGACCTCCGGCGGCTCGGTGCCGCGCCCGGTCAGGCGGCGGACCAGTTCGTCCCAGCTCGGCGGGGCGAGGAAGACCAACTGGGCCTCGGGCATCGACTCGCGGACGAGCCGGGCGCCCTGGAGGTCGATCTCCAGCAGGACGGGCTCGCCCGCCTCCAGCCGCTCCATGACGGCGCGGCGGGGGGTGCCGTAGCGGTTGCCCGCGAACTCGGCCCACTCCAGCAGCTCGCCGTTGGCGATCAGCTTGTCGAACTCGTCATCGCCGACGAAGTGGTACTGGACGCCGTCCCGCTCGCCGGGTCGCGGCTTACGGGTCGTGGCGGACACCGACAGCCAGACCTCGGGGTGCACCTTGCGCATATGAGCGACGACCGTGCTCTTGCCGACCCCAGAGGGGCCGGAGAGCACGGTCAGCCGCGGACGTACGTCCGATGTTGCAGCCATGGGGCGATTATTCCAGGTTTACCTCGATGCCCCGGACCGGCCCCGGCCGTCAGGCGCCGGAGCCACCGAACTCGCGCTCCAGGGACGCGATCTGGTTGGAGCCGAGCCCCCGCACGCGGCGGCTTTCGGAAATGCCCAGCCGCTCCATGATCTGCTTGGCGCGGACCTTGCCCACGCCCGGCAGCGACTCGAGGAGGGCGGACACCTTCATCTTGCCGATGACGTCGTTCTTCTGACCCTGCTGGATGACGTCGTGGAGGGAGGCACCGGAGTGCTTGAGTCGATTCTTGACCTCGGCCCGCTCCCGGCGAGCCGCGGCGGCCTTTTCGAGCGCGGCTGCGCGCTGTTCAGGGGTAAGGGGCGGAAGAGCCACGCCTACGTCACCTCGGATGTCGAACTGTCGGATACGGACCGGTGAGGAACCTAGTCGGCCCACACCAGGGGAGCAACGAGCAACGCAGTGCACGTTGGCTCTGCGACGGAGACTAGCGGCCATGGCCGCCGGAGTCAGCGAGAACAGACGAAAAGTCCTGGTCAGCATCGCTCTACCACGACAATACGGGCATATCGGCCGGGTTTTGCGGCCTGTTCCCGCCCTCTTGACGTCAACAAGGTCGCGAGGAGCCTCACCGGATGCCGTGACGCAGCTCACACGGCGGTCTCACCCACCGGTCGCCGCACGTACCTCGTCCGCGTACCGCACCGCCGCCTCGCGCAGCGCCGCCGCGTCGGGGCCGTGGCGCAGCACGCCGCGGCTGACGTTGGGGACGACGTTGCGCACGGCCGCGCCGAAGACGCCCGGGAGGTCGGCCGGGGTGGCGCCCTGCGCGCCGATGCCGGGGGCGAGCAGCGGGCCGTTGATGTCGAGGTCGTACGAGGAGAGGTCGCCGAGCGTCGCGCCGACGACCGCGCCGAAGGAGCCGAGCGGGGTCTCCCCCGCGTTCTCCTCGGCGAGGTGGGCCAGCATCGTCGCGCCGATGGTGCGGCCGGCCGGGTCGTCGGTGCGTACCGCCCGCTGCACCTCGGCGCCCTCCGGGTTCGAGGTGAGGGCGAGCACGAACAGCCCGGCGCCGCTCTCGCGCGCCAGGTCCACCGCCGGCTTCAGCGAGCCGTACCCGAGGTACGGGGAGACCGTCAGGGCGTCCGAGAAGAGCGGGGCGTTCTTGCGCAGGTAGGTCTCGGCGTACGCGGCCATCGTGGAGCCGATGTCGCCGCGCTTGGCGTCCATGACGACCAGCGCGCCCGCGTCCCGCAGGTCCGCGACGGCGCGCTCCAGGACGGCGATGCCGCGGGAGCCGAACCGCTCGAAGAAGGCGCTCTGCGGTTTGAAGACGGCGACCGTGCCGGCGAGGGCGTCGACGACGGTGCGGGTGAAGGTCTCCAGGCCCGCCACGTCGTCGTTCAGGCCCCAGGCGGCCAGGAGGGAGCTGTGCGGGTCGATGCCGACGCACAGCGGGCCGCGGGTGTCCATGGCGCGGCGGAGGCGGGCGCCGAAGGGTTCGAGCGGGCTCATACGGTGGCCTTTCGGGTGTCGGCGCCGACGGCCTCGGCGAGGGTGGCGTACGGCGAGGCGTTCAGCCGGGCCGCGAGGCCCTTGTGGATCGCGCGGGCGTAGAAGGGGCCCTCGTAGATGAAGGCGCTGTAGCCCTGGACGAGGGTGGCGCCCGCGAGGATGCGCTGCCAGGCGTCCTCGGCGGTCTCGATGCCGCCGACACCCACGAGGGTGATGCGGTCGCCTACGCGCGCGTACAGGCGGCGCAGGACCTCCAGGGAGCGCTCCTTCAGCGGCGCGCCGGACAGGCCGCCGGTCTCGCTCGTCAGGTACGCCGGGGACTTCAGGCCCTCGCGGTCGATGGTGGTGTTGGTGGCGATGATGCCGTCCAGGCCGAGTTCGACGGCGAGGTCGGCGACGGCGTCGACGTCCTCGTCGGCGAGGTCGGGCGCGATCTTGACGAGCAGCGGGACGCGGCGGCCGGTGACCGTGCGGTCGGCGGCCTCGCGGACGGCGCTCAGCAGGGGCCGCAGGTGCTCGACGGCCTGGAGGTTGCGCAGGCCGGGCGTGTTGGGCGAGGAGACGTTGACGACCAGGTAGTCGGCGTGGCGGGCGAGCCGCTCCGTGGACGTCACGTAGTCGCCGACGGCTTCGGCCTCCGGGACGACCTTCGTCTTGCCGATGTTGACGCCGACGACGGTCTTGAAGACCGGCACGCGCGCCTGGAGGCGGTCGGCGACGGCGGCGGAGCCGTCGTTGTTGAAGCCCATGCGGTTGATCAGGGCGCGGTCCGCGACGAGGCGGAAGAGGCGCTTCTTGGGGTTGCCGGCCTGCGGCTCGCCGGTGACGGTGCCGATCTCGACGTGGTCGAAGCCGAGCATCGCCATGCCGTCGATGGCCACGGCGTTCTTGTCGAAGCCGGCCGCGAGCCCGAAGGGGCCGTGCATGCGCAGGCCGAGCGCCTCGGTGCGCAGCTCCTTGTAGCGGGGCGCGAGGGCGGCGGCGAGGAAGGTGCGCAGCACGGGGACGCGGACGGCGAGGCGGATCCAGCGGAAGGCGAGGTAGTGGGCCTTCTCGGGGTCCATCCGCTTGAAGACCAGGTGGAAGAAGAGCTTGTACATGGTGTGTGTCCTCATGAACGACTTCATGAGAAGGGGGACACCGGTTTGTGGCCGGTGTCCCCCTCCCCCGTGGGCTGTCAGTCCTCGCGGGCCGCGGTGAGGTGCTGGGCGTGTTCCTGGAGGGAACGCACGCCCACTCCGCCGTGGTTGAGGGCGTCGATGCCCTGGACGGCGGCGGCGAGTGCCTGGACCGTGGTCAGGCACGGGACGCCACGGGCGACGGCCGCGGTGCGGATCTCGTAGCCGTCGAGACGGCCACCGGTGCCGTAGGGGGTGTT
>NZ_JBEZAQ010000028.1:0-57642 GCF_040646655.1 Streptomyces sp. NPDC045431
GCAGAGCCAGGAGAGGGAGTCCGTCGCATGGGTTCGATCAGCTGCCCGAGCCGGTCCGAGGCCACTGAGCTGGACTGGACCGTGCTTCCCGCGGCGTCGCCGCCCGGCGCACCCGTGCCCGCCGGGCGCGGCGCGTGGGCCGAGGGGCGGGCGCGGCTGCGTACCGCGGCGACCACGGAGCCGGGACGGCTGCAGATCATCGGTGCCGTACTGGCCCTGCTCGTGGTGGCGTTCGGGGCCGTCACCGCCTTCGAGGTCGCCGACCGCTCCGCCGCCGCCGACGACGTGGTCAGCCGCAGCCAGCCGCTGAGCGCCGACGCCGCGCACATCTACCGTTCGCTCGCGGACGCCGACACCGCGGCGGCCAGCGGTTTCCTGGCCGGTGCGCAGGAGCCCGCCGATGTGCGCGAGCGGTACGAGGACGACATCACGACCGCCTCGCGGCTGCTGGTCAAGGCCGCGGCCAACACCGAGGGCTCGTCCGAGTCGGCGCGCGAGATCACCACGCTCAACGAGTGGCTGCCCCGCTACACGGGCCTGATCGAGCGCGCCCGCGCCGCCAACCGGCAGGGCCTCCCGCTCGGCGGTGCGTATCTGCGGTACGCCAACCAGCAGATGACGACCGAGCTGCTGCCCGCCGCCGAGCGGCTGTACGCGGCGGAGACCGCGCGGCTCGCGCGGGACGACCGGGACGCCCGCGCCTGGCCGTGGCTCTCCCTCGCGGTGGGGGTCGTGGTCGTCGGCGCGCTGGCCTGGGCGCAGCGGCGCACGTACCTGCACACCAACCGGGTGTTCAACCAGGGCCTGCTGGCCGCGACGGCCGCCTCCGTGGTGGTGCTGCTGTGGCTGGCGGCCGGGCACACGGTCGCGAGCAGCCGGCTGGCCGACGCCGGCCGGCACGGCCAGGATTCGCTCAAGGTGCTGAACGAAGCGCGGATCAACTCCCTGAAGGCCCGCGCCAACGAGAACCTGACCCTGGTCGCGCGGGGCGCCGTGCTGACCGACGACGGCAAGAAGGACAAGTACGAGACCGAGTACGGCGCGGGCATGGGCAAGCTGACCGCGGCGCTCGCCGAGGCGGGCCGGCTCGCCGACGACGGCGCGGGCCGCGGCCCGGTCGAGGACGCGGTGCAGCGGGTCGGCGAGTGGCAGAAGCGGCACGCGGCGGCGCGCGCCACGGACGACGCGGGCGACTACGAAGGCGCGCTGGCCAAGGTCATCGGCGACAAGGAGTCCACCGGCCAGTCGTTCGACGAGGTGGACGCGGCGCTGAAGAAGGCCCTGGACCATGAGCAGGGCGAGTTCACCCGCGCCGCCGAAGGCGGCCGCTCCGCGCTGACCGGCCTGCCGGTCGGGGCGCCGGTGCTGGCCGTCCTGGGGGCGGTGGGGGCCATCATGGGCATCAACCGCAGGCTTTCGGAGTACCGGTGAGGGTGAGGGGAGGCACGATGAGCAACCTGGACTTCGAAGGGGACGGCACCCCCGGCGAGCGGAGCCCGACCCGGCGGGCCGCCGGACGGCTGCGCGGGTGGGGCGGGGTCGCCGCGATGGCGGCCGCGTGCGGGCTGACGGCCGCGCTCACCCTGGTGCCGCTGTCGCAGGGCACCGGACTGGGGGCTTCCGCCGTGTCCGGGGCGAGCGGCGCCGTCCCGGCCAAGGCGGACACCTGCAAGGACCCGGAGGCCTCCCTCACCCCGTCCACCGCCGACGGCCCCGCCATCGCCGCGATCAAGGCGCGCGGCAAGCTCATCGTCGGCGTCGACCAGAACAGCTACCGGTGGGGCTACCGCAACCCCGCCACCGGGACGCTGGAGGGCTTCGACATCGACCTCGCCCGCGCCATCGCCGCCGACATCCTCGGCAGCCCGGACGCCGTCATCTTCCGCGCCATCCCCACCAACCAGCGGATCGCCGCGCTGGAGAGCGGGAAGGTCGACCTCGTCGTCCGGACGATGACGATCACCTGCAAGCGCGTCGAGCAAGTGGCGTTCTCCACCGCCTACTTCCAGGTGGGCCAGCAGGTCCTCGCACCCAAGGACTCACCGGTCACGGGCTACAACACGACGCTGTCGGGCAAGCGCGTCTGCTCCGGCGAGGGCACGACGGCGTACGAGGCGCTGGCGAAGGAATCCTTCGGCGCCACGTTCAGGGACGAGGACGACGGCGGCAAGGGCGACAAGGACCTCTACACCGTGCCCAACCAGCTGGACTGCCTGGTCCGGCTGCAGCTGGGCGAGGTCGACGCGGTCGTCACGGACAACGCGCTGGCGGCCGGCCAGGCGGCGCAGGACCCGGCCGTCGAGTTGAAGGGCCGGCCGTTCACGACGGAGTACTACGGCATCGCCGCCAAGCTCGGCAAGGACGACCTGGTGCGCCGGGTCAACCAGGTGCTCGTCAGGTACCGGCAGGGGGCGTGGGCACAGGCGTACGGCAAGTGGCTGAAGGCCGACCTGCCCGGGATAGCCGGGCCCCCGGCGCCGAAGTACCGGAGCAGCTGACCGACATGGGCACGAGGCGGAGAGGTGATCGATGGGCGGCACGGAGCCCCCTGGGCCGGTGATGGACCGGGACGAGGTGGACCGTGCGCTGGCGCGGCTCGGGGCGGAGCACAAGGCGGTCGAGGACTCGCTGCTCGCCCTGCAGGACCACGCGGGCCGCAGGCTCCTCGAGGGCGCCGAGCTCACCGGTACGACCAAGGACCGCTGGGCCGCCACCGAGCGGACGATCGGCCTGCTGTGGACGTACTTCGACGCGTACACCGCCGCCCTGCACGAGGCCCGCGAGGTGCGCGCGCGGCGCCGCTGGCCGGGCCGCGAGGAGCTGGCCGAGCTGACGGAGCGGCTGCGCGGCGAGAGCGTCACGGTCTCGGGTACGTCCACGCTGGCCGAGCACTTCACGCTGGAGCGGCTGGTGGCCCGGATGAACGAGCTGTACGCGAGCTCCCTCGACATGGTGGTCACGGCGGACGCGGTCTGGTCGGCGCTGCCCGCGCGGATAGACCTGCTCGCCGCCGAGCTGGGCCGTACGCGCTCGCTGGCGCACTCCGTGGGCGTACGGCCCGGGGAGCACCCGGCGGGGGACGACCTGGAGGCCATCACCCACGAGCTGACCGCGCTGCGGGCGGAGGTGGTGACGGATCCGCTGGCGTTCTGGCGGCCGGCCGCGGGCAGTTCGGCGCCCGGCGGCGGGCGCCCGGACACCGACCGGTACGACCGGGCGGCCCGGGCCCTGGAGGACGTACGCCGCGAGATCGAGGCGGTGCTCCAGGTCCGGCAGGACTCCGAGGCGCGGCTGCTGCGCCTGCGGGACGTGCTCTCGCGCGCGGACCGGACGCTCGCGGAGGCGCGGGCGGCCCGGGGCGAGGTGCTGGCGAAGATCGCCGCCTCGGAGGTTCCTGCGGTGAGCGGCCCGCCGACCGCGCTGCAGGAGCGGCTGGCGACCGCCGCCGAGTACCGCCGCCACGCCCGGTGGCACCGGCTGTCCCCGCTCCTGGAGGCGCTGGAGCAGGAGGCCGAGGAGGAGCTGCTGCGCGCCCGCGAGCAGTTGACGGCCGTCACCGCGCCGCTCGCGGTCCGCGCGGAGCTGCGCGGCCGGCTCGACGCGTACAAGGCGAAGGTGGCGCGGCACGGCATGGCCGAGGACCCGCTGCTGATCGAGCGGTACGACCAGGCGCGCCGGATGCTGTGGAGCGCCCCGTGCGACCTGCGCGCCGCGGAGCAGGCGGTGCTGCGCTACCAGCGGGCCGCCGCGGACATGCTGTCGGGGGCCGGGCCCGTCGACCGTAGGGGGAGTCAGTGAAGACGTGTCAGCGGCCCGGTTGCGAGGGCTCGTACGAGGACATGGGCGGCGGCGAGCTGTACTGCGACACGTGCGGGCTGGCGCCCGTCGTCTCGCCCAGCGGCATGGTGGCGTCGCCGCCGACCGGTGTGGCGGGCGGTGGGGCCGGGGGCGGCAAGGGCTCCGGCAGCAGCTCCCGCTCGTCGTCCCGGTCGTCCCGCTCCTCGTCCCGGTCGTCACGGCGCTCGGTGTCGGGCCGGCTGTCGCGTTCCCTGACGGGCGGTACGGAGTCGTCGCGTTCGGTCTCGGTGCGCAGCTCCGGCTCGTCCACCGGCCAGTCCGCGCGCAACCGGCTGGGCGCCGGGCTCGTCGCGATCCCGTCCGTGCCGCGCCCCGACCCGCGCTCGGTGGTCATGGCGAACGCCGAGGTGCCCGAGCGCAAACGGTTCTGTTCGCGCTCCGACTGCGGGGCGCCGGTGGGGCGTGCGCGCGGGGGCCGGCCGGGGCGCACGGAGGGCTTCTGCACCAAGTGCGGCCACCCGTACTCCTTCGTGCCGAAGCTGCGCGCCGGTGACATCGTCCACGGGCAGTACGAGGTGGCCGGCTGTCTGGCCCACGGCGGCCTCGGCTGGATCTACCTGGCCGTCGACCGGGCGGTCTCCGACCGGTGGGTCGTCCTCAAGGGCCTGCTGGACACCGGCGACCAGGACGCGATGGCGGCGGCGATCTCGGAGCGGCGGTTCCTCGCGGAGATCGAGCACTCCAACATCGTCCGCATCTACAACTTCGTGGAGCACCTGGACCAGCGCACGGGCTCGCTGGACGGGTACATCGTCATGGAGTACGTGGGCGGCAAGTCGCTCAAGGACATCGCCAACGAGCGGCGGGGCCCGGACGGCCGGCGCGATCCGCTGCCGGTCGAGCAGGCGTGCGCGTACGGCATCGAGGCGCTGGAGGCGCTGGGGCACCTGCACAGCAGGAACCTGCTGTACTGCGACTTCAAGGTCGACAACGCGATCCAGACGGAGGACCAGCTCAAGCTCATAGACATGGGCGCGGTGCGCCGGATGGACGACGACGAGTCGGCCATCTACGGCACGGTCGGCTACCAGGCGCCGGAGGTCGCGGAGGTCGGGCCGTCGGTCGCGTCCGACCTGTACACGGTGGCGCGGACTCTGGCGGTGCTGACGTTCGACTTCCAGGGGTACACGAACGTGTTCGTGGACTCGCTGCCGGACCCGGACAACATCGAGGTCTTCCGGCGGTACGAGTCGTTCTACCGGCTGCTGGTGCGGGCGACGGACCCGGACCCGGCGCGCCGGTTCGCCTCCGCGCAGGAGATGGCGGAGCAGCTGACGGGTGTGCTGCGCGAGGTGGTCGCCCTCCAGACGGGCCGGCCGAGGCCCGCGCTGTCGACGCTGTTCGGGCCGGAACTGCGGGTGACGGACACGCAGTTGTTCGCGGAGCCGCCGGCCGAGGTGTCGGCGCTCGGCGCGCGGGAGCTGCCGCGAGGGCTGTTCGGCGGCCGGAGGCGAGGCGGAGCGACGGGCCCGGCGCCGATCGCGCGGCCGTCGGTTCCGGGCGGGGGCCCGGGCCCGGTGCCCGGGGCTCCGGGTCCCGGGCACGCGCCCACCGGTCCGGTGCCTGGGTCGGTACCGGCGACGGCGGGGGCGGGCTCGGTGCCGGGGGCGGGCGCTGGGCCGGGGGCGGGGCCTGGCTCGGTGCCCCGGCCGCGTACCGAGTCGTCCATGGCGCCCATGGCACCCGGTACCGCCGCCCCGCTGCTCGGGGCGCTGGACGCGCGGGCCACCGCGCTCGCGCTGCCCGTGCCGCACGTGGACCCCGGCGACCCGAACGCGGGCTTCCTCGCCGGGCTGATGGCCGCCGGCCCCGCCGAGCTGGTCGCCGCCCTGCACACCGCGCCCGCGAGCTCCGTCGAGCTGCGGTTGCGCGAGTTGCGCGCGCACCTGGAGATGGGCCGGGCGCCTGCGGCGCAGCGGGCCCTGGAGGACCTGGAGAGCGGACAGCCCGACGACTGGCGGGTCGTCTGGTACCGGGGCGTGGCGTCGCTGGCGACCGGTGACAACGAGAACGCCGCGCTCTCCTTCGACGCCGTCTACGACGCCTTCCCCGGGGAGCCCGCGCCCAAGCTGGCGCTCGGCGTCTGCGCCGAGGTGCTGGGCCAGTTGGACAACGCCGCCGAGTACTACCGCCTCGTGTGGACGACCGACCCGAGCTATGTGAGCGCGGCGTTCGGCCTCGCCCGGGTGCAGCTGGCCGCGGGCGACCGCGTTGGCGCCGTGCGGACGCTGGAGTCCGTGCCCGAGGCGTCCATCCACTACACGGCCGCGCGCGTCGCGGCCGTACGGGCCCGGCTGCGTCACCGCTCCCCCACCGACCCGCTGCTCGCGGACCTGACGGCGGCGGCCGAGCAGGTGTCCGCACTCCAGCAGTTCGGCCTGGACGCGGTGCGCCGCGAGCGGTTGGCTACGGAGGTACTGGGTACGGCGCTGGACTGGGTCCTCTCCGGAAGCCCCGGGGCCGGCCCGGTACAGACGTCGCTGCTGGGCAGCGAACTGGACGAGCGCGGCCTGCGCTTCGGACTGGAGCGCTCCTACCGGGTGCTCGCCCGGCTCGCTCAGCGCGGCGAGGAAAGGATCGAGATGGTGGAGCGGGCGAACCGCCTCCGCCCCCGGACATGGGTGTGAAGATGTCGCAGATGCACCAGCTGTCGACCTGCCCCGGCTGCGAGGAGCCGCTGGAGCGGGGGGACCTGTTCTGCGGGGCGTGCGGGTACGACCTGTCGGCCGTACCGGAGCCGCCCCGCGACAACCCGACCATGGTGATGGGCTCACCGGCGGAGGGGGCGGCGTGGCCGCACGAGCCCGGGGAGGCCGGGCAACCGCCGATACGCTTCGACGCCCGCGCCACGCACGGCCCGGCGCGCCCCGACGCGGCCGCCGCAGCCGCAGCCGCAGGTACGGACGCCGCAGGCACGGACACGGACTTCCCGCTGCCCGCACCGGCACCCGCACCGGCACCGGCGTCGACGCCGCCGACGCCATCGGTCCCGCCCGCACCACCGGTCCCGCCCGCACCACCGGTCCCGGCGGCCCCGCCCGCGCCCATGCCCCCGCCCGCAGCCGCGCCCGTGGCCGCCGTGCCGGATCCGCGGACCGCCGAGCACGCGCACACCCCGCCCGCGGGTACGAAGCTGTGCGTCGCGTGCCGGGCCGGGCACGTGGACCCGGACGGCTACTGCGAGAACTGCGGCCACGCGCAGCCCCGCGAGCGCGACCACATGGAGGAGGAGCTCGGTTCGGTCGCCGCCGTCAGCGACCGCGGCCTGCGCCACCACCGCAACGAGGACGCGTTCGCCGTCTCGTCGACCGCCCTGCCGGACGGTTCGCCGGCCGTCGTGGCGATCGTCTGCGACGGCGTGTCCTCGGCGACCCGGCCCGACGAGGCGTCGGCCGCCGCCGCGGCCGCCGCCCGCGAGTCGCTGCTGGAGTCGCTGCCGCGCGGCACGCACCCGCAACAGGCGATGCACGAGGCGATCGTCGCCGCCTCCCAGGCGGTCAACGCCCTCGCCGACGCCGCCGACGGCCATGGCACCGCCATGCAGCACGACCCGCACCGCCACCAGAACGCCCCGGCGTGCACCCTGGTCGGCGCGGTGGCGGCGGGCGGCCTGCTGGTGGTCGGCTGGGTCGGCGACAGCCGCGCCTACTGGGTGCCGGACGACCGCACCGGACCGCCGGCCCGCCTCACCGAGGACGACTCGTGGGCCGCGCAGATGGTGGCGGCTGGCCTGATGAGCGAGGCGGAGGCGTACGCCGACGAGCGCGCCCACGCGATCACCGGCTGGCTCGGGGCCGACGCGTACGAAGTGGAGCCGCACACGGCGGCGTTCAAACCGGACCGCCCCGGCGTCGTGGTGGTGTGCACGGACGGTCTGTGGAACTACGCGGAGGGCGCGGAGGACATGGCCAGGGTCGTGCCGCCCGACGCGGCGGGCCGACCGCTGCACAGCGCGCAGGTCCTCGTCGGACACGCGCTCGACGGCGGCGGGCACGACAACGTAACGGTGGCCGTGCTGCCGTTCACCCTGGCACCGCAAGGGGCAGGATCGGCCTGAATCGACCTGCCTGTCCTTTCCGTTCCTTCTTGTGCGTGTGGAGTCCCGAGGAGCCCCTCAGATGGCGATCTTCTCCAAGTCGAGCGTGCCGCGGTTCTCGGTCGACGTGTACCAGAACGAGTACCTGCCGGAAGGCGGGCGCGAGGTCAACGCGATCGTCACGGTCACCTCGACCGGCGGCGGCACGACCGGCGGGGCACCGCTGTCCGGGGCGTCGGCCTCCCCCTCGCACCCTTCGTACATACCGGGCCGGGCGCCGACCGCCGCCGTGGTGGTCATGGTGGACTGCTCGGGTTCGATGGACTATCCGCCGACGAAGATGCGCAACGCGCGCGACGCCACGGCCGCCGCGATCGACACGCTCCGCGACGGAGTCGCCTTCGCCGTGGTCGCCGGGACGCATGCGGCGGAGGAGGTGTACCCGGGCGGCGGGCGACTGGCCGTCGCCGACGCCCGTACCCGTACCGAGGCCAAGCAGGCGCTGCGCCGGCTGAGCGCGGGCGGCGGCACCGCGATCGGTACCTGGCTGAAACTGGCCGACCGGCTGCTGAACTCGGCCGACGTACCGATCCGTCACGGCATCCTGCTGACCGACGGCCGCAACGAGCACGAGTCGCCCGAGGACCTGCGGGCCGCGCTCGACGCCTGCGCGGGCCGCTTCACCTGCGACGCCCGCGGCGTGGGCACCGACTGGGAGGTGAAGGAGGTCACGGGCATCGCGTCGGCGCTCCTCGGCACGGCCGACATCGTCGCCGATCCGGCCGGGCTGGCCGCGGACTTCACGCGGATGATGGAGAACGCGATGGGCAAGGAGGTCGCGGACGTCAGCCTGCGCCTGTGGACGCCCGTCGGCGCGGAGATCGTCTTCGTGAAGCAGGTCGCGCCGACCGTTGAGGAGTTGACCGACCGGCGTACGGAGGCGGGGCCGCGCGCCGGGGATTATCCGACGGGTTCGTGGGGCGACGAGTCCCGCGACTACCACGTGTGCGTACGGGTGCCCGAAGCCGCCATCGGCCAGGAGATGCTGGCGGCGCGGGTCTCGCTGGTCCTCCCCGATCCGACGGGCGCCGCCGGGGTGCCGCCGCAGACGCTGTCGCAGGGCCTGGTGCGGGCGGTGTGGACGGACGACATGGCGGCCTCGACGTCCATCAACCCCCAGGTCGCGCACTACACAGGGCAGGCCGAACTGGCCCAAGTCATCCAGCAGGGGCTGGAAGCGCGCAAGTCTGGCGATTTCGACGGCGCGACGGCGAAGCTCGGGCGGGCCGTGCAGCTGGCGGCCGCCTCCGGGAACGCGGACACTGCGAAACTCCTTGCGAAGGTGGTGGACGTGGTCGACGCGGCGACAGGTACTGTGCGACTGAAGGCGAAGGTCGCGGAGGCGGACGAGATGACGCTCGAAACGCGCTCCACCAAGACGGTTCGCGTGAAGAAGTAACGCACGATCTGCTCGGCCTGCGGGCCGGATGAGGAGAGGGGGAAGCGCCGACATGCCGACCTGCCCGAACGGACACCAGTCGGGTTCCGACGACTGGTGCGAGGTCTGCGGCCACCGCATGTCCGGGGCGGGCGCGCCTGCGGGCGCCGTGCCGCCGCCTCCCCCGCCCCCGCCGCCGCCCGCGTACGGCTACCCGGGTCCCGGCCCGGCGCAGGGTGGCGGCCCGGCCGGCGACCCGAACGCCACCGCCCAGGCGGAGCTCTGCCCGCAGTGCCGTACACCGCGCGAGGCGATGGCGCCGTTCTGTGAGGAGTGCCGCTGGAACTTCCTCACCAACACGGCGACCTCCTACACTCCGGCCGCCCCGCCGCAGGGCCGCCTCACCGGACCGAACGGTCCGGGTGGCCCGGGTGGTCCGGGCGGTCCGGGTGCTCCGGGTGGTCCGGGCGGTCCGGGGCTTCCTCCAGGCCCGCCGCCGGGGCTGAACCTGCCGCCGGGCTTCCAGGCGCAGCAGCAGCCGCCCCGGCCGCCGGACCCGTTCGAGTACCAGAGCTCCCGCCCGTCGCAGATGAACCGCCCGGCCGAGCCGCTGCCGCCCGAGCCGCAGGCACCGCAGGGCCCGCCGCAGGGCCCGCCGCAGGTTCCTCAGGCGTTCCAGCAGCCGGGCCCGCCGGCCCCGCCCCCGCCGCAGGGTTTCCAGCGTCCGGGCCCGCCGGCCCCGCCGCAGCCGCACGCACCGCAGCCTCACGCACCGCAGCAGCCTCAGCCGCCGCAGACCGGTGGCGGCGGTGACGACTGGATGCTGCCTCCGCCCTCGCACGCGTCGCAGCCGCCCCAGCAGCAGCCTCACCCGCAGCAGCCGCACGCACCCCAGCAGGCCCAGCAGCCTCACGTGCCCCAGGCGCCCCAGGCGCCGGCCGGCTGGACCGCCGTGGTCGGCCCCGACCGCGAGTACTTCATGGCGATGATGCAGCGCAGCGGCCCGGAGGCCGCGGGCCTCAACCTGCCCGCGTACTCCCCGGAGCAGCGGCTCACGCTCTCGGGCAACCAGATCACCATCGGCCGTCGCCGCCACTCCACGGGCGAGGCGCCCGACATCGACCTGTCGGTGCCGCCGGAGGACCCGGGCGTCTCCCACAAGCACGCGGTGCTGGTCCAGCAGCCCGACGGCTCCTGGGCCGTGGTCGACCAGAACTCCACCAACGGCACCACGCTCAACGGCGCCGAGGACCCGATCCAGCCCTACGTCCCCGTCCCGCTCAAGGACGGCGACCGGGTCCACGTCGGCGCCTGGACGACGATCACGATCCGCCGCGGTTAGGCCCTAGGTCGTGTCCGCAAAGTCCCGTCTGCCTGGCGACGTCTGGCACGCACTCCCCCAGAGCTGCGCCTGGGGGTGCCCCCAGCCGCGTTGTCGTCAGTCGCCAATGCTCCGCAGTGGCTCCATCCTCCGCCTTGCGATCGCACGCACCAGACGCCGCCAGGCCCGCCCTCCGGGCGGACGACGCTACTTTGCGGACACTCCCCTAGTCGGGGGGCGGACCGAGGGGCCAGAGGTACGGCCCCTCGGGTTCGTCCAGCCACGCCCACTGCCGCTCGCCGCTGACCGTCACGCCGAACCGCTCCCGCGCGGGCTCCCCCTCGCGCTGCCAGAGCGAGTAGGCCTCCTGCGGGTCCAGGCTCCCCGCCGTGAGCGTCAGCAGGAAGCGGAAGAGGTCGTTCTCGGTCGCGCGCCGGGGCAGTCCGCCGGTGTGCGGTGGCACGGCGGCCGGGACCGCGCCGCGCAGCGGGACGAAGTACGCGGAGGTGCTCAGGAACCGGCCCTCGGCGTGCTCCGCGTCCCCTACGCGCAGCGAGATCACGCCGGTGGCCATCGGCGCCAGGACGTGCGCGTCACCGGGGCGGCACTGCGCGAGCCACTCCCCCGGCACGGACGGTACGGCGCAGGTGGCGATGATCCGGTCGAACGGCGCTCGCCGCGGGCAGCCGCGCGCCCCGTCGCCGGTGACCACGGTGGGCCGGTGTCCGGCCGCCGCCAGGTGGGCCCGCGCCGCCTCGGTGATGTCCTCGTCCAGGTCGATGGTGGTCACGTGCTCGTCGCCCAGCCGGTGGGCCAGCAGCGCCGCGTTGTAGCCGGTCCCGGCGCCGATCTCCAGGACGTCGTGCCCGTCCCGTACGTCGAGGGCCTCCAGCATGTACGCCATGAGGGAGGGCTGACTGGCGGAGGAGACCAGGTCGCCGTCGCGCAGCCGCGTGGCGAGCGGCCGGTCCGCGTAGGCGCCCGCCAGCCAGCGCTCGCGCTGGGCCGGGTCGGGGTCCTCGCACGAGAGCCGTTCGTATCCGCCCATGACACCGATGTAGTAGGACGGCACGAACAGGTGCCGGGGCACCGTTTCGAACGCCGCCCGCCAGGCCGGGTCGGTCAGGTCCCCGGCGTCGGCGATCTCGCGCACCATCGCGCGCCGCGCCTCGGCGGCGCGTGCCGCGAACGGGTCCGCGCGCCCTGTCCCCATACCTCCACTCTCCTGCGGTCGGGGAGGAACGGGAAGCGGAAACCGTCGAGCGGAAGCGGGAGCGAGAGCGGATGCGGGCAGGGGCCGACCGGGCGAGGACCTAGGACCCGGGACCTGGGTCGGTCCGTCTGAGACCATGGACGGGTGATGGAGATTCCGCGTGGCACGCTTCAGGAGCAGACGTTCTACGAGCAGGTCGGCGGCGAGGAGACCTTCCGGCGCCTCGTCCGCCGTTTCTACGAGGGTGTCGCCGAGGACCCCGTCCTGCGGCCGATGTACCCGGAGGAGGACCTGGGGCCCGCCGAGGAGCGGCTCGCGCTCTTCCTGATGCAGTACTGGGGCGGCCCCCGCACCTACAGCGACCACCGCGGGCACCCGCGGCTGCGCATGCGCCACGCGCCCTTCACCGTGGACAAGGCCGCACACGACGCCTGGCTGAAGCACATGCGCGCCGCCGTCGACGAGCTCGGCCTGTCCGAGGAGCACGAGCGGCAGCTGTGGAACTACCTGACGTACGCCGCGGCGTCGATGGTCAACACCGCGGGCTGAGCCGCGCCGCTCACCGCTGGTGCGGGACCGCGGTGACGGTCAGGCCGCCGAGGCCGCCCGCGGTGCGGACCGCGACCGAGCCGAAGGGTGTACGCAGGCGGAGCCAGGTCCCGGCGCCGAGCAGCGCCACCGGCACCTCGTGCGAGGGCAGGAAGCCCAGCGCCTGGGCGGCGTGGACGGCGCGCAGCGGCAGGCCCGTCGAGCCGATCAGCCGGGACCAGATCTCGCGGCCGATCCGGTCGCGTTCCGCGCGCGTCCTGCTCTCGGCCGGCAACTCCTCGTCGCGTGCCCGGAATTCGGCCACCGCGGCGGCGACAGCGCCGCGCAGCTCGCCGGCGTCCGGCAGTCCGGGCACCTCGCTCCAGCCGCCGCGCGGGGGCAGGAGCCCGGTCCAGGGCGGCCCGGTGACGGGCGCCGGCACCATCGCCTTGCCCGCCGACTCCTCGATGCCCTCCAGGAGCTGACCGGCGGAGACGGTGATGTCCAGCGGCGCCTCGTCCATGAGCGTGGCCGTGCGGATGGCCAGCACCTCGAAGGACGGCGGGCGCCCGAACACGGCCAGGGCGCCGCCGGCCGCCTGGAGGCGGACGACGGCGGCCCGGTCGTAGTGGATCAGCCGGGCCAGGAAGGCGGCGAGGTCCGCCGCCTCCCTGGCGTCGGCGAAGTGCAGCGGCGCCGTCATACGGCCGCGGCCTCCCCCGGCGCCGATGCCTGTGCCGGTGCCTGCGCAGGCGCCTGTGCCTGAGCCGGCTGTGCGCGCATGCCGTCGTCCACGTACTCCTCCAGAAACGACCGCTCCTCCGCGCTGATGCGGCGCGGCCGCTGCGCCTCCAGGTCGAAGGGCACGACGACCGTCGAGGCGCGCACGTACACCTGGGCCGAGCCTTCGGCGTCCTTGATCTCGTACGCGATCGTCAGCGACGCGGCGCCGATCTTGGTCACCCACGACTCGATGATCACCGGCTCGTGCCGGTGGACCAGCGGCCGTACGTAGTCGATCTCGTGCCGGGCGACGACCGACCCGCCGGAGAACGACGGCGAGCCGTTGCCCGGCGCCAGCCGGAACATGAAGTCGATGCGGGCCTCCTCCAGGTAGCGGAGGAAGACCACATTGTTGACGTGCCCGAAGGCATCCATGTCCGACCAGCGCAGCGGGCACCGGTAGATGTGACGAGCCACTGCCTCCGCCTCAGCCCCGGGTGAGCTTCTTGTGCGTGGCACGGTGCGGACGGGCGGCGTCCGGGCCGAGGCGCTCGATCTTGTTCTTCTCGTACGACTCGAAGTTGCCCTCGAACCAGAACCACTTGGAGTCGCCCTCGTACGCCAGGATGTGCGTGGCGACCCGGTCGAGGAACCAGCGGTCGTGGGAGACGACCACGGCCGCGCCCGGGAACTCCAGCAGCGCGTTCTCCAGGGAGGACAGCGTCTCGACGTCGAGGTCGTTGGTGGGCTCGTCGAGGAGCAGCAGGTTGCCGCCCTGCTTGAGGGTCAGCGCCAGGTTCAGGCGGTTGCGCTCACCGCCGGAGAGGACGCCGGCCGGCTTCTGCTGGTCCGGGCCCTTGAAGCCGAAGGCGCTGACGTAGGCGCGGGACGGCATCTCGACCTGGCCGACGTTGATGTAGTCGAGCTCGTCGGAGACGACGGCCCACAGCGTCTTCTTGGGGTCGATGTTGGCGCGGGACTGGTCGACGTAGCTGATCTTGACGGTCTCGCCGACCTTGATCGAGCCGGAGTCGGGCTGCTCCAGGCCCTGGATCATCTTGAAGAGCGTGGTCTTGCCGGCGCCGTTCGGGCCGATGACGCCGACGATGCCGTTGCGCGGGAGCGAGAAGCTCAGGTCCTCGATGAGCACCTTGTCGCCGAAGGCCTTGCTGAGCTTCTCGACCTCGACGACGACGCTGCCCAGACGCGGGCCCGGCGGGATCTGGATCTCCTCGAAGTCCAGCTTCCGGGTCTTCTCGGCCTCGGCGGCCATCTCCTCGTAGCGGGCGAGACGGGCCTTGGACTTGGCCTGGCGTCCCTTGGCGTTGGAGCGGACCCACTCCAGCTCTTCCTTGAGCCGCTTGGCGCGCTTGGCGTCCTTCTGGCCCTCGACCTTGAGACGGGTCTGCTTGGTCTCCAGGTACTTGGAGTAGTTGCCCTCGTAGGGGTAGGCGCGGCCGCGGTCGAGCTCGAGGATCCACTCGGCGACGTTGTCGAGGAAGTACCGGTCGTGGGTGATGGCGACGACGGTGCCGGCGTACTTGGCGAGGTGCTGCTCCAGCCATTGCACGGACTCGGCGTCCAGGTGGTTGGTGGGCTCGTCGAGCAGCAGCAGGTCGGGGGCCTCCAGCAGGAGCTTGCAGAGCGCGACGCGGCGCTTCTCGCCACCGGAGAGGTTGGTGACCTGCCAGTCGCCGGGCGGGCAGCCGAGGGCGTCCATCGCCTGCTCCAGCTGGGCGTCGAGGTCCCACGCGTTGGCATGGTCGAGCTGCTCCTGGAGCTTGCCCATCTCCTCCATCAGCTCGTCGGTGTAGTCGGTCGCCATCTGCTCGGCGATCTCGTTGAACCGGTCGAGCTTGCCCTTGATCTCGGCGACGCCGTCCTGCACGTTCTCCAGGACGGTCTTCGACTCGTCGAGCGGGGGCTCCTGGAGCAGGATGCCGACGCTGTAACCGGGCGAGAGGAAGGCGTCGCCGTTGGACGGCTGCTCCAGACCCGCCATGATCTTGAGGACGGTGGACTTACCGGCGCCGTTCGGGCCGACCACACCGATCTTCGCACCGGGCAGGAAGCTCAGCGTCACGTCATCGAGGATGACCTTGTCGCCGTGCGCCTTGCGCGTCTTGCGCATCGTGTAGATGTACTCAGCCAAGAGAAACCGTCCGGCAATCCGTGAGTGGGCAGATACACCCCATCTTGCCTGACCGCCAGCCCCAAGCGAAAACGGGTATGTGAGGCGTCTGTGACCTGGGCCTCAGCCCGTCACCCTCCGAGTCGATCAAGTGGTTGCCGGTGGTCGTTGGTGACCATTGGCGACCCCGTCACGGCCCAGAGACGGCCCCAGCACGGTCAAGGACCCACAGCTCAACCCAGAAGACGACCCCTGTACGCGCGCCCGTTCACACCCGATGGTGCGGGCGGCGAGGATGAGAGATTCGAATGGCTGAGTCATCCGCTCTGCTCCCTCGATACGCTGGCCAGCACCAACCGTCGATCCGGGAGTGTGCGCCGAGGATGGGACCCAAGACGCAGAGGGTCTACGAGACGATCCGGTCGTGGATCGAGTCGGGCCGATACGGCCCTGGCGACAAGCTGCCGTCCGAGCGCACGCTGAGCGCCGAGCTCCAGATCGGCCGTACGGCGCTGCGGCAGGTGCTCACCCGGCTCGCGAACGAGCGCTTCATCAAGGCGTACGACCGTAGCGCCTACCGAGTCACCGGCGGCGAGGGAGTCCCCACACCGGCCGAGCTGGAGCCGTGGAAGATCTACGGCAGCCGCCGCATCTACGAGAACCGTTGGGTGGACATCGACCTGGTGGACGTCGAGCCGCCCGGCGTCGAGCGCTTCGAGCATCACGTGGTCCGCCTGCACCACGTGGCTATCACCGCCGTGGTCGACGAGCAGGACCGCGTACTCATGCTGTGGCGGTACCGCTTCGTTCCGCAGCAGTGGGGATGGGAGCTTCCCGGCGGGATCGTGGACGCCGGTGAGGATGCCGCCGTCACGGCCGCGCGCGAGACGGAGGAGGAGACGGGCTGGCGCCCGGCGAAGGTTGAGCATGTCGTCACGTACCAGCCGATGATCGGCATGGTCGACTCACCTCATGAGATCTTCGTGGCACATGGCGCCACGAAGGTTGGTGAGCCGACCGACGCTGAGGAAGCCGGACACGTCGCCTGGATTCCGTTGGACGAGATCCCCACCCTCATGAGCGAGGGCAAGCTGATGGGCTCGGGCACGCTCGTCGCGCTCCTGCACCTCCTCTCGTCGCGGCCTACAGCCGCCCGGTGAGCAGTTCCACGCGCCTGCGATACCGCACGGACCCCGTGCGGTTCGCCAGCAGCCTCGCCTGCTGAAGGTGAGTCCGCGCGTCGTCCAGCTCGCCGCGCGCAAGGTGGGCTTGGGTGAGGTCGCAGTGCAAGCCCGACTTCGCCCGCACGAAGGACGGGTCCGCGCTGGTTAGGGAGGCGTAGAGCTCTTCCATCGCGGACCCATCCCCGAGCTTGGCGAGGACGTTCCCGCGCCACCGGGCCAGGTGCCCTGTGTTGAGGAAGATGCTCAGCATCTCGGGGTCGCGCGCCTCTCCGTCATCTGGCAGGAGTGACGTCGCCCGGTCCAAGGCCGCTCGCGCATCCGACTCCATGTCCGCCCCTGCGGCGGCGCACAGCTCGGCCTCAGCGGCTGCCAGCCACGCACGGAGCCGGGGCGACTGGCGCTCGCGCTGTGTGCGCTGGGCGTCCCTCACCAGTTCAATGGCGAGCAATGGGCGGCCGGCGTCGGCCAGCACGTACGCCTGCTCACCCATGGCGTGCGCGAGGTACAACGACGAATCGGCGTCCTGGGCAGCCTTCTTCGCCAGCTCGTAGCGCCGCCAAGCTCGCTCGACGGCGCCAGCGTCTAGCGCCTGCCACGCGGCAAGGGTCGACGCCCCGGCAAGAGCCGTCGCGATCGGCCGTCGCGTGCCCGGCAGAACCGCGAAGGTCAGCGCATCTTCCATGGCCGCGAGGTGCCCGTTCATCTGGTCGACGAGACCGGCGGCGCCCATCTGGCGGTCCATGGTCCGCAGCAGTTCGGTCTGGTCGAAGAAGGACTGGACCATGGACTGACTCAGACTGCCCGCTGAGTCGATTCGGCTCAGGAGATCCTCGTACCCGTCCGCCTGTGAGGGCATCGGCTCTGCCTCGCCTCGCAGCTCGGCGTCTGTGACGCCCAGCAATGGGCGAAGGATCGCAGCGTACCGCTCCGTGATGGCCCGTCGGCCGTTCTCCCACTCCGAGATGTACGTCTTGAGGCTCGACGCTGAGGCGATGTCCAGTAGCCGTTGCTCTGCGAACCGCCGCAGCTCGTAGACCAATCGGTCCTGCGACCAACCGCGCGCCATCCTCGCAACCCTTAGCCCCGTCGCCACGCCGCCTCCCGTAAAGCCGCAGGTGAGAGCTGGTTAACACCCTTGAGGTTAACCCCAGTTGGCTACCGGAGCACCCGACTTGGGCCGTTCCCTGGAGATGCACGCCGACACCAACCACACCGAAGGGGTTGCATCTGGTGCGCACCAGATGCCAATCTATTGGTGCGCACCAGATGGGCCCAGAAGGGCTTGGACGGCGTGTGCTCAAGGCGGGGACGCTGCAATCCCGCTGAAGGCCAGGGGACAGGGCTTCGGCCCGACTGGCGAGGTGGCCCGGTGACCGCGAGCAACGGCCGGAGAGTGGGGACGACGTCCCCCTTGCAGTGCTCCATCCCTGTTGCTCGACGCCAAGGAGGTCCCGAGGTTCCGATACCGCCCCGATGGTCGACAGGCCGGGTTCGACTCCCGGCCGGGGCATTGCCCGCGCTACATGGCGAGAACCCCCGGAGCGGACACTCCGGGGGTTCGGTCGGGCCGTTCCTGTGTGAAGGGAGCACGACCCAATGAAGTCCATCGTTGCACTTCAGGCGGCTGTTACGGCCGTGGCGTTCGACGGTGAACCGTCGAACGCGGAGCTGGACGCGATCGAGCAGGAGATGCCGCTGATCCTGGCAGAGGTCGACCTGCTCGACGCGCAGATCATGACCATCGACCGTCCGGCCACGGTGCTGGACGAGCGGCGCATCCGCCGGGCCCGCAACCGGGTCATGGCCGAGCGCCGCAACCTGACCAACCGCGCCGGCCTGGCACAGGCGGGCGGTGCCGCATGAACACCTTCGCCTACCGCCTCCTGCTCACCCTGTGCGTCGCCGCGGAGATCTGGGGCATCGCCATCGATGTCTGGGACCTCGCCCTGGTCGGCTCCATCGCCGGGTTCGGTGTGATCGCCGTGGACCGTCTCCTGCTGCGCGCCGACGTCGAGGAGTTCGCTGGGGCGGGTGAGGAGCGATGAGCGCAACGGTCGCGGGGAAGTCGCTGGGCTGGGTCCAGCGGATCGTGCTGGGGCTGGCGTTCGTGCCGATGCTCGCCACCGGCGGCGCCGGCGCCTACGGCACCTACAGCAACATCAAGGCCGCCTACGGGTCCGGTACTGCGGCGGGTGCGGTTGCGGCCGGTGAGGGCGCTACCGCCGTCCTGGCGGTCGTGCTGCTCGGCCTGACGCTGCTGGGTCAGTCCGCTCCGCTGGTGATCCGGGCGGGGTTGTGGGCTCTTCCCGCCGCCGCGTCCGCCATGTCGGCCATGGCCGCCACCACCGTGGGCGAGATCGTCATCTACGCGCTCACCCCGCTCGGCATGACCACGTCCGCCGAGGGCGCCGCGTTCCTGGCCCGGCGGATCGTGGTCTACCGCGACGGCCGTGACGCTGAAGCGGAGCGCCGTGCCGCCGAGGTCGTGCAGGCGCTCGCCTACCACCGGGCGCGGGCCGCGAACCACCCCGACGAGGCGGTCCGGCGGAAGTCGGACCTCGCGTCGTGGAAGCTTGCGCGGAAGGTCGGCACGGGTGACCTCGCCTTGGGTGAGCGGCTGCTCGGTGTCCAGCGCGCCCAGCTCACTACCGGTGCCGAGCAGGCGCTCGCCGCCATGTTCGGCAGCGCCGCGCCCATGGCTGGATCGGTCGACGAGCCGGACGCAATGACGGTGGAGCTGGAGGTCGACCGGTCGACCCGACCGGCCATGGCGGCGAGTGTGGAGGAATCGCCACAGACCAGTACGGAACGGTCTACCTCTGAGCAGGCCGTTCCGGCTCTGGAGCCCGCCAGCCCGCCCGCTCCTGCGGCGCCGATGGAGTCGGCCGGTCCGGCCGTGGTCCGCGCGGTCGCCGCCGCCGAGCAGTCGGCCCCGCGTCGGGTGACCCGCCGGGTGCCTGAGGCGGCGAAGTCGGCACAGCCGCGCCGCACGAAGGATGAACTCCTGGCGGAGGCTCGGCAGTTCACTGAGTCATGGCCGGTCGAGCATCTGACGGCCGACCGGATCCGCAGGGCGCTGCGGACGTCGCCGGAGAAGGGGCGGTGGCTGCGCGAGACGTTGAGGGCTGAGAGGGCGGCGTGAGCGGCATCCCGGTCTACCGGTGGCGTCTGGCTCCTGACGGGTTGGCGACGTTCCGGCAGCTTCGGGCGCAGGGTCTGCGCCCGGGTGGTCAGGAAGTCGCCGCCCAGCTCGAACGGCCCCGCCGCCGCCGGGGCCCGCTCGTTGCTTACCTCTACCGGGTCGACCTGGCGAAGCCGGTTAGGCCCATGACCCCGGCGAAGCAGGCGGCGCTGGAGCGCGCGAACGCTGCCCGCCGAGTCTGCCCGGAGTGCGGCCGCGATGTCGGCTACCGCATCCCTCCCAAGCTCGGCATGTGCACCCCCTGCGCCTACCCCCACACAACGTCCGCCGCCTGAGCGGCACCGAAGGAGAACGTCATGACGACCGACACCGGCACGACTGCCCCGGTTCCCCACCACTTCGTCCTCACGATCCAGACCGACGACGGGTTCACCGCCACCACCGAAGGCATCATCTCGATCACGCCCGGTGCACACACCCGCCAGCAGGTCTACACGGCCCTGTGCGACCAGGCCCGGGAGTACTACGACCTGACCCGGTTCGCCGTCGTGCACTTCGCGCTGGAGCCCAACCACCTCTGAGAGGAACCCGATCATGAGCAACCTGCCTGATCCGGTCCGGGTGGTGCAGCTCCCGGACGGCACCTACACGTACGCCGACCACCTGCCCGCCATACAGTCCACCGCCGTGCCGCAGGTGGTGCACCAGCACATCCACCAGGCCCCGCCCGACCGCACCGTGCAGCGCATCGCGCTCGGCTCCGGGATCGGTGCCGGCGCGGTCGCGGCCGGGGTCTACTTCGGCCCGCTGCTCGTCGGCGCGCTGACCGCCATCGCCGCCAACCTCGCCATCCTCACCTTCCTCGCCGTCGCCATGGCCTGGGGTGTCGTGAGCGTGGTCCGGTCGGTCGGCGGTGCGGAGGGCAAGGCCGCCGCCAACACCCTCACCCGTGCTCGCCGGAAGGGGAAGTGACATGTTCAACGCCGGAGACAAGGTGCTGATCGTCGCGTGCGAGGACGACCCCCGCGCGATCGGCAAGACCGGCCGGGTCCTGGACGAGGTCCCGCCCGGCCCGCTCACGGACGGCCGCTGGACCGTCGACCGGATCAGCTTCTGGATCGCCCCGGTCCTGGTCCACAGCCACGAGATCCGCAAGGTCAGCGACTGACGGCTGCCTGTCCGCCCCGGCTTGTTCCGGGGCGGGTGGGGAGCCGGACAGACCGGCCCCAGGAAGGCATCCGCCATGGGCAAGCACGAGTCGGACCCCAAGCTCAGCACCACCGAGAAGGCCAAGGTCGCCTACTACGTGGCCCGCATGTGCAAGCGCGGTCTCGCGGGCGAGACCGTCCACCAGACCGACCTGGAACGCAAGGTCGAGCGCGTCATCGACAGCGCCCGCCAGCGCGAGGAACGCGCCGCGAAGAAGTAGCTACGCCCCGGGGGCGGCCGTCCCGGCCAAGGAACCAGGCCGCCCCCGGGCCCAACCCGTCCAGCACCAGGCCAGACAGGAGAGTCCCAGCATGACGCACAACGTCGTCCCGCTGTTCAAAGACCCGCCCCCGGCGACCCCGGAGACCGTTGCGGAGACCACCCCCGCCCCACCGGCGGACGCCGTACGGCCGGTGCGGGTGTGGAAGCGCACCGGCCGGGCGATGGCGGACGCGGTGACCCACGAACGCACCCGCGCCGTCGGCCGGTTCGCCGTCCGGCACACCTCCTACGTCCTCGGCGGCACGCGCATCACCGCCCGCCGGGCGTGGGACGGCCGCACGGGTGCCCGCTACGAGCGGATGCTCCGCGCGGCTGAAGCGGCCGGGAACTACGAGGCGGCGGGCGAGTGGGAGGAGCGGCTGCACCGCTTCCGCGCCGACCGGCACAAGCGCCGCATGGACCTGCTCACCGCCCCCGAACGCCTGGTCAAAGGCGCTGCCGTGGGAACCGCGGGCGGGATAGGGCTGCTGATCGCCATCGGGATCGCCCTGGCCATCGCCAACGAGGACGTCACCGACGTCGTCACCCCGCTCATGGCCCTGGTCGAGCTCATCCGCCTGCTCGTGGTGATCGTGCAGGTGGTGTGGGGCCCGCTGGTCGCCCTCGGCCCCTGGCTCGCCCTCGCGGGCCTGTGGGCCGTCGGGCGTCACCGTGGCGCCGCCCCGAACTGGTCCCTCCCCGCCGGGAAGCGTACGGACGATGCCGGGGCGCCGATCACGCCGTCGATCGTGGTCACCGCCCTGCGCGATCTCGGGATCGCACCTCTGCGCAACGCCATCAAGGAGATGGGCGACGCCGGCGCCGCGATGCTCGGCCCCATCCGCATCGCCGGATGCGGCGTGGAAGTCGACGTCACCCTCCCCTCCGGGGTGTCGACCGACCAAGTCCAAGCGCGGCGGCGCAAGCTCGCGGAGAACCTCAACCGGCACGAGCACGAGGTGTTCATCACCATCCCGACCGCCGCCCGCACCGTCCGGCTGTGGATCGCGGACTCCGGCGCGCTCGACGAGCCGATCGGCCCCTCCCCGCTCGTCACCGACCCCGACCTCAGGGCCAACTACGCCAAGGGCAAGGCGCCGTGGGGGCAGGACCTCCGGGGCGATGCCGCCGCGATGAGCCTGTATCAGCGGCATCTGCTCATCACGGGCCTGTCCAACCAGGGCAAGACCGCCGCGGTGCGGGCGCTCGCCCTGTGGCTCGCACTGGACCCAACGGTGGAGTTCCGTGTCGCGGACCTGAAGGGCGCGGGGGACTGGGCGATGTTCGACGGACTCGCGACCGTGCTGATCCAGGGCCCGACCGACGACCACGTGATCCAGGCGACCGAGATGGTCGAGTCCGGCGTGAGCGAGATGGAGCGGCGCCTGCAAGCCCCGCCCGGTACCGCCTTCCCGCCCCTGATCATCCTGGTCGATGAAGCGCAGGTGGCGTTCATGTGCCCGGTCATGGACGAGGACAAGCGCCCCTACGGCGGCTCCAAGGCCACCTCCCGGTACTTCATGGCCACCCGGAAAATCCACAACCAGGGCCGCGCCGTGAACGTGCTGCTGTGGCAGGGCACGCAGGACCCCACCGACCAGAACCTCCCCAAGCTGGTGCGCGAGGGCGCCCACACCCGCGCCTCGCTCGCGCTGGGCACCGAATCACAGGCCCGCATGGCGCTGGGCGACAAGGCCGTCGACGGCGGCGCCGCCCCGCACCTGCTGCGTCCCGGTCTGGACAAGGGAACCCTGGTCGTCGCGTCCGACGGGATCGAGATCCCCGCCGGGCAGGCATCGATCACGGTCCGGACGCACTACATCGACACCGACCAGGCCACCGAGATCGCCAACCGGGCCAAAGCCGTGCGCGACGGGGTGACCACCTCGCACACCATCGAGCGCGCAGAGGAGCACGACCCGCTCGCTGACATCGCCGCCGTCGTCGGCGACGCCCCCCGCGTGCGGACCAAGGACGTGCTGGCACGGCTCGCCGCGCTCAGCACGGCCGCCTACGGCGACTGGTCGTTCATCGACCTCAAGCGCGTCCTCGACGACGTCGGCGCCGAGCCCTACAAGTCCGACGGCGTCATGGTCGTCTCCCGCGACCGCGTCGCCCGCGCCCTCGCCAACCGTGGCGAGGACGGTTCCGCTTCCGCCGCCAAGTAGAGGGAGCCGCACCCCTCCCGGGCCAGGGAGGCAGGGAGAACTCCCTCACCCCCTCCCTGATCCGCATCCCTGGGCCTGACCAGCGCAAACAGCCCTTCAGGGAGGCAGGGAGGCACCCCGCAACGAGGGCCGAAACGGCCCGGAAACACGCCTTCGGGATGCCTATCCCCGCCTCCCTCCGAACGAGCGAGGAGAGCCTTGATCCGCCTCCGCATCCAGTACACGCACTGGCCCCGCCGGGCCCTGATCCTCACCGACACCCCGCGCCCCGACTGCTGGGCGTGCGGTGGGGAGGGCGGCCACAACCGCGACTACGGCGACTACGAGACCGGTGAGTACGCGGGCACCGACTGGGAGCCCTGCCCCTGCTGGCACGAGAACCGCCGCTGGGTCCTGCTGCCCCTCCCGCGTCTCCCCCGGCCCTGGCGCCGCCGCCACACCGTCCCCGACCCGTGGGGCCCCGACGGCTACAGCGACGAACCGCCGTTCTAGCAACGCCGAAGGCGGCCCGCGTCTCGCCAAAGCCTCGGGCCGCCCTCGCATCCAGCATCCACTCAGAGAACTGGAGACATCCAGCATGACCCATCCCGTTCCCATCCTGCGAGACCCCGGCGATCGGCCACGCGTGCTCGATCTGTTCTCGTGCGCCGGCGGCGCCGCCATGGGATACCACCGGGCCGGATTCGACGTCATCGGCGTCGACATCGCGCCTCGACCCAACTACCCCTTCGCCATGCACCAGGGCGACGCCCTCGCCTACCTCGCCCACCTGATCACCACGGGCGAGATCCAGCAGTACGCGTTCGCGCACGCCTCACCGCCCTGCCAGGCCGGGTGCTCCCTCACCGTCGGCACCAACCAGTCCCAGGGATGGGGCGGCACCCACGTCGACCTCGTGGCACCCACCCGCCGGCTGCTGGACGACACGGGCCTTCCGTACGTGATCGAGCAGCCCAACGGCCGGGCCGAGATCCGCAAAGACCTCACCCTGTGCGGCGAGCAGTTCGGCCTCGGGGTGATCCGGCACCGGAACTTCGAACTCGGCCGCTGGAGCGTCACCCGCCCCGCCCACGTGAAGCACCGGGGACGCGTACGGGGCTGGCGACACGGCGAGTTCTTCGACGGCCCCTACGTCGCCGCCTACGGCAACGGCGGCGGCAAGCCCACCATCCCGGAACTTCAGACCGCGTTGGGCATCACCTGGACCAACGTCCGCGAGGAACTCACCGAAGCCATCCCCCCGGCCTACACCGAGTGGATCGGCCGCGCGTTCCTCACCCAGACCTCCCTGGCGGTGGCCGCATGAACACCCTCCTGTACGCCGCCCTCGACGCCGCCGCGCGAGGCTGGCACGTCTTCCCCCTCCGTCCCGGCAGCAAGCGGCCCGCCGGGCACCCCGAGCGAGACTGCCCCCGCACCGGCGAGTGCGCCGCCGGGCACCGCAAGTGGGAGCAGCGCGCCACCACAGACCCCAACCTCATCGAGCGGATCTGGCAGCACCGGCCGTACAACGTCGGCATCGCCACCGGCCCCTCCGGGCTGCTCGTGGTGGACCTGGACATGCCCAAGGGCAAGAGCAGTTCGGGCACGCCTAGCGGCGTGACGACCTTCAAGGCGCTCTGCGAGCGCGCCGGGCAGGCCGTCCCCACCACCCGCACGGTGCGGACCGCGAGCGGCGGGCTGCACCTGTACTTCGCGGCCCCGGCCGGCATGCGGCTGACGAACACGGCCGGCACGCTCGCGCCGCTGGTCGACACCCGGGCGTGGGGTGGGTACGTCGTCGCCCCCGGCAGCACCATCCCCGCGGGCGCGTACGAGGTCTTCACTGCGGCACCGGTGGCGGAAGCGCCGGGTTGGTTGCTGGACGCGCTGAAGCCCGTACGACGCCCCACCAAGCCCCTCTCCCTGCCCCGGCCCGGGCGTGCCACCCGCCTCGCCGAAGTGGCCCTCGAACGCGAGACCGCCGCCGTCGCCGGTGCTGCCGAGGGCGGGCGCAACGCCCGGCTGCTGGCCGGGGCGCGCGCCATGGGGCGCTTCGTCGCGTGGGGCGACCTCCCGCGCACGGTGGTCGAGGAGGCTTTTCAGCAGGCGGGCGAGGCGGCGGGCCTGTCGCCGGCCGAGTGCCGCGCCACCATCCGCAGCGCTCTGAACTGGTCCATCCGCACGGCCCGGCCCCGGGAGGCAGCATGACCGGCGCAGCCCGCCCCCGCCTGAAAAGCCTCACCCGAACCACCGACCAGCAGCACACCGCCACCCTGCCCGCATCGGTGACGGCCGTGGGCGGCCAAAAGGACGTCGGCCGTAAGGCCGTCCCTTCTGCTCTTAGCCCTGAGCCGCACCCGGGCGACGGCCGGTACGTCGTCGCCTTCCTGCGCATCACCGCACCCGGACGCGGCGCGGTACCGACCGCCACCTCCACGTGCGAGTGCGGCCGAAACCGCAGCGCCGTCGGCCAGGCCCGCGTCCTCGCGCTCATCGAGAAGCACGCCGCCCACCGCATCGTCTGCCCCCTGCGTCACCCGCTCGAAGGGAGGAACGCCGCATGAGCGAGCACACCATCATCGGCGCCGCACTGCTGGACGAGGTCGAAGCTTTCCACCGCCGTTTCAACGTCTTCCCCACCGAAGGCGCGTACGTCGCCGTCGCTCTGTGGGACGCTCACGCGCACTTGCTCGACGCGTTCGACTCCACTCCGCGGCTGGCGTTCCTCTCCCCCGAGCCGGGCTCGGGCAAGTCCCGCGCGCTGGAGATCGTGGAGACGCTGGTCCCTCAGCCGATGGTCGCGGTGAACGCGTCGGCCGCCGCCCTCTTCCGCGCCGTGTCCGGGGCCAACGGACGGCCCACCATCCTCTTCGATGAGATCGACACGGTCTTCGGGCCAAAGGCGGGGGACAACGAGGAACTGCGCGGGTTCCTCAACGCCGGCCACCGCCGCTCCGGGGTCACCTACCGGTGCATCGGAGATGGCGGCAACCAGACCGTGCAAGCCTTCCCGTCGTACTGCGCCGTCGCGGTCGCCGGGCTCGGCTCGCTGCCGGACACGATCCTCACCCGCTCCGTCGTCATCCGCATGCGGCGCCGGGCCCGGAACGAGAAGGTGGAGCCCTTCCGTGCCCGCATCCACGAAGCCGAGGGCAACAAGCTCCGCGACCGGCTTGCCGAGTGGGCCGAGCACGCCCGCGCCCGGGTGACGGATGCCTGGCCGCAGATGCCCGACGGCGTCACCGACCGGCCCGCCGACGTGTGGGAGCCCCTGCTCGCCATCGCCGACGCCGCTGGCGGGGACTGGCCGCGCCGAGCCCGCGAAGCGTGCGTGGCCCTCGTACGGGACGCGCAGTACACCGACAAGCACAGCCTGGGCATCCGGCTGCTCACCGACCTGCGCGACCACGTGCTGATCGGCGTTGAACGCCTGCCCACCATCGCCATCCTGGACCGGCTCAACGCCCTGGACGACGCCCCGTGGGCCGACTTGGACGGCAAGCCGCTCGACAACCGGCGCCTGTCCCGGATGCTCGGCGAGTACATGACCGCCGACAACGAGCCCATCCGCTCCCGGAACATCCGCACCGCCGGCGGAGTCCTCAAAGGCTTCCACGCCTGCGACCTGGAAGACGCCTGGGCACGCTACTGCCCCCCGCCCCAGGAAGCCGCTACATCCGCTACGCCGCTACAGCCCAGCTCAGAGCCCATGAATCTGTAGCGGCACCGCAGCGTGTAGCGGCTACGCCGCACAGCCCGTAGCGCGTCGTAGCCGCTACACGCCAGCCCTCCGCTACAGAAAACCCCCCGCTGACCTGCGATGTAGCGGTGTAGCGGCTGTAGCGGACTTCCCAGGAGGGGGGCACGAGCCCCGGACCGAGCTGAAAGGAGCCCGATGGCGACCGCCAAGACGCCCCAGCCCGTCACCGAACTCCCCGACCGGTACCTGACCCCGGATGACATCGCCTGGCTGTTCAAGGTTCCCCTGGAGACCGTCTACCACTGGCGCAAGCAGCGCGTCGGCCCGCCCGGGTTCCGAGTCGGCCGGTACGTCCGCTACGACCCCGCCGCTGTCAACGCTTGGGTTGCCCACCAGAGCGAGCTCGACACCGCCGCCTGACCATCCCTTACCGGCCCGCGTCACCCCTCGCCCAGGGGCGGCGCGGGCCGCTCCGTACGCCGAAAGGACCCACAGCCCGCATGGCTGGCCACATTCAGGATCGTTGGTACAAGACGGAGGTTGGCCCCGACGGTAAGCCCCGCCGGGTCAAGACCGATCGCTATGGGAAAGGGCTCCGTTACCGGGCCCGGTACGTCGGCCCCGACGGAACCGAACAGTCACAGAGCTTCCCGGACCGGCAGAAGACCAAGGCCGAGAAGTGGCTGAACCGGATCCAGGCCGACATGGACACGGGTCAGTACTTCGATCCGAAAGCTGGGCAGATCACATTCCGGGAGTACGCCGAGAAGTGGTTGAGCGGGCTGACGACGGAGTTGGGCAGTCAAGAGGTCGTGCGGAGGCGAATCCGACTGCATGCCGTCCCCTACCTGGGTGTACGCCCGATGGGTGCGGTCAGGCCGGAACACCTGCGTGCTTGGTTGAACGAGCTTCAGTCAGCAGTGCCGAACGGCACCTATCGGCGCGCGATCTACGACTCGGTTTCGTCGCTGTTCAACGCTGCCGTGGATGACGGCGTGATCCGGGCGAACCCCTGTCATGCCCAGTCGGTGAAGGCTCCGGTTCCTGAATCTCGGTTGATCATCCCGTGGACGGAGGAACGGGTCGTGTCAGTGCGTGCGGGGATGATTGACCGGTACGCCGCCACCGTTGACGCCGGCGGAGGGTGCGGACTCCGTCAGGGCGAGATCTTCGGCCTTGCCGAGGACAACCTGGACTTCGATACCGGCTGGGTCCACGTTCGGCAACAGGTCAAGAGGGTGGGCGGCGTACTCGTTTTCGCCCCGCCCAAGCGCGGCAAGCTTCGAGACGCGCCGCTCAGCCCTGTGGTGGGAATGGGTCTTCGTAGTCACATGGAGCAGTTCCCGCCGGTTCCCGTCACGTTGCCGTGGAAGACGCCGGACGGCCCGCTGGTGACGTTCCGGCTCGTCTTCACCAGCCCCGTGGGAAACGCTATCTGGCGGAGCTACTTCGATGATTACGTGTGGAAGCCAGCCCTCGCCCATGCGGGTGTCATCCCGCCCAAGGAGCCCGGCAAGCGTTACGCCGCAGCTCCGGATGACGGCATGCACGCGCTCCGGCACTTCTACGCCTCGGTGGTACTGGAGGCCGGTGGGAGCATCAAGGCGTTGAGCACCTACCTGGGACACTCTGACCCCGGCTTCACATTGCGCATCTACACCCACTTGATGCCGAGCAGTGAGGAGAAAGCACGGGGTGCCGTGTCAGCCGTGTTCCAGCGCATCCACCCGCCGGTGACCCTCGCCGCGGCGGCGTGACGGCCCACAGACGGCCCACGGCCCCGGACGAGCCCCTGCCCGGCAGTTCCGTTGCTGGTCAGGGGCCGTAAGGCACCCCTGAGCCGCCAGACACACCCCATCTTGCCTGACGTCCATCCCTCGATGGAAACCAGTTGTGTGAGGGGGTGGGTGGAGGGGGCGAGGGGGCGCGCCGCCGGACGCCGCCCTCACCAGCGCGGCGTCATCACCCGCTTGCGCGTTGTCACGACTTCTTGCGGAGGAAGAGCACCGCCGCCCCGCCGATGAGCAGGAACGCGATGGCCGTCCCGGCGATCATGGGCGTGGCTCCGGACGCGCCGGTCTCGGCCAGGTCCAGGTCGGTCTCGCCGCCCGCCGTGGCCGTCCCGGCGCCGGGGGTGGAGCCGCCGGACAGCGGGCTGGGCTGTGAGCCCGGCTGCCCGGCCATGGTGGCCGTGGAGCCGGTGGTCCTGCAGTCCAGGACGCCCTTGAAGGTCTTGGTGAAGCCGCCGGGTGCGGTGACCGTCAGCTGGTACGCCTGGTCCTCGGCGACCGGGATGGTCACCGTCCGCGTCGCGCCCGCCTCAACCGTGTACCGCAGGCCCATGAGCTCGTAGGAGAAGGGGGCGGCGCCCTTGTTGGTGGCGGTGATGTCCACGCCGCCCTTGGCGCAGTTCTTCCGGGCGGACAGGGCGGGTATGGCACCCGTGGTGCCCCAGGTGGCGGTGGCCGTCGCGGAGACGGTCGACCTGCTGGACCCGGCCAGGATCTGCGTCTGGCTCCTGGTGACCCCGGCGAACGCGCGGCCGACCGGTACGGAGGTGGTGCCCTGCACGCTCAGCGCGGCGGTGCCGTCGGCGGCGCCCGCGGGCACGTCGAAGTAGAGGCTGCTGCCGTTGACGGCCGAGTCGACCGGATTCCCGGTCGCGTCGGTGATCCGCACGCCGCTGGCGGCCGCGTCGGCGGGCGGGCTGACCGCGACCCGGTCGGCGTTGGTGCGCACGGTGACCGGTCCGAGCCGAGTGCCGGCGGGGCCGGCGACCGCGCCCGGCTCCAGGCGGAGGGAGGCCTCGGGCTCGGCGACGCTGCCGGCTTCCCCCTGCAGCCAGTCGGCGAGCTTCTCGGCCGCCGGGTCGAGCGCCTCGACCTCGGCCCCGTCCGAGTACCGCCAGATCGCCACCTGGGTGCCGGCGGCGGCCGTCTCCGGCGTGAGCGGCCCGGTGCCGGCCTCCTTGGCGAGGCCCACGAGGTCGTCGACCTGCGGGTAGGAGTGCTGGAGGATCCAGCGGATCCGGCCCGCGTCCTTGTTGCCGCCGAGGGAGGTCTGGTCCCAGGAGGTCTCCAGGTACCTGGCGTTCTCCTGAGTGGGGTTGTGTACGTCGATGCAGTACGTCTTGAGGGTGCCGCCGCCGTCGACGGTCATCTCGAAGAGGCCGGCGGGGAGCTGCTGCGTCTGGTTGCCGATGTGCAGGACGGCCTGGTGGAAGGTGGTCAGGCCGTTGAGGGTCGCTGCCGCGCCCCCCTGGTGCTGGGGCGCCTCGTCGGCGGCGGCGGGGGTCACGCCGACGGCGGCGCCGGCCGCCACCAGCCCGGAGGCGATGGCCGCGGCGGCGAAGCGGGCGGCGCGGCGCTTCCGCCTCCGTACACAAAACGCAGCAAACACAGAATTCCCCTCTGGGCGAGGTGTTGTCGCGTGGGACGCGTGGGGGGAGTGCCTCGCCTGCCGACTCAAGTGGCCCGTGGGTACCCAGGAGTACCCCGGTGATCCTAAAGAGGCGACCCGACACAGTCCCCTGTCATACCGTCAGATAACCATTCCGAATCGCAATCGTTATCGCCGGGCGGTCGCGCGCCGGGAATGACCCGTTCACGGCCGGGCACGACGCCGTCATCCAGCGAACCCCCCGGCAGGAACGGCTTCCGGCACCATCTCACGTTGTGCTGCATGACCCTGACGCTCCGTCAGCTCCGCTTCGGGCCGCGTCGCTCGTCTGAACGCCGACGTGCCGCGCGTCAGGTCGTGCCCCGCCGCCACCGCGTCGATGTCCACGAACGTCCGGCGCTGGCCCTCCCACTCCTCCTCCCGCACCTTCAGCCTCCCGTGCACCATCAGCGGATCGCCGACGGCGACCGACGCGGCGAGGTTCGCGCCGAGCGTCCGCCAGGCGCTCACCGAGTAGAAGCTGGTCGGTCCGTCGACCCACGTCGCCTTCTCGCGGTCCCACCGCCGCGCCCGGGCCGCGAGCCGGAACTTCGCCACCCCGCCGGCCGCGGTGTCTCGGTAGTCCACGCTTGTCGCCACGTTGCCCACGACCGTCACCATGGTCTCGGCCATGACACCCACCCCGTCCCTCTTCGCTACGCCCGCCGGCACCGCGCCGACCGTCGACGCCACCCATGCTGGCCGCCGCGCCGAAATCCCGCTGACGGGTGTGGACAACCCCGGACGTGTGCAGAACTCCGTCACCCATACGGGCGAGTGCACCTGGGGAACCCCGCAGCCGAGGCAGCGACCGCCGCGGCCCCGTCACCCCACCCGGCGGCCCGCCGTCACTCCCCCCTGCGGCCCGTCCGTCACCCCATCCGCCGGCCCGCCTCCACCGTCGCGTACTGCTCGCGCACCTCGCGGTAGCGCATGAGCTCGGAGGCGATCGGGTCGAGGACCATCGCCCGCCCGCACCCCGCCGCCGCCTCGCGCAGCCGCCGCTCGGTCTCCTGGCCGTACCGGCGCGCGGGCCCCCGCGCCGCCGCCGCGCAGCCCCACTCCACCAGCGGGCCGCCGACGACACCGGAGAGCATGATCAGTGCGGGCACCATGAGCCCCGGCTCCAGCACGCCGACGATCTGCCCCACCAGCCACAGGCCGCCGTAGAACTGCAGCAGCGTCATCGCCGCCTGGGCCAGCACCGCCGCCGGCCACCAGGCGGGGCGCGGCGGCTTGCCGTCCCGCCCCGGCCGCCCGGCCGTCACCGCCAGCTCGTCCAGCGCCTCCGGCAGCCCCTGCGCCCCGCGTACCGCCGCCTCGCGCACCGCCTGCGCCCACGGCGCCGGAAGCCCGCGCGAGGCCTCGTCCGCGACCACGCGTACGGCCTGCTCCACGCGCTGCCGCGCCGTGAGCTCGTCCTCCACCGGCGTCTCGGCGTCGCCCTGCGGTGGCGCGCCCCCCGGCGTACGTAGCCGCTCGTACCACCGCCACAGCCGCAGCCACGGCGTCCCGCACGCGCGCCCGGCGTTGCGGCGCCACTCGCGTTCGGCGGCCTCGCCCGCCGCGTGGGCGCCGACGGCGACCGCGAGCCGGGCCCCGAAGTCCTCGCGGGACCGCTCGTCGAGTCCGGGCCGGCCCTCGGCGACGTACACGGGGCGCAGCCGCCGCGCCGTCGCGTCCACGTCCGCCGACAGCCTCCGCTGGGCGGCGTTCCTCTGCTGAACGAACGCTCCGAGCAGCTCGCGCAGTTCGCCGACGCCCTCGCCGGTGAGGGCCGACAGGGCGAGGACCGTGGCGCCGGGTTCGCCGTGTTCGCCGAGCGCCATCCCGTCCTCGTCGAGGAGCCGCCGCAGGTCGTCGAGGACCTGGTCGGCGGCGTCGCCGGGGAGTCGGTCCACCTGGTTGAGGACGACGAACATCACCTCCGCGTGCCCGGCGAGCGGCCGCAGGTAGCGCTCGTGCAGCGCGGCGTCCGCGTACTTCTCCGGGTCGACCACCCAGATCACCGCGTCCACCAGGGCCAGCAGCCGGTCGACCTGTTCCCGGTGGGCGGTGACCGCCGAGTCGTGGTCGGGCAGGTCGACCAGGACCAGCCCCTGGAGCGCCTCGTCGCCGACCCCGCCCGCCAGGGGCCGGCGGCGCAGCCGCCCCGGGATGGCGAGCCGGTCCAGCAGCCCGCCCGCCCCCTCGGACCAGGCGCACGCGATGGGCGCGGAGGTGGTCGGCCGGCGCAGGCCGGTCTCGGAGACCGGTACCCCTGCCAACGCGTTGATCAAAGTTGACTTCCCGCTCCCGGTGGCTCCGGCGATGGCGACCACCGTGTGCCGGGTGGAGAGCCTCTGACGGGCCGACGCCTCCTCCAGGACGCGCCCCGCCTCGGCGAGCGTCTGGCCGTCCAGCCGGGTCGCGGAGAGCCCCACCAGCTTGCGCAGGGCGTCGAGCCGGCCGCGCAGGGCGGTCGCGTACGGGCCGGCCGGCTCCTGCGCTTCCGCCGAGGCCGGTTCCTCGTCCGCCGTCACCCCCTGCTGCTCCTGCACGCGCCGGGCGATGAGCCCGTCGTCCCAGCGTTCCTCCACGGTGCTCACCGCGGTCACCTCTCCCTCTGGAGGACGGACAGCGCGGCGATCAGCTCGGCCTGCGGCTCGGGCGTGATGTCGAGCCGGTCGAGCGGTGCGAGGCGCCGGTCCCTCTCCTCGTGCAGTACGCGGTCGATGTACGTCTCCACCAGCTCGCCGCCCCGGTCGCGCAGCCTCAGGGCGCCCTGCGCGCCGATCAGTTCGGCGAGCCGCTCGCCCGCGCCGCGGGTGCGGCGCCCGCCGAGGAGCGCGGCCGCCAGCAGCGCGGCGACGGTGTCGGAGTCGGGCGCGGCGGATCGTTCCATCCGGCCCACCTCCTCCTCGGCGAGCTCCTCCAGGACGCGCCGCCAGCGCCGTACGGCCATGCCGATCCGCTCGCCGGCCTCCCCGTCGGGTGGTGCCTGTCCCCCGCCGACGGCCCCGGCCGCCGGTTCGCGCCGCCAGACTTCCTGGACGTGTTCGTCGGCGGCGGCGACGGCGCACTGCAGCAGCGCGCCGAGCGATTCGGTGAGCGAGTCGAGCAGTTCGGCGGCCGTGCAGTCGCGGGGGTAGCCGCGCCAGCGGGTGCGCGCGTCCCCGGCGAGGACGGCGCCGCGCCCGAGCTCCCGGCGCACGCGCTCGCCCTCCTTCCCGTACGCCGCCTCGACGGTGCCGGAGAGCCGTACGGCGGCGGCGTACTGCGCGGCGACGGCGCCGGCCAGCTCGGGCATGCGGGCGCGCAGCGAGTCGATGACGCCCTTGGCGGTCCGCCCGACGGCCTGGCGGCGGGCGGCCGGGTCCTGGGCGTGGTACGCCAGCCAGGCCCGCAGCGCGGCCACGGCGTTCTCCGGCAGCAGCCCGCTTCCGCCGCCGGCCGATTCGGGCAGCTCGGGGATGGTGAAGCGCGGTACGTCGCCGAGCCCGGCCCTGGCCAGGAGGGCCTCGTACTGCCGCGACACCTCCCCGATCACCTGGTGGGGCACCCGGTCGAGGACGGTGACCAGCGTGGCGTCGTACTCCTTGGCGGTACGCAGCAGATGCCACGGCACGGCGTCGGCGTAGCGCGACGCGGTGGTGACCATCACCCACACGTCGGCGGCGCACATCAGCTCGGCGGCCAGTTCGCGGCTCTCGACGACGAGGGAGTCGATGTCGGGGGCGTCGAGCAGGGCGAGCCCGCGCGGCAGGCTGTGTGCGGTCTCGACGCGCAGCGCCTTCTCGCCGGCGGGCTCCTGTTCGCCGTCTTCGGGCACCCACACGCGGGCGAGGTGCGGCAGCACCCGCATGCCGGCGAACCAGTGGTGGTCTTCGGGGTGGCAGACGAGGACGGGCGTCCGTGTGGTGGGCCGCAGCACCCCGGCCTCACTGACGCGTCGCCCGACCAGGGAATTGACAAGCGTCGACTTCCCCGCCCCGGTCGAACCGCCGACGACGGCGAGCAAGGGCGCTTCCGGCTCCTTCAGCCGGGGCACCAGATAGTCGTCGAGCTGGGCGAGCAACTCGGCCCGCGTCTGACGAGCCCGCGGCGCCCCTGGAAGGGGGAGGGGAAGACGCACGGCGGCGACACGGTCGCGCAGGGCGGAAAGTGCGTCGATGAGCTGAGGCCGTACGTCCAAGGTCACCACATGCGAAGAATGCCCAATTTCGGCACGCTTTTGAAGCGTATGGACCCCTCTGCGCGCCGATCAAGGGCAAGGGACACAGGGGACGAGTGGGACGCAGGCATAACGAGTGCACAACACCCGGCGCGCGTGGCGCAAAAAGCGCTGCGAGAATCGCACCTGCCTGCGATTATCGGTTCGCTTCACCGAACCTCCACATCGTGCCACGCAGGTGAAGCGACCGGGCCAAGGGGATCGGAGCCCTATCCTTGTGCCCGGCAAGGTCACGGACCGCCCGACCAGGGGCTCCAGGTCACCAAGGCCACCACCGGCCCCCGTAGCTCAGTGGATAGAGCAGGCGCCTTCTAAGCGCTTGGCCGCAGGTTCGAGTCCTGCCGGGGGCGCCCGTCTCCGTCCTCCTTCGGGAGGGCGTTCTTGCTGCTCAGGGCGGGTGACGCTCGACACAGCGAAGCCCTGGATCCCCTTTGGTGATCAGGGCGAGATCCGGGCTGTCCGGCTGTCACCGGGTTTCGCGGGCGGCGGTGTCGACTCCGTGTCGAAGATTCTCGGCAGGCGATCAGCCGGTGCCAGGCAGCTCCGACAGGTCACCCGCCGCTTCGAGCCGCCGCTTGAGGTCCGGCAGCTGCCCGTCGACGCATCGGGCGTACGCGGCGAGCGCTTCGAGCAGTTCCAGGGCGGTGCCCGGGTGATCGGCGAGCACGGAGAACCGGTGCGCCAGCGGGAACAGCTCCACCCCCTGCTTGCAGTCGATCCCGACCAGCCCGCCTTCGGCTCCCCGCCTGAGGGTCCGTGCCGTTGGCGTGCCGGATCCTGCGGGACCCATGGGTGGCAGCGGGGACTTGCCCCAGGTGAGCTCCGGGCTGCAGCACCGCCCCACCACAGGTCAG
Organism: Streptomyces sp. NPDC045431; assembly: GCF_040646655.1. Classification (NCBI taxonomy): domain Bacteria; kingdom Bacillati; phylum Actinomycetota; class Actinomycetes; order Kitasatosporales; family Streptomycetaceae; genus Streptomyces; species Streptomyces sp. NPDC045431. The sequence continues at coordinate 35,400 of NZ_JBEZAQ010000028.1, forward strand.
CGCAGCAACGCCGCCAAGAAACCCAAGCTTCTCAAGCGGGGGCTCAGACACCGTCATCGCGTACGGACCGCCGCGGTGAACACCGGTCCCCTGCAGCCGGATGGCCCGGCACCTCACCAGGTATCGAAGCCGCAGGTCACCGGCAAGGTTCCCCAGCCGCTCCCCTAAAGCGGTGCTTGCTTGTACCCAGCCCAGAGCCGAAGGGCGAGCCGACCAAACATTGCGGTAGGTGGGAGTCCGGACACGAGGCTCGTCCCCAACGGTGCTTGGTTGGTGGTGCCGACGTCCGACGGCACGGGGTTACGAGCGCCCTGTTGTCGAGGGCTGCACTCTCGTACCTTGCCGACATGGACTGGACACCACTTCTGGCTACGCTCCTTGGCGCCGCGATCGCTACAGGCTCCGCCCTGCTTGTTGAAGTCAGAAAGGATCGGCGTGAGGCCCTAGCGGAGTGGAGGCGAAGTAAGCGGGAGCTGTACGGCGCCTATCTCGGAGTGCTGTCCCAGGTACGTAGCGAGCTTCAACTCATCATCCTGGATCGCGGGATGTCAGAGGCCGATCGCACGATCGCAGCTAGGCAAAGCTTCGCAAGGTGCTACGAGCTCCGGTACCAACTGGAGGTCTTCGCGCCGCGAGCCGTTGTTGAGCCGGCACTGGACTACTTCCGCAGCGTCCGTCGGGCACGGGAGGCAACCATACGAGGCGTGCCGGATGGTGATGAGGGGTACGAGGCCGCGTTCCAGGACGTGATGGAAGCCCTGATCGCCATACGCACTGCTATGCGCCTCGATATGGGCACCGACAGGCTCCCTACCGACTGAGCACTTCGTATGTGAGACCTTCACACCCCTGGAACCCGGTGAGGCGAGCGATGCCCTCAGGCCGTCCGCGGTCTTCTGCCTCAACAGGTCCATGGCCTGGCATCACCGGATGACATCAACGTGGCAGGACGTGGGCGAATTTCAGCGGCCTGGGCAAGATTTCGATTCGTCAGGCGACCACAGCCTCCGGAGTGCCGTGTGACAAGGAGCGTCCGGCAGATGTCGAGAGAGAGGGTCCACCGACTCCATCGGCGGAGCCTCTCGAAAGATCGAGGCTAGTCACTTGCGTGGGAAGGTCACAGGGTCCGGGGGACGAGGAGGTGGCAGTCCATGATCTTGCGGGCCGGTCTCGCCCGCTCCGGGTGAGACCTAGCCTCGCGCTTTTGGTCGGCACACCTGGTGGCAGTGGGCGGACCGGCCAGCCGAACCGCTGGAGGTCTGCACAGTTCCGGAGCTGTTGCGATGTCCGCCGTCTCCACGGGCCGCCCCTTTGGGACCCCTTCGGCCGACGCCGGCGCACGCCGGGCGCGGCGTCAGGCGCCCGGAGGGCGGTACCGCACCTGTTCGGCTCGGCGCAGCGCGTCCAGGGTTTCGTCGACGGTCAGCAGAACGGTCGTCTCGAACGAGCCGAGCGCGCCGCCTCCGCTGATGGCCAGCGCGACCGCGGCCATGGAGACGTTGTCCGGCGCCTCCCACAGGGTGAATCCGTCGTGGCTGCCGAAGGCGTACCAGAAGCCGTGCAGCTTCCCGCCGACGGACTCGATGTACGTCCGGGCGGCCTCGGTGCGGTCCTCGGGGTGGCCGATCATCCTCGCCCACGTCTGCGGCGTGTAGCTGAACCTCGACAGATAGAGCGGCATCATGTGCCTTTCTTCGGGGGTTCGTCGTCAGCGGGGTGCGCCATAGAGCACCAGGTTGTCGGCGTACGCGTGCGCGTCCCGGTCGAAGCGGCCCGCGCAGGTCACCAGGGCGAGCCGCGGGGCGCCGTCGGTGCCGAACAGGTCGGCGGGGAGGGCGGACTTCGGGTACGTGCGGCGGGCGACGATCTCGTACGTGTGGCGGGCGCCGTCGGCCGTGGTGACGTGGGCGCGGGCGCCCAGCGGCACCTCGTGCAGGGCTTCCAGGGGGCCCGCTCCCTCGTCCGCCGAGTCGAGGTGGCCGGCGAGGAGGAGGGTGCCCCGGGTGGCGCCGGGGTGGGCGCCGAGAGCCCACCAGCCCAGGCGCGCCGGGGATTCCGGTACGGCGAGGACGCCCTTGGTGTCGGTGGCGACGGGGTCGACCGGGGTCCGTTCGACGTGGCCCGGAATGGTGAGGGTGAGGGGCGGGGAGGCCGCGTGGGCGGCGCCGCCGGCCGCGGTGGCCGCCGGGAGGGCGCCCGCGTCCGGGGCGCGCACGGCGGGGTCCACGGCCGACGGCGGCCACAGGCAGGTCAGCGCGGCCGAGGCGGCCGCGGCGATCCCGGCCCAGACCAGGAGCCGGTCGGGGCCGGGCTCGCCGCGCAGCCAGAGGCCGCCCTTGTCCGTCACGGGCGCACCACCGCCGGCGTCAGCGGCCGTCGTTGCGGCGGATGCGGTTGGCGGCCCAGAAGGCGCCGCCCGCGACGAGGACGCCGCCGAGCGCGAGCGCGGGCACGGCGAGCATCACCGGCACGTCGGCCGCGAGGGCGGCCTGTCCGCCGTTGCCCGCGTGGATCGACTTCGGCGCGGTCGCGGCGTCGGCCGCCGCGCCGCGGCAGGTGCCGCCACGCACCATGTCCAGGTGCATGGCGACGACCGGCCGCGCCGACTTGGCGGCGGCGGTCACCTCGGCGTTCTTGCCGTGGGCCACCTGGTTGTCGATCATCGTCAGCGTCTTCTGGTGGGCCGCGGACTGCGCCTGGAGCCAGGCGGTGTCGTACGCGCTGGTACCGGCCTTCTTCATGACGTTCGCGAGCGTCTGCTGCTGCTCGGCCGTGGGGGCGACGGGCAGGTCGACGCCGAGCTTGTCGGCGAGGGACTTGGTCGAGGCGTCCAGCTTGGTGTGGTCGCGGACCAGGGCCTTGCCGACGTTCTTGACGCACTCGGTGGTGGCGTTCTTCTGGGCGTCCTGGCCGGCGGCGATCTCCGCCAGGTTGCCCTGGTGGGAGGCGCGCAGGAAGGCGTTGTCGATGGGCAGCGGGCTCGCGTCGCCGGTGGCGAACGCGGGGGCGGCGGCGCCTGTGGCTATGCCGGTGAGGGTGAGGCAGGCGAGGGCCGTGGCGGCCCGGCGCCGGGGGGAGCGGCAGCGGATCACGATGTCTTGTCCGTTTCTCGTCGGTCTCGTCGATCTCATCGGTGTCGTCGGTGTCGTCGGTCGCTTCGGACTCCTTGGTCTCCGGAGCGAGGGTCCACAGTGACCATCCGAAATCGGCCGTACGCCGTCCGCCATTCGCACTACTGCAAACGGAGCACCACCGCCGGATCGGCGCCTGTCCGGCGATGGCTTGGACTCGCCAACCCCTGAACTGGGTCTTGTCACCGTATGCAGTCACATGCGTACATGGAGTTGCGTACGTTCCAAGGGGATGGCGGGGGTGGTCAGCCGTGGCGAACGCTCCGAGCTCTGTGCTCGGCCGAACGGCTCTGAGAGGTACGTCGACACCGGTACGAGCGGTGTCACCACGGTCACCTCAGCGCGTGGCGCCCCTCATACCACAGCAAGCAGCGACACAGCAGGCATCGCAGCAGATGACACGTCAGCAGGTACCGCAGCAGGCGCCGCCGCGTCAGGAACCGAGACCGGCGGGCCAGTCGGTGCGCGGTACGCGGCAGATCTGCGCGGCGCTCGCGGCGCTCGCCGAGTCCGCCCGCCGGGAGCTGCTGACCTTCGACGACCCGGCCGCATGCCTCGGCCAGTCGATCCCGCAGCCCTTCCTGGAGCTCGCCGGCGCGTGCGTGCGCACCGCGACCGAGCGGGTGGGTACGGTCCGCCAGATCGTGCCGCGGCACGCGCTGGACCGGGTGACGGCCGCCGACGTCACGGCGGCGGCGCGGCTGACGGGACGGGCGCGGCTGACCGAGTCGATCCCGTTCAAGATGATCGTCGTGGACCGGACGGTCGCGGCGGTCCCGCTCGACCTCGAGCTGCTCTACAACGGTCTGCTGCTGATCCGCGACCCCGTGATCGTCCAGGCGCTGGTGCGTGCGCACCACGCATGGTGGGAGGCGGGCGACGATGTGACGGCGACGCCCGCTCCGGCGGGCTCGCTGCCGCCGCACCTGCGGCCGGTGCTGGAGGCCCTGCTGGCCGGGCTCACCGATGAGACGGCCGCCGCCCGGCTCGGGATATCGGGGCGTACGTACAGCAGGCGCGTGGGCGAGCTGCTCGCGGCCCTCGGCACGACGAGCCGCTTCCGGGCGGGAGCGGAAGCGGCGCGCCGCGGCTGGATCTGACCTTCCGGGCCGGCCGCCGTGCGAGGGCGGCCGTGCACGGCTACGACACGATGTCCTTGCGTGCGAAGCCCCGGAAGGCGAGCGCGAAGAGCACGAGGGCGTATGTCACCGACACCGCCGTGCCCTTGGCCATGCCGGTCCACTCCAGGTGCGGCTGGAGCGCGTCGGCCCAGGCGAACTGCCAGTGCGCGGGCAGGTAGTCCCGCCAGGAGCCGAGCGCCGTCACCGCGTCCAGCACATTGCCGATGATCGTCAGCCCGACCGCGCCGCCGACCGCGCCGAGCGGTGCGTCGGTCTTGGTCGACAACCAGAAGGCGAGCCCCGCCGTGACCAGTTGGGAGACGAAGATGTACGCCACGACCAGCGCCAGCCGCGGCAGTGTGTCCGCCGTGGCCAGGGAGCCCCCCGTGGGCAGCCGCAGCGGGCCCCAGCCGTACGCCACGGTGCCTACGGCGAGCGCCACCAGCGGCAGCATCATCATCGCCGCCGCGCTGAAGGCGAGCGCCACGGCCAGCTTGGACCAGAGCAGCCGGGCGCGCGGCACCGGCGCGGCCAGCAGGTAGCGCAGCGACGACCAGCTCGCCTCCGACGCCACGGTGTCCCCGCAGAACAGCGCCACCGGAATCACCAGCAGGAAGCCGGCCGAGACGAACAGGCAGGTCGCGGCGAAGTTGGCGCCGGACGCGGTCGCCGTGTCCATCAGGGTGATCCGGGTGTCGCCCCGCCCGTCCGAGCCGCCGCCGATCGCGAAGGCGGCGACCAGTACGAAGGGCAGGGCGGCCAGGATTCCGCCCATGACGAGGGTGCGGCGCCGTTTCAGCTGGCGTACGGCTTCGACGCGCAGCGGCAGGGTGTGCCCGGCCCGGTAGCCGGCAGCGGCGGTCCGGGTCGAGGCCGTGGCTGGGGTCGTGGCCGGGGTCGTGGCTGGGGTGGTGGCCGGGGTGGTGGCCGGGGTGGTCGTCACGCGGATCCTCCTCCGATCAGGGTGAGGAACGCGTCCTCCAGGCGGCGGTGCGGGCCGACTCCGGTCACCGGCAGATCGAGCCGGACGAGTTCGGCGAGCAGGGCGGCCGTGGTCGTCGTGCCGTCCAGGCGGACCAGCAGCCCGCCGTCGGTGCGCACCGCGGAGTCGACGCCCGGAAGCGCGCCGACCTTCTCGACCAGCGGCCCCTGCACCTCACCGTCCGTGGTGACCAGCAGCGTGTCGCCCGCGCCGGTGATCTCCGCGACCGGGCCCGCCTGGACGAGCCGGCCGCGGTCCATGACGACCAGGTGGGTGCAGGACTGTTCGACCTCCGACAGGAGGTGGGAGGAGACGATGACGGTCCGACCCCCGGCCGCGTACCGGATCATCACGTCGCGCATCTCGCGGATCTGCGGCGGGTCAAGTCCGTTGGTCGGTTCGTCGAGGATGAGGAGGTCCGGCAGGCCGAGCATGGCCTGGGCGATGGCGAGCCGCTGGCGCATGCCCTGCGAGTACGTCCGTACGGCGCGTGCCAGGGCGTCGCCGAGGCCCGCGATCTCCAGGGCCTCCTCCAGGTGCGCGTCCTCGGCGGGGCGGCCGGTGGCGCGCCAGTACAGCTCCAGGTTCTCCCGGCCGGACAGATGCGGCAGGAAGCCCGCGCCCTCGACGAAGGCGCCCACCCGGGACAGGACGGGTGCGCCGGGCCGGATCGCGTGGCCGAAGACGCGGATCTCTCCGGCGTCGGGGGTGATCAGGCCCATGAGCATGCGCAGGGTGGTGGTCTTCCCGGCGCCGTTGGGTCCGAGGAGCCCGAGGACCTGGCCCTTCTCGACGCGGAAGGACAGGTCGCGGACGGCGTACCTGTCGGCGGACTTGGCGTACCGCTTCGTCAGGCCGCTGATGGTGAGCGGGACGTCGGCGAGCGCCGGGTCGGGGGCGGGCGCGGCGGTGCGGCGGCGGGCGGTCAGGAGCAGGGCGGCGGCGATCAGGGCGCCGCCGGCCGGCAGGCCCCACACCCACCACGGCAGGCCCGCCGCCTGCGTGCGGACGCCGGGCGCGGTGGGGACGGAGAGTCCGCTCGTCAGCTCGACGGTGTACGCCGCGGGGGCGACCGGGGAGGCGTAGGCGAGGTCGGTGGCGGCGAGGACGAGCCGCAGCCGGTGCCCGGCCTCCACCTCGTGGTCGATGGCGGGGAGCGTCAGCTCGACCTCCTTGCCGCCCTTGCCTCCCGGGCCGCCCTTGCCGCCCGGGCCGGTGGCTTCCACGCGCACCGGGGTGACGAGCTGGGCGGGCAGCACCTGGCCGCGGCCGTCGGGGCCGACGTCGTACACCTTGGCGAAGAGGACCGCCTCGCCGCTGTCGGAGGCGACCTTGACGCGGACGGTGGGCGAGCCGGTGACGCGCAGGGGCTCGGTCAGGGGTGCCGACTCGAAGCGGGCGTGCTGCCCGGGGAAGTCGAGGGACAGGCCGACGCCGAAGGAGGAGAACCGGGACAGTCCGGCGCCGATGCCGGGCACGGTGGAGATGGCGGGCGGATTGGCGCCGGCGGGGTTGCGGAAGGTCTGCGGGGGGCCGGCGAGGGCGAGGGTGCGGGTGCCGCCGCGCAGCCCGGGGTACGTGCCGCCGGTGGCGCCGCGCAGCTGGGCCTGCCCGTCGGTGGAGTCGACGCCGCCGGTGCGGCTGACCCGGAAGGCGGGGCCGGTGTCGACGCCGGTGTCCTGCTTCAGGTACCGGTCGAACCAGTCGGCGATGCGCGCTTCGACGCGGGCGGTCTCGCGGTCGCCGCCGTCGTGGCCGCCGGCGATCCAGTCGACGGCGACGGGTGCGCCGTTGTCGCGGATCGCCCGGGCCATGGCGTCCGCGTGCGACAGCGGGAAGAGGGAGTCGGACTGGCCCTGCACGATGAGCGCGGGCACCTTGATGCGCCCGGCGACGGCGGAGGGGCTGCGCGCGGCCAGCAGCTCGCGTGCGGCCGCGTCGGGCTTCCCGGTGACGGCGACCCGCTCGTACATGCGGCACAGCTCGTCCTGGAACCGCCCGCAGGCGGTGGCCCCGCCGCCTTGGGCCGCGGTGCCGGTGGTGAAGAAGATGCCCGCCCACAGCTTCTTGAGGACGCCGTCGGGGAAGAGGGCGTCGGCGAGGTTCCAGTAGGTGATCTGCGGGGCGATCGCGTCGACCCGCTCGTCGTGGCCGGCGGCGAGGAGCGAGATGGCCCCGCCGTACGAGGAGCCGGAGACGCCCACGCGCGGGTCGCCCGGGGCGTCGAGCCGCACCTCGGGGCGCTTGGCGAGCCAGTCGATGAGCCGCGAGACGTCCTTGACCTCGAACTCCGGGTCGTTCAGGCCGATCCGCCCGGTGGAGCCGCCGAAGCCGCGCGCGGACCAGGTGAGCACGGCGTAGCCGTCCTTCGCCAGCCGTTCCGCCTGGGCGCGTACGTCGTCCTTGCTGCCGCCGAAGCCATGCCCGAGGAGCACGGCGGGGCGGCGGCCGTCGTCGGGACCGGCGGTGAAGAACGACGTGTCGATCCCCGCGCCCTCCATCTCCAGCACCCGGTCCTCGCGGTGGGGGGCGGGTTCGTCGTCCGAGGCGACGGCGGTCCAGGTGCCGGCGCCCGCGAGCAGCACGACGGCGGAGACGAGGGCCCACGCGGCGCGGCGTAGTCGGATCTGCATGCCTGGCATGCCTAGACCCTACGGTCCCCCCGGCCCGCCCGTCCGCTGCCGCCGGGCGGAGCCGGAGCACCTCCTTGCGGCGTACGCACTACCGTCGCCGTACACCAGCCGCGGTATGTCAGGAGCACCCGATGGAGATCCGCCGTGCCACGACCGTCGCCGAACTCGTCGCCGCCGAGCACCTCTACGACGGGCCGGCCCGCCCCGAGTGGGCCGAGCGGTTCCTCGCCGCTCCCGGCCACCTCGTGCTGATCGCGTACGCGGACGACGGCGTGCCGGCCGGGATGGTGTCGGGCGTCGAGATGCTGCACCCGGACAAGGGCATGGAGATGTGCCTGTACGAGCTGTCCGTCGACGAGCGGTACCGGCGGCGCGGCATCGGCCGGGCGCTGACCGAGGCGCTCGCCGCCGAGGCCCGTGCGCGCGGCGGCTACGGCATGTGGGTCGGCGTGGACACGGACAACGGCCCGGCCCTGGCGACGTACCGCTCGGCGGGCGCGGCCGACGATGGAGAATTCGCCATGCTGACGTGGGAATTCGGAGACGAAGTTGGGAGGAACCGCTAGCACTATTGTGCGGTACATGACCAGCCGAGACGCTGTGGGGCCGTCCGGTAGAAGAAAGGTCAGGTGCCCACGAGATGAGAGCCCCCACCCGCAGGTTCCGGCGCCGCGTCGGCGCGCTGATACCCGTCATCGCCCTCACGGCCGGTCTGCAGTTCGCCGCCCTCCCCACGGCGCACGGCGCGCCCGTCGGCGACCTCCGTCTCGCCCCCGCGGAAACCGCCGTGGCCGACAGCTGGATCGTCGTCCTCAAGGACGGCTCCACGCGCGCCGCCGACCTCGGCGTCACGCCCGGGCACGAGTACCGCAGCGCCCTCGACGGGTTCTCCGCCACCCTGTCGAAGGCGAAGGCGGCCGCCCTCGCCGCCGACCCGAGGGTCGCGTACGTCGAGCAGAACGAGACCGTCCGTCTCAACGCCACCCAGGCGAACGCGACCTGGGGCCTCGACCGCGTCGACCAGCGCAGCCTGCCGCTGTCGACGACGTACACGTACAACACCTCCGCGTCGAACGTGAACGCCTACATCATCGACACCGGCATCCGCACCTCGCACAGCGAGTTCGGCGGGCGCGCGGTGGTCGGCACCGACACCGTCGGCGGCGGGCAGAACGGCCAGGACTGCCAGGGCCACGGCACGCACGTCGCCGGTACGGTCGGCGGCAGGACGTACGGCGTGGCGAAGGCCGCCAAGCTGGTCGCGGTCCGGGTGCTGGACTGCAACGGCTCGGGCACCACGGCCGGGGTCATCGCGGGTGTGGACTGGGTGACGGCCAACGCCGTCAAGCCCGCGGTCGCCAACATGAGTCTGGGCGGCGGCGCCAACACCTCGCTCGACAACGCCGTCAAGCGGTCGATCGCCTCCGGCGTCTCGTACACGATCGCCGCCGGCAACGGCAACATCCTGGGCCTGCCGGAGAACGCCTGCAACACCTCCCCGGCCCGCGTCCCCGAGGCCATCACCGTGGGCGCGACCGACAGCGCGGACAAGCGCGCCTCGTTCTCCAACTACGGCACCTGTCTGGACCTCTTCGCGCCCGGCGTGAAGGTCACCTCGGCCTGGCGCACCAGTGACACGGCGACGAACACGATCTCCGGTACGTCGATGGCGGCCCCGCACACGGCCGGTGTGGCGGCCCTGTACCTGTCGCGGAACCCGACCGCGTCCCCGGCGCAGGTGAGCACCGCTCTTGTGAACGGCGCGACGACCGGCAAGGTGCAGAACGCCCTCACCGGCTCCCCGAACAGGCTGCTGTACTCGCTGTTCTAGAACCCTCCAGAACCCTCACGGGACCAGGTGCCCGAGGAGCTCCGCACCCGCCGGGTACGGACGCTCCTCGGGCATCAGCCGTGCCGCGCCCTCCAGGTCGCCGGCGCGCACCAGGGCGTGGACCTCGTGCGCGAGCGGCGTCACGTCGCGGATGGAGACCGTCCACTCGTCGGCGTACCGGGCCGACGCCTCGCCCGCCAGGCCCAGCTGGAGCGAGCGGTACGGCAGCGGCGCCAGACGCAGGTCACGCTCGGGGTCCCACTGGACACGGGCGGGCGACTGGCGCAGCTCCCGCTTCCAGGTGGCCTGGTCGGGGTGGAAGCCCCGCACGTAGTGCGACAGGCAGGCGTGGCGCAGCGCCCACTCGAAGCCCTCGCGGGTGATCTCGACCGCGAGGACCGTCTCCTGGCCCTCCTTGGTCGCCCACCCGCAGCGGTACATCATCCACAGGAAGCTCGGCTTGATCCAGGTCATCCGGTCCCGCTTCCAGACGTCGGGGAAGCGGCCGTCGCGGGCGGCGGGGCCGCCGATGGCGGGCCTGTACGCCTGGTAGACGGTGATCGTGTCCTCGGTGTGGAGGGCCCGGATCCGGTGTTTCGGCTCGCCCGTGTCGGCGTTCGCGTTGTCGTTCGCGTTGTCGTTCGCGTTGTCGTTCGCGTTGTCGTTCGCGTTCTTGTTCGCGGACTCGTGCTCGTGCTCGTGCTCGTTCATCAGGTAAAGGATCAACGGCCGACCCCGGTCGGGGCCAGTCGTTTCCTGGCGGAGCACCCGCCACTCCCCCGGAAGCCCGGAGCCGCCGGGCGTGCGCGGTCGGTGTCAGTCGGCCTTCGGGCGCCAGTGGCGGGCCCGTACGACCACGCCGCGGCCGCCCGCCACGCCCACGCACCCGGCCAGCAGCAGACTGCCGAACAGCGCGAGGAGCACCAGCTCGGGCGACGGCCGCGCGCCGCCCGTCGTCACCATGGGGTAGCCCAGAACCGTGCAGACCACCGCGGCGGCGACCCCGGCTGCGGCGAGCGGAACCGACAGGTACCACAGGGCCGTCGAGCGGAAGACGGAGCCCTCACCGGTCAGCACGCCCATCGGGGCCAGCCGGTCGGCGAAGCGCCCGAACTCCGCCAGCGCGCTCACCGCCGCCGCCAGCGCCGTCACCAGCATGCCGCCGAGGCCCAGCAGTACCACCCATCGCCCGACGGCCTCGTACTGGATGTCGCCGCCGACCTGGGACCCGCCCAGCACGTCGGCCACCGGTGCCATGCCGAGGTGTCGGTAGGCCGCGCGGCGCACCGTGGCCCCCGCCGCGGTGTCCCCGCGCGCGGAGATCACCACGAGCCGGTGCTCGACCGCCGAGTCGGCGGACGGGCGCGGCACGGACACCGCGCCGGTGACCACCCGCAGACCGTCCCGCCCGGCCTCCCAGCGCTGGAGTTCGGTCAGCCGCCGGTCACCGGCCTCCCGCAGGGCGGTCGGGCGGCCGGGGCAGGGCTGGCCCACCGATGCCAGGGCCGCGCAGGGGCCGGTCAGCACGGACTCCCCCGTGGGATCCCGCCGCAGCGAGAACACCACGCGGCCGGGCCCCAGTTCCCGCTGGAAGGCGTCGAGTCGCGTGGGCTCCAGCGGTCGCGTACGGACCACCAGCACACTGTCCCCGAGCGCCGCGAACATGTCCCTCGCCTCCGCCGCGGCCCCGGTGGTCCGGCTCGTCCACAGTTGCACCTGGCTGACCAGGCCGAGGCCCACCACCACGGCGACGACGAGTCGGGCGATCACGGCGGGGTGGGTGTGCAGCCAGCGTCCGGCGATCAGCGCGCCGCACCAGCCCTTGGCGCCCGCCCGGCGGGCCAGCAACCGACCGAACCCGGTCATGGCCCAGGCGACGACCGCGGGGAGGGTGGCGAGGGTCAGCACCGTGCCCAGTGCGTACTGCGCGAGGCTGACCCGGTAGTGGGGGCTCAGGGGACCGAGATCGACCGGCAGGGACAGTCCGATGCCGAGCGCGCACAGCATGATGGAGCGCCGTTTGACCGGCCGGTCGGTAGCGGTCCGCGGCGAACGCCCGTCCCCCGTCGCCCGGTTCAGCAGCACGGCGCACAACAGCACGGTGGCCGCCGCGACCGCGATCGCGGACAAGACCAGGGGGAGCCGGCCGAGCACGGTTGCGGAGGCGAGCCGGTAGCCGGTGAAGGGCAGGGTGACGTCCGTGGCGGCGAGGACCGTCAGCGGCACCAGGCCGAGGGCCGCACCGGCGAGCACGGGCCCCGCCGCCTCGCCCAGGCTCAGCAGGGCGCGATGCCGCCGGCGCCCGCCGAGGGCGTGCAGCACGGCGGTACGCCGGTCCCGGGCCGCGGAGCCGCAGCGGGCGGCGATCACGGCGAGGACGGCCGCGGGCAGCCCCAGGAAGCCGATCGCCGCCGGGACGAACTTGTCGGGTCCGAGCACCGTGACCGAGTCGCCGAACAGCACCGGCCGCTCATCGCCGAAGCCGGAGATCCGGCTGCTCTCGTCCCACTCCCCCGAGCCCGCCGGGGGCCGTACGTACACCAGCCGCTCCGACGGCGAGGTGAGTCCCGCGGCGGAGATCCGTCCGGCGTCCCGGCCGTAACGGCTCGCGATGCCCGCGTCGGCGCCGGCCTCGGCGAGGGCGGGGGACAGCACGGCGCTGCCCGGCGCCGGCCACCGCGGGACACCGGGCGGCGGCGGCGCGTCCGCGGTCAGCGGCTCGACGAAGACGACCGTGTGCTGCAGTCCGTCGACCGTGTCACCGCTCTCGCGCCACTGCGCGGCCGGCTTCTCACCCGGGAACTCGCCTATGAAACGCGGCGCTCGGGCCCGCTCGTGTTCCCTCTGCACGTCGTACGCGGCCAGGGCGACGACCACGACGGCGACCGCGTAGCCGAGGAACGCGGTGGCAAGGGCGAGGGCGACGGCGCGCAGCCGGTGGCCCGGGCCTCCCTTGGCGGCCTGCGTACCCATGGCGGCCAACTGGCGCGCCAGGCCCCGCGCGCTTTCTGCATCTCGTGCGTCACGTGCGTCCCGCACGTCACGCGCCTCCGGTGTGTCCCGCACGTCACGCGCGTCCCATGCCTCCGGGGCGTCCGGTGCGTTCAGCCGCGCCACGCCGGGGCCTCCTGTGCCGGGCGGGTGTCTTCGGCGATGGCGCCGTCGGCGATGCGGACCAGCCGGTCGGCGCCGCCCGCCAGCTCCTGGTCGTGGGTGACCACGAGGAGCGCGCAGCCCCAGCGGGTGGGCACCCCGTACAGGAGCCGTCCGACGGCGTCGCGGTTCTCGCTGTCGAGCGCGCCGGTGGGTTCGTCGGCCAGGACGAGCGGGGGTCGGTTCACCAGCGCGCGGGCGATCGCGACGCGCTGGCGCTCCCCGCCCGAGAGCGCTCCGGTGGCGGTGGAGTCGGCGGCGATCCCGAGCTCGCCCAGCAGCTCCGTGGCGCGGGGCAGGGCCTGGGCCCGCCCGGTACCGGCCAGCATCGCGGCGAGCATCACGTTCTCCAGTGGCGTGAGTTCGGGCAGCAGCTCACCGAACTGGAAGACCATCCCGATGTTCCGTGCCCGGTGCCGTGCCGCCGCCGCCTGGCGCAGCCGGGTGGTGTCCGTGCCGGCGACCTCGACCACACCGTCGTCGGGCCGGACCAGCCCGAGGACGCAGGACAGCAGGGTGCTCTTGCCGCTGCCGCTCGGGCCCATCAGCGCCACGGACTCGCCGTCGGCGATGGTGAGGTCCACTCCGGTGAGGAGCGGGCGGTCGGGCAGGTCGTACCGGACGCCACGAAGGCGGAGAACGGGTGGCTTCACCGGGGTTTCCTTGGTGAGTGTGGGGGGCGGGCTCCCGGGGAGCCCCCAGTGGTACGCGGGTGGATGCGCCCGCGCCGTGTCCGGCGACGGGCGCATCCTGCTTCGGCTACGGGCGGTAGGCCCAGCTGCCGCAGGAGTCCGGCTCCGCGAAGCGCTGCTCACACACGCGCATCTTGTAGACGGCGTTGCCGGTGCCGCTGTACTTGCAGTTGTCCGGGCCGGCGCCGTCGGTGTCCCACAGGTGGCTGGACGACGAGGCGTAGTTGCGCCAGTACTCGGCCTCGACGGCGTTGGTGTCGGCCTCCATGTCGCAGACCTTGACCTGGGTGTCCGAGTTGTAGGTCACCGCGTAGTCGTCGCTGTTCCAGGCGTAGTAGGCCCACGCCTGGGTGGAGCCGAGCCCGAGGCCGAGGACGAGGGCGACGAAGGCCGCGAAGCCGGTACGGCGTACGGATCTGCCGGACATTGCAGACATGATCGTGATTCCTTTCGCCGGGCGTGGACAGAGTCCACCCCAGGAATGAGAGTGATGTGGAAGCTGCTTCGTGATCGATCCGACGCGAATGGATCATGACACCCGCGTGGTGACGTGTCCAGATCATTCGGAGCTTCGGATTCCGCACTCCCCCTCCCGCCACCGCTGACCGAAACGCCCAGGTGAGAACGTAAGTTGCCGACTCCGGCACGTTGCCGGCTCCGGACATGCGTCCACCCCGCGCGGCGGGAGCGCCGAACGCGGGGTGGAGGACGGGCGAGAGGAACGACGAAGGGAAACGAGGCGGGGGGAAACGAGACGGGAGGGAAGCGGGGCGGAAGGCGTCAGTGGTTGCGCGGGAAGCCCAGGTCCACGCCCGCCGGGGCCTCGGACGGGTCGGGCCAGCGGGTGGTGACGACCTTGCCGCGGGTGTAGAAGTGCACGCCGTCGTTGCCGTAGATGTGGTGGTCGCCGAAGAGGGAGTCCTTCCAGCCGCCGAAGGAGTGGTAGCCGACGGGGACCGGGATCGGCACGTTCACGCCGACCATGCCCGCCTGGACCTCCAGCTGGAAGCGGCGGGCGGCGCCGCCGTCGCGGGTGAAGATCGCGGTGCCGTTGCCGAACGGCGAGTCGTTGATGAGGCGGACGCCGTCCTCGTAGGTGTCGGCGCGCAGCACGCACAGCACCGGGCCGAAGATCTCGTCGCGGTACGCGTCGGAGTCGGTCGACACCTTGTCGAGCAGGGACAGGCCGATCCAGTGGCCGTTCTCGTACCCGTCGACCGAGTAGCCGGTGCCGTCGAGGACGACCTCCGCGCCCTGGGCGGCGGCGCCGGTGACGTACGAGGCGACCTTGTCGCGGTGGGCGGCCGTGATCAGCGGACCCATCTCGGACGTCGGGTCGGTGCCGGGACCGATCTTGATCTTCTCGGCGCGCTCGCGGATCTTCTGTACGAGCTCGTCGCCGATGGCGCCGACCGCGACGACCGCCGAGATCGCCATGCAGCGCTCGCCCGCGGAGCCGTACGCCGCCGAGACCGCCGCGTCGGCGGCCGCGTCGAGGTCGGCGTCCGGGAGGACGAGCATGTGGTTCTTGGCGCCGCCGAGCGCCTGTACGCGCTTGCCGTTGGCGGAGGCGGTGGTGTGGATGTACTTCGCGATCGGCGTGGAGCCGACGAAGGAGACGGCCGCGACGTCCGGGTGCTCCAGCAGGGCGTCCACGGCCACCTTGTCGCCGTGGACGACGTTGAGCACGCCGTCGGGCAGCCCGGCCTCGGAGGCCAGCTCGGCGAGCAGGTTCGCGGCGGACGGGTCCTTCTCGCTCGGCTTCAGCACGAAGGTGTTGCCGCAGGCGATGGCCAGCGGGAACATCCACATCGGCACCATCGCCGGGAAGTTGAACGGCGTGATGCCGGCGACCACGCCGAGCGGCTGGCGGATGGCGGCGACGTCGACGCGGCTGGAGACCTGGGTGGACAGCTCGCCCTTGAGCTGGACGGTGATCCCGCAGGCCAGCTCGACGATCTCCAGGCCGCGCGCGACCTCACCCAGCGCGTCGGAGTGGACCTTGCCGTGCTCGGCGGTGATCAGGTCGGCGATCTCGCTGCGGTGGGCGTCCAGCAGCGCGCGGTACTTGAACAGGATGCCGGTGCGCTGGGCCAGCGAGGAGGTGCCCCAGGTGGCGTACGCGGCCTTGGCGGAGGCCACCGCCGCGTCGACCTCCTCGGCCGAGGCGAGCGCGACCTTCGTGGTGACGGCACCGGTCGCCGGGTCGGTGACCGGGCCCCAGTTGCCCGACGTGCCCTCGACGGACTTGCCACCGATCCAGTGGTTGACGGTCTTCGTCATGACGAAAGCTCCTTCAGATGCTTCACAGATGGCGGCGTCGGGCTGCGACATGCCGGTCGTACTCCTCGCGGGCCTTGACCGCCGCCGTGCGGGACGCGGTCTCGGCCACGGGCACATCCCACCATGCCTCGGCGGGGGGCGCGCCCGACACTGTGTCTGCCGTTTCGGTCTCCACGTAGACACATGTGGGAACCGTCGACGCCCGCGCTTCGGCGAGGGCTTCCCGCAGGTCACGGACGGTCTGCGCGCGCAGGACGCGCATGCCGAGGGAGGCCGCGTTGGCGGCGAGGTCGACCGGGAGCGTCGCGCCGGTGTACGTCGTGTCGGGGGCGCGGTAGCGGTAGGCGGTGCCATACCGCTCGGCGCCCACGGACTCGGACAGGCCGCCGATCGAGGCGTA
The DNA here is from genome assembly GCF_040646655.1 of Streptomyces sp. NPDC045431. Taxonomy (NCBI): domain Bacteria; kingdom Bacillati; phylum Actinomycetota; class Actinomycetes; order Kitasatosporales; family Streptomycetaceae; genus Streptomyces; species Streptomyces sp. NPDC045431. Next base: position 51,626 of record NZ_JBEZAQ010000028.1, read on the forward strand.
CCCGTGGTTCTGGAGGATCACCACCTTGATGGGGATGCCCTCCTGGACGGCCGTGACGATTTCGGTGGGGTTCATCAGGTACGTACCGTCGCCGACGAGGGCCCAGACCGGGCGCCCGGGGGCCGCGAGGGCGACGCCGACGGCGGCGGGGATCTCGTAGCCCATGCAGGAGTAGCCGTACTCGACGTGGTACTGGTCGCGGGAGCGGGCGCGCCACAGCTTGTGCAGGTCGCCGGGGAGCGAGCCGGCGGCGTTGATCAGGATGTCGTCCCCGGTGACCAGGGTGTCGAGTGCGCCGAGGACCTGCGGCTGGGTGGGGCGCGCGTCGTCGCTCGCCGGCGTGTACGCGGCGGTGACGCGCGACTCCCAGTCGGCCTTGAGCCGGGCGTACTCGGCCGCGTACGACGCCGGGACGGTGTGCCCCTCCAGGGCGGCGGCGAGGTGCTCCACCCCCGCGCGGGCGTCGGCGACCAGGGGCAGCGCGGCCATTTTGTGGGCGTCGAAGCCGGTGATGTTGAGGTTGACGAACCGGACGCCGGGGTGGGCGAAGAGCGTCGAGGAGGCGGTGGTGAAGTCGGTGTAGCGGGTGCCGACGCCGATGACGAGGTCGGCGGTGCGGGCGAGGTGGTCGGCGGTGGCGGTGCCGGTGTGGCCGATGCCGCCGACGTCGGCCGGGTGGTCGTACGGCAGCGAGCCCTTGCCCGCCTGAGTCGAGGCGACCGGGATGCCGGTCGCCTCGGCGAGCTCCCGGAGGGCGGCTTCGGCCCGGCTGTGGTGGACGCCGCCGCCCGCGACGATCAGCGGCCGGGACGCCGCCCTGACGGCCTGCACCGCGGCGTGGAGTTCGGCAGGGTCCGGCTGTGGGCGGCGCACCCGCCAGACGCGTTCCGCGAAGAACTCCTCCGGCCACGCGTACGCCTCCGCCTGGACGTCCTGCGGCAGCGCCAGCGTGACGGCACCGGTGGCGGCCGGGTCGGTGAGGACGCGCATCGCCTGGAGCGCCGCCGGGATCAGCGCCTCGGGGCGGGTGACGCGGTCGAAGTACGCCGAGACGGGGCGCAGGGTGTCGTTGACGGACAGGTCACCCGCATAGGGGACTTCGAGCTGCTGGAGCACCGGGTCGGCGGGGCGGGTGGCGAAGGTGTCGCCGGGGAGCAGCAGCACCGGCAGGCGGTTGACGGTGGCGAGGGCGGCACCGGTGACGAGGTTGGTGGCGCCGGGGCCGATGGAGGTGGTGACGGCGTGGGTGGAGAGGCGGTTCGACTGGCGGGCGTGGCCGACGGCGGCGTGGACCATGGCCTGTTCGTTGCGGCCCTGGAGGAAGGGCATCTCATCCGCGTACTCGACGAGCGCCTGGCCGATGCCCGCCACGTTCCCGTGGCCGAAGATGCCCCAGGTGGCGTTGACGAGCCGGTGGCGCCGCCCGTCGCGCTCGGTGTACTGGCGGGCCAGGAAGGCGACCAGCGCCTGGGCGGTGGTGAGTCGTCGCGTACCGGTCGTGCGGCTGCTCATCGGTATCCCTCCGTGCGGTGGTCGGGATGGAAGCGGATCTTCCACTCCCGTTCGTCGCCCGGCCCGGCCATGACGTTGAGGTAGTACATGGTGTGCCCGGGCTGGGCGATGGACGGGCCGTGCCAGCCGTCCGGTACGAGGACGGCGTCGCCGGTGCGGACCTCGGCGAGGACGTCGGCGCCGCCGGGGCGGGAGGGCGACACGCGCTGGTAGCCCAGCCCGTCGCCCTCGATCTCGAAGTAGTAGATCTCCTCCAGCTCCGCCTCCTCGCCGGGGAGGTGCTCGTCGTGCTTGTGCGGCGGATAGGAAGACCAGTTGCCCCCGGGAGTGAGGACCTCGACGGCGATGAGCCGGTCGCAGTCGAAGGCGTCGGCGGCGGCGAAGTTGCGCACCTCGCGGGCGCAGGTGCCGCTGCCGCGCGCCTCGACCGGGACCTCCGGCGCGGGGCCGTAGCGAGCGGGGAGTCGTCGCTCGCACCTCGCTCCTGCCAGGGCGAAACGGCCTCCCGCGCCGGAGGCGATCTGGGCGTGGGCGTCACGCGGTACGTACGCGAAGTCCGAGACGCCACTGAACACGCTTGCGCGGCCCGCCAGTTCGAAGCGTTCGCCCCCGTCCACCTGCACCGTACAACCACCGGTCAGCGGAAGCACGATCCATTCGGTGTCGCGGGTGGCGAGTTCGTGCACCTCGCCGGGGCGGAGGTCGAGGACGCGGAGGGCGGAGTGGGCCCAGCCGGCGTACGCGGGGTCGATGTGGAGGGCGTACGGGCCGTCGGCGGCCGCGCCCTTCGGTACGTACAGCTGCCGTCGTTCGCGCATGGTCCTTGCGTACCCCTCGGTGTCTCGTCTCGTCGCTCGCCGTCTGGTCGCTCGTCGTCTGGTCGCTCGCCGTCTCGTCGCTCGTCGTCTCAGAGCAGGCCCACGGCCGTGTCGACGGCGGCCGCCACATCGCCGTCGGGCGGGTAGAGCAGCGAGCGTCCCACCACCAGGCCCTGGACGGTGGGCAGGTGCAGCGCTTTGCGCCACTTCTCGTACGTGGCGTCCTGGTCGTGGCCGACCTCTCCGCCGAGCAGCACGGCGGGGAGGGTGGAGGCCTCCATCACGCGCGCCATGTCGTCCGGGTCGTCGGTGACGGGGACCTTGAGCCAGGTGTACGCCGAGGTGCCGGCGAGACCGGAGGCTATGGCGAGGGAGGTGGTCACGGCGTCGGCCCCGAGGTCGTTGCGCACGCGGCCGTCCGGGTCGCGGCGGCACAGGAACGGCTCGACGAAGACGGGGAGCCGGCGCGCGGCCATGGCGTCGATGACGCGGGCGGCGGAGTGGAGGGTGGTCAGGGAGCCGGGGTCGTCGGGGTCGATGCGCAGCAGCAGCTTGCCGGCGTCGAAGCGCAGGCGCGCCAGGTCCTCGGGGCGGTGGCCGGTGAAGCGGTCGTCGAGCTCGAAGGCGGCGCCGGCGAGGCCGCCGCGGTTCATGGAGCCCATGACGACCTTCTCCTCGAGGGCCCCGAGGAGGAGCAGGTCGTCGAGGATGTCGGCGGTGGCGAGGACACCGTCGACGCCGGGGCGGGAGAGCGCGAGGCAGAGGCGCTCGAGCAGATCGAGGCGGTTGGCCATGGCGAGCGGGCGGTCACCGACGGCGAGGGCGCCACGGGCGGGGTGGTCGGCGGCGACGATCATGAGACGACCGTGGTGGGCGGGGTTTCCGGGGCCCGCGGGCCGGGGGCGGGGGCTCTGGCGGCGATTTTCGCCCGAACCGGAGCCGGGGCCCGAACCGGGGCCGAGACCGGAGCCGGGGCCCGAACCGGGGCCGAGACCGGGGCCGAGACCCGGGCCGGGGCCGAGACCGGGGCCGGGGCCCGAACCGGAGTCGCGGCCCGAGGCGTCGAGCAGAGGACGGCGACGGCGGCGGGCGGCGGCCTCGGCGATGGCCTCGGGGTGGCGGGTGCGGACCGCGACGAGGTGCGCGAGGTCGATGCTCACGGCGTGCCGCCGCCCTCACCCTCGAGCGCCTGCTCCACCTCGTCCGGGAACGGCATCGCGGAGGAGCAGGCGAGGCGCGAGGCGACGAGGGCGCCGGCGGCGTTGGCGTACCGGACGGTCCGCTCCAGGTCCCAGCCGGCGAGCAGGCCGTGGCACAAGGCGCCCCCGAACGCGTCGCCCGCGCCCAGTCCGTTGACGACCTCCACCGGGACGGGCGGTACGTCGGCGGTCTCGCCGTCGGCGGCCACGGCGAGGACGCCCTTGGGACCCTGCTTGACGACGGCGAGGCGGACGCCCGCGTCGAGCAGCGCGCGGGCGGCGGCGTACGGCTCGCGCTCGCCGGTGGCGATCTCGCACTCGTCGAGGTTGCCGACGGCGACGGTGGCGTACCGGAGGGCTTCGCGGTAGTGCGGGCGGGCGCTGTCGGCACCGGACCAGAACATCGGCCGCCAGTCGAGGTCGAAGACGGTGGTGCCGCGCGCGGCCCGGTGTGCGAGGGCCGCGAGGGTGGCCGTACGGCTGGGCTCGGCGGACAGGCCGGTGCCGGTCATCCAGAAGACGCGGGCGGCGGCGATGGCGGCCGGGTCCAGCTCGTGCTCGTGGATCTCCAGGTCCGGGGCCTTGGGCTGCCGGTAGAAGTAGAGCGGGAAGTGGTCGGGCGGGAAGATCTCGCAGAAGGTGAGCGGTGTCGGGTAGGCCTCGACGGGCGTCACCCAGCGGTCGTCGACGCCGAACGCCCGCAGCTCCTGGTGGAGGTAGTCACCGAACGGGTCGGCGCCCGTGCGGCTGATCAGCGCGGTACGGCGGCCGAGGCGGGCGGCGGCGACGGCGACGTTGGCGGCGGATCCGCCGAGGAACTTGCCGAAGGCGTCCACCTGGGCGAGCGGCACGCCCGTGCGGAGGGGGTAGAGGTCCACCCCGATGCGCCCCATGGTGATCAGGTCGTACGGATCGATCGCCATCCATGTCCCCTTCACATCGGCACCGCGGTCAGGTCTAGCCGCCCCCGCAACACCTGTCAACATTTTGTCCTTACATTCGGACTATCCCTTGACGCTGTCCTCCGCCCGCCTCCAAGCTGGCGCCCATGACGCCGCAGTCACCGCCGCCGCTGTCCCGTATCCGGATCGGTTCCGCCCCCGACTCGTGGGGCGTGTGGTTCGCCGACGACCCCCGGCAGGTCCCCTGGGAACGCTTCCTGGACGAGGTGGCCGCAGCCGGTTACGAGTGGATCGAACTCGGTCCGTACGGCTACCTCCCCACCGATCCGGCGCGGCTCACCGAGGAGACCGCGCGCCGGGGCCTCAAGGTGTCGGCCGGCACGGTCTTCACCGGGCTGCACCACGGCGAGACCGTCTGGGAGAAGACCTGGGCGCACGTCGCCGACAACGCCGCCCTCGCCCGGGCCATGGGCGCCGACCACCTGGTCGTCATCCCGTCCTTCTGGCGGGACGACAAGACCGGCCGGGTGCTGGAGGACCGGACCCTGACGCCGGAGCAGTGGCGCGACCTGACCCGCCTGACGGAGCGCCTGGGCCTGGAGGTGCAGGACCGCTTCGGGCTGCGCATCGTCGTCCACCCGCACGCCGACACGCACATCGACACCGAGGAGAACGTCACCCGCTTCCTCGACGCCACCGACCCCGGGCTGGTCGCCCTCTGCCTGGACACCGGGCACTACGCCTACTGTGGCGGCGACAGCGTCAAGCTCATCGAGACCTACGGAGAACGGATCGGCTACCTCCACCTCAAGCAGGTGGATCCCGGGATCCTGGCCCAGGTCATCGCCGAGGGCACCCCCTTCGGGCCGGCCGTCGCGCGCGGCGTGATGTGCGAGCCGCCCGCCGGGGTGCCCGCGCTCGAACCGGTGCTGGCCGCGGCCCAGGCGCTGGACGTGGACCTCTTCGCCATCGTCGAGCAGGACATGTACCCGTGCCCGCCGGACAAGCCGTACCCCATCGCGGAGCGGACGCGCCGCTTCCTCCGCTCCTGCGGCGCGTGACCGGACACGACGATGCCACGTGTGTAACAGGGGTCTCTTCATCGTCACACTTGTCTCCACTACGCGGGACTTCCGTCACAGCCCTTCGACAGCCGCTCCCCGCCGCTCACTCAGCGTCGTTGTCCGGGCACAGGCTCAGTGATCGCCAGCGTCCCGCCGCGGCTCCCCCGACGGCCCTCCCGGGCCGCCGCCGCGGCGCCCGCAGGGAGGTGCCACAGATGACGGACAGAAGGCTCTGGTCCTACAAGGAGATCGCCGCACACATCCGGGTACAGCCGGACACCGTCCGGTCGTACCGCAAACACGGCCTGCTGCCCCAGCCCGACCACGTCGAGGGCGGCAAGCCCTACTGGTACGCGGACACCATCCGCGTCTGGGTCGCCAACCGGCCGGGCAACCGGGGGCGCAAGGGCTGACCGCCCGCCATCCCGAGGCCCCGCGACGCCCGCGGCCCCGCACCTGTCGATCGCACCTTGACCGGGTCCGCGCCCTCGACGTCGATCTTGTTGACCGCGACCACGATCG
>NZ_JBEZAQ010000029.1:0-53339 GCF_040646655.1 Streptomyces sp. NPDC045431
GCTCCGGCTCCACCACCCTCGCCTTCCGCGCCGAGGTCCTCGACACCAAGGACTTCGGCGGCGTCCCGCAGGAGGTCGTCACCGCCCAGTGGGAGCGGCGCCACAGCCGGGCCGCCGCGTCCGTCGCGCGGCGGTGCACCACGAGCGTGAAGTCGCCGCGCAGCCCGCCGGCGCGGACCTCGGCGGCCACGTCGGGGAACGCCGCCTCGAAGCCCAGCGGCATCAGCTGACTGCCCGGCTCGTCCGTGAAGTACCCGACCGACTCCAGGCACATCATGCCCACGGCCCGGCGGCCGCGCCGCAGCCGCCGGGCCGCGTACCGGGCGCCGATCAGCCCGAGCTCCTCCATGTCGAGGACCGCGAGCGTGACCGGGGGCGGCTGCGGCAGCCCGGCGAGCAGGCGCGCGGTCTCCAGCAGCACGGCCACGCCGGAGGCGTTGTCGTCGGCGCCCGGGCTCGCCTCGACGGTGTCCAGGTGGGCGCCGACGACCACGGTCCGGCGGCTCGGGGCGCCCGGCAGCCGGGCCAGCAGATTGGCTCCGGCCAGCCGCCGGTGCAGCCGGAACTCGAGCGGCAGCGCCTGGTGGCCCCGGCGGTCGGTGGAGCCCAGGCGGCACCGGACGTCGAACGGCTGCCGCTCGGTGCGCCAGCCCGCGGCGGCGAGCCGGCCCGCCACGTATGCCTCGGCCCGCCGCATGGCCTCCGGCGCGCGGGCCCGGCTGCGCGGCCCCTCGGCGAGGACCTCCACGTCGTGCCGCAGGCGCGCGGGGTCGGCCCGCGCGCCGAGCTCCCGTACGAGCGCGGCGACGTCCGTGGCCGCGGAGGTACCGCCCATGGCACCACGGTGCTCCCCTTCGCGCGGCGCCACAATGGGAGGGGAAGGGAGGGCGATGCCGGTGGCGTACGCGGCGGTGACCGCCCTGAGCCACGTCGGGCTGGTCCGGGAGCACAACGAGGACAGCCTGGTCGTCGGGCCCTGGACGTTGTGCGGCACGGTGACGGAGAGCCCCCAGACGCTGGTCTTCCCGCTCGGCACGCCGCTCGTCGTCGCGGTCGCCGACGGCCTCGGCGGCCAGCCGGCCGGCGAGGTCGCGAGCGCCCTGGTGGTGCGGCGGCTCTGCGCGCTCGGGCCCACGCTGGCCGGCGAGGACGCCGTCCGCGACGCCGTGGGCCACTGCAACCGCGCGGTGTACGCGGCGGCCGGCGCCGACCCGGAGCTGCTGACCATGGGCACCACGGTGGCGGGTGCCGTCGTGCTGACGGAGTCGCTGCTGGTGTTCAACGTCGGTGACAGCAAGGTGTACGCCGTGTCCGGGGACGGTCTGCGCCAGGTCAGCGTCGACGACAGCCCGCCTCCCCCACCGGGGCGGCGCACCACGTCGGCCGTCACCCAGACGCTCGGCGGCGGCACCGCGTTCACCGCCGTCACCCCGCACGTGACGGCCTGCGCCCTCTCCCCCGGCGACCGGTTCCTGATCTGCAGCGACGGCCTGACCGACCCCGTACCGGACGACGACCTCGCGGCCCTGCTGCGCGTGCACGACGACGGCCGGGCCGCCTTCGAGCTGTGGAAGGCCGCCATCGACGCGGGCGGCCCCGACAACATCACCCTCGCCCTCCTCCGCGTCGGCGTCTGACCGGAGGGGGCGGTGATGAGGCGCCATGGGCACGCGACCGCCGCTCTGGCATGATCCCGCCATGGGGAGCGGTCCGTTTCGACCTGCCCCGGGGGGAGCGACGATGGAGTGGACGACCCTCGCGAGCACCGTGGTCGGCGCGGCGATCGCCACCTTCTCCGGCGCGCTGCTCGACCGCAGGCGCTGGCACCGGGACCGCCTCGACCGGGGCACGGAGGTCCGGCGCGTCCTGTACGGGGAGTATCTCGCGCGACTGTCCGAGGCCCGCAACGCGTGCGGGCGGCTGGCCCGGGGCACGGGCCTCGACGCGGACGCGCGCCGCCGGGAGGCCCGCGAGGCGTTCGAACCCTGCGTGGGGCTCCGGTACCAGATGACCATCACGGCGCCCGGCCCCGTCGTCGAGGCGTCGGAGCGGGTGTTCCGTACGCTGCGCGACCTGCGGGACACGGTCGCCGACGGGGCCCGGGCCGACAGCGACGCGTACGACGCGGGCCGGGAGCGGTACAACGACCGGCTCATGGAGCTCCGGGCCGCCATGCGGAAGGACCTGGGTGCCGACGCCGGTGTGTGAAGCACCGGGCCGGGGAACCCTCCCGCGGGCGGCGGACTTCCCGGAATCGTCTCGCGCAGCGCGGGCCCGTACCCGTGTCCCGTGCGGCTGATGGCACCGTCCGGGGGGAACGTCCGTACGGGGGGTATCCGCCCCCGAAGAGGACAGGCAGGCGATCATGGTCCGTGTACTGCTCACACGGGACCGATGCGGAGGAGTGGACAGATGCCGAACGAGCGCGCGGGACAGCAGGCGCGGCCCGAGGACCTCGTCGACGTGGCCCGGCTGGTGACCGCGTACTACACCGTGCACCCCGATCCGGCGGAGGCGGCCCAGCGGGTGGCCTTCGGTACGTCGGGGCATCGCGGGTCGTCCCTCGCGGCGGCGTTCAACGAGGACCACATCGCGGCGACGAGCCAGGCGATCTGCGAGTACCGGGCCCGGCAGGGCACCGACGGGCCGCTGTTCCTGGGGGCGGACACCCACGCCCTGTCGGAGCCCGCGCGGGTGACGGCCGTCGAGGTGTTCGCGGCCAACGGCGTGACCGTGCTCATCGACGCGGGCGACGGCTACACCCCGACGCCCGCGGTGTCGCACGCGATCCTCACCCACAACCGCGGGCGGGCCTCGGGCCTGGCCGACGGTGTGGTGGTCACCCCCTCGCACAACCCTCCGGCGGACGGCGGGTTCAAGTACAACCCGCCGAGCGGCGGCCCGGCCGGCTCCGAGGCGACCGGGTGGATCCAGGAGCGGGCCAACGAGATCATCACCGGTGGGCTGAAGGAGGTGCGCCGGCTGCCCTACGCCCGCGCGCTGGCGGCGTCCACCACGGGCCGGTACGACTTCCTCGGCGCGTACGTGCGCGACCTGCCGTCGGTCCTGGACCTGGACGCCGTGCGCGCCGCGGGCGTACGGATCGGCGCGGACCCGCTCGGCGGGGCGTCGGTGGCGTACTGGGGGCGCATCGCCGAGGAGCACCGGCTCGACCTGACGGTGGTGAACCCGCACACGGATCCGACGTGGCGGTTCATGACGCTGGACTGGGACGGCAAGATCCGGATGGACTGCTCGTCGCCGTACGCCATGGCGTCGCTGATCGAGGGCCGCGACCGGTTCGCCATCGCCACCGGCAACGACGCGGACGCCGACCGGCACGGCATCGTGACGCCGGACGGCGGGCTGATGAACCCGAACCACTACCTGGCCGCGGCGATCGACCACCTCTTCCGCCACCGCGAGCGGTGGCCGGCGAGCGCGCGGGTCGGCAAGACGCTGGTGTCGTCCGGCATGATCGACCGCGTCGCCGCCGACCTCGGCCGCGAGCTGGTCGAAGTACCGGTCGGCTTCAAGTGGTTCGTCGACGGGCTGGCCGACGGCTCTCTCGGCTTCGGCGGCGAGGAGTCCGCCGGGGCGTCGTTCCTGCGCCGTGACGGCTCGGTGTGGACCACCGACAAGGACGGCATCGTGCTCGCGCTGCTCGCCTCCGAGATGCTGGCGGTGACGGGCCGCACGCCCAGCGAGCGGTACGCCGCGCTGACGGCCCGGTTCGGCGAACCGGCGTACGCGCGCGTCGATGCGCCCGCCACCCGCGAGGAGAAGGCCGCGCTGGGCCGCCTCTCCCCCGCCCAGGTGACCGCCGGCACCCTCGCCGGCGAGCCGATCACCGCCGTCCTCACCGAGGCCCCGGGCAACGGCGCGCCCATCGGCGGCATCAAGGTGTGCACCGCCAACGCCTGGTTCGCCGCACGCCCTTCGGGCACCGAGGACGTCTACAAGGTGTACGCCGAGTCGTTCCAGGGCCCCGAGCACCTGGCGCGCGTGCAGGAGGAGGCCCAGGCCGTCGTGTCGGCGGCCCTGCGGGGCTGACGGACGCCGCGCCGTCCCGCGTCACCGGTTCGCCCCTCCCGGCGGGCGCGGGACGGCCCGCGGTGTCACGCTGCTGCGGTAGACCGGCGGTGGGCCCGCGGTAGGGGTACGCCGCACCAGCGACGCGAGGAATCACCGTGATCACCACTGACTTCGTCCAGGGCTCCCCCTGCTGGATCGACCTCGGCGCACCCGATGTCGCGGCGGCGGCCGACTTCTACGGTTCCGTGTTCGGCTGGGAGTACCAGCCGATGGAGGCCGACGAGCCGGACTTCGGCTTCCTGGCGCTGGACGGCAAGAGGATCGGCGGTCTCGGCCGGCTCACCGAGGAGGGCGCCCGCTCCGCCTGGATGATCTACTTCCTCACGGACGACGTCGACGCCACGACCGAGGCGGTACGGCGGTCGTCCGGCACGGTGCGGGTGGCCCCGATGGACGCCGACGGGGAGGGCCGGATGGCCCAGTACACCGACCCGCAGGGCGGGCAGTTCGCCGTCTGGCAGCCCAGCACGTTCAAGGGCATGGACACCGTGGACGCGGTGGGGGCCCTGTGCTGGACGGAGCTGATGACGACGGACGCGCCCGCGGCCAAGGAGTTCTACGGGAGCCTGTTCGGCTGGCGGACGCAGGACATGGACCTGCCCGGGGGCGGCGGGACGTACACGCTGATCACCCCGGCGGGCCAGCCGGAGGAGCGGATGCACGGCGGGCTCATGCAGCTCCCGGCCGAGCAGCTGTCGTTGACCGGTGGCCGTGCCTACTGGCACCCCGTCTTCGGGTCCGAGGACTGCGACGAGACCGTCGCGAAGGTGACCTCGAAGGGGGGCACCGTGCAGATGGGGCCGGAGGACGCGGAGGGCGTCGGACGGCTGGCGGTCTGCGTCGACCCGGCGGGCGCGGACTTCGTGGTGCTCACCCCGGTCGAGATGAGCTGACGACCCGTCACATCACCTCCGTGTCGCCCCTTCCCCGCTCCGTTCACCCGTACGGGTGGCCGTCGGTGTGAACATCGCCGGACGGGCCGTACGCCCCGCGCTCCGGTGGCGATCATGCAACGGTGATCACCCAACGCCACCACGCCGGCCGCCGACGGGCCCTCCTCGCGGCCGGTCTCGCCGTGCTCAGCCTGTTGTCGGCGCAGTCCGCGCTGCCCGCCGCCGCCCAGGGCGCGGACGCCCCGTCGACGCCGTCCTCGCACGCCGCCCACCCGCGCCTCGTGACCCCGGCGGAGGCGCGCGTCGACGCCCTTCTGGAGACCATCCGCCACCGACCCGCCCGGCTCCGGGAGTTCTTCCGGAACCTGCCCAAGGGCGGTGACCTGCACAACCACCTCTCCGGCGCGGTCTCCACGGAGTATCTGATCCGGCTCGCCGGAGAGGACGGGCTGTGCGTCGACGAGTCGACGATGACCGCCGTGGAGCCGCCGTGCGGGCCGGGCAGGCGTCCGGCCGCCGACGCCGCGAGCGACCCCGCGTTCCACCGTGCGCTGGTGCGGGCGTGGTCCATGGAGGGCTTCCCCGAAGGGGAGCCGGGCCACGACCACTTCTTCGCCACCTTCGGCCGGTTCGGCGCGGTGACCTGGCGCCACCGCGGCAAGCTGCTGGCCGAGGTCGCCGACTCCGCGGCCGCGCAGAACCAGTCGTACCTGGAGACGATGGTGAGCCCCGCCTCGGACGGGGCCAAGCAGCTCGCGACGGAGGTCGGCTGGGACGCGGACCTCGCCAGGCTGCACGGCAAGCTGCTGGAAGGCGGGAAGCTCGACCGGCTGGTCGCCGAGGCGCGCGCGGAGGCCGACGCGGCGGACCGCGAGTTCCGTGAGACGGCGCGCTGCGGCACCGCGCGGCCCGCCCCCGGGTGCCGGCTGACGGTGCGCTGGATTTCGCAGGTGTCGCGGGGCGGCGCGCCGGAGCGGGTCTTCACGCAGATGGCCCTGGGGCTGCGGCTGGCGGAGCGCGACCCGCGGTTCGTGGCGGTCAACCTGGTCCAGCCGGAGGACTGGGAGAGCTCCCTGCGCGACTACCGCCTGCAGATGCGGATGCTCGCCCATCTGCACCGCGTCTACCCCCGGGCCCACATCACCCTGCACGCGGGTGAGCTGTGGCCGGGGCTGGTCAAACCGGAGCACCTGACCTTCCACATCGGCGAGGCGGTGAACGTCGCCGGCGCCGAGCGCATCGGCCACGGCGTCGACCTGGTCCACGAGGACGACTGGCGGCGGCTCGCCCGCACGATGGCCGCCCGGGAGGTGGCGGTGGAGGTGCCGTTCACCAGCAACGCCCAGATCCTCGGCGTGAAGGGCGCGGACCATCCGTTCTCCACCTACCGGGAGTACGGCGTGCCGGTCGTGCTCTCCACCGACGACCCCGGTGTCTCGCGCATCGACATCAGCCACGAGTACCAGTACGCCGCCACCACGTACGACCTCGGCTACCCGGAGCTGAAGGACCTGGCGCGGGCGTCCCTGGAGTACGCCTTCCTGCCGGGCCGGAGCCTGTGGCGGGGCAACCCCACCCGGGAGGGCTACCGGCCCGTCGCGGAGTGCCGTCCGGAGCCGTCCACGCTCCGGGCGCCGGGGTCCGCCTGTCAGGAGCTGCTGGCCACCAGTCCGAAGGCGGCCCTCCAGTGGCGGCAGGAGGTGGCCTTCGCCGCCTTCGAGCGGAGGTTCCGCGCCGGGGCGTGAGCCCCCCTGGCACAGCGGGGGCCACGACGGCACGGGGTGAGCCCGGGTTCAGCTCAGGTAGAAGCGGATCGTGGTCCCCGTGTCGCCGGTGTGGAGCCGTACGAGGTCCGACAGGTGGTGGACGAGGAGGAGCCCGCGCCCGCCCGGCTGGTGCGGCGGCGGGGGGCGCCGCCCGGCCAGCGGGTCGGTCAGCCGCCCGCCGTCGTGGACCTCGCAGACGACCTGTCCGCCCTCGGCCCAGATCCGCAGGACCCCCTCCCCCGCGCCGTGCACCACGCTGTTGGTGGTGAGCTCGGCGACGGCGAGGGCCAGGTCCTGCGACCGCGGCTCGGTGAGGCCGAGCCGCCGGCCCTGCTCGACGGCGAAGTGCCGTACGCCGGGCAGTACGCCTGCGGCGAACGCGTACGACGCGGCGCCGGGCGGGGCGGGCAGCGCCGTGTTGTAGCGGGCGATGACCCCCTCGGGGTCGTAGGCGGCCGAGACCGCCTCACCGGAGTCGTCGAGGACGACGGGGTGGGTCTCCAGGGCGTCGGCCAGCACCTGGGGGTCCAGTCCGTCCGCGTCGTACGGACACAGGATCGTCACGTCACGTCCGGCGAACGCGTGGTTGATCAGCGCCTCGTGCTGCACGCAGGCCGGGTACTCCGCCTCCGTGCGGCCCGGCCAGATCGGCTCCCCGATGATGCGGATCCGTCCCGGTCCCCGGCTGTCGGCGAACGCCCGCAGCACGCCCGGGATGATACGGCCGGGGTTGCGGCCCGCCTTGGTCATGTCGACGAAGTGGACCTCGCTCGCGCGGTCGCCCAGCTCCGTCTGGATCAGCTCCAGGCGGGCGGGAGGGGCCGCGACGGCCACGGGCTCGCCGCCGGCCAGCCCGTCCAGGATGAAGGGGACCGTGCCCGCCACGTACTGCGCCGCGCCGCGGTAGAACAGCGCCGGATGCACGAAGGGGTCCCCGACGGTGACCTCGCTCGTCACGATGCCACCTCGATCTCGGTCACTTCCGGCCAGAAGAGCTCTAGTATGCGGGGCAATTGCGGCGGAGGGCTGTGCAGGACGATCCTTCGCCCCCGCGGCATCGCCTGGGCGGTGAGTACCAGATCGGTGGCGCCGGCGACGTCGATGAACGACACCTGCGCCAGATCGGCATGACAGGCGTCCCCTGGCTGCCGCACTAGCTCCTCCAGCACCGTGCGCCAAGCCAAGCGCGTGGTCACACTGATCTCCCCGTTCACCCGCAGGCCGGACAGGTCCCCCAGCGGATACGCCTCGAGGGAAGCCTCTTCCCCCGGTTCCGCGTCGAAGCCCGCCCGGCCGGCAGGTCGGCCCTTCATGCTCATTTTCCGTACCGTACCCGCCGCGGCCGTCGGCATGTCACCCCGGGGCGGCCGTAACAAGACGACAGCGGTTGGCGTACGAGCTCCACGGCGGGGGTGCCGCCCGCCCAGCGCGGTTTCCGTTCGTGCGGTATGGGGCATTTGTGGGGCTATGTCTGCACACCGAACTCCCCTCGCCGATCGCACCGCCTCCCTGTTCCTGAAGGGCTACGCCTGGCTGCCCAACCGGATGCGGCGCGCCCCGGACGGCGTCGTCCGGGTCCGGCTGCTCGGGCGGCACGCGGTGGCTCTCCGAGGGCCCGAGGCCGTGCGGTTCTTCTACGACGAGGCCAACGTCCGCCGCGGCGGGGTTCTCCCGGAACCGGTACGCGCCACCCTCTTCGGTGACGGGGCGGTGCACACGCTTGACGGGGAGGGCCACCGGGTCCGCAAGGCGATGTTCCTGTCCCTGCTGACACCCCCGGCGCGCGTCGCGGATCTGGTGGAGCTCGTCGGCGACGCGTGGGACGATGCCGTGCGGCAGTGGGGCCGGCAGTCGGAGGTCGTGCTGTTCGACGAGGCGGCGGAGGTGCTGACGGCGGGGGTGTGCCGCTGGACCGGGGTGCCCCTGGAGGTCGCGCGCACCGGCGCGGTGGCGCGCGACATGGTGGCGATGGTCGACGGTTTCGCCACCCCGGGGCCGCGCCACTGGCGCGCCCGCGCGGCACGCCGCCGGTGCGAGGCCTGGCTGGGCGGGCTGGTGGAGGACGTACGCGCCGGGGCGGTCGAGGTGCCCGAGGGCTCGGTCGTCGACGCGGTGGCCCGGCACCGCGACTCCGACGGGCGGGCCCTGGACGCGCGCACCGCCGCCGTGGAACTGCTCAACGTCGTCCGGCCGACGGTCGCGGTGGCCTGGTTCGTCGCGTTCGCCGCGCACGCGCTGCACCGCTGGCCCGAGCACCGCAAGCGGCTCCAGGACGACGACGCGGCGTACGCGGCGGCCTTCGTGCACGAGGTCCGCCGCTTCTACCCCTTCGCACCCTTCCTCGCGGGCCGGGCGGCCAACGACCTGGACTGGCGGGGCCACCCGATCCCCCGGGGCGCGCTCGTCGTGCTGGACGTGTACGGCCAGAACCACGACGCCGAGCTGTGGGGCGATCCGTACACCTTCCGCCCCGAACGCTTCCTGCAGCACCCGGTGGACCGGGACGAGCTCGTCCCACAGGGCGGGGGCGACCCCTCCACGGGTCACCGGTGCCCCGGCGAGGCCGTCACCATCGCGCTGCTGGAGGCCCTCTCCATCCGGCTGGCGCGCCTGCGGTACGACGTGCCGGACCAGGACCTCGCCATTCCCCTGGGGCGCATCCCCACCCGGCCGCGGGACGGCCTGCGGATCGCGGGCGTACGGCTCGACGCCGACGGGAACGCCGGGTGACCGTCCGGGCCGTCAGCCGCCGGCTCCGCTGATCGCGTCGACGAGCTCCCGCTTGCGCAGCGAGCCGACCCTGCCGGCTCCGCGTTCACGGGCGAGACCGCGCAGCTCCTCCATGCGCATGTGCTCCAGCTCCTCCATGGAGGTGCCGGACCGCTGCTGCTCGGCCTTCCACCGTCGCACGCGACCGACGCCCCCGCCAGCGCATCCGGCGGGGGCGGAAGGGCCGACGGCCGGTGGTCCGGTCAGTGGCCCATGGCCTTGCGTACGGCGTCCTTGGTGCGGTCCATCAGCGCGGCGACCGGGCCCACCGCGATGTTGGCGGCCGCCGACTCGACGCCCGGGTGCGGCCGGGTCGGGGCCATGGCCTCGGCGGCCTTGACGCCCCGCGCCATCGCCGCGAGCCGCGCGCTGTCCGTGCTGCGCCGGATGTGGGTGAACTCGTAGCGCTCCTCGGCGCGGGCGTGCGCCTGTACGTCGGCGCGCAGCGCGAGGAGCTGCGGCATGAAGTCGGGGTCGTCGGTGTCCATGCCGTCGAGGGCGGCCAGCGCCTTCTTGGCGGCGCGCTCCTCGGCGAGACGGTCCTCGACCACGCCTTCGCCGCCGGGCATCGAACGGCGGGCGAAGGGGTGGACGACCTCCTCCTCCGCCGTCTCGTGGACGGCGAGGAGGCGCACCAGGCGGCGGAACGCTTCCCGGCGCTCGTCTCCGGTGCACCGCTCGACCTCGTCGAAGAGGTTGCGGATGTCTCCGTGCTGGCGCATCAGCAGCGAGACGACGTCGTCGTCCGGGGCGTTGTCGTCGCCGGCGTGCGGGGTGTCGATCGGGGACACGGCGGGCCTCCTACTTCTCCTGCAGGGCGGGGTCGGGGTGCGGTCCTTCGGTCTCGACGCGGTACTCGCGGCCGAACATGTCCTGGTGCTGGGCCATGACGCGCTCGCTGGGCGGCTCCTCGCCGCCGTTGATCGCGGCCTGCATCTTCTCGAACCGCTCGTGGGCCTCGCGCACATAGCCGGCGCCCAGGGTGGTGAGGTCGATCTGGGTGGCGAGCAGGTCGCGTACGTACGCCTTGTTGGGCTCGAAGGTGAGCACGTTGGGCAGCTCGGGGGCGAGCACCGACTCGGGGTCGCGGCCGTCGTGCCGCCGCATCAGGTCGCACGCGATGCGCAGGTGCTCCAGCTCCATGTTGAGGTGCAGCTCCCAGATGGCCTTGACCTTGGGGTCGCTCTCCTGCTCCATGAAGGAGTAGTACAGGTAGCACTCGTTGTACTCGTGGTTCACGAGCTGCTCCCACCACGTCTCGCCCGGGTCGACCAGCGACTCGTAGTGGGTGACGTGCTCCTCCTCGATGAGCCCGATCTCCTGGTAGAGCTGGCGGGCGATGGGCTCCATGTAGGTGGAGCCGGTGTTCATGTAGAAGTTCATCGTCTGCTGCTCCGCCGACATGACGGTCAGGGCGTGCAGCTTCGACAGCGGGTTGGTCTGCTCGCGGTCGTAGGGGTCGCGGACGTTGTCGGCGGGGTGGCGGTGGTGGTACTTCGTCGGGCGGCCCGGGATGATCTCGGTGAGGTTGTCGACGATCGACTCCGCCTTGCGGTGCTCGATCATCTCGTACAGGTTCGCGTACCGGTACAGGTGGTCGAAGTCCTCCAGGACGCCGAACTGGTACGCCTGCTTCAGGTACGGGTCGGGCTCCATCCGGGCGACCCAGGCGGTGAGGTCGACGGCGACCTGCTCGTACGCGATCGTCGTCTCCAGGACCGACGACACGCCGGGCAGCAGCCAGTTCACCACCTTCTGCTGCTGGGCCTCGATGTAGCGGGTCTCGGCCAGCTGTCGCTTCACCTCGGGGTCGATGGTGTTGCGGGCGAGCTGGTGGCTGAAGAGGATCGCCTCGACCTCGATGCCGTTCATCGTGATGATGCGGCAGCGGGTGTACGGGTCGCAGTGGTCGGGGTCGATGGGCTCGACGTTCAGCTCGCGCCAGTTCCTGAGCTGACGGTCGAGCGGGATACCGCGTTGCTCCAGTGGGTTGAAGGACATGGGGCCTCCTGTGGGCGGTGGCAGTCGACTGCACGGCTGGGTACCCCGAAAGGCGCACGGGGAACGACGCGTTTCGGCCGGGGCGAGAGACATGCTTAACCGCTTCCGGATTCCGCCTACCGCCCGCGCCCTCGCGCGTTGCTCCCTCCGGGTAATCGCCGGGGCCATCGGCCCGCATTTCCTTGACCTCACGGTGGATACCGCACTCGGGGGCGAGGTGGACCACGCACGCGTCCCCCGCCGGGCGCGGGGGCTCGGCGGGGGACGGGGAGAGCGACGGGCTTACGGGGTGACGCAGCCGATCATGCCGATCGGGTAGTCGTTGCCCGTCGAGGTGGCGGTGAAGCCGAAGGTGACGCTGCTGTCGGCGCCGATCGTCCGGTTGTAGTCCACGTTCCGCACGGTGACCGTGCCGTCCGCGCCGTTCGTCAGGGCTCCGCCCCAGATGCTGCTGATCTTCGTGCCGGTGCCGGGCTTCCAGGTGACGCCCCAGCCGCTGGTCGGCGTGGTGCTGTGGTTCATCACCTCCACGGAGGCCTGGAAGCCGCCGTTCCAGGAGTTGACCACGTTGTAGACGGCCATGCAGGAGCCGGTGTGGGGGTCGGTGGGAGTCGGGGTCGGCGTGGGCGTGGGGGTCGGGGTCGGCGTGGGGGTCGGGGTCGGGGTCGGGGTCGGGGTGGGCGTCGGCGTCGGCGTCGGCGTCGGGTTCGAGCCGCGGATGCCGGTGACCTCGCCGTTGCCGCCGTCGAAGACCACGTCGGAGCAGGAGAAGAAGTTCTCCTGGCTGTCCGAACGCACCCACTGGATGAAGATCATCGCGTCACCGGAGCGGCCGGAGGGCAGCTTCAGATCCCAGTGGTAGTGGCCGCCGTTGGAGCCCGGGGAGCCCTGCTGGGGCGGGTTGGTCACCGTCTGGATCAGGTCGAGGTCGCCCCAGGCGAGCGGCTTCGTGGGCGACCAGCCGGGCTTGGTGAGGTAGACCCGGAAGTCACCCGGGTGCGCGGCCCAGTTGCTGTACTTCACCCGCATCGTCGCCCCGGACGTCAGGTGCGTCTTGGGCCAGTCGGCGCGGGCCGCGTTGTAGGCGGAGAAGTTGTACGGGGAGCGGTCGCCGGCGCTGCACAGCTTGCCGTCCGGGACGTAGCCGGCGCCTCGCCCGCCCGCGTTGGAGTCGAGCACGGCGAACCAGTTGTACAGGGCGCTGCCACCGCTCTGCGCGAGCGCGTCCTTGCAGGCGGGGTTGGTGGGGTCCAGCCCGCCGGTGCCCGTGATGGCGTCCAGCTGGCACAGGTACGTGCGCGAGCCGGGCATCATGGCGACGCCGTGCGCCTGCGCCGTGTTCTGCCCCAGGAGCAGCAGCCCTATCGCGGACAGGAGCGTGGCGAAGGCGGTCGCCAGGGAGTACGTCTTACGTCGTGACACAAGGCCTCACCCTTCGAGCCTTTCGAGTGGCAATGGTGATCGATGCATGACAATGCTGTGCCCCGCCGCTTGGGAGCGCTCCCACCGCTACGGTACCCAGACGTAAAGAGCGTGTAAACGGGAGCGTCCCCAGAAGGTCAGCCGAGGCCGCCGTCCGCGCCGCAGCAGCCGTCCCGCCGCAGTTGCCGCCCGACGGCCGACCAGTCCGCCTCGGAAGGCTCCTGGGAGCGGCCGGTACCCGTACCCCTGCCGGTACCGGCGAACGCGGCGACGAGCGCCGCCTGTTCGTACGGCACCCCGCCCCGCAGCACCGAGACCGTACGCACCAGCGTGTCGAAGTCCGCGAACGGATCCCCTTCCACCACCGTCACGTCCGCCACCTTGCCGACCTCCAGGCTCCCCAGGTCGCGCTCGGCCCCGAAGGCACGGGCGGCCAGCAGGGTCGCCGTGTGCAGGGCCTCGGCCGGGGACAGGCCACCCAGGTGGTGCAGCGCCCGCAGGTTCATGTGCAGCGAGAGGCCCACCGGCACGATCGGTGCGTCGGTGCCCAGGGCGACCAGCCCGCCCGCGGCGAGCACCCGCCGGTACAGGCCCGTCTCGGTGCGCAGCGCGGCCAGTTGCGCCTCACTGGGCGGGCGCGCGGCCAGCTCCCGTACGGCTGCGGTGTCCCAGGGCGCCATGACGGTCGTGACGCGGGGATCGCGGGCGAGCCCGGGGTCGGCGCCCACCAGGCTCATCGCCGAGAAGGGCGTGGCGATCAGCGTGAAGTCCACGCCCCGCGCGGTGTAGATCTCCTCGACGTCCTGGTAGGACCGTCCGGACGCCGTCGTCGCGTGCCCGTACTCGGCGCGCTGCGTCGCCTGGAGATGGGTGGTCAGGTCCTGCCCGGTCTGTACGCCCGGCGAGCAGAAGTGGCTGCCCGCGGGGACGCCGAGCCGCTCGTGGGCGAAGCGGGCGGCCTCCTCCATCACCCAGGCCGGGGCGCGTACGTACGTCTTGACGACGTCCCAGTCGAGCGCGGCCCCGCGCTCCAGGGACCGCCGCAGGCCCGCACGCGTGTGGTGCGCCCTGCCCATGCTGTACGCCACGCGGGTGCCGTCGAGCAGTTCGCCGCAGGTCAGCAGGCGGGGCCCGGCCAGCTGCCCGGCGGTGATCGCCTCACGGAGGCGGGCCTGTTCGTAGGCGAACCCGCCGAGCGAGACGGCCGTGGTGATGCCGTACGACAGCTGGGCGGCCGTCTGGCGGCCGCCGTAGGTGCTCTGCCAGGGGTGGGTGTGCGTGTCCCACAGCCCGGGCAGCACCGTGCCGTGCCCGGCGTCGACACGCCGCAGTGCCGGCCGGGCGCGGGCCGGCCGGTGCGGCTCGATCGACGCGACGCGTCCGCGGCGTACGACGATGTCGACGTCCTCCCGTACCGAGGTGTCGCCGCCCGTGCCGTCCCACAGCCGGCCCGCGTGTACGACCGTGTCGGCCGGCGTCGGGCGCCGGTGGTCCAGGGGGACGCGTACGGTGCGGGGCCGGCCGCCCTCCCGGCCGGTGAGCCGCAGCAGCCTCAGCCGGTCCCCGGAGAGGTACAGCAGGGTGCGGGAGTCGCCCGACCAGGAGGGGTGGTCGGCCGCTTCGTCGCCGAGCCGGCGCAGCGGGCCGCGGGGCGTGCCGTCCGGCGCCACCGGCAGCAGGCACAGCGCCGATTCGACGATCAGCGCCATCCAGCGTCCGTCGGGCGACCAGACCGGGCCGGAGTCGTAGCGGTCGGAGATCGAGGCGTGCGGCTGGACGGCGTGCAGGCGGGTGGTGCCGGTTTCGGTGTCGGCGACCCGGATGAGGTTGTAGCCCTCGCGGAAGCGCCGGTTCAGCCGGTTGCGGTCGCACCACGCGAGATGGCGGCCGTCCGGGGACCAGCTCGGCCGGCCCGGCAGCCCTCCGCCGCCGAGGGGCGCGGCGAGTACCCGTTCGGCTCCCGTGGACAGGTCGCGGAGGATGACGTTGCCCGCCATGTCCAGGCAGGCCAGCCGGGTGCCGTCGGGCGACGGTGCCGGGAGGACCCGGCCGCCGGTGGCGAGCGCCGTCCGCGTACCGGAGCCGAGGTCGAGCCGGTACACGCCCAGCAGGCCGTCGCTGTCGTCGCAGTGCACCAGGGACCGGCCGTCCGGCGCCCAGACGGGTCCGAGGACATAGCGGGTGGCGTCGGCGCGCAGCAGCCGGCGGGGTGGCCGCCCGCCGGTCGTGCCGGCCACCCAGAGGGAGTTGAGCGCGGCGAAGGCGACGCTCCGGCCGTCGGGTGACAGCGCCGGGAGGTGGATTCCGCGCACCGGGCGCAGCCGGTCGCCGTCGAAGTCGTGCTCCTTGGCGCGGTGGCGCGGCCGCTCCACGGGCAGCGCCGCCCGGAATGGGATCGGTTCGGCGGTGTGGGGCGCCTCGGGGCGGACGAGCGTGAAGCGGCCGTCGACGGTGAGCAGCAGCTCTCCGGCGGCCGTCCAGCGCGGCGGTACGGGCGCGATGTCGCCGTCGACCGCCACCGGCGCGCCGTCGACCACGAGGGTGCAGGAGCCCTGGGGCGCGGGGGTGGTCCGGAGGTACGCCAGCCTCTTCCCGTCCGGTGCGACGGCCGGGGCCATGACCTGGGCGGTGGCGCGCTCGGTGTGCACGACGTCGACCGCGCCGCTCCCGTCGGCGGCCACGGCCGCCACCGTCCGGGCCTCCAGGGTCACCGTGCCGGTGGGGCTCGTCAGGGCCCGGGCCCGTACGAACAGGATCCGATCGCCGTCCGGGGACCAGGTGGGGTCGAAGTCCTCCCAGGCGCCGTCCTGCGACGGGTCGTCCTGGCCGGGCAGTCCGGTCACCCGGGTGAGCCCTCCGCCCCTCAGGTCGAGTACCCAGATCCGGTACGGCGCGCCCGTCACCGGATCGCCGCCGCGCTCGGACGCGAACGCGATCCGGGTGCCGTCCGGGGACCAGGCCGGACCCCGGTCGTCCCAGGGCCCTTCGGTGCGCCGGCGGAGCTCCGATCCGTCGGGGCGTACGGTCCACACGTGGAACCCGCCGTCCCGGTACGCGCAGAAGGCGACGAGCGCGCCGTCGGGCGAGACGGTCGGCCGGTTCGGCTCCAGGTCGGGCGGGGTGAGCGGGAGGGCCCTGCCGCCCGCGCGGGGCACCGACCACAGGGTGTGCTGCACCTCGGCGATGAGCCGGTCGCCCGCGGGCAGGAGGTCGGCGGAGCCGTTGGTGGCGGCGGTGAACTCCAGGCGCGGGCCGGCGGGCCGCGGCGGGGCCGCGGCGGTGGCGGCGTCGGCGGTCCCGGCCCCGGTCCCCGTGGCGACGAGCACGGTGCCGGCCGCCGCCCCGGCTCCCGCGAGAAATCCGCGGCGGGAGAGACCCTCAGCCCCGGACATCGGCTGCCCTGCGTCCAACGGTCCTCCCGGTCGAAGCGCTCGGCGGATCACCACGCGCCCGCGCGCGCAGGAGCATCCTTCCGCGCGGGCCCCTCACCTATGCACGGCCTCGCCGGTGCCGCCCGGGTGCCGCGTTCGCGCCAGGCGCACGCATCAGCCGCGGCGAGGTCCACGCGACACACGTACCGGCAGGGCAGGATCTCCGGCATGCCGACTCCCTCCCTCGAGCAGTTCAGCCTCTACGACGAGCGCTTCCAGGACGGTCGCTACGAGATCTACGACGCGCTCCGCACCAGGGAGCCGGTGTTCTGGCACGAGGAGACCCGGTCCTGGTTCATCACGCGCTACGTGGACGTCTCCGCGCACCTGGTGGGGGACGCTTTCCTCACCGGTCCGCTGGTGAGGAACAAGATGAGGAACGTTCCGCCGGGCGAGGAGGGGCGGTTCCAGGACATCGTCGACATCGTCTCGGCCTGGATGGTCTACAACGACCGTCCGGTCCACACCCGGCTGCGCAGCCACATGAACCGCGCGTTCTGGAGCAGGGAGATCGACCTCATCCGTCCCGAGATCCGGCGCATCGTCTCGGAACAGCTGGATCTCGTCCTCGAACGGACCGGCGGCTCCTTCGACTTCGTGGAGGCGGTCGCCCATCCGGTCCCCGCCATGGTCCTGGGCCGGATGCTCGGCATCCCGGCGGAGGAGGTCGAGCGGTTCATCGGATGGTCCGACGACATCGCCGCCTTCATGCAGGACTTCGTCGTCAAGGCCGCGCCCGACCGCGAGACCGGTGCGCGGACCCGGCGCAGCCTGCGCGAGATCGTCGGGTTCCTGACCCGCGCGATCGAGGAGCGGCGCCGGAGCCCGAGGAACGACCTGCTCACCCGGCTCGTCGTGAGGGACGCCGACGACTCCGGTGGGCCCGGGGCGCTGACGGACGCCGAGGTGATCCGGCAGACCATCCACCTCGTCTTCGGCGGGCACAAGATCCCGCAGTACCTGCTGAGCAACTGCCTGCACCTGCTCCTCGCGCACCCGCGGGAGTTCGCGGCGCTGAAGGCGGACCGCGCCCGCGTGAGCGCGACGGTGGAGGAGTGCATCCGGCTCGAGGCACCGCTGCAGTACGTCACCCGGCACGCGAAGGACGACATCGAACTGCACGGCAGGAGGATCCGCGGCGGCGACTCCGTCTACTTCTTCCTCGGCGCCGCCGGCCGCGACCCGGAGGCCTTCGAGGACCCCGGGGTCTTCCGCCCCGGCCGCACCGGCCGCCGGCACCTCGGGTTCGGCGGCGGGTACCACGCCTGCATCGCGGCGGCGTTCGCCCGGGCGGAGGTCGAGGAGGTGCTGCTGGGCCTGCTCGACCGGATGCCCGGGGTGGCCGCGCGCTACGACCTCTCCAGGCCGCGCTGGACGCCGAACCCGACCTTCCACGGCATCGTCACCATGCCGGTGGAGGCCGAGGGCTGACCGCGGTCGTCCGGCCCACCCCCGCGCAGGCGTGCACCACGTGCCCCGGACACGGCCGTGACGTCCGGCGGACGAAGGCGTTTTCCCTCATCGATACGGTGACGGGTGGCGGGTCCGTCCGGCTCGCCGCCCCCTTCAGGAAGGTGGCACCCATGCGACGCAGCGGCCCCGGCACCGCCACGAGTACCGCCGTGATCCTCACCAACGCGCGCGGCCAGTACCTGCTGCACCTGCGCGACGCCCACAAACCCATCTGCGATCCGGGCACCTGGTCGCTGATCGGCGGCGCACCCGAGGGGGCGGAGACGCTCGACGAGGCGATCGCCCGCGAGCTGCGCGAGGAGGCCGGACTCGTCCTCCCCGGCCTCACGCCCTTCACGACGGTGCGCGCCGAAGGCCCCCAGGTGACGGAGGGTCACATCCATGTGTACACGGGCCGGTGGGACGGTGACGCCGACCGGTTGCCGGTCGGCGAGGGCATCATGTTCCGCTGGTTCGACGTGGCGACCATGGCGCAGCTGACGATGTGTCCGTGGGCGTACGAAGCGATCCTCACCCACCACCGGCAGGCTTCTGTCGCCGCGCCCGCGCCCGCGGCGGTGCCGCAACAGCGTTCCGGCGCCGTGCGGAACGTGATCGGCGCGCACCTCTACCTGGAGCGCGACGGGCGCACGCTCCTCGGACTGCGCCACCCTGAGGTCGCGTACGCGGCCGAGCACTGGCACGCGCTCGCGGGACACGTCGAGTACGAGTCCGTCCGGTCGGCCCTGGTGAGGGAGGCCGCCGAGGAGGCCGGTCTCCTCCTGCGACCGGAGGACCTGCGCCTGGTGCACACCGTCCACGTGCTCGACCGGGCCGCCGCGGAACCGCGCGTCCAGCTGTTCTTCCGCGCCACCGCCTGGTCCGGTGAACCCGAGGTGCGCGAACCGGACCGGTGCATCCGCTGGGAGTGGTGGCCGCTCGACGGCCTGCCGGAGCCGATGGTGCCCTACACCCGCACGGCCATCGACGGCATTCGCGCCGGCCGCGCCTACTCCGAACTGGGCTGGCCGTGACGGCCCTGGCCGTCCCTATGACGTGGCAGGAGCCGCCGGACAAGGGCCAGGTAAGAGGCGCGAAAGCGTCACAGCTTCAGGAGCACCCCGCGCCCGCACCTCGCGGTCTGCCGGGACCAGGCGCAGGCGGATGCGGAGGGAGTGGCCCGGGCCGGGACCGCGCCACTCCGCCACGAGGTCGGCTTCTCCGCGGGGGTGGCGGCCCGGACGCGGTACGGCGCGTCCGGGGTGGCGAGGGCGAGCAGCGCGGCGCGGGCGTCGGCGGCGGAGCGAGGGGGGCGCCTTCGGCGGGGTGGCGGGTGCCGGTCAGTCGGTCAGTCGGTCAGTCGGTCAGTCGGTCAGTCGGTCGAGGAGACGCATCTGATCATCGTACGGAGGGCGCCGGTCGGGACGGATCGGGCGAACTAGACTGTCCGGTGTGGTGATGCGGTCGCCCCTGGTCGGCCGGGCAGCCGAGTACGCCGGGCTGCTCGAGGCGCTCGCGCGGTGCCGGTCGGGTGAGGGCGGCCTCGTCCTCGTCAGCGGCGACGCGGGGGCCGGCAAGAGCCGGCTCGTC
The DNA here is from genome assembly GCF_040646655.1 of Streptomyces sp. NPDC045431. Classification (NCBI taxonomy): domain Bacteria; kingdom Bacillati; phylum Actinomycetota; class Actinomycetes; order Kitasatosporales; family Streptomycetaceae; genus Streptomyces; species Streptomyces sp. NPDC045431. The sequence goes on from NZ_JBEZAQ010000029.1 coordinate 19,420, forward strand.
GCGGAGGTGCTGGACGGGTGGGACGGGCGCGTACTGCGCGCCGCCGCCGCACCCGGAGCGGGGGCGTACGCGCCCGTGGCCGATGTGCTGCGCGCCGTGTCGGAGGGCGCCGGCGGGATGCCGTCGTACGGCGAAGTCGAGCAGTCCGCCCTCTTCGACGCCGTCCTGCGCGTCTTCCGGGACCTCGGGCGTGAGCGGCCGGCGGTGGTCGTGCTGGAGGACCTGCACTGGGCCGGCGCCGCGGCCCTCGACCTGCTGCCGCCGCTCGCGGAGGCGGTGGCGCGCGAACCGCTGCTGCTGCTCGGCACGTACCGCGGCGAAGAGCTGCCGCGTGCGCACCCCGTCCGGCGCCTGCGGACCGCGCTGCGCCGTGGCGGCCGCTTCGTGGAGGTCGCGCTGCACCCGCTGACCGCCGAGCAGACCGGTGAGCTGCTGACCGGGCTCCTCGGCGGCGCTCCTTCGCCCAGGCTCGTCGCGGCGGTGCACGGCCGGGCGGAGGGGCTGCCGTTCTATGTCGAGGAGCTCACCGCCGCCCTCGTCGAGACCGGTGGCGTGTGGCGCCAGCGCGACGGCGGCCTCGACCTGGTCCGGGACGCGGAACTGCCCGTGCCGGAGAGCGTGCTGGACGCGGTGCTGGTCCGTACGGCGGGGCTGCGGCAGCGGTGCGCGGACGCGGTGGAGTTCGCCGCCGTCCTCGGCGTCCGGGTCGACCTCGTCGCGCTCGCCGGGCTCGTGGAGCCGCAGGACGTCGACCGGCTGCTCGACAGCGGGCTGCTCACGGAGCTGGAACAGGAGCCGGGGTGGGCGGAGTTCCGCCACGCACTCGTACGGGACGCGCTGTATCGCGGCATCCCGTGGGCCCGGCGGCGGCGCCACCACCGCCTCGTCGCGGAGCACCTCACCGCGCGCGGCGCACCGCCCGAGGCCGTCGCCGAGCACTGGATCGCCGCGCACGAACCCGAGCGGGCACGACCCTTGCTGCTCGCCGCGGCCGAGCGGCACTGCGGTGTGCACGCCTACCGGGACGCGGCCGGGCTGGCGCGGCGGGCGCTCGCGCTCTGGCCGGAGGACACCGACCCGGAAGGCCGGCTCACCGCGCTGGAGCACCTGGCCGACTGCGCCGAGCTGTGCGGGGAGCTGGAGGTGGCCCTGTCGGTGTGGGCCGACGTCGCGCGGCTGCGGCGCTCCGGGGGCGACCTCCCGCGCGCCGCGTCGGCCCATCGGCGCGGGGCCAACGCCGCCGGGCTGCTGGGCGACTGGTCCCGCTCGGTCGCCGAGCGCGGCGAGGCGGCCGACGCGTACACGGCGGCGGGCCTGCCGGCCGAAGCGGCGGCGGAGCGGCTGACGCTGGCCGACGAGCTGAAGTCCGCGGTGCGACTCACGGAGGGCCTGGACCAGGCGGTGGCCGCGGCCGAGGACGCGCGGGCGGCGGGCCGTACGGACCTGCGGGCCCGCGCGCTGGCGATGCAGGGCTCCCTCCGCTCCGCCCTCGGTGACGGAGCCCGGGGAGTCGCACTCGCGCGGTCCGGGCTGGAGCTCGCCCTCTCCGTACGGCTGCCGGAGGCGACCGGCGAGGCGTACTACGAGCTGGGCGAGGCCCTCGGGTACGCGGCCGACTACGCCGCGGCCGCCGACGCCATCGACTCGGCGATCGAACTGTGCCGGGCCCACGGGGTCACCGAGCTGGGGCGGGTGTGCTTCACCTGCCTGTCACCCGTGGTGCGCCTCATGGGCGACTGGGACCGCTCCCTCGCCATCTGCGGCGAGGTGCTCGCCGACGCGCAGACGCCCGAGATCCTGCGCAGGGTCGCGGAGGAGGAGTCGGGGCTGATCACCGTGCTCCGCGGGGACCGCCGGCACGCGCGGGCGCCGCTGCGGCGCTCCGCCGACTTCGGCCGCGCCCACGAGGTCTTCGGCATGGAGGTGGGCGCGACCTGGGGCCTGGCCATGGTCGCCGCCCTCGACGGCGACGAGGACGCGGCCGTGCGCACCGTCTCGGCCCTGCTGGAGCGCTGTCGCCTGAAAGGGGAAGGGCACTACGCGCTGCCGGCGCTGCGCTGGGCGGCGACGTTCCTGGCGGAGCGCGGCGACGAGGACGGGGTGGCGCGGTGCCACCGGGCGCTCGCCGCGGCCGCGGCGCGGAACAGCGCGCCCAAGGTGCTGTCGGCCCTCGCCCACGCGAGTGGCGAACTGGCCCTGGCCGAGGGTGACCCGGTGCGCGCCTCGGCGCACTTCGGCCGGTCGCTCGACCTGCTGCGGGGGATCTCGGCGCCGTACGAGCGGGCCCTCACCCAGCTGCGCCGGGGCGCCGCCCTGGCGGGCGAGGGCGACCGGGACGCCGCGGTGGCCGTGGTGACCAGCGCCTACCGGGCCGCGCGCCACCTCGGCGCCAGGCCGCTGACCCGCGGCTGCGCGACGACGCTGGCCGCCATGGGCGAGCGGATCGACCGGCGGCTGGGACGCCTCGCGGCCCGCTCCCTGGAGCCGGCCGGGCTCACCCGCCGGGAGCGGGAGGTGCTGCACCTGCTGGCCGACGGCCGGACGAACCGCGAGATCGCCGGCGAGCTCTTCGTGAGCACACGCACCGTCGACATGCACGTACGCCATGTGCTCGACAAACTCGGCTGCCCGTCGCGGACGGCGGCCGCCCGTCGCGCGGTGGAGCTCGGCCTGACGGAGGCGGGGGCGGGGGCTGGGGCCCGGACCGGGGCGGGGGTCGAAGCCGGGGCGGGGGCCCGGGCGGGGCTGCCGTCGCGGAAAGTACGGCAATAGCCGGCCGGGAACACGGCAGGACGACGGATGTTCCTCCCTCCGCCGCTTCCTAGCGTGGGGGGTGAGCCATCGAGGACCAGGGCCTGTCGTTCGGATCAGGCCGGATCAGACCGGATCAGGGAAGGCTCTGGCACCCCTCACCGGGAGGAAGCCATGGAGAGACTCGCCATCGTCGTCCGGGACGACGCGTACGACAAGTTGCTCACGCCGCTGACGTTCGCCTGGCTGTACGCGGAGAAGGGCGTGCAGGTGGACATGCTGTTCGTGCTCTGGGCCGTCCGCGTCCTGACCAAGGACGGGGCCGGGTCGGTGGAGGTGGAGGGCCGGCACAGCGGCGCGGACGCGGAGGCGCTGCGGCGGAAGATGACCGAGGACGGGGAGCCGACCGAGATCCTGGACTACCTCACCCACCTCAAGAGCACCGGCCACGTGAACCTCTACGGCTGCCGTCTCGCCGCCGAGAGTTTCGGGGTGGACGAGACGAACCTGATCCCCGAGTCGGCGGGCATCGTCGACGCCACGTGGTTCCTCGAGGAGAAGGCCGTCCCCGCGGACCATTGCCAGTACTTCTGACGGCGGGAGCCTGCCTCATGGGCGCCGCCGGGTCCGCGCGCTCCACCGCCCGTCCCTGCGCTCCAGCTGGACGGGGTGGCCGAAGCAGGTGCTGACCAGGTCACTGGTCAGCACCTCGGCGACGGGGCCGGAGGCCAGGGCGCGTCCGGCCCGCAGCAGCAGCGCGTGGGTCGGACCGGCCGGGAGCTCCTCCAGGTGGTGGGTCACCAGCAGGGAGGCGAGTCCGGGGTGGGCCTCGCGCAGGGCGTCCAGCCGGTCGAGCAGCAGCTCACGGCCGCCCACATCGAGGCCCGTGGCCGGTTCGTCCAGGAGCAGGAGCCGCGGCCGCGGCATCAGCGCACGGGCGATCAGGGTCCGGCAGCGTTCCCCCTGGGAGAGCGTCGGCCAGCGCGCCTCGCTCCGGCCCGCCAGCCCGAGCATTTCCGTCAGCCGGTCGGCCCGCTCCTCCTCGTCGGCGGACGGCAGCCGGCGCGGTGGGCGCTCGATGGAGTTGGTGAGGCCGGTCAGGACGACCTCGCGCACGCGCAGCGCCGAGCGGAGGGGGTGGCGGGGGTTCACGTGTCCGATGAGGGCCCGCAGTTCCCGCAGGTCGACCCGGCCGAGCCGGTGGCCCAGCACCTCCACCGTGCCGCTGGTCGGGTGGGTGAGCGCACCGAGCAGGCCGAGCAGCGTCGACTTGCCCGCGCCATTGGCGCCGAGCAGCGCCCAGTGCTCACCGGCGCGGACGGTGAGGGAGATGTCGCGGAGGAGGGGGACGCCGTCGCGGACGACCTGGACGTCATGGGCTTCGAGGGCGGCGGCGGTCATCGGCTGGGACGGGGAGCGGTGAAGATCACGGACGCAGCCTAACCACTGCTCAGCTCCTCAGACAAGCTGCGGACCTCCGGGTCGGTTGGATCCATGCGACCCCCTCCCCCAACGCCCCGATCTTGAGTGCGTACAGTCAGGGCCCATGACGAACCAGTCCTCCTTCGTGGTGCACGTTCCCGACGCCGAGCTGGAGCCCGAGCCCCTGGACCCCGAGCAGATCGTCTCCGGCGACCCGGTGGTGACCGGGAAGGTGCTGTGGGAGTCCGCCGACGGCAAGCAGGTGCGCGGCATCTGGCAGATCACGCCCGGCGTGGTGACGGACACGGAGGCGAACGAGCTGTTCGTCGTCGTCAGCGGGCGCGCCACCGTGGCCGTCGAGGGCGGGGACACCCTGGAACTCGGGCCGGGTGACGCGTGCGTCCTGCGCGAAGGGGACCGGACGACCTGGACGGTGCACGAGACCCTGCGCAAGGCGTACCACATCTGCCTCTGAGGCCAGGGGCGTCGGCGACCTACCGATCCGCCGACGCGGAACGGTCCGTCGACGCGGAACGGCCCGCCGACGCAGAACTGCCCGCCGACGCAGAACTGCCCGCCGACGCAGAACTGCCCGCCGACGCGGAGCGGCCCGTCCGCTGACCCGCGTCACCCCGCGCGGGTCGCACGGGTCGCCGCCGCCGCGCCCGCCGTGACGTCCGCGAGGTGCCGCAGCCGTACTTCCAGGCGCCCGTCGACCACCCGGCTGTCGAACGACGGCTGAGGCGCCGTCGCGGGTCCCCGGACGTTCCAGCCGTCGGCGAGCCGGAAGACGCTGCCGTGCCACGGACAGCGCACGCAGCCGTCGCGGATCTCGCCCTCCGACAGGGGTCCGGCCATGTGGCTGCACCGGTCGGCCAGCACATGGACGGCTCCGCCCGGCTCGCGGAACACCATGACCGCCACCTCGCCGACATGGCTCCGTACCGCCCTGCCCACGGGGAAGTCGGCGAGGTCGCCGAGGGCGTGCCAGCCGGGCTCCGTCATGTTCGGCACCTGCTCGGCGTGGTTCGCGCCGGAGGCCTGGCGGTAGGCGAGGTGGCCGCCCAGCGCACCGCCCACCATGACCGCCGACAGTCCGGCCAGCCCCAGCGCCTTGCCCCGCCACACGCGGCCGCGGCGCCTGGCCGCGTACGAGGCCGCGTACAGGGCGACGGCGGTGATGTTGCCGGCGGCGTGGACGAGCCCGACGCGCTGCTGCTGCTTGGGAAGGTCGGCCCAGTCGACCCAGCCGGCCACCGCGGCGGGCCCGGCTGTCGCGAGACCCACGCCGATCAGGGCCCGGGAGGCCCGGCGGTTGCCGGGCAGGGCGTCCAGCACCGCCGCCGACAGCCACGTCCCGATGGGCACCTGCACCATCAGCGGGTGCAGGGGATGCCCGAGCCAGCGCCCGTGCAGCACGTCCCGCGCGGCGCCCAGCGGGGCGGCCTGGACCGCGGACCGCACCGCGCCGATCAACCAGTCGGCTCCGGACCACCGCTCCAGCCCGTCCGCGCCCCGAAGGACGCGGCCGGGCCCTTCGGCCGACGGCATAAGCCGCCGCACCACCGCGGTCCCGCGCTGAAGCCTGCCCGTTCGTTTCATCCCGGTCATGCCGTTCCGGGTAGCCGCTCACACCCCGGATGAAACGGCGGGCCGCCGAGTGAGCCGGGTCTCACCGGGACGCCACGACTTGTCTATGCAACAAGTTGCATAGCAGGATCACGGTATGGCGCTCGAGCACGCGATCCTCGTCTCCCTGCTGGAGAAGCCCGGCTCCGGCTATGAGCTGGCCCGGCGCTTCGAGCGGTCCATCGGCTACTTCTGGACCGCCACCCACCAGCAGATCTACCGCGTGCTCAAGCGCATGGAGGCCGACGGCTGGATCGACGTGCGCGAAGTGGCGCAGCAGACCCGGCCGGACAAGAAGGAGTACTCGGTCGCCGCCCCGGGCAGAGCGGCCCTCTCCCGGTGGCTGCACGATCCGATCGAGCCCGAGAGCGTCCGGCACGACCTCGCCGTGAAGATCCGGGGCGCCGCCTTCGACGACCCGGCCGCGCTGATCGAGGAGGTGGAGCGCCACCAGGGCCTGCACCGCGACCGGCTCGCGCACTATCTCGCCGGAGAGCAGCGGGACTTCGGCGCGGACCGGGCTCCCGGAAGGCCGGTCGACCCGCTCGGTTCCGACGACGCGCACGGTTCCGACGGCGAGGGCGGGTCCGGCGGCACGGGCGGTTCCGGCGAAGCGGGCGGTTCCGGCGAAGCGGGCGGCGCGCTCGATGCCGGGCGGGAGCTCCAACACGCGGTGCTGCGGGGCGGTATCGCGTACGAGCGGATGATGATCGCCTGGCTCGACGACGTGCTCGCCACCCTCCACCGGCTCCGTCCCGGCCGCTGAACCCCGTCGGCTCTCCCTGTCGCTTCCCCTCCCCTGTCCCCAAGCCGGAAAGGCGAACATCCATGGCTGACCCGCTGCTGTTCAACCCGCGCACCTACGACCCCGCGCACTTCGACCCCGAGACCCGCAGGCTGCTGCGCGCCACCGTCGACTGGTTCGAGGAGCGCGGCAAGCGCAAGCTGATCGAGGACTACCGCTCCCGCGCCTGGCTGGCGGACTTCCTCGCGTTCTCGGCGAAGGAGCGGCTGTTCGAGACCTTCCTCACGCCCGCGTCCGCCGCCGAGGGACAGCCGGACAAGCGCTGGGACACCGCGCGGATCGCCGCCCTCAACGAGATCCTCGGCTTCTACGGCCTCGACTACTGGTACGCGTGGCAGGTCACGATCCTCGGCCTCGGACCGGTCTGGCAGAGCGACAACGCCGCGGCCCGCGCCCGCGCCGCCGAACTGCTCGCGCAGGGCGAGGTGTTCGCCTTCGGCCTGTCCGAGAAGACCCACGGCGCCGACATCTACTCCACCGACATGCTGCTGGAGCCCGACGGCGACGGCGGCTTCCGGGCCAGCGGCTCGAAGTACTACATCGGCAACGGCAACGCCGCCGGACTCGTCTCCGTCTTCGGCCGCCGCACCGACGTCGAGGGCCCGGACGGGTACGTCTTCTTCGCCGCGGACAGCCGCCACCCGGCGTACCACCTGGTGAAGAACGTCGTCGACTCGTCGAAGTACGTCAGTGAGTTCCGACTCGACGGCTACCCGGTGCGCGCCGAGGACGTCCTGCACACCGGGCGCGCCGCGTTCGACGCCGCGCTCAACACCGTCAACGTCGGCAAGTTCAACCTCTGCACGGCCTCCATCGGCATCTGCGAGCACGCGATGTACGAGGCGGTCACGCACGCGCAGAACCGCATCCTGTACGGCCGCCCGGTCACCGCCTTCCCGCACGTGCGCCGCGAGCTGACCGACGCGTACGTCCGGCTCGTCGGCATGAAGCTGTTCAGCGACCGCGCCGTCGACTACTTCCGCTCGGCGGGCCCCGACGACCGGCGGTACCTGCTGTTCAACCCGATGACCAAGATGAAGGTGACCACCGAGGGCGAGAAGGTCATCGACCTCATGTGGGACGTCATCGCCGCCAAGGGGTTCGAGAAGGACACGTACTTCGCGCAGGCGGCCGTGGAGATCCGCAGCCTGCCGAAGCTCGAGGGCACGGTCCACGTCAACCTGGCGCTGATCCTGAAGTTCATGCGCAACCACCTGCTGGACCCGGTCGATTACGCCCCCGTGCCGACGCGCCTGGACGCCGCCGACGACGCGTTCCTCTTCCAGCAGGGGCCGGCCCGCGGCCTGGGCTCGATCCGCTTCCACGACTGGCGCCCCGCCTTCGACGCCTACGCGCACCTGCCGAACGTGGCCCGCTTCCGCGAGCAGGCGGACGCCCTGTGCACGTTCGTCACCACCGCCGCGCCGAACGAGGAGCAGAGCCGCGACCTGGACCTCCTCCTCGCCGTCGGCCAGCTCTTCGCCCTGGTCGTGCACAGCCAGCTGATCCTGGAGCAGGCCCGCCCGACCGGCCTGGACGAGGACGTCCTGGACGAGCTGTTCGCCGTCCTCGTACGCGACTTCTCCGCGTACGCCGTCGAGCTGTACGGCAAGGACTCGGCCACGCCCGAGCAGCAGCGCTGGGCCCTGGACGCGGTCCGGCGCCCGGTCGTCGACGACGGCCGGTCGGCGCGCGTCTGGGAGCGCGTCGAGGCGCTGTCCGGGGCCTACGAGATGGCGCCGTAGACCCGGAACCGGCGAACCCGGTGTGCGGGAGCGCGGTGGCTCGGGGGGCGCCGCGCTCTCGCACACCGGTACGGGCCTTGCCGGCGCCGGAGCGGGGAGCGGGGAGCGGCCGTGAGCATGCGCGATTTCCGGCCGAAGTGTTCGGTCGCTCGGACAGGTTGCGCCCGTTTCGGGGCGGCGGTGCAGGTGGGCGCCCTGTGACCGGTGCGAACGGCGGGTTGCGCCATGTGCTGTGGCGCGCCGGGCGACGTGGCGGTGAGCGGAACGCCGCAGGTCGGCGGAGGCGTCGTCCCGAGGGCGTCATCCGGAGGAAACGTCGGCGACACACGGCCTTCGGACAGGTCGGCGCGAACCTTGTCCACCCGCGTCGACGGCGACGCACACTACCCCTGTCGTTCAACTCATGAAGACAGGAGTGACAGTGAAGCGGGTTGTCCGTTCAACTTTCAGCGTTGCTGCGCTGGTGACCCTCGGTGCACTCGGTCCCGTGTCCGCCGCGACGGCGGCGTCGGCCGGGTCCTTCGCACCGGCTCCGGCGTGCCTGGAACTGGCCGCCGGCTGGCGGTACACGCTCGTCGGCAACCACTGCGGCACGCCGCACCGGGTGACGGTGGAGTACCGCGACGGCACCGTCGCGCCCTGCCGCGAGGCCGCCGCCGGTGACACGGTGACGTTCGCGGGCTACGGCCCGCAGGGCAACGACCCCCTCGGCGTCCGCCTCTGCGCAGAGGCGGACGCACCTGCAAGCGCCTGACCTGCTGCGGAAGGTGGGCTGTCAGTGGTGCTCGCTACCGTGGTGGCCATGATCGATGCCGAGCAGGTCCGCCGTATCGCGCTGTCCTTCCCGGAGACGGTGGAGAAGGAGGCATGGAGCATGCCCACCTTCCGCGTGGCCGGGAAGATGTACGTCACCATCCCCGACGACCAGACGTCGTTCGCCGTGCGCTGCCCCAAGCACGAGCGCGCCGAACTGATCGCCGCCGAGCCGGGGAAGTTCTGGGTCCCACCGCACGAGGCGAGCTCCGCATGGGTCCGCGTGCGGCTCGCCGCCTTGGAGGACCTGGACGAACTGCGGGACATCCTCGTCGACTCCTGGAGACAGGCAGCCCCGGACCGGCTGGTCGAGGCCCACCCCGGCCTGCGGCCCGGAGGGGCGGCCGACCGCTGAGCGCAGGGTGCCGGTCCACCCGGCCCGGAGCGGCGGCGTCTTCAACAGCCGTCACGGTACGGGACGGCGCCCGGAGGGCTTGACCCACGCTCGGTCGCTCGCCGCCAGACGGGTCCGGGGGCCCGCGGAGCGCAGAACGACGTCCAAGACACGGTCGGGGTCGGCGGCGTAACAGTTGCTGAACCAGGCCATGTTCGCCTCGACCACCGCCCACCCCTCCGCTCCTCCGGGGTCGGGTGCCGTCACCAGCCCGACGTCCACCACCACCGCGCTCGGCAGCGTGTCCCCACACGCGGCGAGGAGCCCCGCCGCGAAGTCGAGCACGGCGGCGCGGTGCCGGTGGCCGTCGAGCGGTGCCACGTCGAGCCGTCCGAAGGTGGCGTACTGCGAACCCGTGCGGACCTCTCCGTCCAGGATGAAGAGACGGAACTCCACTGCCCAGGTGACCACGTCGCTGACCAGAACCGGGGTGTCCGGTGCAGGCTCCCCCGGCCTGCCGTACGGCAGCCGGCTGCCATCGGCGTGGACCGCTGCAGGGAAGCTCTTGTCGCTCGGGGGCTTCACGAACGCCGGCCTGGTCAGCTGCCGGGCCTCGCCCAGGGTGGCCTGGACGACCCGTCGGAGGGTGTACGCGTACGGCAGCGCCGTCAGCCAGCCATCGGCCGGCTCCAACAGCGCGATCCCGAGGTCGTCCACCACCGCGGCCGCGAACCGGGGCCCACCGTAGTAGTGGACGTCCCCGGAACCTCCGAGGCCCGCGGCGCCGACGGCCGGGAGCACCTCGACCCGCATGGACCGCCGCCGCGCGGCGGCCGACAGCAGCTCACCGGTCGTGGTGCGCTGGGGTGACAGGGCGAGGACTCCGTGCTCGTTCATGCCAGGCGACCTTGCCACCCCCATGGCCGGACCGTCCATGGGTTGTGAAGCACCTGTCGGGCGCGGCCCTCGACGAGCACCGCACCTTCGTGGGGATGCAGTACGACGCCGTGGGCAAGCCGTTCACCGAGGCCGACTACGACAGCGCGCTGCGCACCGCCTTCGGTGAACCGTGGGCCGGGCGCGTACGGAACGGGTACCCCACGAGCGCCTTCCCCTCCCCCGCGCTGGCGTGGGCCACCGTCATCACCGACCGCATGTGGGCGCGGGGCACCCAGGCCATGCACAGCGCGCTGGCACGGCATGTGCCGGTGTACGCCTACGAGTTCGCCGACCGGGAGGCGCCGATGTTCCTGCCGTTGCCCGGCGCGCCGCACGGCCCCGGGCTGCCCGCCTGCCTCCCCCACCGACCGGGGGTCGCGGGCGGCCCTCCGTACACGCAGTCACTGGCACCGCGGCGTATCGGCCCCGTCGACTACCACCGCACGCACCACCTCGGTTTCTGGAGCCGCATGCCCTGACGCGCCGGCTGGGGGCCGTGCCGCCGCCAGCAGGATCTTCAGCAGGTCGTCGGGGGCGTCCCGCATCACGTTGTGCCCTGAGGGCACCGCGTGTGTGCGCCAGGAGGGATCGTCGCGGAGGCGCTCGTGGAGTGCGGTGAAGGGCGACTGTCCGTCCCACCCGGTGGCGTAGACGTAGTCCCTGCCGCGGAAGCGGTCGAGCCCGCCCTCCAGCCGGATCGCCTGGAGCAGGGACGCCAGGGGGTGCGGTGTCGCCCGGGGATCGAAGAACGGCAGCGGTGCGCTGGTGCAGCCGGTCTCGCCCACGCCCTGCAGGTACCAGGCGCGTTCCCGCTCGGTGACCAGCGACCAGCAGGAGTCGCCGTTTTCGGGCACCATCGCGTCGACGTAGACGAGTCCGGCCACGCGCTCGGGTACGCGGTCGGCGGCGCCCGTGATCACCATGCCGCCGTAGCTGTGGCCGACCAGTACGGCGTCGGTGATCTGCTCGTCCTCCAGGAGGTTGGCGACGTCGGCGATGTGGGTGTCGAGGTTCACCGTGGCGGTGAGCAGGTGTCTGCGGTCTCCCACGCCGGTGAGGGTGAGGGGGTAGGCGTGGTGTCCGTGTTCCCGCAGCCCGCGTGCCAGCGGTTCGAAGGTCCAGGCGCCGTGCCAGGCGCCGGGTATGAGGACGAAGGTGGTCATCGGGGTGTTTCCTTGTCTCGTACGCGTCGGGGCGGTCAGTCCGCGACGGTGAGCACGATCTTGCCGGAGGTGCGGCGGCTGTCGCCGAGCTCGTGCGCCTTGGCGGCCTGGTCGAGCGGGAGCACCGTGTCGATCTCCGGGCGCAGTCGCCCGCTCTCCACCAGGGCGGCGATCTCCCGCATGCCCGCCTGATCGGCTTCCACGATCATGAAGGCGGCGCGCCGGCCGACGGCGGCGGCTTCGTCGGCCAGATACGCCTCGGCCGGGGAGGCGAGGGAGACCAGGACGCCGCCCGGGCGCAGGGTGCGCAGCGAGCGCGGCCCGTAGGCGCCGCCGATGGTGTCGATGACGACGTCGACGGGCGCGACGGCCGTCTCGAAGTCGGTTTCGGTGTAGTCGACGAGCTCATCCGCGCCGAGGCCCCGCAGGAACGCGTGCTTGGCCGCGCGGGCCGTCCCGGTCACGTGCGCTCCGCGGGCCTTGGCGATCTGGACGGCGAGGTGCCCGACGCCGCCCGCCGCCGCGTGGACCAGCACGCGCTGGCCCTCCTGTACGTGGGCCACGTCGACCAGGGCCTGCCAGGCGGTGAGGGCGGCCAGCGGCAGCGCCGCGGCCTGTATGTGGGTCAGCACCCCGGGCTTGCGGACGAGGTGCCGGGCCGGGGAGGTCACGTACTCGGCGTACGTGCCCGCCGGGAGCGGGTGGCGCGGCAGTCCGAACACCTCGTCTCCCGGGGCGAGCGTGGTCACGCCGGGGCCGACCGCCTCGACCACGCCGGAGACGTCCCAGCCGAGCCGTACCACCGTGCCGGCCAGGCCGCCGGAGGCGCGGTGCCAGGAGTCCGTCGGGTTCACCCCGGCGGCGTGGACCCGCACCAGAACCTCGGCCGGACCGGGCTGCGGGCGCTCCACCTCCATGACCTTCAGAACCTCGGGCCCACCGAATCCGTCCTGGCCGATCGCACGCATCGTCAACTCCCGTTCCCCGTCGTGGCGGGCCGCCGCGGCCCGTCGTGATCAAGCTTTTCGTACGCGGTGGAGAGGAGCGAGTGGCAAGCTTGCCAACACCTGAAAGGATCTTGCCATGCATCGTGTTCTCGTCCTCGCCCTCGACGGTGTCTATCCCTTCGAACTCAGCATCCCGGTACGGATCTTCGGCACGGCGGCCGGACGGGACGGGAAGCCGCTGTACGAGGTGGCGACGTGCAGTCTGGACGGCGGACCGGTCACCACGAGCGCCGACTTCACCATCGCCGTGGCCCACGGCAGCGAGGCGTTGCGGACGGCGGACACGGTCGTCATCCCGCCCTTCACCTGCGGCCCGGCCGGCGGCTCGGCCGGGGGCTCCGCGGAGGGCTCCGCCACCGAACGGGAGTGGCTGCCGGACGCGTTGCGCCAGGCCCTGACGCTGGTACCGGCGGGCGCCCGCATCGTCTCGATCTGCACGGCGTCGTACGTCCTCGCCGCCGCGGGCCTGCTCGACGGCCGGCCCGCCACCACGCACTGGAACGAGGCCGAACACTTCCAGCGGTCCTTCCCGCGGGTCCGGGTGGACGCCAACGTGCTCTTCGTCGACGACGGTCAGGTCCTCACCGCCGCCGGGGTGGCCTCCGGCATCGACCTCTGCCTGCATCTGGTGCGGCGCGACCACGGCAGCGAGATCGCCAACCGGGTGGCCCGGCTGTGCGTGGTGCCCCCGTGGCGGGAGGGCGGCCAGGGGCAGTACATCGACCGTCCGGTGCCGGAGCCCTCGGACGCCACGACGGCCCCCACCCGCGACTTCGCCGTGGGGCAGTTGCACCGGCCGCTCACCTTGGCCGAACTGGCGGAGCACGCCGGCATGAGCGTCCGGACGTTCTGCCGGAGGTTCCGCGAGGAGACGGGGATGCCGCCCGGCAAGTGGCTCACCCGGCAGCGCGTCGAGCACGCGCGGCGCCTGCTGGAGACCACCGACCTGCCGGTCGACCAGGTCGCCGCTCACGCGGGCTTCGGCACCGCCGCCTCGCTCCGCCAGCACCTCGCCGCCGCCATCGGGGTCTCGCCGTCGTCGTACCGCCGGGCGTTCCGGCCGGTGTGAGCGCCGGGCCCCGGACCGCTCAGCGGCCCAGGGCGCGCAGTGCCTTCTCGCGATGGCTCAGCGCCAGCTGCTCCGACTCCCGGTGGCCGGAGCGGCGGAAGTGGTCGGCCGCCCGCTGGTTGACGGTGACGGCTTCCTCGTACCGTCCCACGTCCACCAGGAGGCCGCCGAGGAGGAGCAGACCCATGCCCTCTCCCCGGCTGTCGCCGGTCTCCCGGCAGATCTCCAGGTACCGCTCGAACGCGGGGACGGAGTCCTCGTACTGCTGGAGCCCCACGGCCACGACGCCGAGCCGGAAGAGCGCCTGCCCTTCGTTGACGCGGTCCTCCCGGGCCCGGAACAGCTCCGCGGCGCGCCGGTAGGACGGGATGGCCTCACCCTTCCGGCCCATCTGCTCCAGGAGCTGGGCGAGGTGGAAGTGGACCTGGGACTCCCGCTCGCGGTCGGCCGTTCGCGGGTAGACGGTGGCGGCCCGCCGGTAGGCGGTGACGGCTTCGTCGTTCCGGCCCAGTGCCCGCAGGGCGTTGCACAGGTTGAGGAGCGCGGACCCCTCCATGGCAGGGAGGTCCTGCTCCCCGAAGGCAGCGGCGGCCCGCACGTACGTGGGGACGGCCTCCTCGTACCGGCGCGCGCCCATGAGGGCCTCGCCCAGGCGATACAGGGCCAGGCCCTCGCCCCGGGGGTCGCCCGACGCGCGGTACCGGTCGACGGACTGCCGTACAGCGGCCAGGGACTCCTCCTCGCGGCCCGCGGCCGTGAGGGCGTCGCCGAGATGGAGCAGCGCTTGGGCCTCGCCGGGGCCGTTGCCGGTCCCGCGGAAGAGCTCGACGGCCTGCCTGCAGACGGTGACGGCCTTCTTCGGCTTTCCCTGCCCGGTCAGGCCGCGCCCGACGACGGTGAGCGCATGGGCCTCCCGGGCGCGGTCGCCGGACCGGTGGTGCGTCTCGGCGGCATGCCGGCCGGCGGTGACGGCTTCCGCGTGCCGGCCCAACCGGTACAGCGATTCCCCGAGTTCGCCGTACGCCGCTCCTTCGCCGCGTACGTCGCCCGCGGAGCGGAACGCGACGATGGCCCGCTCGCGGGCGGCGACGGACTCCTTGACGCGCCCCAGCTCCATGAGCGCGGATGCGAGCCGGTCGAGCAGTTCGGCCTCGTGCGCCGGGTCGCCGGCCTCGCGGTAACCGGAGGCGGCCTGCTCGCAGAGCGGCACGGCCTCGGCGTACCGGCCCTCGTAGACGAGGACGAGGGAGAGGTTGAACAGCACCGCCAGCTCGCTGTCGCGGTCGCCGAGTTCCCGGCAGAGCCCGAGCGCCCGCTGGTACACCGTGATCGCTTCGGTTGACCGGTGCACCTGGCAGAGACGGATGCCGAGCTCCTGCAGCACCACGGTCTCACGCTCTCGGTTGCCGACCTTGCGGTAACCGGCGGCGGCCTCCTCGCAGGCGGTGACGGCCTCCTCGAACCGCCCCGCTCTGGTCAGGGCCTCGTGGCGGACGGCCTGTGCGTGGGCTTCGAGCTCGTGGTCCCCGGTCTCCCGCAGGAGTGCGGCGGCCTTCCCGCAGGCGGTGGCGGCCTCCGCGTAACGGCTCAGCTCCGTGCAGGCGTTTGCGAGGTTGATCAGCTCCGACGCCTCGCCGGTGCGGTCGCCGAGCTCGCGGAAGACCGCGGCGCCCCGCTGCGTGGCGGCGACGGCCTCGTCGTAGCGCTGCGTGCGCAGCAGGGCGGTGCCGAGCCGGCTGAGCACCCGGCCTTCCTTGCCGCGGTCGTCGTTCTCGTGGAAGAGCGCGGCCGAACGCTGGTAGGCGGTGATCGCCTCGTCGAGCCGACCGGTCTCGTACAGGGCGTCGCCCAGATTGCTGAGGGAGTCCGCCTCGCGGCGGTGGTCGCCGTGCTCGCGGTAGACGGCAGCGGCCTGCCGCGAGGGGGCGATGGACTCCTCGTGGCGCCCCTGACTGAGGAGGGCGTTGCCGAGGTTGTGCAACGGCAGGCCCTCATGGCGGCCGTCGCCGGTCTCGTCGGAGAGGGCGGCGGCACGCCGGCTGACCTCGGCGGCCTCGGCGAACCGCCGCGCGGCCGTCAGGGCGTTGCTCAGGTTGGTGAGCGCCGCCACCTCGAAGATCCGCGGCCTGGCGCCCCGGAAGGTGGCCGCGGCCCGTTCGGCGGCGGCGACGGCCTCGTCATGGCGGCCGTCGTCGGCCAGGGCGGTGCCGAGGTTGGTCAGCGCGGTGCTTTCCAGGATGCGGTCACCGGTCCGGCGGAAATGGCCGGCGGCCCCGTCGAAGAAGGCGGCCGCGTCCTCGGAGCGTCGCATGCCCATCAGAGCGTGGCCCGCTTCGAGGAGCAGCTCGGCGGCGCGGCGGCGGTCACCGGTCTCGATGTGGACGGCCGCGGCCCGCTCCACGGCGGTGACGGCCTCCTCGAAACGTCCCAGGCGGGCCAGGGTCTGGCCGAGCTTCCCCAGCGACGTGGCGAGGTCTGCCCGTTCGACCCCGGAGAACGTCTCGTCCAGCTGCCGGTACAGCTCGGTCGCCGCACGCGTGGCGGCCAGCGCCTCCTCCCGGACGCTGCTCGGGGTGCGGGCCAGCCGACCGCGTACGTCCGCGTGCTCGGGCAGGTCGACCGTGGGGTGGGCGAGCGTCAGCTGCCGGAAGAGGTCGTCGGCTTCCCGGGTGACGGCCAGGGCCCGCTCCTCGTGGCCCAGGGCGAGGAGCCGGTTGCCGAGGTCGTTCAGGACCTTGGCCAGACCGAGGCTGTGGGCGGCGGCGTCGGTGTCGGCCAGCTGCCGCTGGATCGCCACGGCCTCCTCGGCCGGGGCGAGGGCCTCCTCCCCGCGGCCCAGGTCCGCGAGGAACGCCCCCAGGCTGATCAGCGCGGTCGTCAGGTCGGGCTGGTGGGCGGCGGGATTGGCGTCGGCCAGCTGACGGTACAGGTCGGTGGCCACCTCCGTGATCTCCAGCCCTTCCTCGGGGCGGCCGGCGGCGCGCAGCGCGGCCCCGAGGTTGGTGAGTGACATGGCGAAGTGGTGCCGCTCGCCGTCGGGGTCGGCGTCCGCGAGGCGCCGGTACAGCTCGACCGCCTCCTCGGCGGCGGCCAGGCCCTCCTCGGTGCGGCCCGCGTCGACCAGGCGCAGACCCAGGTTGTTGAGCAGCCCCGCCAGGTCGGGCCGGTACACGGGGTCGGCGTCGGCCAGGCGCCGGTACAGTTCGGCCGCCTCCTGGGTGGCGGCCAGGGCCTCCTCCGACCGGCCGTGCCGGGCGAGCCGGTTGCCGAGCCCCGCCAGCGAGTCCGCCAGGCGGTCCTGGTGAGCGGCGTGGTCGGCGGCGGCCAGGCTGCGGCTGATCGCCACGGATTCCTCGGCGGTGAACAGCGCCTCCTCCCAGCGGCCGGCGGCGGACAGCCGGTCGCCGAGGACGCTGAGGGCGTTCGCCAGCTGCGGCAGGTGGCCGGGGTCGCTCCCGGCCAGCTCCCGGTGCAGGCGTACGGCCTCCTCGGCAGGGGCGACCGCCTGCTCCCGTCGGCCGGCGTTGGCCCGGCGCCACGCCAGGGTGCCGTACAGCCAGGCGCGTTGGCCGAGGTCCGTGGTCGTGGCCAGACGGTGCGCGATCAGGGTCTCGACGACGGCGAGGATGCCGCTGTCCAGGTCCGCGTGGCGGCCCGAGGGCAGTTCCGATTCGACGGCCTCCAGGACCGCGAGCAGGGAGGGGTCGACGCCCTTCTCGGCCGGGCCGGTCGTGGCACTCGTGGCGCTCGTGTCGCTGGTGGCGCTCGTGTCGGCGAGGGCGGCGAGCGCGGTCAGGGCGGGGCTGCCGGCCGCGATCGCGAGGCCGGGTTCGGCGCGCAGCAAGGGGTAGAGCACCCGCTCGCCGAGATGGGCCCAGCGGTCGGCCGCGGAGGCGAGGAACGTCACGGCCCGCGGGGCCACGGTGGGCCTCAGCTCGCCGTCCAGCAGGACGGCCGGGACCCCGCTCGCCCACGGGTCGGGGTCGTAGGCGCTGATGTCGTGCCCTGGCGTGAGCAGGGCGAGGAAGTCCTCGGCGAGCCGGTCGGGGTAGAGCGGCTCCAGGACCAGCTCGCGGTCGGCGGGCGGGTAGCAGAACCGGTGGTCGAGGAGGAGGTCCTGCGGGTGGCCCGGCAGGTCGAGGGCGCGCAGCGCCCGCGCCCCGGCGTCGTGGCTCACGGCACCG
This sequence comes from Streptomyces sp. NPDC045431, assembly GCF_040646655.1. Classification (NCBI taxonomy): domain Bacteria; kingdom Bacillati; phylum Actinomycetota; class Actinomycetes; order Kitasatosporales; family Streptomycetaceae; genus Streptomyces; species Streptomyces sp. NPDC045431. The sequence goes on from NZ_JBEZAQ010000029.1 coordinate 37,281, forward strand.
GTGAGGGCGGCCGTGAACACCGTCTTGGCCATGACCGCGGGCCGGGTCCGGTAGTCCTGCCCGTGTCCACCGGCGTCGAACAGCCGCTGCCACGCCCGGTATTCGCGGTCCAGGAGGTACGCCGACAGCTCGTGCGGCTCCGCGAGGGAGGGCCGTTCGCCGCGTGTGTGGGCGTCGACGGAGACCAGGGCGGCCATGTGCAGGTTCAGCGTCAGGCCGAAGCCACGGCGGTTCAGGGAAACGGGCGGCCCGACGGCTGCCGTGTCCGGCAGGTCGTACAGGTCGTGTGCGGCGAAGCGGTCCCGGGCGGCGGTGAACATCCGCAGCCGGTCCGCGTCCAGGGAGGGCAGGAGCAGGTCACCGGCGGCGGCGCGGCGGTCGGCGAGCTCACCGCGCAGGGCCGCGAACCAGCGGACGGTGCGACCGATCAGCAGGACGCGCGTGGGCCGCTGCCGGTGCAGGACGGGGTCGGACAGCAGGCGCTCCAGCTCGCTGTGCGCCCAGCGGTCGGCGTAGTCGACCACGAGCAGCACACCGGCCCCGTCCGCGGGGGACGCGGTCAGGTCACCCGCGGGCGGGCCTGCGCTCCGGAAGCCCGCCTGCAGGACCTCCCAGCGTTCGGCCGCCGGCAGGTCCGGGCTGCGGGACTGCTCGGCGAACTCCGTGGCGAGCCGCGTCTTGCCCTCCCCGCCGGGAGCGTGGAGCAGGAGCACCGAAAGCCGCGTGTCCCGCGCGTCCCGCCACTGCCGCAGCCGTTCCAGCTCGGCCTCCCGGCCGGTGAAGGGGACGACGTGGCTCCGTGCGTCGAGGAGGCGGCTGGGCTGCGCCATCAGCCATGCGGTGTCCGGGGCGGCCGGGGCGGGTAACGCCTCGACCGCCGGCAGCCGCCTCCCGTAGTAGTGGTGGTGGACGGTCGCGGTCGCGTTCGGGCCCTGTGCCGCCACCGCGCCGGCGGCGACGTGCTGTTCGTAGCGCGGCTCGGTCAAGACTCACCGAGGGGCGCCTGAGCCGGTGCACCGCCGGCTGCGTAATGGTGGTGGTTGATGGTGACGGCCGCGCCCGGACCCTGCGCGCCCGCGCCGCCGTTCTGGATCACCTGGCTGTAGACGCCACCGGCTGCCGTTCCGCGCAGCGCCGCCCCGAGGGCGCGGATCTCGCCGTCGGCGCCGGGCTGCCCGGCGAGCAGCTCGCGCAGCAGCCTCTCGTGTTCGGCCGAGCGGTCGGCGTTCTCCAGGGCCGCGCCGAGCCGGGCCGCCCAGTCGTCGTGCGCGGCGCCCAGCGCCGACTCGTCGCCGCGCTCGTAGGCGGTGAGGACGGTCTCGCGGGCCTGCTCCAACTCCGCCTCGGCGGCCGCTGCTTCCTCGTCCTGGCCGCGCCCGAGCAGCCGGACGAAACCCCGCTTGGTGTGGTCCCACGCGTCCGTCGTCATCGCGGTGACGAGCGTGGTCGCGGCGGTGGCGGCGACGGCCGCGACAGCAGGGTCCAAGACGATCTCCTCCAGAGGCACTTGACCACTCCGAGGGCACAAGTGTGCCATCGGGTCGCTGCGGACGGCTTGGTTCACCTGATGCGGTTCCGGCCAACTTCCCGGTCCGTTCGTTTGAGGGAGGCCCCGGTCGGTCCCGTTACCTGCGCCGTCCACGTCCACTTCGTCCGAAGGAATCCGCTCGTGTCCGGGCCTGCGCACCCGCGGGCGGTGATCTGGGACTGAGCCGACGGCCCGCCCTGCGTGCCGGGGCCCGGGCGGGCCGTACACCAGCCCGTCGGCCTAAGGGCGACCGGCGGGCGAGGCGCGTGCGCTGCCGCCGCGAGCACCCGGGCCGCCGTGCGAGAACCCCGCGCCGCCGCGTCGGACACAATCGCCCAGGGCACGGACCTGCTGTCGACCGCGCCACCCGGTTCCCTACCCGTCGGCAGCACGGGACGGGGACCGGCGCCTCACCGCTTACACCGCAAAAACGTATTCTGCCTTCTCCTTTGACACGCGTGCATTCTCCTTTTCGCGCTCTCCCCTCATCGAATCATCGAATAAAGACATCCATTCTGTCGTCGTACAACGGTGCGACAGAAAATCCGAAACGATTCAGGCGGTTGGGGGTGGGGTACGAACGACGCCGGGAGCACGTTCATGGGAGGGTGGAATTAAATGGCCGGTACCCCGTTGTCGTCGGAGCCGCATTCGTTCAGAGGCCGGAAACCTGTGGTGCCGCCGGAGCGGCTGCCCGCACACGTCGCCCTGATCGTCGACGGCAACGGCCGGTGGGCCGCTCGTCGCGGCCTGGCCCGCAACGCCGGGCACGCCGCCGCCGTGCCGCGTCTGCTCGACACCATCGACGGCGCCGTGGAGGCGGGGATCCGGTACCTGTCGTTCTACCTGTTCTCCACCGAGAACTGGCGACGCGAGCCGGCGGAGGTCGCGAGGACTCTGGAGATCATCGGCGATTTCGTCACCGACAACCGTGCCGAACTGCACGCCAAGGGCGTACGGGCCCTGTGGTGCGGCCGGCGCGACCGGGTGCCGCCCGCACTGGGCCGTACCCTCGCCGACTTCGAACAGCTCACCCGCGGCAACCGGACGCTGGACCTGGTCTTCTGTGTCGACTACGGCGCCCGCGACGAACTGCTTCGGGCGGCGGCCGAGTTGGCGCGGGACGCCGCCGACGGACGGCTGAGCCCCGACCGCATCGATGTCGCGTCGCTGACCAGTCGGCTGTACCAGCCCGGCGTACCGGACGTGGACCTGCTCATCCGCACCTCGGGCGAACACCGGATCAGCAACTTCCTGCTGTGGCAATGCGCTTATGCGGAGCTGTACTTCACCGACGTGCTCTTCCCCGACTTCGACCGCTACGCCCTCTGGCAGGCGGTGGCCGACTATGCCGGCCGGGAACGCCGTTTCGGAAAGGCAGGGGCGGCCTGAATGAACCTGGTACCGCCCGTCTCGTACCGGGTCGTGCTGGACCGTGCCGGAATTCACGAGCCTTCGGTGCGGAACACGTACCGCGATATCGCCCGCGAGGTTCGCCGACTCGAGCCTCCCTACTATGCGGCCACCCGGCTGCTCGCACCGCTGTGGCTGCAGCCGCACATCCTGTGCGTGTACGCGTTCGCTCACGCCACGGACACCGCTGCCGACAGCGGGCCGGTCGACCGGCGCCCGCAGCGCTTCCGTACGTGGGAGGCCACCGTACGGGCGGCCCTCACCGACCGTCGTGCGGACGATCCCCGGTTGGCCGCGCTGCTGCTCACCCTGGAACGCACCGGGCTCCCCGAGGCGTGGGTGGGCGACTTCATGGACGGCATGGCCGGCGACCTCGACTACCGTGACTTCGGCTCGGAGGCCGGCTTCCAGGCGTACGTGGACCGCGTCTCGCATCCGCTGATGCTCCTGCTCAGCGGAGTCCACCCCGGGTGCCGTACAGAGCAGGTGGTCCGCGCGCTGCGCGACGCGGCCGAGGCGGCGCAGCGCATCGACTGCCTCAGTGACCTCGCCGACGACCTGCGGGCCGGGCTGCCCTGCCTGCCGCACACCGGTCGGCAGCTGCGCGAGCAGATCGAGCTCGCCGGCGCGGCCCTGGACCGGGCCGGCGCCGTCCTGCCGCTCCTGCCGCCGGAGTTCACCCCTGTCATGACGGCGTTCCTCGACGTGCACCGGATCCAGCTGCGGGCCGTCGAACGAGCCGGACCCCATCTGACGCGGAAGACCGTCCGAACCCCCCTGACGCCCTCGCTCAAGGTCCTCTTCGCCGCGCGGCGACAGCACATGGAAGGCGCCCCGACATGACCGCACCCCTGTCGGCCTCCGAGCCCGAAGTCTCCATCGACTGGACGGGTTTCCCCGGCCCCGGGTCCGTGACCTGGAGTCTGCTGGGCCAGTGGCGGATGGCCCTGGTGATGCCCCGCCTGCTGGTGCTGCAAGCGGCGCACCCGGTGGTCGGCGCCGGCCTGGCGAAGCACTCCACCTATCGCACCCACCCCTGGCGACGCGTCGATCACACCCTGATCAGTCTGCAGCGCTTCGTCTACGCCCCGCCCGAGCAGCGGCACAAGGAGGTGCACCGGATCCTGCGCGCCCACCGGCGCATCAAGGGCACCGATGAGCGGGGCCGCGCCTACACCGCCGAGCAGCCGGAGGTACGGGCCTGGGTGCTCGGCACCGTGTTCGAGGCGATGAGCAGCATGGAGCGGCTCGCCGGCCGGCCGCTCTCGGCCGCCTCCGAGGCGAGGCTGTACGACGAGTGGCGTGCCACTCTCGGGGCCTTCGGTCTGGACCGCGACCTACTGCCACCCGATCTCGACGGGTTCTGGGACTACTTCGAGCGGATGCAGCGCGTGGTGCTGGAGGACAACACCGAAGTGCGTTTCCTGATGCGGGACATGTACCGGGGTGCCGCGACGCCGTCGGTGCTGGAGTGGTGCCCGCCGCTGTGGGCGATGATGCGTTCCTCGGCCGCGATGCTGATGCCCGGCGCGGTGGCCGCGCAGCTGCCGCGGACGTACCGGGAGCGCCTCCATCTGCACGTGGGGCAGGCCGACCGTACGCTGTCGCGCACCGTGCACCACACCGCGCGCGCCGCGATGGAGCCGCTGCCCGTAGGCGGCCGGTACATGCCCATCGCCGCCGCCGCGCTGGCAGGCCGGGAGCTGGACGAGGCGGACGAGGTGCGCCCCGGCGGCTTCACGCTTCCCGGCGCCGGTCTCCTGTCCCGGCCCCTGGGGCTGGTCAGAGCGGTGGCGTCCGCGGCCGTCCGCGGGCGGGACCGCGACTCCAGGGAGGACCGGCTGGGCCGTTTCTTCTCCCAGGTGCTCGACCAGACCGGCGACGGCAGGATCGACGCCCCCGACCTCCAGGCCATGGCCCGTGCCCTGTGCTGGCAGCTGGAACTCACCCCGGAGCAGGAGGACGGGGTGTACGCCGGATTCACCACGTGGTGGGAGCACATGCGCTCCACCATGGATACGGACGGCGACGGGAGCATCGGCAAGGACGAGTGGATCACCGCGATGCTCCGCAACTGCGACGCGGACCCGGCGTACGTGCGCGACGGTGTGCATCACGCTGTGCGCGCCATGTTCGAGGCAGTGGACACCGACGGCAGCGGGGCCATCGACCGGCATGAGTACCGCACGGTGTTCGCGGGAGGACGGATCGATCCGGGCGACCTCGACCGCGGCTTCGACGAACTCGACGTCGACAAGGACGGCACGATCAGCCTGCCCGAACTCCTGGACGGTTTCACGGCGTTCTTCATGGCCCGGGAAGCACACGTGTCCGGAACACAGCTGCTGGGACGGGCCTGAGGCCGGTGACCGTGGGAAGGGAAGGGGTGCGGGGCGTTGCCGTGGCCCGGCTGGCCGGGCTGCTCGCGCAGGATGTGCTCACGGCCCAGGAGAACGCCGATGCGCCTGAGGGCAGAGTGGCCGCGCAGCGCTGCCGGGCGCGGCGGATCCGGGAGGCGTTGGAGGCACTGGGGCCTTTCTACATCAAGGTCGGACAGGTGCTGGCCACCCGGCCGGATCTGGTCTCCGGCGCCTTGGTGACGGAACTGGAACGGCTGCAGGGCGCGGTGACGGTGGCGCCGTTCGCCGCTTTCGAGCCGGTACTCGAGGAGGAGCTGGGGCGCGACTGGCGGCGGCTGTTCCGCGAGGTCGACACCGGCCGGCCCTGCGGCTCCGCGTCGCTGGCCCAGGTGTATCCCGTGGTGCTGCACGATGGCAGCCACGCGGTGCTCAAGGTGCAGCGGCCCGGGGCCGCGGGCCGGATGCGGGCGGACATGGCGGCGCTGGGCCGAGCGGCCCGGATGGCGGGGCGGGCGGCTCCCCGGCTCGCGGAGGTGCTGGACCTCGACGCGGTCCTGCAGGGGATCTTCGACTACATGCGTCCGGAGCTCGACTTCACCGCCGAGGCCGCGCACATGGAGGCCGGCCGCCGGGCGGCCGCGGGCTTCCGCCACCTCACGGTGCCCGCGGTACGGCAGGCCGGGCGGCGGGTGCTGATCCAGAGCGTCGCCCCCGGACGGGCGCTCAGCGCCGGGGCGGCGGACGACCTGTGCGAGGAGCAGCGCGAACGGGTGGGCGCCGAACTGCTCAGGTACATGTACCGGGGCTACTTCGTCGAGCACTTCTTCCACGCCGATCCGCATCCGGGAAACGTCTTTCTGCACCCCGAGACGGGGGCGACCCTGATCGACTGGGGGATGGCCGGGCGCGTCGACCGGCACACCGGGACGGTGGGAGCGCTCGCGTTCACCAGCATCGCCCAGAACGACGCGCGCGGGCTGGCCGCCGCCTGGCTCGAACTGGGCCGGTCCACCCCGCGCACGGACCTGCCGGGGTTCCGGGACGATCTGACGCGCGTGGTGCCCCAGTTGGCGATGAGCCGGCTCGACGGCATGAACCTCGGCTCGGCCCTGTCCACGATCCTGCGGTGCGCCGCTCGGCGCGGGATCCGTACCAGCCCCATGATCGGCATGTTGGGCAAGTCCATGGCCAACGTCGAGTGCACGGTGCGCGGCATGGCCCCGAATCTGTCGGCCGCGGAAGTGTTCCGAGAAGCGCTGATGGACGTCATGGGTGAGCTCGCGCGCAGGCACCTGTCACAGGAGCAGGTGGCACGGCGGGGCCTGGAGCTTCTGGCGGCCGGTGACAGCGCCGTGGACGAGGCGCGCGCCGTGCTGCGCGGCCTGGCCTGCCAGGAGGGCGCGGCGCGCATGGGGTCGTCACCCGGTCACGGCATCGGCGGTGGCGGGGAAGGACGGGGCCCGCTGGCACGCTACGGCGGTGCCGCGGCGGGGTGGGCGCTCGCCGCGTGGGCGGTGCACCGGGTGACGCGCCACGGCCCGCGGCGTTAGGGAGCGTCCCGCCGTCCACCACCGTCCACCACCGGGCTCGCGTCCGCGCCCCACCGCCCACCACATGCTCGAAGTGGCCCGCGCGGTCTCGTCACCGCCGGGCCACCGGAGACTCGACCGATGACGACCGACGACGTTGCTCAGACCAGGCTGGCGAGCGGTTCGCCGTAGTAGTGCTCGCCGTAGTAGTGCTCACCGCCGACCAGGACCGAGGTGACGTACAGGGGGAGACCGCCTCGCGTTCGGGGGACCTCCTGGGAGGTCTGGCGGGTGAAGCCCAGGGAAACACCGGGGACGAACGGGTACTCGTGATCGGTCCGGTCGACCGTCCACCCGCGGTTCTCCGCCCGCTGGAAGAGGTCCTCGGCCGGTGTCGTGAAGACGTCGTCGCCGTCGAGGAGCACGCGGACGTCGGTGTGGCGGCCTTCACCCGGCCACCACAGCTCCACCGCGGTAACGGACTTCCCGGCGTCTTCCAGCAGCACGTTGACCCCGGTCTCGTCGCACGCCGTGTGGATCGTCGTCGACGGATCGTCGTGGTCGTACGCGATCTCCGGTATCCCCCAGGAGGCGACCGCCTCGACGGCCTCATCGAGCGTCATGCCCAGCCGTACGGGGCCGGCGCCGCGGGGCGGCTCCAGGACGAGGTCCATGGGAACGTCTGCCTTTCCTTGTGCCTGCGTCCGCTCCCGGCCACCAGTCACCAGTCAGGTTCGCCGGCTGCGTCTGCCGGTGCCGACGGTAGCCGAGCCCACCAGCCTCCCGTACGCAGGGTCCAACGGCCGCCCGGAGCGCGGCGGCGCGGCCGTGAGGTGGCATACGGGGGTGGCAGGGGCGTCGAGCGCCGGCGTCCACGGTCAGCCGCTGGCTTTCACCGCTACGGCGTCAGCCTCGTCTGACGCCCCCTCCACATCCAGCCATCCCGGTGACCCGCCCTCCAGGCGGGCCATCGGTTCATTGGCGCATCGGCGTTTCGGCCATCCGCCCTCGGCCGTGCGCTCTCGCGCAGCAAGGGTCGGTGCACTGCGCACCTGCGGGCAACCCCTCAATTCCGGCGTGCGCAACCCGTCCGAAAGAGCGCGTGTTCGAAATCGTGGCGGCGTCGTTGAACACGCCGACACCACGACCACGCCTCCGACAGGGAACACATTGCCGCAAGCCGCACAAACCCACCAAAGGTTGTGGCCACGGCCACGGCCACGGCCAGCGTCTTGGACACCGATGGTGCTCCGCACCGTCCGCCGGCCACAACGGAGCCGATCGTGACGGCCGACAGCCCAGCCCGGGACACGGCAACACCGACCGCAGCCGCCGGAGCAGGCATTCCTCTGCGGCACAACAGGTCCTTTCGCGCGTACTGGGCCGGCGAGGCGGTGACCCTCGCGGGGGCATCGGTCCACGGCGTGGCGCTCCCGGTGGTCGCGGTGCTGGAGCTGGACGCCTCCCCCGGCCAGGTGTCGCTGCTGGCCGCCGCGTCCACGGTGCCGGCGTTCGTCCTCGCTCTGCCCGCCGGGGTGGCCGGCGACCGGTACCCCAAGCGACGGATCATGGTCGGCACCGATCTCGTCGCGGCCGCGGTGGTGTCCGTGGTGCCGGTCTGCTGGGCTGCAGGGGTCCTGTCCGTGCCCGTCCTCTACGCGGTGGCGCTGCTGTTGGGGGCGCTGACCGTGCTGCATCAGGCCGCGTCGATCGCCATCGTTCCGGAGATCGTCGACCGGCGGCAGCTCCACCCGGCGAACAGAAGGATCGCCGCCGCGTTCTCGTTGGCGGACACTGCCGGGGCCTACGGTGGCACGCTCGTCGTGGGGCTCGTCGGTGGGGTCCGTGCCCTGTGGCTGGACGCGGCCTCGTACCTGGTGAGTGCCTGGTACGCCGCTCGGATCGGGCCGCAGCCCAGTGTGGTGCGGCGGGAGAGTCCTGACCGGCCTGCGCGGCTGCTCGCGGCCATCCGCGAAGGGGTCGGCTATGTGCTGCACGATCCGATACAGCGTCCCTTGGTGCTGTCGCTCGCCGGTCACGCGTACGCCGACGGGATCGTGACCACCTACTTCGCGTACACGCTGTTGACGCGGCTCGACTCCGGCAGCACCGGTCTGGGGCTCGTCATGGGTGTCACGGCCGTCGGCGGCCTCGCGGGGGCGGTAGTCGCCACCCGCCTCGTAGACCGGTGCGGGCCGGCGCGCGTGATGCTGGCCGGATTCCTCGCGTACGCCGTGTGCGGGGTGCCCCTTCTCGTCGCCCGGCCGGGGCCGGTGTGGCTGGGCGTGATCGCGGCCGCCGGCGCGCTGCGGACGGCGGCCGCGGTCGCGGCGGGCACGACGCAGCGGTCTCTCCGCCAGCAGCTGTGTCCGATCGAGCTGCAGTCGCGGGCCCAGCAGACGTCCGTCTGGCTGGTCACCGGCCTGCGGCCGGCCGCCGCCCTGACGGCCGGTGCCATCGCCGCCGCCTCCTCGGTACACGCCGCGCTGATCGCCGGAACCCTGCTCCACCTCGTGCCGGCGGCACTGCTGTGGGCCTCGCCGGTCCGCCGTCTGACCACCATGCCCGCTTCCGCGAAGGACGCCGTTCATGTCCCTTGACCTCCACACGGCGACGAGCCGTCGGCGCGCCGGCATCGTCGACCGGCTCTCGGCGGACGGCGTCCTGACCGATCCGCTGCTGCGTGACGCGCTGCTTCGCCTGCCACGCGAGGTGCTGCTCCCGCACGCGTACGTCCGGGTCAGCGGCCCGGCCGCGGACCCGATCGACTGGCGCCTCCTCGACGGCTCCCACCCCGACGACCAGGAGGAGTGGCTCGAACTGATCCACAGCGACGAGTCGATCCTGCTCCAGCGCAACGGCGAACCCCTCGACGCCCTCCCCCGCGGGCGGGTGACCGGTGGCCACATGACCTCCATGTCCACTTACACCCCCGCCACGGTCGAAGCACTCCAAACCATGCAACTGACAGCCGGGCAGCGGTATCTGGAGCTCGGGCCCGGGCCCGGCGTCTCCCTCGCGCTCGCCGCCGCCATCACCGGTCCCCATCTCGCCACCGGCGTGGAGCGGGACCGCCATATGACGGCTTTCGCCCAGCGGAACCTGGACCGTCTCGGCGTCGGCACGGAGGTGATCGAGGGTGACGCGCTTGAAGGGCACGACCCGCGGGCACCGTACGACCGGATCCACTCCGGCATCGGCGTTCCCCAGGTCCCGGCGGCCTGGGTGGAGCAGCTCGCACCGGGCGGCCGGCTGCTCACGACGCTCGTGACCCGCACCCCGAGCTGGCCCGGACAGCTGCTTGTCACCCGTACCCCGGCGGGCACGGTCGAGGCGGTCCTGCGGGGCCGGTCGCGCGGGTACCGGCCCTTGCTCGGCTACCGGTGGCTTAACGCCCTGGGCCACCGCGCCCGCGTCAAGGCCGCCCCCGGCAGGGCGCGACCGACCCGGCTCGCGCCACCGGCGGACGACGCCCACGGATTCTGGCTCGCCGCCGCGTACCTGGTCCCCGGCACGGTGCGGGACTTCCAGGCCGAGGCGATGACCATCGTCGCGCCCGAGGACGACTCGTGGGCCGTGGCCGGCCCGGGTGACGGCGTCGTGCGCGTCGATGGGCCGCGTGACGTCTGGGCTGAGCTCGAGAACCTCCACGCCCGCTGGGTGCAGGCCGGCCGGCCCGAGCGGTACCGGGTCGACCTCCGCGACACCGAGGCCCAGCGCGTCACCTCCGGGACGGGCCCGACGTCACTGAGCTGGACACTGCCCCCGCTCACAACCGTCCCCCGGCAGGTGCCATGACCCCGCCTCCTCGGATCGGCGTTGCCCTGCACGCCCCACCCCCACGGCTTCGACCCGGCGGCGACCGCACAAAACGTCGGTTGCACCGAACGCTCCGTCAAGAGCGCCGCCAGCGGCATGCGAACGCGGCTTCAGACGGAGAACCCCAACCACCGGGTCGCCTTCGCCCACCCATAAGGCCTCCTCGTCCAGCGCCCCGCTCGCCGCCCCAGCAGATGGGAGTTACTCGTGACCCAGCACGGCCCGCTTCATCGCCGAGCCGACATCCCCGCCTCGCCGCTCGTGAGCGCCGGCGGGCGGTACACCGTGCCGGTGGACGTGCACCTGCTCGCCGTCCGTGACGGAGGACAGGGCCCGGAAGTGCTGCTGTCCCGGCGGGCCGGCGAGGTGTACGCGAGCGGTCTATGGCACGCGCCGTCGGGTCATGTGGAGCGCGAGACCGTCGTCGACGCCGTCGTACGCGAGACGCGGGAGGAGACCGGTCTCGTCGTGGACCCTGCGGATGTGCGGGCGGCCGTCACCGTGCACCACCGGCCGCCGGACGGGCAGGCGAGGGTCGGGTTCTTCTTCGAGGTCCGCCGCTGGAACGGCACCCCGCGGGTCAAGGAACCGGACAAGTGCGACGCGGTGGAGTGGTTCCCGCTCGACGAGCCACCCGAGCCGATGGTCGCCTACTGCCGAGCCGGACTCGACGCCTACCGGGCCGGCGCGACGGTCGCGCTGCACTTCCAGGAACCCGGCGACCCGATCGCCTACGCCCCGTCCGCAGACCGGCTGGCCCTGGTCGCCGATGCCGGCAGACGTGGTGCCGTCATGGACGACGCGGTGCGCGCCTTCGCCGAACAGGCGGTGGGCCGGATCACCCCGTGGACAGACCCCTCCTGGGCATGGAAGGAGAGCCGCGTATGGCGGGCGCGCGGCGCCGAGGGCGGCACCTGATGCGTCAAGATCCACCAGAACGACCGCTTCCACCACCGCGAAGTCGCAGCGCTTCGTGGCTGGAATCAGTGTTGTCGGTCCAGATCGACCACTCGGCGCCCGCGACGTACGGGGTACAGGAGCAGAGGCGGGCTCGTCTGCGACGGTGCGAAGAGGTAGCGGTCCAGCATGAGCGCGGCGTCGGCGAGAATCTCGGGGTCGCTTCGGTGCTCCTGCGGAAAGCTGGGGCGAGCAAGTCGGCCCCGACTTCTTCAGCGAGTCGACAGCGTCGCCGGGACTCCTCGGTGTTCGGCATCGCGTAGCCGCAGACGAGTGCCTTGTGCACTCGCTCCGAAGGCACCGACCGGGTCATCAAGACCGTCGCCCGCGATACGCCTACGGCTTCCGCAACCCCGTCAACCGGCGCCTACGCACCCGCTGCGCAACCATCGGCGAGCCCGTGGGCACTTCGACGCCCGCACATTTCGTTGAGCCCGCGCCTGTGATCGTGTTGGCTAGCGGTGCCGAACCGTCGGTACCGCTGGTGTCCGCTTGGCTGTGGCAGGGGAGTCGAACGTGCAGGACCCTATCGTCGACCCCGGTGCCCATAATCGGGCAGCCTGGGACAGGTATGTCGAGGAAGGCAACGAGTGGTCGAGGCCGGTGAGTGCTGAGGATGTCGAGCGCGCCCGCATGGGCGACTGGTCGATTGTTCTCACCGGGCGTGAGCCAGTCGACCGCTCCTGGCTGCCGACGGACCTGACCGGCAAGGACGTGTTGTGCCTGGCCTCCGGCGGCGGCCAGCAGGGTCCGATCCTCGCCGCCGCAGGGGCGCGGGTCACCGTGTTCGACAACTCGGCCCGTCAGCTCGGCCAGGACCAGATGGTGGCGGCGCGCGACGGACTTGAACTGCGTACCGTCCTGGGTGACATGCGCGACCTCAGCGCCTTGGGCGACGCAGCATTCGATGTTGTGTTCCACCCGGTCTCGAACCTGTTCGTACCCGACTTGGCACCGGTGTGGCGTGAGTGCTTCCGCGTCCTGCGACCGGGCGGAACTCTGCTCGTGGGCTTCCTCAACCCTGATGCGTACTTGTTCGACCACGAGGCCCTCGACGAGCGCGGCGAGCTGGTCGTCGTGCACAAACTGCCCTACAGCGATGTCACGCATTACTCCGCCGAGGAACGCGCCACGAAGTTCGGCGCGGGCGCCCCTCTTGAATATAGCCACACCCTCACCGACCAGATCGGCGGGCAACTCGCCGCGGGGTTCGTCCTCACCGGCTTCGCAGAGGCACCTCACCAATCCAACGCATCCGCCCCATACATGTCGACCTATTTCGCGACGCTGGCGGTCAAGCCAGGCTGACCCAGCATCAAGGAGCCGCCTGACACTGCCGGGCTGCGGCTGGCCCGCTGACGTGCTCGCTGGCCTCATCCAGACGGGTCCAGTCATCCCCGGACTGCTCGAGGACATCTTCATTCGCTCCACCGCGACGTCAGTTGTACGGCACGGGGCTGCGCCTCCACGTCCTTGAACGCCTCCACGTCCCGCGCGTCGCCTCATGCCAGCCCTTGCCGAACACCTGCAGGAAGCAAGTCCGAGCCCCGCGCCCCTTCATCGGCGAGACGGCCGACCGCTGGTGGCTCCACCTCCCCTCCGTGCCAGAGGGCAAGCCTGGTGGTCCCCTGTGGGAGGGAACGGCCACCGCCGAGGCCGCCATTCCCCCACAGTGCCCCGCCCACTGCTACAGGCATCGCACGCCACCCGGACTCCGTCATCGCCGGCCTGGCTCTGCCCTGGAGCTCAGGCGTCGTGGAAGGCACGTCAACCGGATCAAGGTGCATGTCGGGTCGGACAGGCTCATCCAGGCAGGCCTGGACGCGCTGATGGCGGGGGTCGAGAGCCCGTCTCTGGCCATGCTGGCTGGACTCCTCCGGAGTGAAGAGCCCGAAGCGCCAGAGTTTTTCGACCAAGTACTGGAGGAACTGGGACTGCTCTTCCGCCCACCCGCGGACCCCCGGGCCGCGAAGTGGGCGATGGCTTACTGGATCGCCGGCCAGATCGCCGACGGATCGCTGGATCCCGCCGCCGGTACTCACCTCATCCGGGCAGACATCGCCTACGACCTCGGCTATCCCGAAGAGCTGGAACCACTTGTGCAGTGCGCCCACAACCTAGACGTCTGGGAGGAGAGCTGGGGAGTCTCCGTCGAAGAACTCAACGGGGAAGCGGTCGAGGCAGCGAAACAATTCCTTAGCAAGAGGTCTGCAGCCGAGGCCGGAGACTCAACCGAGGTTCGTTCTCGCCATCGGGATTGGTCAACCGCGGGCTGATCCGCTCACTCAGCGCGGCCGCACCGCAGAAGCTGTGCCAGAGCCACTTCACGTGAACGGAACCACGTTGGGAGCCCGGGATGGCGTATCCAAGTTCTGCCCGAGCCCACAGCAGCTGACGATCCAGACCTCCACGTCGGCTGGCTCCCGCGACAGCGAGGACCGCCGACTACGCTACGACGCCGGCGTCGTCCGATAATGGCCGACCGCGCCCCGGGCCACCACGTCCGCGCGAGGTATCGACGGCGAGCAGACCGTACGCAGCCGCTGAGCGGCATGCCACGGCTTGGGCCGGTGCCTTGATCAGGCCCACCGGGTCAGGTCGTAGATCTCGTCGCAGACCTCGTCGCTCATCACGAGGACGCGGTGTGCGGCGAGCGTCTCGGGGGCGTCCGGGTTGAGGATGGCGATGACCTTGGCCGAGGCCCACCAGCCCACCAAGCGCGGCTGGCCGCTCTCGTCGTCCCGTACGGCGAGATCGACTCCGAGGACGCGGTCGCCGCGTGCCAGGTAGACGCGTACGACGTCGGGGGTGCGCAGATCGAAGCCGATCAGCCGGTACAGGTGGGAGTCCACGGAGGCGGCGGCGCCGTGCCACAGCGGATCGCCGACGAGGTCGCCGACCACGTAGTCGAGCCCATCCGACGGAGTGACCTCTATGTCCTGGGAGACCTCTCCCCGTGCGACGAGTTCCTCCACGTCGACGACGGCGTGCCGGTGCCCGTGCTCGTACGGAATGCCGGCCAGGCCGCCGCGGTGAGCAAGCCGCGCGGTCGCGCGCAGTGCTCCCGCGTACCACCATGTCCCGATCTGCCCGCCATCGGGCCATGCCCTGGGCAACAAGACGACCAGGCTGCCCGACGAGGCGCTCACCAGACGAACCCGGTAGGACGCCTCGCCTGCCGGATAGGCGGCGTGGAGGTAGTAGTCGGTGCCGGGCAGCGGCACGCCGATGAAGCGCCGCAGGGTCAGCAAGACGCGGGAGGAGGAGTCGTCCATGCCGACAGCCTTCCCGATCCCCATTCCCCGGCCGCCGGCCCGCGCGCGTTGGTCGAAGCGGGTTGACCCAGTCGGTGTACAACGTCTGGCCACGGCAGAAGGCGGTCAACATCACCTACGTCCTGCAGGGGGCCCGCTGCACCGGCGACCTCGGTTTCGCCGCGCATCCGGGTGAGAGCACCGTCTCAACCGCCGGCTGGAGCCTCCGGATCAACGAGGACTCGTCCGCCGGTCACGTGCGGAGCCAGATGAAACCGGTCGAGCCCCAAGCAAGAGCGGCGACGACGACTTCAGCACCTGTCCGGCCCCGGTCACCAGCACGACCGCGGGTCTTGTACGTGCTCTGGCGAGTGCCGGTCCTCTCCCCTGCCCAGGCCGGTCCGGACCAGAAAACCGGGGTCCGCGTCCCACTGCGGGGCAGCGATGTGCACCCGCTGGGTGCCGGGGATACCGACCTCGACGAGAGCTCCGCCGCGGAACATCCACAGACCGAACAGGTCGTCGTCCTCGTCGTGCAGCATGACCTGCACGCAGGCGGGCTCGTTCCACGGCAGGGACTCCAGGTCCTTGAGCACGCCGCGGCGCTGGTTCCACCGCTCGAACTCGATGTGCCAGCCTCCTACGAACCAGGGGATCCGCACGAAGCAGCCGTGCCAGGAGCGGGCCTCGTCCGGGCGCGTCAGCGGCTCCATCACCTCGTCCTCGTACCGCGCCAACACGATGACCTGCGCCATTCTGCTCATGCCCACATGTCACACCGTGCCGGGTACCGAGGGCAATCGAGTTGGGCCCCGGAGCCGTGGGGACTCCGTCCGTATGCGGAGTCCGCCGCCGAGGACTTGTCGGCCGGTCACGTTCCGGAGCCAGATGGTGAGGGATGCGGCGACCGTGGTGCCGGGGTAAACGTAACGGCGCTTGTCGTAGCCGTGGCGACAACTGCCCCGCGCTCAGCCGCACCCTGTTCGCAGTGACCGAGTACCCGACCACCCCTCGGGACGGGCCCGCCACATGCGTCCCGCCGCGCAGCAGGCGCAGCAGTTCCGCGGCCCGCGGTGGGGTGTAGAAGTGGTGGATCGCGTCTTCTAAGGGCTGTCCCGTAACTGCTGGCCACGGGTGAGATGATCTTGTCGTGTCTGGTGTGATCACGGCGTCGGAGCCCTCCTGGATAGCCCCGTTCA
>NZ_JBEZAQ010000030.1:0-52110 GCF_040646655.1 Streptomyces sp. NPDC045431
GGCATCGCCCGCCTGCACAACCTCGTTCTCGCCGGATGACGGGCAAACGAGCAGGCCATGCAGACGTCAAAGATCATTTACGGGACAGCCCTTAGTTTCGGCTGTGGCTGTGGCTGTGGCCAGGTGGCGGCGTAGCTGAGCCCGGTAGCCGTGGTGAGCGTGGACGCTGTCCCGCGCTGGGGCTTGTCTGCAGGCGCCGCGGGCCTCGCCCATGGGGGGTTCGGCGCCCGGGGGCAGGCAGGGTGTGCGGGCCCGTGTGACGTCGGTATGTCAGCTTGATCGGGGGGATTCGTGGACGGGGGAGGGATGGATAGGTATGCGAAGGACGGGGGCGTGACCCAGCCGTCGTCCACCCGCACCTACGTAGTCGCCCGATGCCGGCCCCCGACCAAACAGTGTCCTGTCCCTTTGACTTCAGCCAGGCGCTGCACTTCGATCCTGTGCTGGCTGCGTTGATGGTGCGTGGACCGGTCAACCGGATCCGGCTGCCGTACGGCGATGCCGGGGCCTGGCTGGTGACCAGCTTTGCCGGAGTGCGCCAGGTGACCTGCGATCCGCGGTTCAGTCGGGCCGCCATCGTCGGCCGCGACTATCCGAGGATGACGCCGGAGCCCATTGTGTCGCCAGAGTCGGTCAATGTGACGGACCCGCCGCGCAGCATCCGGCTGCGGCGCGCGGTTGGTCAGGCGTTCACCCGGGAGCGGGTGGAGGACATGCGGCTGGTGGCAGGCCGGGTCGTGGCCGGGCTGCTGGGCGCGATGGCCCAAGCGGGGCCGTCGGCGGATCTGGTGACCCATCTGTCGGTCCCGCTGCCCCATCTGACGATCTGCGAGCTGCTCGCCGTCCCCGAGGCCGACCGGGAAGAGCTGCGCGCGTGCACGATGCGGCTGCTGGACACCGCACCCGGCGCCCGGCAGGACGCCGCCGGTGCCAAGGCCCGCCTCCGCGCCTACTTTGCTGACCTGGTCCCGCCCCGGCGTCGCTCGCCGGGCGAGGACCTGCTCAGCGCGATGGCCGCCGCCCCGGTGCCGCAGGGCGAGCAGCCGCTGAGCGACGACGACTTGGCGGTGCTGGCCGTCACCCTCATCCTCAGCGGCAACGACACCACCACCTGCCAGATCAGCAATCTCGCCTACCTGCTGCTGACCCGGCCCGAATTGCGGGTCGCTCTGGTCCGCGACCCTTCCCGGCTCCCCGGCGCCCTGGAGGAGCTGCTGCGGTTCATCCCCTTCCGCAAGGGCGTGGGCATCCCGCGCATCGCGATGGAGGACGTGGAGGTCGAAGGGACCGTCATCCGCGCGGGCGACTACGTGCACGTCTCCTACCTGGCCGCCAACCGTGACCCGGCTGTCTTCCCCACCCCGCACGACCTCGACATCGACCGGCCGGCCCGCCCGCACATGACGTTCGCCTGGGGCGGCCACTACTGCTCGGCCGCACCTATGGCCCGGGCCCAGATGGAGAGCGCGGTCACAGGACTGCTCAGCCGGTTTCCGGCCCTGCGCCTGGTTATCGACGCCGAGAAGGTGGGGTGGGATACAGACACCATCCGCCGCTTTCCTCTCCGCCTACCGGTGGCATGGTGATGACACCCCGCGAGCCGGCCGGTGTGCGTGCGGCCTTATCGTTCCCGGCAGCCAGCGGCCGGCCAGCGGCCCGCGTCTGGCCCGCCGTGTGCTGGAGCAGCAGGTCTCGTGTGAGTGCGGGCGCCGTCCTGCCGAACTGCCGCCATCGTGCGCTCGTCCGGACGTCGTTCGACCGCCGTGCCCTGCTTGGGGCCTGGACTCCTTCCCGCCCCTGGTATGCCCGCCGCGCGCCACTCCGCTCCGTCGCCCGCTCTGCTGCCTGAGAACGCTCCAAACCCTCGACGTGCGTGGGTTTGCGGGTCACCGGGGAAGGCAGCCTCCCGCCCGGCAACCGATGCCGGCACTTACGCGTCGGACACCATATGGAACGCGAACGGCTCTTCTTGCTCATACCCCTGGCGACTGGTGTGGCCTTCCTCTGTTTCGGCGTGTACGGCCTCCGTCTGGCCAGTGCGCTTCGTCGCACCGGTGTCACCGCAGAAGCGCGAGTCGTCCGTTACGACACCCGGCGAGACGACGACGGAGCCACTTACCACCATCCGGTCGTCGCCTGGACGACCCGCGACGGCCGCGAGTGCGAGCACTCCTCCAGGCTCGGCCGCGGCACCGCCCCCCGTGGCCTGGGCGTAGGCAGCGCTGTAACGGTCCGATACGACGAGGAAGACCCCCGCCGCTTCGCGATCCAGGGCTGGGACTCAACGACGGTCGACACGGTATTCACCGTGGCAGGGGCGGTGCTCACAGCAGGCACGCTGGCGGGATTCCTCCTGCTGATCACCCTGTGACCGCCCTTGGCCGGAGCACGCCCCGGAGGCGGGGCCCGCTTTCCGATCCGGATTGTCAGCACCCGGCCGGCGGGAACGGTCGTCGGTCATGCCCTTTCACCGGGCGCCGCGCGAGGTTCGAGGTGGCCGATGCCCTGCTGCCCGACGGTACGTACGCGGCCAAGCCCCTCAGCCGCTACCGCTGATGAAGAGGAGACCCGGCCCGGCGGAGGGATGAGGATGGTCCGGGTTCGCCGTCCGGCGCCGCGCTGCTGCCCCGCCGACGCCGGGCCGTTGCGCTTCATCGCTGCCGCCCACCAGCCGCCCACCGGCCGTCCGTCATCGCTGTGCGTCCCGTCGTGCTGTCCGCGTTGTGTACGCCCCGGGCCTCGCGTGCCGCCCGGTGCCCCTCCAACCCGCGAGCCGTCCGTCCGTGGCCTTCGCTGTTCCGGCGCTGGGGTGGGGTTGTTGCGCTCGCTGCCGTCCGCCGCCGTGCCTGGTTGCCGGGACTTCGGGGGTGCTCCGTCCGCGCGTTGCCGAACAATGGGGGGCCTGGACTCGTGTCACGTCCGCGGCCCCCGCCGCCCTCCGACCCGAGGCGCGCTCCGGCCGGCTGCGGCTGGTCGAGCAGCGCCGCTTCGCCCTACGGCCACTTCGCGCGCCTGGACCCGTTGGCCGCCTCGCCGTCGTCTCCCACCCTGCGTACGGTTGCCGCTCCGTACCGAGGTCTCCACCTCCTACCTCCTGGGAAGTGCCGTGCCGCGTCCCGGGGCCGCGCCGCCGCAAGCGGCAGCACGTTCGGGCCGTCCGTCGCCCCGCTGCGCGCCGTGCGGCCGCGGGCCGAGGTCCCTTCCGGCCCGCGGCATGATCCGCCACGGCGGCGAGCAGCTCGACGGGGCGCGGGTGCCGCTGATCGGTTCGGTGGGAATGCCCACCGTGGTCCGGATCACGGCCTGATGTCCAGCTGTGCCTCACCGTTGCTGCCCCGAAGCCCGGACAACAGGCATGAGGTGGGCAGTTGGGCAGGGAGCGCCGCAACGGTCCGATGCGCTGCCAGCCCTTCGCCGCGGCCCTCGACTACGCGGCCCGAGAGCCTGACCACGAGGACACCGGCGACACGAAGAGTGGTGCTGCTGTCGTACGCGATCGACGACCGCTTCCCGTCACCGTAGTGGACGACTTCCTCAAGGCGCGGGCTGCCCACCGTGATGCAGGACGCCGCCGGCGACTCGCCTTCCAGGTCGCCGGTGGCCGGCACCGTCCGGCCGGGAGCAACCGCGCACGTGTACCTGGCGTGTGTCTGGACGCGTGTCGGGCGCGGCAACAAGGTCAAGGGCGGGTCGTATGTGCTGCTACTGGAGCCTGTGCACACAACGTTCTCATGCTGTACCGGCTCATGAGCCTGACCAGCTGGAGCCCAGACCACCGACGAGGCCACCAGGGCCAGGGAACTCATGACGACTGCTGCGCTGTGGCTGCCGAACATCCACCCTCCAAAGAATGCGTTCTTCCACAAGGCTTGTCACCAGGGGTTGTGACTACCCCCAAGCCGCTTCGGCCGCCCCCGGCTCATGAGTCACACCACCGGCGCACTACGCGCGGTACGTGCGGGGAAAGACCCCGCGCCCCCCCGAACGGGCGCCTTGATCAACACAGCCGAGGGGTAGGACAGCCCACTCGGATTGAAGCGCTCACACTCGCGCACCGTGAGGAAGGCACCTTCGATGGACCAGACAGCCGCGCACAAGCTCGTCTTCGCCATGCTGGACGCGGACGGAGACGGAGTCGTCTCCAGGGAGGAGTACATGGCGCGCACCAGGAACGTGGCGCTGGCCATGGGGCTCAAGGACGACGACCGACTCGTCGTCACCGCCCGCACCCTCGGCGAGCGCGCGTGGGCGTCGATGGACGCCGACCGCGACGGAAGGATGACCTTCGACGAGTACGCTGCATGGGCCGGCGCCGAGGCGTTCGACACCGTGTGCGCTCCCGTCCTCGGTGCCCTGTTCGACCTCGCCGACGCCGACCATGACGGCGCCCTCGACCTTCGTGAGTTCACAGCCCTGCGCACAGCACTGAACAACCCGGCCATCAACGCCGAAGCAGCGTTCACCGCCCTGGACACCGACGGCGACGGACGCATCCGCCGCGACGACTACATCGCGTCCATCCGCGCTCACGTCACAGGTGAAGGCTCTCCCATGGGCACGGCGCTGTACAGCGGGCCGCTTTCCGACATCCCGGCGTGTGTCAACGGACAGCGGGCCGTCCGGGTGAGCGGACATCTCAGGTCCTTGTGCGCGGACAGTTGATCTCCCTGTCCGGTACGACTATTCGTCCCTCGGATGGGGGCGTGTGAGCGTTGGGGGCCGGGCTCGTTTGACGCAGGTTCGGCGGTGTTCACGTGCGATGGGTGATGTAGCGTCGCGATCATGAGACCGCTGACTGACACCACCACCGACCAGGCGCCGGCTGATCCGGCCGCCACCGACGACATGCTGGCTACCCAGCCCGTCGGCTACTGGAGTGGCCTCGCCCACGCGGCCGTCACCCGGCATCTGCGTGACGCTATGGCCAGGATCGACGTCACACAGCCGCAGTACTGGGTGCTCAACCGGGTGAACGGCGGGTCCGAGGCGCCGAGCCGCGAGGAGGTTGTCAGCCAGCTGACGCCCCTCGCGGACGGGCCGCACGAGATTGCTCGTGTCATCGACCAGCTGTTCCACCGCGGCTGGCTCCGGATCGACGCCGGTCAGCGCCTGGAGCTCACCGACGCCGGGGAGGCTGCCAGGGTGCGGTTGCGCGAGCTGGCGACCGAGGTGCGCGCCGTGGTCCACGAGGGCATCAGCGACGAAGAGTACGTGGCCGCGCTCAAGGTGCTGCGAAGGATGGTCGCCAACGTCGAGGACACCGGGGACTCCTAGGTTCTGCCTCTTTGGTCAGCCGACGAACCCATCAAGGAGACACGCTCTGGCCCGGCTGGTTCAGCGGGACGACGCCCTGGCCGGTCGTGGCCTGGGTCAGCCGCAGGCTGGAGCCTTCGGTGAGGACGATGTGGGCGTGGTGCAGGAGCCGGTCGACGGCGGCGGTGGCCAGCGTCTTGGGCATGATCGAGTCGAAGCCCGAGGGGTGCAGGTTCGAGGTGACCATCACGGACCGGCGTTCGTAGGCGGCGTCGATGACGCGGTAGAACGCTTCGGCGGCGGCCTGGCCGGAGGGCAGCATGCCGATGTCGTCGACGACGATGAGGTCACATCGGGTGATCTTCGCGACGGCCTTGGAGACGGTGTTGTCGACGGTCGCCCGCCCCAGGTGGGCGGTTAGTGATTCGAGGGTGAACCAGGCGACCTTCATCCCCTCGTCGATCGCCTTGTTCGCCAGGGCCTCGGCGAGGTGGCTTTTCCCCGTGCCGGAGGGCCCGGCGACAGCCAGATTCTCCGCGCGGGCGACCCATTCCAGCGTCATCAGGGCCTGCTGGGTCGGGGCCGGGATGGAGGAGTCGGCCTCGCGCCAGGAGTCGAAGGTCTTCCCGGACGGGAGCTGGGCCTGCTGGCGGTGGTTGCGGCGGGTCGCCTCGTCCCGGCCCTTGATTTTTTCCAGCAGGATCCGTACCACTTCGGCCGGGTCCCAGCGTTGCGAGCGGGCCGTGGCGAGGACTTCGGGGGCCGCCCGGCGCAAGTACGGAAACCGCATCCGCTTCAGGACGGCTTCCAGCTCGGCCGGGATAGGCGACGGCGGAACCGGGGACGGAGCTGGAACCACTTCGGGCGGATCAGCAACAGCGGTGGTGGTCATCAGCAACTGCCTCTCTGCGTCCAACTGTTCGGGCTTGCCGGTCCCGGGCCGCGAAGCGGCCCGGGACCGGTGGATCAGGTGGCCTTGCGGCCGAAGTCGGCCCAGGCGGATGTGCCGGGCTGGACGGAATGCGTCTCGTCGGCGACGACGAGGTCGGCGGGGCGGGTGCCGTGCCGGCGGTGCTGGACGATGGACACCAAGTCGTCCTCGGCGAACCGGCCCGCGGTCGCCGCGAGACCAAGACCGAGGTCGACTTCGACGGACCGCGATCCCGGCGACCCGGTCGATGGTCATCGTCTTCTCGTTGTCGGTGAGCACATAGGTCGGTGCCCCGCCGATCGCCCGCAAGGTGGAGTCGAGGCACGAGATCACGGTGGGCAGGGTCCGCTCCCAGACCGGGATCACCACCCGGAAGCGAGACCAGGCCAGCCACGCGCAGAACAACAGCGTCTCGCGTTCGCTTCCGCCGCCCGGACCAGGGACCTTCGGGCCGCATCCCCAGTCGAACTGCAACCAGAGACCCGGCTCGGTGATCCATGGCCGGTAAGTACGGCGGTGGCCGGCCCGCCAGCGTTCCTTGGCTTTCGCCACCGCTCGCCGGGTCGTCCGCTCGTCCCCGGCGAACCCCAGCAGCTGAAGGCGCTCGTGGAGCTTGTCGGCCCGCACCGTGCCCTGCGAGCGTTCGACCCACTCCTCGATCTTCGGCATGAACGGGTCGATCACCTTCGGCCAGCTCACCGGCCCGCCAGTGGGACGACCCGCGTCCCTCATTCGTGCGTACCGGCGCACGGTCTTCGGATCGACCCCCGCCAGCGCAGCCGCCGAATGCGCGCACTCGGTGGCGTCGAGAGCCTCGAAGATTTCCATGATCTCCCTGTCAGACTTCTTCACGATCCCTCCGGAGATGAGTTGGTTCGCTGCCAGGCAGCACCGAGCCAACCCCCGGAGGGATCACCTGTTCGGAATCGACACGAATGGGTCCGCGGAAAGGGAGATCAGCTGTCCGCAGATCAGGATTTGACTTGTCCGCCTACAAGGATCTTGAACTGTCCGCTCTCAGCGTGATGATCGGCGCGCGCGGGCGCCGGTGTGCGGGTCGGCGTAAGCGGTGCCGACAGCAGCCAGGACACCGCGCCCGGCTGGAACAGCGTCTTCGCTGACATCCGCGGTGGACCAACTGGGCGGCATCTTCTCTAACGGCGCACTGGTTGACCGCCAGGCCGCCCACTTCAGTACGAGGTCTGCCAGTACCTGTTGCTTGTCCGCGGTGAGCCTGGCGCCCCCGCTCTTGCTGTTCGATTCGATGGCCGCTGTTGTCCGCCCGGCTTGGCCGGCGGCCCGGGTCCGTACCCCGCCCGTCGTACGGCTATCTCGCGCGCCGGGCCCGCTGCGCTCCGCCGCTCGCCGTACGGTTGCCGCTCTGCCCCGTGCAGGGTTGCGGCCGACCGCTTCGGTGCCCGTCGTACGCCCGCTGGCCGAGGTCGCCGTACCGCGCGCGCCTGGCCGCTCAACGAGGCCGCGTGTTCAGGCCAGCCCGCGCTGCCGCACAGCCGGGCCGCTCCGTACAGGGCTGCGCCGCCGCACAGCCGGGTCGCCGCCGTCCGAGCGGGCCGCCGCGCGCTCTATGTCGTTGCTCCGCCGTGCGTTCGGGCTGGCCGACGTCCGGCTTCGGCAAGCCCCTCGCCGTCAGCACCTGCCTGCGGCGCACTCGAATCTGGCGAGGACGTCCGCAAGATCACCTTCCGGCCCGGCCCACCGCCCGAGCCGTGCGCTACGAACTGTTCACCGCGCTCGACCTGGCCGGGGAACCACCGCGCCATCCCAGCGAGTTCGACCGTCTGCTGAAGATGGCTCTGGCCGAACGCCCCCCTACCTTCCTCGTCGACGAGGCCCAGTGGCTCAACGGGGAGGCGTTCGAATACTTCCGCGACCTGTGGGGCGAACCTCAACCCAGCTCGCGGTCATCTTCATCGGCGGCGAGGGCTGCCACACCGTGCTGCGCCGACATCACCTTCGCCGACAGCCACGCCGCACCGGCCGCTCCCACGTCGAACAGGAACAGCTGCGCTGGGCCTTCACCCGCCTCGCCTGACCACCACGCCACCATGCCCCTTGCCGCGCCTTCGCCCATCGCTGTGGTCATCGACCCGGTCTACGACGTGATCCACACCCACACTGCCCTGGCCGCCCACCATCCGCCGTCCGGCCGGATCACCCTGCGCCCGGCCCGGCCACCACCAACGAAACCGGCCTCGCCCACGACCTTCTCGCCGCCCTAGGCAAGCCGCCCGTGCTCCCGGGCGGCTTCCCTGCCAGCCGTCAACCCGCCTGGGAAGCCGCCGCATGGATGACCGCCCTGCCCGTCACCCGGCTGACCGTCCTGCGCGTCCACCGACCTACTCCGTCACCGCCGACTTCGTGGCTGCCTGCCTGCACTGGGCCGTCTCGTCTCCTACGACAGCCCCACCCCCTGTACCGCCCCGCCGTGCCGGCGCAGCGCTCGCCTGTCGGCCGGGCCGAAGGTTCACCGGCTTGCGATACGCGGCAGGATTCCGGTCACAGGACTAGGACCTGCGGTCCAGGGCGATCGGCCGATGGGCGCGCGAGAGCCTGATACCTAGGCTGCTGAGCAGGAATCGACAGCTCAGGAAGAGGTCACGTTGCCCGTCAACGGTCATAGTCACATCCGCATTGCCCGGCCTTCCCGGGACCTGGCGGTAGCCGAGCGGTTCTGGGTGCAGGGGCTGGGACTCGGTGTGGTGTGGCGGGCCGAGGGCGGACCCGAACCCGGTGGGCACGACCTGCTGATGGTGGGCTGGCCGGACGCCGACTGGCATGTGGAGCTGGTCCACGAGCCCGCCCGGCCCGTCGAGCCCCGGCCCACCGAGGAGGACCTGCTAGTGATCTACGTCGACGGCCCGGTGCCCGATGACCTGGTCACCCGTCTGGAGGAGCACGGCGGCAAGCGGGTGCCGTCGCCGAACCCGTACTGGAACCGGTGGGGCGTCACGATCGAGGACCCGGACGGCTACCGGCTCGTGCTCTGCGAGCGGGGCTGGTCGAACGCATAGCGGCGGATGCCTGCAAGGCGCGCTGTCCCTCGCTCGGGCGGCGACCGCATAGGTTCGCCTGGTCGTTTAGGCCGCGGTGGCAAGGGAGCGACCGCTTGCCACGGACGGGTCTTGCCCGTCCCACCGCAGCCGTGCGTCAGCCGTACTGCGTCACCGCCTGTCGTACGGGCGCTGGTCGAGGTCGCCGTACCGCGCGCCGGGCCGCTGCGCGCGGCCGTGCGTTCAGGCCGGTCGGCGCTCCCCCGAAGCGCCGCGCCCGCCGCGCGCCTGGACCCGTTTGTCGGGGTCGCCGTCCGGACCGGGACGCTGCACGCCGGCGTCCGCCGGGCCCGTCGTTCCGCCACGCGTGCCGGGAGGGCAGGCGTCTTCGTACGGCTGCCGTTCGGCGCTCCGTACGGGGCCGCGTCGGAGGGAGACTGCTTGGTTTCCGCCATGGCCGCCGACGCCGCTCTGCGGCCGGGCCGAGGCGAGGATGCGCGGGGTCGTGGTCAGGTAGAGCCGGAAGTCGTCGTGGATGGCTGCCCCCGGCCGCCCGAGGTCGCCGGCGGTGCCGTGGGCCTCATTCACGGTCGCGAGGTCGCTCCCGTCCATCTGCTGCCCTGTAAAGGCGCTCCCCGCCCGTCACGGCCTCCAGGAGCCCCCGAATCTGCACCGCTGGCCCCGCGGATGCGGTCGAGGTTCTCGCGGCCCACGAGGGAGGTGTACGTGGCCAACGTGACGATCGGGCCGGAGCCGGCCTGGCCGCCGTTATCGAAGCGATGTCGTTGCCGATGTCGATGTCGATGTCAAAAAGGTGGGGGATCCCGCCGTCACTTGAGAGGCCGTGTCGAGAGCGACGACGTAGCTGTCAGCGTATGCGTCGTCCTCGTCGTTCGGTATGAGCAGAAGGGACAACGCCGAGGCTTCTCCGGTGAAGTGGATGTCGACGGTGGCGTCCTTCTCTCCGACGCTGAAGTCCGCCGTGGCAGGGCGCTGGGCGGCGTCACCCCAACGGGCCACCCAGCGTTCCGCATCGTCCTGCGCATCACCGTCTTCGAGGGCGAGCCCGGCCAGACCGTCGGCGTCGCGTGCCATGAGGCGGGCGAGGACGTGTTCCGTGAGGGCGAGGCTGCCGGGCGTGGGCCGTCCGGTGACGGTCAGGTCCAGCTCGGAGATACCGTTCCTGACGCGCTCGGGTGTCTTGTCGGTGGAGACGGCGTCGCACCCTCCGAGGACCAGCACCAGTGCTCCGGCGCCGCACAAGGATCTGGCCGCTCGCCTCAAGTTCTTCTCCTCGTGCATGCCGCTGACCGCGCTGGGCGCGGGCTTCCGGTGATGAAAGGTGTGTGCCGGTGAGTGATGAAGTCCTGTCTGCCGAAGTCGCACCGATCACCGCCACGATGCGGCGGCCCGCACGCGTTGTACGACAGGTCCCACGCCAGCTCGTCAATATATGCGGCCACGAAAGGCTGGGCCAGTTCGCGAGTGGCTACGGGGCTGTAGATCGTCGCACTGATCTCGATCCCGCTGGGCCGTATGACGAGCACCCCTACCCCTCAAGGGGCAGGGTCTTCTCCGGTGCTGTCCATCGCCGTACGGCACCGCTGCACTCCGGTGCCGTCAAGGACCAGGAGGTGACTGCCCGGGACAGCCGCGGTCTTGGCCATGGGGGACGGCAACCCGTCGGCCAGCGCGGTGTCGTCCTTATCGGTGAGCGGCTCGGCGCCTGATCCGTAGGGGCGGACCTGGTGGTGGACCTCGTCGGCGCCCTTGACGATGAGCGTGAGGTACTGGGACGACTGGCGCTCCCATTTGACCTGCACGATCGGGTCCCAGCCAGGAAGGTGCGGGCCGATGCGCTGCGGATGCTGGGGTGCGTGCGTAGAGCCACGGTCCGGCAGATGGCCCAGGCGATCACGGCTGAGGATGCCGACGGCCGGTTGTACGTGCGCAGGGCGATGAACAAGCTGGCGGAGCTTGCCCCACCTGTCACCGTGGCCTACCAGAACCCCAAGATCTTCATGAGCCTTCTAGAATCCTTGCCCAGCGGTCGAGTGGGATCGTGGACTGGAACCGACAGTGCCCGGGCCGCCCGCCCGGTGTTGCGTGTCCGATCCTTCCGCGCGGCAAGGGGAGTTACGTGATCCGTTTGGCGACTGCCCCAGACTTACCGGTACTTCAGGACCTCGAGCGCGCTGCCGGCCGGCCCTTCCGGGAAATCGGCATGGTGCGGGTCGCCGAGGACGAGCCGCCGTCCCTGGACACCCTGCAGACCTACGTACAGGACGGCCGCGCCTGGGTGTGGGTACGCGAGGACGGCCATCCCGTCGCCTATGTGATCGCAGATGTGATCGACGGCAACGGTCACATTGAACAGGTGTCGGTGAACCCGTCCCACGCGCGAAGGGGTATCGGAAAGGCGCTGATCGAAGAGGTGGCGCGCTGGGCCCGGGACAAGGGCTGTCCCGCGCTGACCCTCACGACGTTCACCGCAGTGGCATGGAACGGTCCCTACTACGAGCGGTTGGGATTCAGGTACCTGCCTGAAGCGGAATGGACGGACGGGCTGCGAAGCGTGCGGGCGGCCGAAGCCGCGCACGGGCTGGACGAGTGGCCGAGGGGCTGCATGCGCCGCGACCTGTGACGGTGCAAGTGCCGCCCCGTCCACCGGGCGGCACGCACCGCAGGCTCAGGAATCGACGGACTTCCCGTCCACTAGCTCCGGCGTGTCCGCGGGGGAGTGCTAGAGGAGGTGTCGGGGAAGGGCCGCCACGGCAGCACTGCCCCGAGGGCGGCTACCGCCGCCAGCACCAGGGCACCGCCCAGGAAAGATGCGCGCATGCCGTCGGTGCAGGCCTCGATCGCCTGCTCGCGCAGGCGGCGCCCGTGGCGCCGGGCAGCCCGGCAGTGACGTTCAGTGCCTCCATCAGCGTGTCCCGGACACCCTTGACGACACCCGCACTACCTCCCGCGGCCACGCCGTCATCCATGTGACGGGTGTATACGGCCGCCGTGACGGATCCCAGCGCGGCGATGCCGAGCGCTCTTCCCAGCCCCGGACACGGCCCGGCCATGCCAGCGGCGACAAGGCATACAGCTCCCGCCGAAACCGCACCCACCTGCGCAGTCGCCACATCCGGCACCATCCCGGAACCGAAGCACCAGCGAGCCAACCGGCGACGCAGAGGCAGAGAAGGCGGCAGACCCACCGGCTTCGACCGTGACCGCTACCGGCGCCGCAACGAGGTCGAGCGGACGCTCAACCGACTCAAGAACTCCCGCGCTGTCGCAACCCGGTACGACAAGAGGGCCTACGTCTTCCACGGCACCGCCACCGCAGCAGCAATCCGCTTATGGCTCCGCCCATGATCCGCCGAACAGTCCCTCATCCACTCGCACCGAGTCAGTTGCCAGTCGCCTTACGAGCATCGTGAGCCCGCCCCGCGATGACCGCGCCGATCACGACGGCCAGTACGTACACGGTGATGCTCGCGGCGAAGCCTCCTGGTAACCAGCCCAGTAGGCCGGCGTTGTCGTGGTCGACGAGCTGGCGAATTGCGCCCTGGGCTCCGATGACGAGCAGCAGCATGCCGAGCGCCTGGTAGAGGCCGTATTTCATGGGATCCTCTCAGTCTGATTGCGTTTTACCATGCGATTGCACTGTAACGGACAGTGCTCGGTTTTACCATGCGATCGCATGGTGAAGGTGCGAGAAAGGCGGCGGTACCGTGCCGAAGATCGTGGATCACGAAGCGCGCAGGACGCGCCTCGTCGAGGCCGTCTGGTCACTGGCCGAGCGCGGCGGCATCGAGCAGGTGTCGCTGCGCAAGGTCGCCGAGGAGGCGGGCGTCTCGATGGGCCAGATCCAGCACTACTACTCCTCGATGCAGGCCCTGATCCGCGACGCCCTCGACCGAGCCGTACGGGCCGTCAACGCCACCATCGAGAACGCGGTCACCGCCGCCGACACGACCAGTCCGGAGGCCGTTCTCCGCGCCTGCCTCTCCGCCCTGATCAGCCCGGCCCAGGAGAGTACCCGGCTGATGCGCTTTGCGCTGGCGGCCGCGGGCCGGGCGGTCTCCGATCCGACGATGGCCAAGGTCCTGGCGCCGGGCGACGACAAGCTGCTCACCTTCACCGCCGGCCTCATCACGGCAGCCCGGGAGGAGCGGGGCAGCAAGCCGCGCTGCGAGGAACGTACCGACGCCGATATCTGCTGGTCCCTCGCCACCAGCCTCGGCGTGGACATCGCCCTCGGCTACCGCACCCCAGAAGCCGCGGAACGTCTCCTCGACCACCACATCGAGCAGGTCCTTCGCTAGACCTTGATGTAGGCGGCGACCACGACGGTGCGCAGCGCGGTGACGAAGTACAGGACGCGGACCTGTTCGACGTCGTCGGTGTCCTGGCGCAGCTGGTGGCCGGAGGAGTCGCCGGGGATCGGCTCGCTGACGTTGGGGTCGACGGAGACGACGACCAGGGCGCGGTCCAGGGCGTGGATCTCCGCCTCGCTGGTGATGTTCGCCGGCTGCTTGGCGACGGAGTCGGACAAGGCGATCCGGGCACGGCGCGGGCCGTGCTGTGGCCATCAGGCGACGGCCGGGGCGCTGGCGGACGAGGCGGGCCAGGTGTTGCTCGCGCAGCTCCTCCCACGGGGTGCAATCCTCGACCGACGACAGGCCGTTGGCGGCAATCCCCTCCAGGACGCAGGCGAACTGGTCGGCGGTGGCCCCGCTGCGGGCGGCGTACGCGCGTACGGCGACCCCGGAACGGAGTGGCGACTACACGGCGGGCACGGTAGCACGGCTCCGGCACCGCGTCGGCGTGCAGCGACGGCCCCAGCGGGCGCGGCGCCGAGCCGGCACTCAGGGGCCCAGCCGGAGGGGCCACCGGCCAGCAGCCGTACGACAGAGGCGGCGAAGCGACCCCGCCACTCGCGGCGGGGCGCGGGCGACCGCGGCGCGGCAGTAGGACGACGACCCGACGGCGGCGGCGCGGGCGAAGTACCTGCCCGTTGACGGGCCCGGGCCGGCCTCCACGTCGCAGGCATCTTCCTCCGGGCAGCCCGCTGATCCGAGAGGAGTCGTCCGGCGAGCGTCAGTTCCAAGGTTCCCGGTTAGGGTTTTCGCCCAGCAGCTTCGCTGCGGCCACACAGAGATCTTCGCCGAAGAGCTGGTTGCTGCCCCGTTCGGAGCCCCACAGATCGGACGCGGCCTGGGCCACGGCGCGCCAGGAGTAGTCCTCGTCGCATCGCCACCTGCGGATCTGAGCAGCCATCTCCGGTGTGATCGTCGCCGGATCAACAGTGTTGGGTGTCATCTCAGCAACCCTAGGGACGTTGCGGTTAGTTGGCCACCGGATCGTGCCCTCGCCGGCCCGGCTTCCAGGCCGCCCGCCGCTTCGCCGCCTGCCGTTGTGCTGGCGCCGGGCTGCCGTGCCCGTCGTACGGGTCGCCGCCCGGCCCCGCTGCCTGCCGGTCGTACGGCCGCGCCGCTGCACGCCGCTGTCCGCCGGGTCCGTCGCTCCGCTGCGCGTGCCGGGGCCGCCTGTGTCGCCGAGTCCGGCAGCATCACGCACCTGCCGCAGAGCGTCCGCCCAGTGGGATGGGGCGGCGGCGATCGGCTGGCAGACCGCCCGTGCTCTTCACGGCCTTCCCGCGCCCCCTGCGCCGGAGCTGTGCCGCCCGCCGTACCGCGCGCCCGTGCCCGCGCCGCTGGGCTGCGCCTTTCTGCCGCGTGGCCGGGGTGGCCGGGCGGCCGCCGGTTGCGCCCCCGCCGCTCCGCTGCCCGCCCGCCGTATGGCCTCCGCGCGGGCTGCGCCGCTTCGTACGGCGACCGCGTTCTGCCCGGCGGGCCGGTCCCCGCCCGCCGCTGTTCGCCGCTGGGCCGCCGCCTGGGGTGCTGCTCTCCATCCCTGCCCGGCTGCTGCCCTGCGGTCGTACCGGGGCCGCCCGCCGCCACTCCGTACGGCCGGGTATGCCGGGGACCTGTCGGTGTGCGGCACCTGCCACGCCGACGACGTCGCCTGCAAGGAAGCCGCCACCGAAGCCGCCCGGCGCCAGGCTGCCGCACCGCCGCAGCCGGAGGGCGACGGCCAGGAGCCGGGCAAGCCTCCCCCCAACGGTGGCTTGCCCAGGCCGCGCCCTCGGCGCTGGGCAACTGCTCCAGGATCGGCCACGTGACTGGGGGCGGGCGGTGGCGGAGCCCGCTGGTACCCGTCCAACCTCCAGGCTGTTCCCTCCGTTGCACGGCCGTCGACACCGCCGACTTGGGGTTTCGCGCCCCTGGGGCGGTCCGGGTGGTACCACCTGGGAGTGAATGAGGTGCCGATGATCGGGAGTCTTGCAAGTGTGCGGCGAGACTGGGTCGATACGTCGGAACTGATGGTGGAGAAGACAGTTCAGGGGGCTTTGTATGGCACGGCGCGCGTCTTGTTCCTGGTCGCGCCTGCGATACGGATTCGACAACCTCATGGCCCATGGCACGCCCGTGCTCATCGGTTGGCTCACGCTGGTGTGCCTCGTGGTCGTGGTCCCGGCGAGCGTGGTGCTCGTATGGGCGGACCGTGATGTGCCGCCGACCGTCTCCGGCCGTGTGGCGGCCGTGTGGTCCAGCGTCGGTCGCACCCTCAAGCTGGGCGGTGAGGTCGGACCGCCGGTCTATGTGGTGGCGTCCGTTCTGCTGGCACTCGTCGCGCTGCTGTTCGTGTCGGCGCTCGTCAGCTTGATCACCACGGGCCTCAGCCAGCGCCTTCTGGCGTTGCGGCTGGGCCGGTCGGTGGTTCTGGAGGAGCGGCACACGGTGCTGCTCGGCTGGTCGGATCAGGTCTTCCCCGTCGTCGCGGAGCTGGTGGCGGCCAACGCCAACCAGCGCAGATCGGCCGTCGCCGTCCTCGCCGACAAGGACAAAGTCGAGATGGACGCCGAGATCGCCGGTCATGTGGGCGACACCGGAACGACCCGGATCATCTGCCGCAGTGGTCCCACCACCGACCCGACGGCCCTGGCCCGGCTGAGCCCGGACACGGCGAAGGCCGTGTTGGTGCTGCCGCCCGGTGTGCCGGGCGGTGACTCCCACGTCGTGAAGACGCTCCTCGCCCTCGACGCGGTCGGTCAGCCGTCCGGTGATCGCGTCGTGGTCGCGGCCGTACGGGACTCCCGGCATCACTTGGCAGCCACCCTGGCAGCGGGCCGGCACGGGCACGTCCTCAGCATCGACGACATCGTCGCCCGGCTGCTCGTGCAGACTTCGCGTCAGCCCGGCCTCTCCCTCGTCTACCAAGAGCTGCTGGACTTCGCGGGAGACGAGTTCTACGTCGTACCCGCGCCCACACTCGTCGACGGCACGTTCGGCGAAGCGCTCGGAGCCTTCGCCACTTCCTCGGTGGTAGGCCTCGTCCGCGCCGATGGGAAAATGGTCCTCAATCCGCATTCCGGCATACGGGTCGGCGAGGGCGACCAACTCATCGTCATCACCGAGGACGACGACACCGCGGTTCCCGCCGACACCATCCCACCCGTCGACGAGGACGCCATCGTCGCGGTGCGGTCCCGCCCCGCTGCGGCCGAACGGTTGTTGCTCCTCGGCTGGAACCGCCGCACCCCTCTGATCATCGAACAGCTCGACCAGTACGTGCGGCCGGGCTCCACCCTCGATGTCGTAGCCCTGGGCGACGCCGCGACGCTCCAGGCGGCGCGAGCCACCGGCAGGGAGCCAAGCCGTCTGCTGGTGAGCTTCCACAGCGGCGACATCACCGAGCCGCAGACACTGGCCCAGCTCGACGTTCCGTCGTACGACAGCGTGATGGTCATCGGGGACGAGAGCCACACCGCGGAGGGAGTCCCGGAGACGGACGACCGGACGCTGGTCACGCTGCTCCACCTGCGTGCCATCGAGGAGTCCACCTCGCGCCAACTGTCCGTCGTCACGGAGATGACCGACGACCGCAACCGGCTGCTTGCGCCGGTGCGGCAGGGCGCCGACTTCATCGTCAGCGGCCGGTTGATCAGCCTGCTGATGACACAGATCTCCGAGAACCGGCACTTGGCCGATCTCTTCGACGAGCTCTTCACCGCGGACGGAAGCGAGATCCACCTCAAGCCCGCCACCGACTACGTTCGGCCGGACCGTGAAGTCGGCTTCGCCACCGTGGTCGAATCCGCGCGCCGCCGTCACGAATGCGCCATCGGCTACCGTCTGCGCGCCGAGGCCTCGACAGCCCCCGCTTACGGAGTGAGGATCAATCCCGACAAGCGGCTCAAGCTGCGGTTCTCTGCCGGAGACTGCGTGATCGTCGTGGCGGAAGGCTGAGTGGCCGGCGGAGCCGGCCGGGCGGAGTGCGACATCGACGAGGAGAGGGCTCGTTTTCGGGAGCGGGCGTACGAGGCGTCCGCCGAGCAGGGGTGCGGCCGGTGCCCTGCCGGGTGGGCTGGGGCCTCGGTCGCGGTGGCCGTCAGGGGCGGGATGCCCGGTTGCAGTGGGTGTCGTGGATTCTTCGCCGCCTACGCGGATCATGCGGCGTTCGCCTACGAACACGGCTTCCGAGGGCGCGGGCTGCTGAACGCCGCCGCCGAAGTCCCCGTCGGCGACGAGGGTCGGGCAGTGGTGCGCGCTCACAAGGAGCAGGTCGAGCACCTGATCGCCGGACATCTGGAGCAGATGCTGCCCGGCCGGCCCGACGAGGCCCTCGCGGCAGCCGAGCACCTGTCCTTCCTGCTGGAAGGCGCGATGGCCCGAGCCGGCTTGGAGGGCCACGGCGAGCGCCTCCAGCACGTCCGTGCGATGGCCGCGGCGCTGGCCGGACCGGCTGTGACCGGCCACGGCCGGGCCGTGGGAGCGGGGCCCTGTGCGTGCTGGCCGCCTCCCTGCTGTGGGGCACGACCGGCATGGCCGCCACGTTCGCCCCGGATGCGGCCCACTGGCCATCGGCGCCGTGCCATGGGCCTGGGCGGGCTCCTCCAGGCCCTCATCGCCGCCCCGTAGATCGCTCGCAGCGCCGACGGCCTGCGTGGGCAGCGCGGCACGGTCCTGCTCGGCGCCGTCTCGGTGGCGGTCTACCCCCTGGCGTTCTACAGCTCCATGCGCCTGGCCGGAGTCGCCATCGGCACCGTCGTCTCGATCGGCACCGCCCCGCTCGCCTCCGCCCTGGTCGAGCGTGCTGTGGACGGCCGCCGACTCACCCGCCGCTGGATGCTCGCGGCCGCGCTCGGCCTCCTCGGTACCGTCCTGCTCTGCGTCGCCGGAGCCGCCCACGCCACCGACGACACCGGCCGCACCTCCGCGGCCGCACGTTGCCCGGCATCGGCCTCGGGCTGATCGCCGCTGCCACCTACGCCCTGTCCGGCTGGCCATCGGGCCCGTACGACGCTGTCGTCGTCCGCCGTTCAGCCGTTCCGGCGCCTTGTCGGCTCAGAGTCCTCCCCATTGGGCTGCCGCGTCGGTGAGTCGTTCGCGCACGACGGTGAGTGCCGGGTTGGCCGCTGCGCCGCGGCGTACGGCGAGGTAGAGGGTGTTGAGCGGAGGCGCCTGCGGGCGGTGGAGCAGCACGACGCTGCCCGCGGTCAGGGCCGGTTCGGCGAGGTAGCGCGGCAGAGCGGAGATCCCCGCGCCCGCTTCGACGGCGGCCAGGACCGCGCGGAGGTCGGGGGCGACGAGGGCAACGGGGTTGGCGGGGCGCCGGCCGAATTCGCTGCGCCAGTAACGGCGCAGGATCGGCAGCTCTTGCCCGTAGGCGACGAGCGGCAGTGCGGCCAGCGCGTCGGCCGGCGCGGCCAGCAGCCGGTCGGCGTCCACGGTGCGGGCCATGGACGGCGGGCCGACGAGGAGGAACTCCTCGTCGACGAGCGGGATGGCGAGGAGCGCCTGGTGCTTGGGGCGGGTGGTTCCCGGCGTCGGATGAGCCCGCTCAGTGCTCGGTTCAGGCGGCGAGGGCCTTGAGGACGGACTCGGCGGTGGCTGTACTCGACTGCGGGTTCTGGCCTGTGATGAGGTTGCCGTCGACGACGACCGTGTTGCTCCAGGCCGCGCCCGTGCGCGGGACCGCTCCCCGGTCCCGCAGCCGGGACTCGACGAAGAACGGCGTGTTCTCGCCGAGGCCGCCCTGGCGCTCCTCCTCATCCGTGAACGATGTCAGGGCACGGCCGGCGAAGGTGAAGCGGCCGTCGGCCTTGGACGCGCTCAGCAGACTGGCGACGCCGTGGCACAGGGCGGCCACGATCTTGCCCTGCGCGTCGGCTTCGTTCAGCAGTCGGCCGAGGTCGGCGTCCTGAGCGAGGTCTGCCATCGGAGCATGCCCCCCTGGGATGTAGATCGCGTCGTAGTCGCCGGCGGTAGCACCGGACAGCGGCAGCGGGCGCGAAAGCTCATCCGCGATGCCGCCGAGGTACGCCTGGAACTCCTCCGCGTCCGCCGCGGGGACGCCGCCCTGCGCGCTGAGGCTGAGCGCGTCGACGGTGGGCTTCGCACCGCCCGGGGTGGCGATGTCCACCTCCACACCGGCGGCCCTGAGGACGCGGTGGGAGGCGGCGACCTCTTCGGCCCAGTAGCCGGTGGGGTGGGTGGAGCCGTCGGCCAGCTGCAAGGTGGTGGCGGCAGAGATGACCATCAGGATCTTCGACATGGATACGCCTGCTTGTCGGTGAGGGATGGAGGATGTCACGCGGCGAGCCGCGTGCCGCCGGATTTCGGGCGGCTATGGGTACCACCTCAGAATCCATCACCAATCATCCAGCGACCACCGAGTGCCATAAGGATTCTTATGACCCCGGTGCGGCGGGCAATGAGCGGCGGCCATCCAAGACGCACCACCGGGGCTGCCGACGACCCGTGCCCGCGGGGACCGCTACGCCGAGCAGGACCACGCTGAAGAAGCGCGCCCCGGTGCGCCACGTGGAGGCCCTCTGCGATCCGCTCGACAACGCCACCGGCCACCACGATCACATCCTGGCTCGTCCACGCCGGCGGCACGCCTCGGGGCCCTCGCGGATCTCGGCTTCCGTGGCTTGGACGACGACGTACGCGACGCTGCGTTCGGCGCAGGCTTTCATCCCGCTCGCACCCACGAGCTCGCGCCCCGGGCGGGAGGAAGCCAACCGCGTCCTCGCCGTCGGACGGGCGTCGGTGGAGCACGGCTGCGCCGACCTCAAGAGCTTGCGGGCCCTCACCGAACTCCGCACCGAGTCCGCCCGAGGACCCGCCTCCCGCGTGCCTTGTTCGTACTCCCGCATCTCGGAGTAGACCGCTGACGGACGATCTGATCCGCAGGCCGCCATCCTCGACTTGATAGGCAGGTGGACGCTCGCCTGACCTTTGGTCATGGCCGACGACCTTTTCAAAGCCTTGGCCGACCCCACTCGCCGCACCATCCTCGACGTGCTCGTGGAGAAGTCCGGGCAGACACTGGTCGAGATCTGCTCGCGACTGAGCACGAAGCACCAAGTCGGTATCTCTCGCCAGGCGGTCCCTTGGCACCCGTGCTGGAGGCAGCCGGGCTCGTCGAATGCCCGACACCTCCGGACAGAGAAGAGCACCCCATGAAGATCCCTCTGACCAGCGTCTTCGTCGACGATCAGGCCAACGCCGAGCGCTTCTACACCGAGATCCTCGGCTTTGCGAAGAAGCATGACGTCCCGCTGGGCGAGGGGGTCAGGTGGCTGACCGTCGTTTCGCCCGACGAGCCCGACGGCACCGAACTTCTCCTGGAACCCACCGGCCACCCGGCGGTCAGGCCCTACCGCGACGCGCTCGTCGAGGACGGCATCCCGCTCGCCCAGTTCGCCGTCGACGACATCAAGGCGGAGTACGAGCGCCTGCGCGGCCTTGGCGTCCGCTTCACCCAGGAGCCCCTGGACATGGGCACTGTCACCACCGCCGTCTTCGATGACACCTGCGGCAACCTGATCCAGATCGCGACGCAACCGCAGTAAGCGTCAGCCTCGTGCGACGGTGACCGCTAGTGCGGCGCCAGGCCACGTTCGCCCCGTCGACGACGGCGTGTAGGCGCCGGTCGTCTTCGTGTCACGCAGCCCGGCGTCGTCGCAGTTCACCGAGCCAGTCGCGTACCTGCTCGTCGTCATGCAGGTAGCCGCCATCCGGACCGGCGAGGAGATCGACGCCGTGCAAGCGGTCCAGCGCCCACCACGCCAGGTCCTCCCAGACGAGATCGTCGTCGGCCATCCACGACGCAGCCCACCGGTCAACCTCATCGCGGCTCAGCCGACCCTCGACAAGCGCGACGAACCGCTCCTCGATCTCGCCGATCTCCGGCTGTCTCCTCACATCCACCAGCCGACCGTACCGTCAGGGAACAAACGTCGCCTGAGGCGGCACCAGCAGCATGGGCGCGCAACCGGGGACGTCCGTGATGTTCGTGGAGGAGCAGATCGACGGGTCCAGGGGGCCTCCATGTTCTTCCTCAAGCGCGTGAGTCGCTCCGGCCCGGCGTGCGATCTCCTTCGTGAGGCATGAGACTGTCCGTTCGTGCCAGGCGTGTGTGCCCGCCACGCGCTCGGCTGGTGGGCGGCGCAGGACACTCGTCGGGAGAAGAAGACGCGCAAGCCGCTGGAGCGGCTGCTCGCGTGGTGGCCTGCCTCCGCGATCCCGCGTTCCCGGCAAGCAGATGCTCGACGGGCTGCTTCAGCGTTGCCGGGCCGCCAGGGCGGGGCGGTGATCCGGGAGAGGGCCGGCCTCCGGGTGGGCACCGCGCTCGACGCCGTCGTCGCCGCGGTCGCCCTCACCGCGCTCCGGGGCCGCGCCGACGCCAGCGCGCCGGCCGCCGGGCGGCCGCCGCCCCGTCGTCCTTTGTTTCGCCCGCCGCGAGTGCCGGGGGCCGATTCGCGCCCCTGTTCCGCGCCCGCTGAGTGGCCGCCGCTCCGCTTCGTCCCCGTGCTGAGGGTCGCGCGTCGTTCGCCGCCGCGCTCCGCGCCCTGTGCGGCCGGGGTCGCCGCTCGGCTTCGCCGCCTGCCGCTGCGTTGGAGCCGGGCTGCCGTGCCCGCCGTACGCCTCCGTTCGCCAGGGTCGCCGTGTGATCGGGCCGCTGCACGCCGCTGTCCGTCGTACCGCGCGGGCCAGGGCCGCTCCGTGCCACCGCCGCCCTCGCGCCCGCCGCTGCCGTGCGCCCGTGGCCCGTTGTACGGCGCCGCCTTCATCGCCCGTGTCGGGGGCTCGTCACCGAGCGGCCGCTTCGCCGGCTATTGGCCTTCTGCCCGGCAGCCGCCTGCCCGCGGCGTCTGGGCCGTGCCCCTCATCATCCTGCCGGTATCGGCCCGCAGACAGCCGCGTCTGGGCTGCTCCGCCGCCGTTCCGTCGCCGGGCGGCCGTCGTCGGGCTGGCCGTCGTCGGCTTGTCGCCGGGTCGCCGTCCCGACAGCCGCCGTGCGGCGAACAGAGACTCCTGCCCACCACCGCCGTGCCGGTCGTGCCTGTCAGCCCAGTGAGTGTTCCCCAGTGCCGATCCCGGTGGGCAGCCGGAGGATCTCAGGGTGCCCGAACGCCTGGGAGACTCCGCCTTGGGCCGGTGAGCGGCAGTACCACGTCCGGGCCCGCCGCAGACCGAGTCATCCACCGCGAGACCATGAACGCGGCATGGCGAAAAGTCCGGAAAGTGCGTTGCGCGCCTTGCTCGTCCCGCCCGAGAATGCTTCGGTCGCCACGGAGGCGGCGACCAGGAGCGACACCGCACCGAAGGTGTCCCACTCCGTGACGGGGGTCTGTGG
This sequence comes from Streptomyces sp. NPDC045431, assembly GCF_040646655.1. Lineage (NCBI taxonomy): Bacteria > Bacillati > Actinomycetota > Actinomycetes > Kitasatosporales > Streptomycetaceae > Streptomyces > Streptomyces sp. NPDC045431. The sequence goes on from NZ_JBEZAQ010000030.1 coordinate 22,906, forward strand.
TGCTGCGCATTCATTTCACCGCGGAGGATCTCGCCCGTACTCGGGTGGCCGCTACCATCGGCGCCGCCGCAGAGACGTATTACAGCCTGGAGATGCTGAGCCGGCGTTCCCTCCCGCTGCCCTTCCAACGGTGGCGGGCCACCGTGGTCAAGCGGCTGGGCGAGGAAGCCCGGCCATTGGTCACACTGCTGCCGGCCCGAGGCCCGGGCCTGGACCTGCTGGCACTGGCCGGCGACTCACCCGACATCGACCACGCCGTGGACGTTCTCCTGCGGGCACCGCGCACCCAGGTACGCCGCGAGCTGGAACCCGTCACCGTCGACCCCGTTCACCTTTCCTGGGCACGGGCCGTCGCCGACGGGGACGCCGATGCCCGGCGGCTGCTGGCGGCCGGTCTGCTGTCCTGTCACCGGGTGGCCGTCGCACCGTACTGGGCGGCTTCCCGGTCACGGCTGGACGCTGTACGCGCGCAGTACGCCCGCACGTTCCTGGAAGGGGGAGTCGACGCCCTGCTGGCCTCCCTGAGCCCTCCGCTGATGCGCTGGCGCCCGCCCGTGCTGGAAGTACGCTACCCCCGCCCGGTCGAGGTCCACCTGGGCGGCAGAGGGCTGATCCTGGTACCGACCCTGTTCTCCTGGCGCCAGTCCAGCCTGCTGTACGACCCGTACGACGACGCGTCGGTGCCGCGGCTGACCGTACCCGCGGTGACCGATCCGGCCACCGGCGCTGCGCTGTGGCGTCCCGGAAACCTTGCGGCCGACGACGCTCTGGGCGCCCTGCTCGGACGTACCCGGGCCGCCGCGCTGCGCGCGGCCGCCGAAGGCTGCAGCACCACCGAACTGGCCGCGCGACTCGGCGTCTCCCTGCCGGCCGCCAGCCAGCACACCAAGGCGTTGCGCGACGCACGCCTGATCACCACCAACCGGCGCGGCGGTTCCGTACTGCACATGGCCACCCCACTGGGCCGGGAACTGCTGGACGGGAACCGGTAGCGCTGCCCGGCCTGTCAGCCCGGCACCTTAAGCCATTGCTTAAGGGCATGGCCGCACCGCGCGGCAGCCCGGAACATTCATGGCGTTCCGGTGTGTCCGGGGATGCCCGGCGCCGGACTACCGGAGGTACACCGTCTTCGACAAGGGGAGTACGCGCATGACCTCTTCACCGACGTCATCCCGGTCACCGGGTACGAAAACCCGCCCCCGCCGCGCACTGGAACGCGCGGCGATCCTGCTGGGCGCCGCAGGAGTGGCCTTCACCACGACGCAGGCACCCGCGTCGGCGAGCCCCGCGCAGTGCGCCGACAACCGGCTGTGTGCGTGGTCCGACGACAACTACCTCGGCATCTTCACCGCGTACACGGCTTCAGCACCGGCACTCGGCGGCGACAACGACAGGTTCAACTCGCTGTGGAACCGCAACAGCGTGTCCTGGTACGTATACGTGGACGCCTACAACGGGGGAGCGAAGTACTGCGTGCGCCCGGGGTACTCGGTGTCGAAGCTCAATGACTGGTTCGACCTGGACGACAAGATCTCCGCTGTGCAGAAGCTGGGCTCTTCTTCCTGCGGTACCGCCACACCGATCGGTTCGTACAAGGGCTCCTAGAGGAGCGGCTGCCAGGCGCGGGGGCACGCCCGGCAGCCCACGGCGCTGGTTCCGAGTCCGCACGCGTCACCACCCACGTGTGCGGACTCGGGCCGCGCCCGGGGCGTGAGCTCCGGGCAACGCGACGGCCGCTGCCATGACAGCCCAGGGGCCTTCCGCGCACTGGTGTGTCCGGCCGGTTTACGGGCGCCCCGGGCCTTTCTGCCGCACGCGCATGATCGTGAAGTCGACCGCGACGGCCCAGTCCATGACCACCGGTCCAACGATCGTTGGAAACGCCCTGGGCCGTCAGGCCGATGTGTTCCGCTCGTGCGGCCGGCTGAGCGGCACCGCTCCTCACGCGGCGAACAGGGACGCCACACGAACAATCTTCAGCACCCGGGTCACCTGCGGGGAGGCGGCCCGAAGGATCAGACGCCGCCCGGTACGGGCGCCGCGCCGATGAGCAGCGAGCAACGCGCCGACGCCGGAGCAGTCGAAGAACGTGACGCCCGTCATGCCGAGGTACAGGTCGCCGGAGGACACACGCAGCGTACGCACCAGGTGGTCGCGTACATGACCGGCAGTGGTGATATCGATCCGGCCCGGCACGGAGACACAGGCCACGGCGTGTTCGGGGAGGGACAGGCCGAGAGCGATCAGGGGATCGTGACGAGGGGTGGCAGGGGCGGTCACGCTGTTCCTTGAGGAAAGAGGCCGATCGAGGATGCGCGGCACGCACCGGGAACCATCGTGCGGTCCGGTGGAACCACGGGCATCCGGCCGGGGTAGTCATCCCCGTGCATCCCCCGGCGTACGTCGCCGCCTTCCGTACTGCCCAGGTCGGCCGGGCTGCTTCCGTGTCCGTACGCGCTCCCGAGGTAGGACGAAGGCCCGGAGCGCGGGGGAGGGCAAGTCCTCGGCTCGGCCCCTTGCGAGCGCTGTGTGCTCTGGCCGCGATGGCTGGTCGGACGGGCTGCGCCTATGGTCGGGGCCATGAGCCGGTGCGTGCGCCTGCCCGTACCGAGGTCGGGTCGCCGTACCCGCCGCCTCCGCCGACGAGGTCGACCAGGTCCTGCCCACAGGCCCCGTGTCCGGCCATGCCGGCCGCCCGTCCGGCCCTCCGCCGCTCCGTGCCGAATGCAGCTCTGTCGTCCCGTGCCGGGGTTTAATACCCGACGCTCGTCTCAGGCTCCTTCTCGACCGACGTGCTGTGGAATGATCGGCAGATGTTGGGGACCAGCAGTGAGGATGGGTGGGCACTTCGGCGTGAAGCCGAGCGAGTCGTCAATGAGGTCGCCCAGGAGCTCCGCACGTTGGATGAGGGAACATTCTGGTTCTCCGCCCTTTCCCCGGCAGGGCGGCGGGCTGTACTGCAGGAAGTCGCCGGCTACGCGATGCAGGCCCACATCACGGCGGCAGACGGGCGTGAGGGAGTTTCCCGGTCCGGCGTGAAGCCCACGGCCAACCCCGCGGTGATGATGTGCATGGACCCGCCTCGCTACGGGTTCGCAGCCCTCCCGGCCGACGAACATGTCAAAGCGTTCCGTGTCCTCGTCTCGGTGTTCTCCGTCGCCGACACCCGCCGCAGGCAGACGTACTGCAAAGGCACGTGCGGACACTCATGGCACCACCTGTCTCCTCGGTGAAGTGCCGTGGCGGAGCGCGCTGGCCCGGAGGGTGCGATCCTCGCAGCCGACGAGCTCCGCCGATGGGGAAACCAGCAAGGACGGTCACGAGCTGCTCACCGCCGTACGAGCGGCGCCGGCCCGGCTAGCGCGCGGTGCCAGGACGACGTACGTCGGCGTACACCCGCGCCCTCACGCCGGGCTCACCTGGCGTACGCCACACCGGGGTGATGCCGGAGGTCGCTCACGTGTGCTGGAGGCCCTCCATCACCGCGCGGACGGTGTCCTCGTCCGTGGCGGCGACATCCAGGACCACGAGCCCGGGCTCGACGATGCGCTGCTCATCGATCTCCATACCGCTACCGCCGGTCCCGCCTGGTCAGCCGGTTCGCCGATCGCGGGAAGGCAACCCGTTTGAGGGAATCGACGCGCCGGTCGCACAGGCTGTGGCCCGGCCGTAGACAGGAAGGGGCGGTCGCGCTGCGCTGACAGGACCGGGCGGTGCTGCTCCCCTCATGGTCGGGGAGCCGTGCTTTCCCCCGCGCGGCACGGCTCCCTACCGAGAGGTCCCGGTGTGTTGCGCCCTCCCATGAAGCCGATGCTTGCCCAGCCCCCGGGAAGCTGTCTGGGGCCGTGTTGGGCAGCTCGTCGTCCTCATGGCGTCGGCGGGTGGTGGAGCTGTTGCCACACGTGGTGGTGGCTGGGTGCCCAGCCCGCGGTGATCGGTGTGGGCGGGGTGTGTTTCACAGCCGTTCCTTCGCCACGTCGTCTTCGTCCGGTCCGTGCCGGTCGTGCGACTTGCGGCGGGCCTGGAGCTGTCGCAGGTGGTCCAGGCGGGAGATGACGGGTGTGGCGGTCATGCCGTGCAGGGCGACGGAGACCAGGACGGTGAAGGTGACCAGGGCCCACAGCTCTTCGGCCGGTACCTGGAAGCCCTCGGTTCCGAGCGCGTACGCGAGGTAGAACAGCGAGCCGATGCCGCGGATGCCGAAGAACGCGGTGACGGCGCGTTCGCGAGGGCCGGGCGCCGTGCCCAGCTGGGCCAGCCAGCCGGTGAGGGGGCGCACGGCGAGCAGCAGCAGAAGACAGACCACTGCCCCTTGCCAGGTCAGTGGCGCCAGCGCGCCCTGGGCGATGAACGCGCCGAGGAGGAAGAGCAGCGCGGCGGTGAGCAGTCGCTCGATCTGCTCGACGAAGTCGTGCAGCACTGTGTGGTAGCCGTGTGCGCGCTCGGCGGCGCGGATGCGACAGGCGGTGACGAAGACCGCGAGAAACCCGTAGCCGTGGGCAAGCTCGGTGAGCCCGTAGGCGAAGAAGGTGGCGCCCAGGGCGACGAAGCCCTCCCGGTGCTCGGACAGGCGCACCGCCGATTGGGAGGCGCGGAAGAAGAGCCAGCCAAGAAGTCTGCCGACGGCGAGGCCGGCGAGCACGCCGACCACGCACCGGTAACCCACGTCGACGAGGAGCCAATGACCGATCCGGCCGCCCGGCGCGCTGCTTCCCGCGCCGGCCAGGGCGATCGCCGCCATGACCACGGGGAAGGCGAGGCCATCGTTGAGGCCGGCTTCACTGGTGAGCGCGAAGCGCACCTCGTCCTCGTCGTGCTCGGATTCGGTGGGCGCACCGACTCGCACCTCGGAGGCGAGTACGGGGTCGGTGGGAGCGAGTACGGCGGCCAGCAGCAGTGCTGCGGCCACCGGCCAGTCCAGCAGCCACCACGCGAGCACGGCCGTCGCCGCGATCGTCAACGGCATGGTCACGCCCAGCAGTCGTCCGCAGGTACGCCACCTGCCGTGGCCGAAGGGACGGTTCAGGGCCAGGCCGGCGCCCATGAGCGAGACGATGACGCATACCTCCGTCAGGTGCTCGACCCACAGCCGGTCCCGGACCGGATCGATCTGAGGCAGAGGCACGGGCAGGAGCTGGAACGCCAACCCGCACAGCAGGAACACCAGCGGCATGGACACAGGGCGCCCGGCGACCAGGCGCGGAACCACCGCCGCCGTGAGCGCGCCGGTCCCGAACAGGGCGAAGAGGAAGTCAGCCGAGATCATCGCTGACGAATACCCCGTCGACAAGGAGCGGCACGCCGGTGCTGTTCTCTGAACACAGACCGCCCCGATCGCGGAGCCGCCGTGCCGCCGCAGTCGGTGCCAGGCCTGCGGCGGTGGGGTTCCTCCGGGGTGCCGGGGATGTGCGGTTGCCCCAGAAATCGAACATGCGATCTAATCAAGGGGTGGACACGCACGACTTCCCTCTCGACCTGCTCCGGGCCCAGACCTCCTGGTACACCGCCTACCGGCGCCTCGCGGACCCCGCGTCGGCGATCAGTCCGACCGCCGGGCGCCGTGAGCTGCTGGAGCTGTCCACCCGGATCGCCGCTCACCCCTTCTGGTCCAGCCCGGCCGGAACGCCCGCCGCGCGGATGCAGCTGAAGGAGCTCGCCCAGCGCGAGGCCCGACAGTGAACCCGCTCCCCGCCCCGCGACCGGGACGGCACGGAGCAGCTACTCCGGACCTGCCACCGGACCTACCCCGCCTCCTCGTCATCGAGAACCGGCTCGAGCTCCACCTCGTCCGCGTCCGCCAGGCCATCGCCGTACGCCGCCGTGAACAAGCCGCCGCACCGCACCCCACGTCCCCGCCGAACCGACGGCCGCCTACCGGCTGGAGCACCGCCGCGACCAGGCCCGTACCCGGTCCGGGTCCACCTGGCCGACTGCCACATGGCAGGCCGCCCCACGCCCCTTACGGAGCAGGAGCCCGCCGCGCGCTGATGAAGCCAGGGATCGAGGAATGGCCGTACTGCCGGCCCGGCACGGAGCTCGGCATCCTCGACTGAGCCGCGCCCGCCGCCCGTTGTACCGCGTGCCCGGGGGCCGTTCGCCGCTCCGCCGTCCAGCCGGGCCGCTGCGCGCCCCCGCTGTCCTTGCGTCCGCCCGCCCGTGTTGCTGCTGAGCTGGGGCCCGGCCCCTTCGCGCTGCTGCCTCTCCGCCGTCCCGCTCCTGCCGAACGGCCGCAGCCGTCGCTCGCCGCTCGCCTGCGCGTGCTACTGCCGCCGGTCCGCCCGCCGCCCGTCGTACGGCCGTGGGCGGGGGCGCCGTGGCGACGGGCAGGGCGTAGAACCGGACCAGGGCACGGGACTTGGCCGAAGGACGACGGTTGCCGCCCCGGGGCATGACCGGTACGGGCCGTCCTTCCCGATCCCCGTGGCGGGAGGACGGCCCCGGCCCTTTCCGGTGGCCGCCCGATCAGTACAGCTTCTCGACGGCCGTGCGCGTGGTCTTCTTGAAGGCGGCCACGGGCGCATTCCCGAAGTCGCCCATCTGTCCCCACTGCACGACGGTGACGGTCCTGCCGTCCCGCCCGACCGACAGCAGGGCGACGTCGGTGGCCCCCAGGACGTCTCGGTGTGCAGGCCGCGGACGCGGGCGCCCTCCTCGATGCGGTCGGCGCAGGTGCGGATCAGGTCGTCGTAGTGCTTCGCCACGGCCTCGGCCTGGGCGGCCGCGGGCGGTACGCCACGAGGGCGCCCTCGACGAGGGCGACCTGCTCGACCGGCGGACCCGGATCGGTGTGGTGCCGCACGACCGGGCGGCGGCGCTGGGCGCGGCCCGTGAGGCGCTGCGCCAGGAGGAGGGCGGCCGGCTGGCTCCGCACGCCCCGTAGGACGGCGGGCGCCGGTCGCGGCGCCGGCGGGTCGCAAGCCGGTCGGTCGCGGCGCGGGCCGTTGCCGCGCCGGTTCGTTGTCGTGCGGGTCAGCGCTGTGCGCCGCTCAGTTGCTGCGCCGGGCGAGGCTGTAGAAGAGGATCAGCACGGCCACGGCCATCACCGTCACGTGCAGCCAGGCGGGTGCGGCCGAAGCGTCTTGGGAAGCGGTCACGAGGTGATTCATCAGTGCCTTCGATTCATGTCGTCGTTCGTTTGATGGTGTTGTCGTGTCACGCTCCGCGCGTACCCCGCGCGGCGGGGCTGACGCGTCGGCAGGGGCCGCTTCACGCCGCCGGGGCACCGTTCCGAGATGATTGTCGGTGCGACCGCCTAGGCTTCACGACGAATGGCTCGTACGGGCCGCTTCGGGGGAGGGCGGGGCATGTGGTTCGAGCAGGTCTTCACGTACACGTGGCCGCACACGACCGGGTGGCCGCACCGGCCGGCGGAGCAGGGGTCGGCGGTGCTGTCGGTCGCGTACGAGCCGCCGGAGGGGGACGGGCACCGGCGCTGGCTGCTCCTCGCCGGGCTGCCCGTCTTCAGTGAACTGCTGGCCTTCGACGACGCGGCGCACGCGCGGGAGTTCGCCCGCGCGGTGCTGGATCTGCCGACGGCACCCGTCCGCTACGAGCGCGAGCTCCACCTGAGCGAGAGCAGCACGCGCACGCTGGTCTCGGGGCCGGCCGAGGAGGAGCGCTTCGCGACGCTGAGCGTCGGGCGCGATCCCGACGACGGGATGCGCGCCTACTTCGCCTACCAGTCGTACGTCGACTTCCCCGGAACCCCGCACATGACGGCCCTCGGCCTGGAGGTCATCTGCGACGACGTCGACGTGGAGCGGGTGCACACCGAGGCCCGGGCCCTGCTGGCGGCGCTGGACGAGGACGGCTGATCGGCCCGGCCGGCCCCGTCACTCGCGGGCGCTCTCGGCCCGCGCCAGGGCGAACACGCGGACCACCACGAGGCCGACACCGAGCACCTCCGGCACCAGCCACCAGTGGCCGCGCAGGTGCTCCTCGTAGAGCAGCACGCCCAGCGCCAGGCTGACGGTCGCGTCGCCGAGGGTGAGGGCCGGCTGCGACGCCACCAGCGGCCCACCCTGAAGAGCGTGTTCCAGCAGCAGCAGTGCGCAGATCCCGCACACGGCGAAGGCGTAGGTGTGCCAGGTGGTGAAGAAGGCGGTGACCCCCTCGTCGTCGAGGATGTGCATGGACGTCTTCATCAGGGAGGCCGTCAGCGCGTAGCAGACCGCGGTGGCCGCACCGAGGCATCCGGCGCGGGCCATGCCCGGGGGTCTGCGCAGCGCGGTGGCCGTCAGCAGGAGGACGACAGCGGCGCACACCGCCAGGGTGATCACCCACCGGTCCAGGGGCACGTGGGTGCGGTTGCCCTCGGGCGAGGCGGCGAGCATGGCGACGACGAGCCCTGTGACCACGGCGGCCACGGCCGCCCACTGGCGCGGCGGCAGCCGCTGACGGTCCGCCAGGGACCCGAACAGCAAGGCGAGCGGCAGCTCCAGGATGAACAGCGGCTGTACGAGGGCGAGTGGGCCGGTCGCCAGGGCGGCGGCCTGGCCCACGCCGGCGACGATCACGGCCAGGATGCCGGCCAGCCAGAGGGGCTTGCGGAGCAGTTCGATCAGCATGCCCGGGCGGAAGCCTTGCGTCTGGGGGACGGTCAGCGTGGCACGGCGCTGCAGGACGGTGGCGACCGCGTTGGCGGTCGCCGCGCACAGCGCGAAGAGGGTGGGGAGGACGACGCCCATCCGCCGATCCTCGCCGCGCAAACGGTGCGGACGGCGACTACACGGCAGTATCCCAGTATCCGGCCGGTCGGGGGCTATCGTTACGGCCCGCCGAACGCGGCGAGCGGGGGCGCCCGGCGGGGCGCGGTCTGCCCCTTGAAGGTCCCGGCGGCGCGGCTCCAGCGGGCGGGTCCGGCGATGCGGACCCGCCCCGGCGGCCCGGCAGGCCGGTTCCTGGCGATGGGGCCCGGCAGGGCGGCGCCCGACCTAGGCCGGCTCTCGGCGATGAGCCCTGCGGAGCAGCGCCCGACCGAGGCCGGTCCCAGGCCATGGGTCCACGGCGGGGTCCGGCGGCCGGCCCCGGCGGAGCAGCGCCCGACCGAGGCCGGTCCCAGGCCATGGGCCCACGGCGGGGTCCAGCGGCCGGGACCCGTGAAGGACCCGCGGGGCGCGGTCCGGTGGTCAGGCGTCCTTGAGCTCGTCGACCACGTGGCGGACCACGTCCACCGAGGAGTGCAGTGCCTCACGGGAGGCGGCGCGGGCCACGCGCATGCGCTTGGCCCCGTAGTGGACCAGGACGGAGGCGCCCGACGCGTAGACGACGGTGAGCGCGCCCGTGACCTTCTCGGGCGCCCAGACCCGTTCCAGTCCGCGCACCAGCGTCGAGTGGGCCGACAGCAGGGCCAGCAGCCCAAACGCCCCGCCGGCCGCCAGCGCCACGACGCCGTGGCGCGCCTCCGACAGGCCGAGTGCCGCCTCGTCCCGCGCGGTGTCGATGTCCTCGCGGACCGTGGTGTCCTCCCGGATCATGGTGTGAACGTCCTCGGTCGACTGCCTCATGACGCGCTGGTACCCGGTGCGGGCCCGGGCACACCGCCGTTCGCGCCCGCCGCCGCGGCGGCGCCCGACCGGACCGGGGAGCAACCCGGCGAAGGTTCGCGGTCACAGCACTAGCCGGTGCAGAGACGTGGGACTGAGCACTGCAGTTGGTCCCTAGAGCAGGCGAGCGCTGCAGAGGACCCAACCGCTGCGGACGGAGACATGCGGCAAGATGCCGACGCATGACCCTCTCATCGCGTTTCACCATGCCGGGCCAGATCCGGGCTGTGGCCACATCCGACACCTCCGGGCCACTGACTGTGACTAGCTACGGTCCGAATCCGCTGGCGACCGTCATCACGAGGGTCGACCTTTCCGGCAAGGTGGCGTGGCAGTGGACCTACACCGGGACAGGCAGGCCGCAATCCCGTCTCTCCACGGACGGCACGCTGTGGCTCGCCTACCCGGACCGTGATGGTCAGCTCCTGGAAGGTGTTCTGCCGGACGGTTCCACTGGGCCCACCGCCCACCTGGAGTGCCGCCCCGATGAGGAGATCGGCGCGTTCGTCCTCCTTGACGACGGGTTCGTCATTTCGTGGGTCAGCGCTTCACGCCTGGTCCGTGGCGAACGAGGCCGGCCCACGTCTGTACCGGAGCCTCGCGTGGCCCGGTACACGCGGGAGAGCGAGTGCCTCTGGTCCACGCCGATTGCGCTCGGTGCGGTGTCGTTCCCGGGTGTGCTGGAGGTGGGAGAGCGGACCGGATGGGAGATCCGGCCGCGTAGACCTTGGGTCCCGGAGGAGGTCGGCGTAGATCACTGGGAGCCGTTGCTTGTATCGGCCGACCGGATCGCAGCCAGCTTCACCGACTCACGGGGTGGCATCGGTAGGACGTTCTTCCTCGACCTGGACAGTGGCGAGATTGTCTCGGTCACCGCTCCCGCTCCTACAGGCCGAAAGGCGATAGTGATCTGAGTCGGAGATTCGTCGTTGGTTGGGTATGAGTCGTCCGGGTCCGAAGATTCCGCCGTTGTCGGTCACTGACGCCCAGCGGGTAGTGCTGGAGGGCTGGTTGCGTCGCCGCACGACAGCCCAGTCACTGGCCCAGCGGTCGCGGATCGTGCTGGAGTGCGCCGAGGGCCACTCGATCATGGAGGTGTCCCGTCGGCTGCGGATCACTCCGGACACGGTCCGCACCTGGCGGCGGCGCTTCATCGAACGCGGCCTGGACGGTCTGTGCGACGATCCGAGGCCCGGTGTTCCGCGGAAGATCACCGACGCCGATGTCGAGCGGGTCATCGTCAAGACGCTTGAGGAGACTCCGAAGAACGCCACCCACTGGTCGACCAGGTCGATGGCCGCGGCGACAGGGATGTCGCAGTCAACGGTCTCGCGGATCTGGCGGGCATTCGCCCTGGCACCGCACCGGGCCCAGACGTTCAAGCTGTCCACCGACCCGTTGTTCATCGACAAGGTCCGCGTCGTCGTCGGCCTCTATCTCGACCCGCCGGAGAAGGCGCTCGTTCTCTGCGTGGACGAGAAGTCGCAGATCCAGGCCCTGGACCGGTCCCAGCCGGTGCTGCCCATGATGCCCGGTGTCCCCGAACGCCGAAGCCACGACTACATCCGCGCCGGCACGACCACTCTCTTCGCCGCCCTCGAGGTCGCCACCGGCAAGGTCATCGGCTCCCTCCACCGCCGCCACCGGGCCGCCGAGTTCAAGAAATTCCTGGTCAAGCTGGACAGGGAGGTCCCGGCCGACCTCCAGGTTCATCTGATCCTGGACAACTACGCGACCCACAAGACGCCCGACATCAAGAAGTGGCTGCTTGCCCACCCGCGCTTCCACCTCCACTTCACGCCGACCAGTGCGTCCTGGCTGAACCTGGTCGAGCGGTGGTTCGCCGAACTCACGCAGAAGAAGCTCAAGCGCGGCGTCCATCGCTCCGTCCAGGCCCTCGAACGCGACATCCGGGCTTGGCTCGCCGACTGGAACGAACACCCCAGACCGTTCGTCTGGACGAAGACCGACGACGAGATCCTCGACAAAGTCGCCGCCTACTACCGACGAATCTCTGACTCAGATCACTAGGAGGTGTCTGGTAATTGATCCCGTGGCCGGTCTCGGCGAGCTGCCGGATGCGGTGAGAGCGGGTCTTAGCGCGCCGACCGCACCAGCCCGCGGAACGGGCGGAACCATGGGCCGGCACCGCCGGGTTCGTCCTGAAACCCGGCAAGCACGAGGAGCTGCCGTCCGGCCTCGCCGATGTAGAAATACTCCGCCACCGCGGCCGAGGACACCAGGGCGGCGGGGGCGCGCTCGAACAACTCATCGGCGGCGATCGGGCCATCCCATCGTCCTCGGTGTCGTGCCACGTTGCGGTGAAGTAGCGGGCGGCTCCATCGCGCCGCCCCGCGAAGCGGTAGGGCAGGTAACGGCCTGGCGGATCGGCCGAGTACAGCGCCTGGATGGCACTGCCAAGAGTCTGCTGGTTGCGAGGGTCGGCGGCGAAGGCCCGGTGCGCTTCGGGACTTGTCCATTGGGCAAAGTTGAGGATGGTCCGGCCGTCGGACCCTGCCAGACAATGCCGCGCAAGGTACTCGGCTGGCAGCCGGGCCTTCTCCCAGGCGTCCATGACGCCGGACATGACCTTCTGCTGTTGATCGAGCCCCCTGGTGCGCCATAGCGACGCCAGGATGAGGCCCGCGTCCGGACGGGCAGGTATCGGGCAGTGCGACCGGCCGGAGGCCAGCGACGATGGCAGTCATGGCGCCAGCCTCCAACCTCAACCGAGATTGAGGTCAAGTTCCGTGATCGACCAAGGTCGACGATCCGGACATGAAGAAGCGTCCTAAGGTCCCTGGGTGGGTTCGCGGAGCCAGAGGATGAGTGCGGCGAGGTGGACTCCGGCCTGGCCGCGCCGCTGGCGGTTGGCCCGCTGGTCGGCCCGCTCCGGAATCACCGCCCGGATACCCCGCCTGTGCAGGGCCTGGCGGATCGCCCGGGACGAATACGCCCTGTCCGCGATGACCGCGTCGGGCCTGCGGCGGGGCTGGCCGACACCGGACCGGGGCACCCTCATAGCGCCCAGGACGGCGTCGAATACGGTGGAGTCGTTGGCGTTGCCGGGCGTGACGACCACGGCCAGAGGCAAGCCCCGGCCGTCGCAGGCGAGGTGGACCTTGGTGGTCAGCCCGCCACGTGACCGGCCGAGCGCCTGGCCAGCCGCCTCGCGTGCCGGATCTTCCAGTTCGTCCCCTGCTGCCGCCCCCTTTTGCGGGCACCGGCGGCGTGCTGGTGAGCCCGGTTGGTCGTGGAGTCGACCGACACGGTCCACTCCACGGCTCCGACGGAGTCTTTCCGGACCTGGACCTGCTCGAGCAGGCGGGCCCAGGTTCCGTCCGTCTCCCAGCGGGCGAACCGCTCATAGACCGTCTGCCACGGACCGTAGCGTTCCGGCAGGTCACGCCACGGGGCACCGGTCCGCAACCGCCACATCACCCCGTTGATCACCTGTCGGTGATCCCGCCACGGCCGCCCACGACCGTCAACACCAGGCAGCAGGGGCGCTATCCGCTCCCACGCCGCACCCGTCAGCTCACCACAACCCACCACAAGATCAATATCAGACACCCCCTAGGCCGCCGGCCTGGGCCGGGACCATCCGCCGCGGGGGCGGGACGGTCCCGGTGCCTGGGCAAGCCCCGCCGTCTCGCGGGGCGGTACGCGCCGTATCGCCCCGCGCCGGGGCGGGCCTTGCCCGTCGTGCCGCTCACACGCCGGTGGCGGTGTGACATCGTTGATCACATCATGGGAAAGAGCACCGCCGCGGGCGTAGAGGACCTGGCCGACGCCGTTGCCGAGACCGCCTGCCTCCTTGCCGACGTACAAGGAGGCAGGTGGAGCGACGCGGCGGTCGAGGACGTCATCACGGCCATGGAAACGCTGAGTGAGGCCCTGTCCGAAGCCCCGCAGATAGACGGCCACGCAGCCCTCCACCTGTTCGCCATCCGAGGCACTCTCAGCCGGCTTCGCGACCACCTCGACGGCTCGGGAGGCGTTTCGGTCGGCCACGCCCCCGCCTCTGCGCGGTCGGCGCCCTCGAGTACATTCAGGCGCCGAGGACTCGGCCCCGGCTGGCAGGGCATGACCGTGGCGACACCGCGGCGGTAGCCGCAGCGGTGCGTGCTCTCTGCAGCCGGGAAGTCGACCGGTGCGTCATGACCAGCCGCGCTACCCGTGGCGGCAAATGTCGCACCGACCGCCGGAACAAGGGAGAGCGGTCCTCGAACTGGCCAGGATGCACACACCGTCGCTGAACTCAGAGCACGCGCTGGTAGCGGAGCTCAGTGAGCGTGATCTCGTCGTAGACGTCGGCTTGAGCCCCACCGTCGACTTGATAGCCAGCCCGCTCATAGAAGCAGCGGGCTCGGTGGTTGTCATCGAGAACCCACAAGGCCGACGCTTCGAAGCCTTGGATCTTCATCTGAGCGTGCGCCTCGTCCAGGAGCTTCCGACCGATCCCCTGGCCGATCAGATCCGGCGAGACGTACAAGGCGTAGACCTCACCCACTCGCCCCAGACCAGACAGCTCACTTCGACACGGCCCGAAGCAGATCCACCCCACCGGGCCACGGTCACCGAGCGCCACAAGGTCTCGTGACTTCCGACGGGGTTGAGAGAACAGCTGCCGCCGCTGACCGGCATCTCCTTCGACCGTCATTGCATCCAGGTAAGTCTGGGGAACGATGCCGGCGTATGCCGCCTGCCATCCCCGCACCCGGATCGTCGAGACGGCCTCGATGTCAGCTTCAACCATCTCCCGCACATGCACCATCGCGCCACGGTAATGCCACAGGTACCTCAGAACGAACCGCTTTACCTCGCTGCCGGACCGTCAGGATCGAAAGCACCTCCTGTCGGACGATCTACTTCGTAGACAGTCGCCCACGACCAGCATGAGCACCTTGAGTACCGGTCACGCCAGCCCTTTGACCTGCACCTTTAAGTTGGCGGAGGCTCAGCGAAGCGCACTTGCCCTGCGGTACTTCCAGGTCAGCCGAGGAGTGGACGACGTGGTGACGGATATGAAGGGCGACCTGAGCCCGAACGACCGCGCCGCCCTGGCAGCCATCTTGCAGCAGGTCGCCACCCGGCTGCAGGAGGTCTAGCCCATCGACCCGGCCCCTGCTGCTCTACCAGACCAGTGGCATCGCAGAGGCCGGGAAAGACCTAGATGCTGCGTACGAGCCGCCTTCCCGCGCAGTGAAGGTGACGACGCCCCCGGCACCCGGGGAGCCGCCCGGCGCGGCGTGCTCGCCGCCGAGGAGAGCGAGACGCTGTGCACCAGGTCTTCCTCGTGCACCGTGCCGCCAGCGACATCAACGACCTAGACGAAGCCGCTACACGGCTGGTCCTGTACTGAGTAGCTGTGCGCAGGGCGTCTGGTGTGCTGTACGCATCCCGGGGCGCGCCCTTGGCCGTAACGTCGTGGCCATGATCGACGACCTCATCGACTTCGAAGCGAACCGGCGGAAGCCGCTAGGCCGTGCCCTGAGCGTGGCCTGGTACTCGCTTCTCTTGCTGATTGGCGTCCCGGTGCTGCTGGTGGTCGGTGTTGTCGTCACGTATGGGGTGCAGAGCGCACTCGGGGAGGACTTTCCGGAGGTGGATCCGACCGTGATGGCCCAGCGGGCGACGGATCGCTCGCGGGAGATGTACGACGTGGCGGGCATCGTCCGCACAGTGCCGGCCGGTTCATCAGGCGGGGACAGCGCCGCCCCGCAGAACACGCTGTCTGCTGCGGCCTGCTACCCGGACGGGCTGGAGAGCTTGAACGACGAGCCGGAAAAGGGCTCCTACCGCCTCGGCCACAGCTGGACCCTCGACCGTGTTCCGGAGCAGCAGGGCGTGCCCGCGCTGCACCGGCTGCACGACCACCTGAAGAACCGCGGCTGGACCATCACCCAGTTCCGCGCAACCGGCGAGGACTGGGAGCTGCGCGCCGAACGGCACGACGAGGCCGACGACAATCCCGACCGGGTGGTCTTCACCTGGTGGTCCCACTGGCAGACCTTGGAGGGCTACACCGCGATGCCGTGCGCCTACGACGTGTCCGGCCCCGGTGGGCCGGAGAGCGCCGATGGCCTGGAGCCCCCGACGCTGGGCTCACGAGGTGTTTCCTGAAGTTCCCGTGGTAGCTGGTGGCGGGGAGCGGGATGGGCGTGGCGGCGATGTGGGTGGTGTGACTGCAAGCGCCCCGGGTCCCGAGGCGGTATCGGCGCCCGCAGGGGCACCGATACCGCAGTGGTCTCTCGGCTTTACGGGGCGGCGGCGTACGCGCCGAGCGGCTCCATCGTCACCACGTGTTCTTCACGACCGGCGACCACGTCGTCCCAGGCGACCACCTGTGTGCCTGGCGTGACTGCGCCGTCCGTGCCGGGAAGAGCGTCGTCCAAGCGTTGCGGCGCCGCCTGCAGCGGCGGGGGAGCGGGCCGCGTCAGCAAGGTGATCGATTCGGAGGGTTGTCGCAGGACATCGTTGGGAGGGACCACGATGATCTGCTGCCCCGGCGCGCTTGTGGGTTCGACAGGTGGGTCACCGGCCAAAAGCAGCGACAACAGCACCACGGTGGACTGATCGGAGAGGATCTGCGCAGCCTCCTCCAACCGGTGCTGCTGGCTCGCGGGCATGGACAGCGCGAGAGCATCGGCCTGGTTGCCCAGGTTGAGCGGGATGGCCACGCATACCTCGCCAGTGGAGTACTCCTGCCGGTCGAACTGCGGAGCGCGCGGGCCCCGCTCGTCGATGTCCGCGAACAGCCGGCGGGGATCGGTGATCGTGCGCGAGGTCAAGCGCGCCGCCCGATGACGCGAGAGGTGGTCCATGCGCTGCTCGAAGGGCAGCTGCGCCAGCAGGCTCTTGCCCACGGCGCTGGCGTGCGCCGCCGCCCGGAAGTCCACCCATTCATACACGGGGCCTGCGGGCCGTCGGCGAACCGGGAGATGCGGATTTCCCCGTCGGTGTAGCTGCTGACATAGACCGCCGCGCCCACTGCATCCCGCAAGGCCGCCAGCCGGTGCTGCAGCGCCGCCTCAGCCGACCTGCCGGGAGGCTGAGCGAGGGTCTGCAACTGCGGGCCGGATGTGAAGCCGCCGTCCGGCAGCCCCGCCGCCATACCGCACTGGCACAACCAGTGCAGCAGCCTCTCCAGCACCTTCTTGGGCAGGCTGGTCCGCTTCGCCAGCTGCGCCGCACTCAGCGCCACCGACGACCCGTGAAGCACGTGCAGGATCCGCAACGCGCCCTCTACCGCCTTCCACTGCCCAGGTGCCGGACCCCGCCCTGGAACCTGCCGGGCGGCGACCGTCAGCTCCGGAGCCC
This sequence comes from Streptomyces sp. NPDC045431, assembly GCF_040646655.1. NCBI lineage: Bacteria > Bacillati > Actinomycetota > Actinomycetes > Kitasatosporales > Streptomycetaceae > Streptomyces > Streptomyces sp. NPDC045431. Next base: position 39,774 of record NZ_JBEZAQ010000030.1, read on the forward strand.
GCAGGGGAGAGGTCGAGAACCGCTCGCTGCGTCCTGGCGCGTTTTCCCGCGGCCGGGGAACGACGGCCTGCAGCAGAGCGAGCTGGACCTCGTCGGCGAACTCGGCATCCTCGGGCAGGGCACGCGACGCCGGTCGCCTGTCGGCCAGGTTCAGCAGCACGCGGGCATCCCCGTGCCCGAGCTGCGCGGCCTGCTCGACGAGGTAACGCACATCGCCCTTCACCCGGGCGCACCGACCCGGTGGACGGCGACCGCGAGCCGGAACATCGCTCCCGGGTGCCCGCGCTCGGCTGCTTCGCTCAGCCAGTTCGTGGCTGCTTCCCAATCGCCCCGACGCAGAGCCTTCGAACCCAGCCGGTAGCAGGAGTTCGCGTGGGCCAGAGCCTCCCTGCGTGCGCTGGCGGTCATGCCGTCCGCTTCCACCGAGGCCCAGTCCCCGTCCGGACGGTCCCAGAAGACGACCCCGTGCTATGGCTGCGACATCAGCGCGGCGAGCTGGTCGGCGAGTGCGGGCTGCTCACGGCGCCCGCCGTGGCCTTCGGCCCTGCTCACGTCATTCACCTGTTTCCCCTTCCCCGCGTCGCTGCCATTTCGCTCTGTTTTGAGACGAATTGATCCTTCAGCTTGCTCCGCAGTTCCCGGATAGCCCTGTTGCGCTGCACCTGCACCTGCACCTGCCTGCGCGGTATCCCGAGTTCGGCGGAGATCAGGGTGTCGTCGGCACCGCGGCTCTGCAGCTCCACCACCGCACGCCGCTGCGTTCGCGGCATGCGCCGGATCGCCGGGATGACCACGTCGGTCAGTAGGGCCGCGCTGTCGTCCGGCCCATCCTGCGGAACGGTGACTTGATCCAGGTCGTGCGGGCAGGTCGGCACCGCCGACTTCTCCCGCAGGCTGTCGACAGCGAGATTCCGGCCCACAATCCGCGCGTACGGGACGGGGTCCCGCCATACGAGATCTGGCTCGCGCAGCCACTTGTGCGCCGTTCGCGCGAAGGCCTCCAGCGCGATGTCCTCGCGCCGCGCCAGCGGCATGGCGGGGAACTTCCGGCTCAGCATCTGCTGCACCTCCCGGAGGCACTCCTGGTGATTCTCCACGAGCAGCTGATACACCTGCTCCTGCCGGCCGGCAGCACCCTCGGAGGACTCGTCGCTCACCACAGGTCATGCTCCTCGCGACGAGCCGCCGCCGCGTGAGCGGGCCGGACCGTCCAAACGGTCAGCACACCTCCGTCCGCGGCTTCGTACCGCACCACACGCCGCACCATGCAGTCACCGGACACGGTTGCCCGACCGGTTCCGCGTACACACACGCCGCCACGCGGCTTGCGACGGGCCCAGCGCCTCACAGCACTCAGCACACTGATCGCGCTCACGGCGACCGGGAAAAACCCGGCCAGCTCCAGGAGCGTCATGCGGACTCCAACTGGTTCGTAGGGTGCAGGCGCGGACCGCGCCGGCACCTGTCCTACGTACGAGCCCTGCCCGAAAACTAACGGGCGATCAGAACTGTCCCTACTTGATCATGTGTGGTCGATTCGAGACGGACCCCCGGCTACGCAGAGCCGTCCCGCGTGGGGGAGGATGCGGGACGGGAGGGGATTTGAATGCGTTCAAAAATGTGGAAGCCGGTGCAGCCGAGGGCGCGCGTGAGGGACAGGTTCGGCGCGGTGCTGACGGCTTCGATGTCGGTGCTGTTCGTCGAGACTGTGGTCGGGGTGATCGCGCTCTTCGTATGGGGGCAGACCCGGGAGAGCCCGGCCCTGCCCAACAACGCGATGGGCGTCTTCTTCCTGCTGATGATGGCGCCGTTCGTGGCGGTGGTCGGAGCCGTCCTCGGCGCCCTGCTGTCGATCGGCGTGGTGATGCCGCTCCTCGCGGTGGGTGGATGGCTCGGCCGCCGGCTTTCGGGGCGCGAGACGTGGTGGTGGATCCCGGCTCTGGCGGCCGCCGGAACCGCCCCAGCGGTTCTAGCGGCGGCGCTGCCTGTGGAGGCCGACGTCCTGGCGGGCCTCAGCGGATGGCTTGTGGCCACAACGGTCCTCGCCGCCCCGGCGCTGACCGCCCGCAGGCTGCTGCTGCCGAACCGTCCGCAGGTCTCCGGCGGTGCCATGTTCGGCCTGGTGGCTCTGTACGGGACGCTCGCTGTCGTCATGGCCGGCACGCTCGTCGGCATCGGCCTGTACGCGGGGATCGGCTACGAGCCTCCGCAGCTGAACGCGGAGCGGGTCGCCGGGACGTGGTCCGACGGCAAGGGCGGCACGCTCATCCTGACGGCGGACGGCAAGGCCACGGCGGCCGGCGTCGAGACGTTCGACATCGACGACGCCTTCGAACCCGTAGTGCACAAGTGCACCGGCACGGGGTCCTGGACGTACGACCCGGGCACCGGACCGTGGTCCCAGAAGGTGGAGGTGTCCGTGGGCGGCTGCGCTATGGGCACCTGGGAGGTTTTCGGGAGCCCCGAGCAGCCCAAACTGTTCGTTTACATCGGCGACCCCGACAGCTGGGACCTGTACATCCTGCAACGCCGCCATGAGAGCGTTTCGTTCAATGAGTGAGCGGAGCAAGCATGGACGACGAAACCCGGACTCACGGCGACGCTCTCTTAGCTGGGGGTGACATCGATCTGGTGGACGACGGCGTGCTGCCAGTACTCGGCGATGGTGCGCTGGCCGGTGTGCCGCAGGACGGTGCCGTGGAAGACGTCGTCGGCACTGCCGGCCACTTCCCGGGCATTTTCGGGGTCGTAGAGGGTGATGGCCTCGGTCGGCGCGGACGGGGTGGTGAGGTGCTGGTAGGTGAGGTAGCCGGTGGTGGCCAGGATCGCGGTGACAGCCGCGGCGAGGGCGGTGGCGAGGGGCTTGTTCATGGTCATCCCCACAAGGCGTGGTAGTTGGAGCGGTCTCGGCTGGTGGGCTTGCCGTCAGTGCGTGCGTCGTTAACGTTCGGGGCCATAAGCGTCGGATACCAGGCGGGGTGACTTGTGGCAGAAGCCGAGCGTGTGGCCGAGCTCGTGCGCGGCGACGATCCGGCCCTTGGCGGGTGTGCCGAACTTCTTGCCCGTGGCGAGGTAGGCGTCGTTCATGCGGATGACATCGGTGCCGGGAAGGGGGTCCAGGCGGCGCCGACGTCCTTCCACTGCCCGTTGGTTTCGTTGACGTCGGACCACTCGAGGTCGGCGACGCGGGTGGCGTCGTCCTTCGGGAACTCGATCTTGGTGAGGCCGTTGGTCGACCATGCCTTGGCGGCGTGGGAGCGGGCGTCGTCGTACTTCGTCTCGTCCTCCCAGGACACTTCTCCCAGATCGACGCTGGAGCGGCCCCGGGAGTCCTTCTCTCCCCCGATGCATTTGGCAGGTGCTGCGGCGAGCGGCACCTGGGCGTAGGCGGTGTTCGCGTGGGCGAGGCCGAGCAGGACCGCTGTGAACAGCACCAGCCACGGGCTGCGGGTCACCGGCCGCTGCCTGCGGTGTGACGCAGAGCGGCGACGGCCGGGGTCAGTGGCAGAGGACGCGCCGCTTCACCGGCGCTGACCGACGCCACCGGCGTGCGGACCAGTGCGACCGCTGTAAGGATGCGGGCAGCGATGTGCTTCATACCGCTGATTCGTAGAACGACAGGAGCCGCTGCCGCAGCTCAACTGCCCGGGCGTTACCCGCTCGTGCGCACAAGTCGTACCGGAGAAACGAACCGGTGCCTTCCTTTACTTCTCACCCAGCGTCCGCGTCGTCCGGGGGCTGCTGTGCGCCGCGATCGCGGTTCGGCGGTGATGGGGGAGGGGTGATGCCCGTAGCGCGGAGCCGGCGCTGGGCGTGGGGCTCTGCGCCACGGGCGCGGGGATCTTACGGGTCAGCAGGTGTAGGTGGTGCCGTCGGCGGCGGTGTTCCAGTTGCAGGCGGTGATGCTGCCGGTGGCGGTGTTGTCGTCCGGGGAACCGGGCTTCTTCAGCCGCAGGTCGGGGTTCTTCGCGGTGGAGGTGTTGAGCAGGACGTGGCGGGCGTAGCCACGGTAGATGTGGTGTGCGCCGCTGCTGTCGCGATAGTGGCGGCCGCTGCCGGTGTGCACGTACGCCCTCGCACCGGCCGGCAGGTTGTAGGCGGGCAGGGCGCGCCCGTAGGTGTTGGTGGTGACGTCGGGGACGTAGCCGCCGGTGTTCACCGTCCTGGTGGTGACGTTCCTGATGACGAAGTACTCGCCGTTGACGTTCAGCTGGGTGCCGTCGCGGCTGTCGGCGCCGGAGGCGTTGGGCCGCACCTGGGTGATCCTCAGGGCGCCGGTGGTGGAAGCGGCCTGGCTCGGCGTGGCCAGGGCCACGAACGCGAGCGCGGCAGAAGCGAGTGCGGTGGTGCGTACGGTACGGCTCACCAAAAACCCTTCTGCAGTACACGGGGGGGGCATCCAGAGGGTGCGATCCTCGCACCCGACGAGCTCCGCCGATGGGGAAACCAGCAAGGACGGTCACAAGCTGCTCACCGCCGTACGAGCGGCGCCGGCCCGGCTAGCGCGCGGTGCCAGGACGACGTACGTCGGCGTACACCCGCGCCCGTACGCCGGGCTCACCTGGCGTACGCCACACCGGGGTGATGCCGGAGGTCGCCCACTTGTGCTGGAAGGTGCAGGAGCCGCCGAGGTAGTCGGGATGGGGACCGACGGGGGCCTGGACGGTGACGGTGGTCGAGAACGCGAGGTCGGTGGTGCCGGGCCGGGTCGCGACGGTCACCCGGGTGGCTGGAAGTAGTACTAGGTGGCTTCGGCTTCTCCGGCGGCCGCGAGGGCGGTGTTGAGTGCGTCGGGCCGGATGTGGACGCCGACGGCCGGGTCTCCCTCCTCGCCTCCATCGAGGGGAATCACGAGCGAGTCAGGGCCGAATATCGGCCCTGTGGGAAGGACGCTGTCTGACATCGCACATGTCCCTGTCGGTCGATGGTGGTTCGTGTCGGTGGGATGTCGTTGTCAGTGGATCGTCGTGGACGTGACGACGAGGATGGGCTCGGTGACGAAGTCGTGCGCGATGGAGACCGTCCGCACGCCGGAGGTCGTGGTCAGGCTCAGCAAGACCGTGCTGTCCAGACCGGTGACGGCGGAATCCACCGGTAGCGAGACGTGCACGAAGTCGATGGTGTGGGACGTGCTCAGTGTGAGTGCGGGCACAGGGTCGCCGGGGTTGGCGATGAGCGTGATCTCGGCCCTGATGGTGCTGATGCCCTCCGCTGTGAAGTTCAGCCCGGCGGCGTTCACGGTGAGCGAGTGCTGCACCTCCTGCACGGTGTGCGTGTGGAACGCAACAAACTTCAGCATCGCAGCCTTGGTAGGTAGCGGGGTGGCCACTTCCAGGGTGCGCGACACCGCGACCTCGGCGCTGGCGCCGACACCCGGCATGGTGGTCGTCTGCCGGGCGGCGAGCACCAGACCGCCGAGCGCGACGATCGGCCCCGGGCCCTGGTCGTCCCGGACGTCGGCGCACCGGATGAGCTTGAGGTCGAGCGGCCCCTGGTTGACGGCTTTGGCGCTCGGTGGCGGTCCGGGCTGCCGCGTAGTCGCCAGGTCGTCCCTGTGGGCGGTGCGGCGCAAATTCAGCAACAGTGAGGTTCGTACGGGCTGGGGGAAGACGTCGTCGAGCCGCACCGCGATGGTGCCAAACAGCGGCGGCGACCCTGTCGCACCGAGCTGTTGCAGGAACAGGTTGACGATGGTGGTGGCTGGCGTGGGACGGTCGTCGACGATGTCGACGCTCACTTGAATGGTGGTTCCGTCACCATCGGCGAAGGCTGCCTTTCCTGCCGGGAAGCCGTCCAAGGTGGCTGGGGTACGGGAGTCCAGGCCGCCGGGCAGGGCGACGTGCAGGGTGCGGCCGGCGGCCTCCGGAATGTCCATGACGTCTGCTCGCAGGCGGGCGAGATCGATTGGGTCGGCCATCGGGGCGACGGTGAAAGTGAAGTGGAACCGGCAGCCACTGAAGGATGTAGGCGACTCGTCGACGATGGAGTCGCAGGACGCGAGGGCGCCCTGCGAGGTGACGAGGATCCCGTAGCTGGCCGGGACGGCGATTACGGTGCCGCTGACCTGGCCGAAGAAGACGCGCCGGAACGAGGGGTACTTATCCGAGATGTTGCCGAGCGTTGTGAGTTCCCGGTACTCCGAACGCTGTTCTGCGAAGTCGTCGAGGTCGTCGCCGTCGATGATGGGCCGGGTCCTCCCCTCAGCGGTGATGGTGAAGCGGCTGCGGTAGGTGTCGGTGTTGAAGGTGAGGCCGAGCGGGAGGGTGCGGTGGAAGCACGCGATCACTGGGAAGAAGACGTACGCGCCAATGCGGTTGACGAGGGGCGGCTCGAAGGGGGCACCGGCGGTGATGCCGCCGTCACCGAAGACCTCGAACTGGAATCCGCGGAAGATCGGCCCGTGGACGGGAAAACCGGTGTCGGGCTGTGTCACGAGGGTCGTCTGGTAGCCGGAGTAGGTCGGTTCGAACTCCAGCCTCAGTTTGCCGCGTCGGGTGAGATGCACGTAAGTGGCCGCGACGAGCGAACCGGTCAGCTCGAAGGTGGCGAGGAAGCCAGTTTCGCCGGCGATGGCTGTGCTGCCCGTCACTTTGTGGACGCGGATCGACCCGTCGCGCCCCGTGATGGGCACGGCCAGCGAGACGCCGGGCTCCAGGTCCGGCACCTGGAATAGGTCGGCCTCCTCGGCGAAGCGGGCGAGGTGGTCCGGCATCACTGCATCCAGCGTCAGGGTGAGAGTGGCGCGGTTGAACGGTCTTCCGTCATCGGCGATATCGCCGGTTTGGACGACATCGAAGGCGAAGTTCGGGTCCTCATCGAAAAGGATAAACTCCGGGAGGTAGCGGAGCTCCTCACCAACCGGGGCCGGAGGGTCTGCATCCGCGGAACCGGCGGGGCCGATTAGGGCGAGCTCGGCACCGACCTCGGCGGACTCGTCCTCGTCCACCAAGATTTCCAGCAGCGTGCCAGCGACGGGTGAGGGGAGCTCGGCGTCGATCTTGTCTGTGGAGACTTCGAGCAACGGCTCGTCGACCCCTACGGTCTCGCCGACCGACTTAAGCCAACGGGTCACGACGGCCTCGGTCACCGACTCGCCCAGAGCTGGGAGAGCGACCGCGGTGGGTGCTCGACGCAACCTATCGGGGCTGGGGCTCAGCATGTCCGCCACGAAGTCGCTTTCGAGGCGCGGCAGCTCTGGCACATCCTCCGGAAGCTCAGCTGTTCCCGTCTCATTGACCACCGAGTCGATGTGGTCACCGGTGCGTCTTACCAGCCAGTGTTTCGGCTCGGCGGCGAGGAACTCGTCGAACGCTTCCTCCATCTGCCCCATGGCGTCTCCCCGTCAGGGCGCGGTTGGCGGTGTCCCCTGACGGATGGACTGTCCGTCAGGGGCCGAGCTACGCGGTCTGGTGGTCACTCACGCGGTTCTGAGATGACAGAGCACACCGTGGCGAAGCTTCGTGCTTGCACAAGGACCCACCACCAGCATATCCGAGCTGCGCCGGACCGCAGCTCGGAAACGCGGCCCCGTCGAGGCCGCCCGGACGCTCGCGAAAAGGAAGTCACAGCGCCGGACCCTTCCGCTACACGGCTAAACAGTTAGCGCGTCAACTAAAGGGCAGGTGCTCGTTCACTCACGCACGGACTTGGTCAGAGGAGGTCCACACACTCGGTGAACGAACGGATCAGCAGGGCCCAGGAAGCGCCCCCGAGCAGCCCTACGAAGCAGATGGCGGCGGTCGGGCCGAGTAGCTTCTCGAGAATCTTGATGATCACTGTGGACGCGATTCCCGCAAGCGCAAGGACAAGAGCCCTGTCGGAATCGCGCAGGTTTCGATTCCACTCCACAACCCGGCGGATGGAGTCGGCCCCCAGGTTTCGCAGATCATCGATGATTGCGTCAACCGTGGTCTGGACGCGTGCTCCATAGCAGTCAGCGAACTCCTCGATCGCCATGTCTCTACTCCCGTCTGTCCGTCGATCGACCGCGGAACGGTGCTTAAACCACACCCCGAACCTGGTCGAGCGTTTCACTTGTCGCCTGCAGCATCTCCGTAAGGCGCATGTTAGGGGTGCGGTCGTAAGCGGCGAGAATTGACGAGATCTCAGGTGCGATGCTGACCGACGGATCGGCCAGCACTGAGCACACAGCGAACTCAAGGGAGCTCTCGTCAAACCCCTCGCGGACAGCTACGTCCATGTCGCTCATGAAGCCGTTGATGTTGTCGAGTGCACCACCGATCACATCCGGGGCGGGAACATCGTTGGCATCCATCTGGATCCCACGCTGGGCAAGCGCAGCTGCAAAGTCCTCGGCGAAGGCCATGAGTGTTCTCCTCCCAATCGGCAATCCTGTTGACGGAGCAGAGTGGCCCCGGTCCGGATCAATCATTACTTGAGGAGGAGCTTCCGGCGCGTTTGTTCATCCGTGTGGAGACCTCAACGAAATGGCCGGTACTGGGCAGGATCCTGCCTGTAGAGCGCGTTCTGGGTCCTCGGCAGCCGCTGAGCGCGTTCTGCGGAGGATCTCTGCGGGAGTGATCCGGCTCCGCCATTGCAGTGACGGGGTGCTGCTGCTTCGGCAGACTGAGGAATCTGTCCTGGGATGAGGTGGACAGAAGGGCTCCTCGTTGCTTCGCGAATGCCGCTGCGGCGCGTTGGGAACCTTGTAGCCGGAGTCCTGGCCCGCAACACTCCCGTCGCCTAAGACGTCGTTTCTTATGGCTGTCAGAGCGGCATGAGAGTCTCCGGTCATGAGCTACGACCTTGCTGTCTGGGAAGGCGAGAGGCCGACGGATGACAAGCCCGCCGGCCAGGTTTTCAGCGACCTGTACGACCGCTACATCGACAGCGAGGTGGAAGAGCCTCCGCCCGAACGCATCGCGGCGTACGTAGCAGCGCTGCTTGAGCGGTGGTGCGACCTCACCGAGGACGAGGAGGACACCTCGCCCTGGTCAACCGGCCGGCTGATCGGCGAAGCCAGCGGTCCACTGATCTACTTCCCCATGCGATTCAGCATGACTGAGGAGGCCGGCCGCGACGTGTGGTCTACGTGCCGCGCCCGCCGTCGCCGTCCGCCGGAGCTGGGTCTTGCTGTGCCCGAGGGCTCGCCAAATGAGATGGCTTGTTAGACGGCCAGCTCTCGCAGCGTTTCCGATAGTCCAGCGAGCTCGGCGACGTACTCGTCGCCGACGATAGCCTGTGCCTGAGTGGGGATTTGGGTCGCGAGCAGGACCGGATCCTCGCTCGCATCAACGGAAGAGAACGGGTCGTTGTCTGTCAGGTCCTCGACGCTGGCCATGACCGCTTGCCATGGGTCACCCGCGGCCTCGTTGTGCAGCTCCAGTACCTGCTCCAGGGTCGCGTCGTCCCATGCCAGGATCTCCTGACTGTTCCACCAGAGCTCGTTCACAGTTCCGGCGAGCGCGACGACCGTATCCTGCAGGCCTGCGGCAGTTTGCGCGTTGAGCTGGACTGCCTCTGCTTGCCTGTTCGCGGCATCGGAATCGTCGGCCAGGACCGCACCGTCGAAGCGTTCGAGCGACACGAGCAACGCGCTCAGCGCGTCGCATAGCAGCACCTGGTTGGCTGCGAGGCGGTGCACTGTCGCGTGTGGTTCGTCGGTGGGAACCTCGTCCTCGAGTAGGCGGGCGAAGCTCTCGGTCACCTGGTCACAGTCGTCGCGTGGCGGATCGTTAGCGATGCGCTGGTAGCGGTTACCGATCAGCCACGCGGTGAAGCTGCCGACCGCAAGAGTGGCGCCGACTGCCACGCCCGCGAGCGCCCCGGCGCCGGTGGCCGCGCCGGCGCCTGCGACCGCCACGCCCGCGATGCCCAATACGACGGCGGTGTCGTTGGCGGCTACTGCGGCGTTCGCCGCGGCGACCTTCGCCTGCTGGCGCTTCTCGGCATCGACGTCCGTCATGATTCCTTCTCTTTCGCGAGTTCGGCACAATTCCAGCGCTCCGCTGAATCGGACGATGCCGCCCGGCGCGCTGCTGGGACTCGTCCTTAATGCGGACAGCACCGTGCTGGAACTGAGGTACCTGCGCGCTTCGATTGGTCACCGCGGCCGTGGACACGCCACCCGCCTCTGACCCGACTGTGCAGCAAAGCCGATGCACGCGGCCTTGTCTGGTGGGCACCCCAACCGACGAGTTCGGTGCCGACTGCCTCGATCTGCAGATTTTCCATGCCTATCCCTGTGGAGCTACAGAGGCACGATCTTGAGTTCGGAGAAATTCGCAGTAACCGACATGTCGGTACCCGAAGTTGCGAATAGGGCAAGCTTTCGCGTCGGTGATGCTCCCTCGAGGGCCTCGAGTTCCATTACTTCAGGCACGTTGCTGAATTCTTCTCCATCATTACTGAGGCCTATCGAGCTGACTTGCCCACGTGCGACGGTCATCTTGAGATAAATGGGTTCGTTGCCGACCCAGTCAATAGGTCGATAGCCCGAACCAACCCCAAGGGTGCCACTGAACAAGCATACGTGTCGCCCGTCCTCGTCGACCAACTTGCCTACACCGGAAAACTTTGCACCTGCCGGTGCGAACAAGGCAAGCCCTGCATCGCGGATTATAATATCGCTTGGCTTTGGAAGGTTGACGGTCAGCTTGGCGGTAACTTGAAAACTGTCCGGCACATCCAAGAACTGTACTTCCCTGTGCGGAGGGGAATTCGTCGCGGTGAGCGTAATGGACGTCGGAAGCACGGCCTGCTTCTGTTTCGGCATGTTCGCCGGGAGGGTGGTGAGACGGAAGCCTGGAACACCGCGGATGTCCCGCATGAAGACCTCGGGATCCCGTGCTTCCTTGAGGTTTTCGATGGCGAAGGAAGCGGCCTCCTCGATGATGTCAAGATCACTCACCAGCGCGGCTTGCAGGGCTGGCAGATCCGGCCCTCCAGGCACGATCTCGAACTCGTTGGTGTGCCGGAAGTCGAGAATGTACTCCACGAGATTGAGCATGTCGATGGCCCGCGATCGCAGATTCGCGCAGCGAATCAGCACCCGTCGTTGCTTTTCGATGTCGGCAAGGTTTGGTGGCGTCGGCCCCAGAGCAATGACATAGGGAGCCAGCGTCACCGTATACGCCTTCGCGTCTTGACGCACACTGGCCGACCACTCATCCATCGCCTGGTATAGCTGCTTGACCAGCTCGACCGGATCACCGCTCCGTGGATGCGTTGTGATACTGCCGCCGTCATGAAGGATGAAGGCCTCGGCCCGCGCTTCGGCTTGCGCCATAGCTTGCGCGATCCTGGTCTTGACCTCGGCCGTCACCGCGACCCCGTAGGAACCCTCCAACGCGGCATTGAGTTCCGTCTTGGATTGCACGCTCTTCGTGTCGATCCGTACGACCCCGAAGAAGCGCCCGCCCGTGCTGATGCCGCGCACGAAGTATTCGCCGAACTGCTCACTGAGCGGCTTTCCCCGCTCGACGAGCTTTGCCGCCGGTTCCGACAAGCTTGGCGAGTCCATTTGCTGAAATGCGAACCGCTTCACGGCGGACACGAGCACCGTGAGCGAACTCGATTGAATCTTGCACTTCTTCGAGAAGTTGAACGATGCGGATCCACTGAACAAGCCGATTCCGGCCGATACATCCGCTCCGACGCCGAGTTCGTCCTCCAGTTCCTGCGTGGTTTCGATACGACGGAAGACGAACGAGCCAGACCCGCCGGTTCCGATCTGCGGTGGTGTGACGGCGCCGACCGCACCCAGGGCCATCGGGCTGCCGCTTGCCATCGCAACGCCGATGCCGACGTCGTATCCGTTGCGAATCGGCACCTCTTCCTGCTGCAGAACCATGATGCCTTTCCTGTCCGCGCTCAAGCAATGGGCTCGCGCCTCTGCAATACGCCAGACGCAGCCCCTCCTTCACTGTCCCGCCCGCGTCCTGACAGACAACCGCGAACCGCTGGGACGAGCCGTGGGGCCTAAACTCCGCCGAAGGACGGGCTGACCCATCCGACCGAGTGCCCAGCACCGGGCCCTCTTTCAGGGTCGGGCAAATAGGGGATTCGGCAACTTGAGAGACCGGGCGGCTCTCGCCATCGACCGCGACACCAGCGTGGCCTGATCACACCAACTGCCCGTCACCCGTCGTCACCCTGCTGGCTTCCTACGTCGTTTCACTTGGTGAGTCGGCGGTAGCTGATGAGGGCTGCGGCTATGCCGACGAAGGCCAGGAAGTGCTCGGCCTTTCGCTCGTAACGGCGGTGCAGCCTTCGGCATCCGGCTAAGGGCTGTCCCGTAAATGATCTTTGACGTCTGCATGGCCTGCTCGTTTGCCCGTCATCCGGCGAGAACGAGGTTGTGCAGGCGGGCGATGCC
>NZ_JBEZAQ010000031.1:0-43607 GCF_040646655.1 Streptomyces sp. NPDC045431
TACTTCCAGCACAGGTCGAACTTGTCGGTCTGGCCGTCGTCGTCGCACGTGCCGTACTTGCGCTCGATGTACGACGAGGTGATGTCGCACCGCGGTGCGGTGGGCGCGGCCGTGGAGTCGGCACGGCCCGCCGCCGCGTGGCGGGCGGGCCCCTGAGAAAGCGGGACGCAGAGTGGAACTGTTGCGACGTACGCGTCGGCGCTACTCCGGCGAGGAGGACCGCCCCCTGGGCGGCTACCTCGCGGCCATGGCGGGGTACGGGCTCTACGCGTCGGCGTGGGCCGCGGCCATCCGCCGGCGCGGCGCGCGGCCGCCGGTCCGGCCGGAGCCGTGGGACGTGGCGCTGACGGCGGTGGCGACGTTCCGGCTGAGCCGGCTCCTCACCAAGAGCTCCGTGACCAGCCCGTTGCGGGCGGCCTTCACGACGTACGAAGGCCCGCAAGGGCCGGCCGAGCTGAGCGAGTCGCCCCGGGAGGGCGGCCACAAGGCCGCGGCGGAGCTGCTGACCTGCCCCTTCTGCATGAGCGTCTGGGTGTCGACCGCCCTCACCGCGAGCCAGGTCCTGTGGCCGCGCGGGGCGCGGACGGTGATGGCGGGCCTGGCGGCGACGGCGGGGGCGGACGCGTTGCAGCTGGCCTACTCCCTGCTGACGGAGAAGGCCACGAAGAGCTGAACAGCGCCGCCCTCTTCGCCGGCGCCCCGGTCAGTCCGTCCGGCGGCGCCGGACGCCGACCGCCGCGAGCACCGCTCCGGCGAGGGTCAGCACCCCGGTGACCAGGACGGCCGTGTGGACGCCGTTCATGAACGCCTGGCCACTGCCCTCCACCACCGCGCTCCTCACCTGTCCGGCCATGCCGTCGGAGACCGGCGCGACGCCCATCGCCACCGCGTCCTTGGCCTCGCCGAGCCCCCGCGCCACGGGGGCCGGCACTCCGGCGCCGGTCAGCTCCCCGGTGAGGGTGGAGCCGACGCGGCCGCTGATGAGGGAGACCAGGACCGAGGTGCCGAGGGCGCCGCCGATCTGCAGGGAGGTGGCCTGGAGGCCGCCCGCCACGCCGCCGTCCCTCACCGGCGCGTTGCCGACGATGGCGTCGGACGAGGCGGCCATCACCATGCCGACGCCCAGGCCGAGCGCGAGGAACGGCGGCCACATCACCGCGTACGAGGAGTGCACGCCCCAGGTGAGCATCCCGAACGACGCCGCGGCCTGCAGCAGCATCCCCAGCGGCATCGTGAACCGCGCGCCGAGGCGCTCGGTGAGTACGGCGCCCAGCGGCGAGGCGACCACGGAGGCGAGGCTCAGCGGCAGGGTGCGCACGCCCGCCTCGACCGGCGTGAAGCCGCGGACGTTCTGCAGGTACAGCATGACGAAGAAGATCACGCCCAGCAGCACGAAGAAGTTGAGCGCGGTGATGACGGTCCCGGTGGTCAGGGCCGGGTTGCGGAACAGCCGCATGGGCAGCAGCGGGTGCGCCACCCGCGTCTCGTACCAGCCGAAGAGCAGCAGGAGCAGCAGCCCGGCGCCGATCGCAGCCAGTGTGCCGCCGGACGTCCAGCCCCACGTCTCGCCCTTGACGACGCCGAAGACGACGGCGAGCAGCCCGGCGGCGAGCAGGACCACGCCAGGGAAGTCGAACGTCTCGTCCGCCGCGGCGGTGTTGCGGCTCTGCGGGAGGACGAAGGCGCTGAAGGCGAGCGCGGCGACGCCGATGGGGGCGTTGATGTAGAAGACGGACTCCCAGTTCACGTGCTGGACCAGCAGGCCGCCGACGATGGGCCCGAGCGCGGTCGACACGGACGAGACCATGGCCCAGATTCCCACCGCCATGCCGAACTTCTTCGGCGGGAAGACCGCGCGCAGCAGCCCCAGCGTGTTGGGCATCAGCAGGGCGCCGAAGAAGCCCTGGAGCGCCCGGAAGACGATGACGCCCTCGATGGAGCCGGCGAGGCCGATCGCCACCGAGGAGAGGGTGAAGCCGGCGACACCGACGAGGTAGTACGTACGCCGCCCGAAGCGGTCGCCCAGCTTGCCGCCGAGGATGAGGGCGGCCGCGAGCGCCAGCAGGTAGGAGTTGGTGACCCACTGGAGGTCGGCGGTGGAGGCGTGCAGGTCCCGGCCGATCTCCGGGTTGGCGATGGAGACGACGGAGCCGTCGAGACCGACCATGAACAGGCCGAAGGCGACGGCGACGAGCGTCAGCCAGGGGTTGGCGCGGCGCCCGCGCGGTGGCGCGGTGTCCGCCGCCGGGGGGTGGGCGGCGGGCGGCATGGTGAGGTGGTCCACGGGAGTGGAGGGCATGGGGGTGCGTGTCCTTGAGGGGTGTGGGGTGTACGGATACGGGGGCGGCTCCGCCGACGGTGTGCGGCCCGGGCGACTGCCGCCCCGCCACCGCGCCCTCACGCGCCATGGCGGGGAAGGCCCCGGCGCGACCACGTGAACGCGCATACGCGCATAGGCAGACGCGGGAGCGTCCGCCGTGCGGGAAGGCGCGAGCGACGAGCGCGCAACGGGACGCGTCCGGGACAGGAGCCGGGGGCAGGAGCCGGGAACGGGAGCCGCGGTCAGCGCGTGGACGCGGGGTGCAGCCTGTGCGTCAGTGCCTGGAGCGCGCCCAGGGCCGAGCCCAGCGCGTCCAGTTCGCCGTCGGTGAGGGCCTCCAGCGCCTCGGTGACGTGCCGGGACTTCAGGTTCCGGACCTCCGCGAGGCGGCTCTTCGCCGTGTCCGTCGGGTAGAGGTGCGCGATCCGCTTGTCGGCGGTGTCCTGACGGCGTTCCAGGAGCCCCTGGTCGGTCAGCGCGGAGACGAGCGCGCTGACGTTGTTGGGCTTCATCAGCAGCGCCTCGGCGCACTCCCGTACCGTGGCGCCCTCGCGTTCGGCGACGAGCCGCAACAGCGCGAGCTGGGCCTCGGGGAGCCTCGGGAACGGGAGGTCCCGGGCGACGCGCCGGTCGAGGGCCCGGTTCAGCGCGGGCAGGCACGCCACGAGCACGTCGGCTACGCGGTCGGTCTGCGTGGTGGGCGCGCTGGTCTCGGGCACACCCCCACCATAGCTATGGACACATACGTACGTCAAAAGACCTAATGGCGGACAGGAGCCCGGTCAGCCGCCGATGCGCCACTCGTGGCCGGGCAGGAAGCGCACGTCATACCCGCACCGCGCCGTCGGTGACGTAGAAACATGCGCTTCTCCGGTCGCCCGTCGATTGTCATGTCGCCTGACATTGCAGACATGATCCGGCCGAGGGCAAAGGCCGGCCTCCCGGAGACCCTAGACTCTCGCCCCGTATGGACAAGAACGGACAGCCCGAGTCGCCCAACCTGCCGCAGCTGCTCGCCCAGGCGAAGTACTGGTTCGACACGGCCGTGTCCGCCGCCATGGAGGACGCCGGGGAGAGGCCCGTCACCCTGGCCCAGCAGAACGTCTTCGCCCACCTGGCGCCCGACGGTACGACGATCTCGGACCTCTCCCGCCGCATGGGCGTCACCCGGCAGAGCGCGCACCAGGCCGTGCACGCACTGATCGGCATGGGGCTGCTCGCACAGGTCCCGGACCCGGCGTCCGCGCGTAGCCGCCTCATCGTGATGACGGACGAGGGACGGCGCGTGCACCTCCTCGCGCAGTCCATGATCGCCGGGCTGGAGGAGGAACTGGCCCGCCGCCTCGGCGGGGCCACCGTGGCCGCGCTGCGCGCCACCCTGGAACGCCCCTGGGGCCCTCCCCGGCCGGCGTGACGGGTGCCTACCCGGCCACCGCGTACGGCTGCTCCAGCACTGCCGCGACGCCCCGCGCCAGGCAGGGGATGCGGTGGGCCGGGACGCCGGCGATGTTGATCCGGCCGGAGGCCGTGCCGTAGATGGCGAACTCGTCGCGCAGGCGGCGCATCTGCTCGGGGCCGAGCGGCAGCGTCGAGAACATGCCCTTCTGCCGGGCCAGCGCCCGCGCCTCGTCCTCCCGGCCCAGGGCCCCGAGGTGGGCGGTCAGGTCGGCGCGGTTGGCGGTGATGCGGCCGCGCATGACGTCGAGCTCCGCCCGCCAGGCGGCGCGCAGGCCGTCGTCCTCCAGGATGGTGGTGACGACGGCGGCACCGTGCTCCGGCGGCATCGAGTACAGCGTCCGGGCGGCGTTCTGCAGGGCGGTCTCGACGTGCCGCAGCGCGGTGCGGGAGGGGCCGAGGACGACGGCGCAGCCGGTGCGGTCGCTGTAGAGACCGAAGTTCTTGGAGCAGCTGACGGCGATCAGCATCTCGGGCACCCGCGCCGCCAGCATCCGCGTGGCCCACAGGTCGGCCTCCAGGCCGTCCCCGAGGCCGTGGTACGCCAGGTCGACGAAGGGCATCCAGCCGTTGCGGCAGGCCAGGTCGGCCAGCGCCTCCCAGGTCTCGGGAGACGGGTCCGCGCCGGTGGGGTTGTGGCAGCAGCCCTGGAGCAGCACGACGTCGTCGCGGCGCACGGCGCGCAGGTCGTCCAGCATGTCCGGCCAGGCGTACGTCCGTACGGTCAGGCCGGCGGCCTCCAGGATGGGCCGGTGGTTGACGTAGGCGGGGTCGCTGATCCACACGGTGGTGCCGGGGCGGGTGAGGCGTATCAGGTCGGCCAGCAGGCGCAGCGCGCCCGTGCCGGCGACGGTCTGCACGGCGGTGGCCCGGCCGGCCGGCCCGTCGGCGCCGTCGGCCCCGCCGAGGACCATGGTCAGCATGGCGCGGTTGAAGGCCGTGTTGCCGGACAGGCCCCGGTACTCCTTGGAGGCGGACCGTTCCGCCAGGCGTATCTCGGCCTCGCGGACGGCGCCCATCACGGGGGTGGCGCCGGTGTGGTCGCGGTAGACGCCGAGGACGAGGTTCAGCCGCTCGGGGCGCGGGTCGGCGGCGAACGCGGCGGCCAGGTCCCACAGGGGGTCGGCGGGCGGGGCGGGGAGCAGCTCAAGCATCGGTGGGAACCTCGGGTCGGGTGGAGCGGGTGCGGGTACGGGCGTCGGTGCCGGTGCCGGTGCGGCGGCGGTTGGCGAGGACGACGCCCGCGGTGATCAGGGGTACGCCGACGAGCACGGGCAGCGTCGGCGTCTCGTGGAGCAGCGGGACGGCGAGGAGGACGACGGCGACGGGGCTGAGGCTGCCGACGACGGAGGCGCGCTCCGGGCCGAGCCTGCGGATGGCGAACGCGTACAGCAGGCCCGCGCACAGCCCGACGCCGAGGCCCTGCACCACCAGGAACAGCGCGATGTCGCCCGCGGCGGCGTCGGAGAGGCCGGTCGGGAGCACGCCGGTCAGGGCGAGGAGCGCGATCACGGCGAAGGACGGCAGGCACAGCAGGCCGATCGAGCCGACGGGGTCGAGGTCGACCTCGCGCAGGCCCACGGTGTACAGCGCCCACAGCCCGCTGGCGACCAGCAGCGTGCCGGCGCCGGCCAGGACGCCGGTGTCGACCGGGACGAGGTGGCGCCACACCAGGGCGACGACGCCGACCGCGATGAGGACCAGCCCGGCGGCCTGCGTACCGCGCGGCACGCCCCGGCCGCCCGCGACCATGAGCGCCGAGACGAAGAGCGGCACCATGCCGGGGATGATCGACCCGACGAACGCGGCGGAGGTCAGGGAGCCGCCGTGCATGGCGGCCAGGAAGAACGGCACTCCGGCCCCGCACACGATCTTCACGGCGGGCCCGGGCCGCACCGCCCGCAGGGCGTGCCGCCGCCGCCACAGCGCAGGCGCCAGCACCAGCAGCGGCACGCCGAACCGCAACAGCGCGGCGTCGGCCGGCAGGAGGGTGGAGGCGCTCAGGGCGCGGGCGCTGAGCGCGAAGGCGGCCCAGATGCCCACCGTGAGGAGCAGCGCGAGCATGCCGAGCGCGTCGGGGGACGCGGCACGGGACGCCCACCCGCGCGGGCCGGGCGCGGTCGCGGTCGCGGTCGCGGTCGCGGTCGCGGTCGCGGTCGCCACAGCGTGCGGGGCGGGCGCGGTTGCCGCAGTGCGCGGGCCGGGGGCGATCGCCGCAGCGGAGGCCGCGTGCGGGCCGGGCGGGGCCGTCGCGGCGGGGGCCGTGCCGCTCGTGTTCGTCGGCGTCACGCGTTCCTCCAGCAGGCTTGCTCCGATCCGGCGATGAGCAACATTAGGTCCTGGGCCGGGGCAGCCGATTGCTACTTCCGCCCCGTACGACCACCATGGGGGCAGGATCTGCCAAAGAACGCGGAAGAACGCCGGAACAGCGAGGAATCATGGACGCCGTCGACCTGCACATCATCCGGGAGCTCCAAGCCGACGGGCGGCTGTCCAACCAGGACCTCGCCGACCGGGTCCGGCTCTCCCCCTCCCCCTGTCTGCGGCGCGTCCGCCGCCTGGAGGACTCCGGGCTCATCAGCGGCTACACCGCCATGGTCGACCAGGTGGCCTTCGGGCTGCCGATCACCGTCTTCGTCCGGGTCCGGCTGGAGCGCCACACCGCCGAGGCCGTCAACGCCTTCGAGGAGCACGTCGGGCTCATCGAGCACATCCAGGACTGCTACCTCATGGCGGGCAGCAGCGACTACCTGCTGCGCGTCGTCATCGAGAGCCTGGAGGCGTACGAGGTGCTCGTCCGCACGCGGATCCACGCCATCCCCGGTATCGCGTCGATCGAGTCGAGCTTCGCCTTCGGCAGCGTCAAGCAGTCCCGGGTCTACCCGCGCCCGTCCCACCCGTCCCCCTCCGCCCGCGCCTGACGCATCATCGGAGGTATGAGGCTTTCGTTCCTGGAGCCCCTCTACGCCGAGCGGGGCCCGTTCACCTCGGTGTACCTGGACACCTCGCGGGACGTCGACGACCCCGAGCGGGCGATCGCGCTGCGCTGGCGGCGGCTGCACGAACGGCTGGCCCGGCAGGGCGCGGACCAGGAGTCCCTCGCGGCCGTGGAGGAGGTGGTGGGCGCGGACGCGGAGGTGCCCGGGCTGCACGGGCAGGCGATCTTCACCGCGCACGGCTCGCTCGTCCTGGACGACGAGCTGCCGAGCCCGCCGGCGTACGACGTCGCGCGGTACGGGCTGCTGCCCGACGCCATGCCGCTGGTGACGCAGCACGTCCCGGAGATCCCATACCTCGCCGTGGTGGTGCACTACCGGGGGCTGCCGACCGCCGATGCGCAGGGGAACGTGACGGTGGCCGCCGAGGCCGGGAGGTGGCCCGCCTCGCACGTCGCCCCGGGCGAGCGGCTGCGGCGGCGGGTACCGGTGGCCGAGTGGCACGCCGCGGCGGTGCGGCTGGGCCGCGAGCTCGGCGCCCGGGTCGGCCGCGGCGGCGCCGACGCGGTCGTGGTCGGCGGCGACGAGTGGGCGGGCAACGTCCTCATCCGCCGCCTGCCGCGCGAGCTGCGCGACCGGGTGGTACGGGTCGGCGGGCCCACTCCGGCGGACACGGCCCGCGCTTTGCTGGAACCGCAGGTGGCGAGCGTCCTGCGCGGGCGCATGGCCGCGCACGACCGGGCCCTGGTCGGGTCGTTCCTGGCCCGGCGGGGGCGCGGCGGAGCCACGACGGCCGAGGGCCTCGCCGACACGGTCGCCGCGCTGCAGCGGGGCCAGGTCACGGCGCTGCTGCTGCACCCGCCGGGCCCGTGGCAGCCGGCGGACCTGCTGTGGATCGGCCCGGGGCCCGCGCAGCTGGCGCTCTCCGAGGAGGAGCTGCTCTCCTTCGGCGTCCGGTCACCGCGCCGCGAACGGGCTGACGAGGCGCTGGTGCGGGCGGTGGTGGGCACGGGCGCCGAGCTCGTCGTCGTACCGGAGGGGCAGCTGCCGCTGCGCGACGGTGTGGGCGCGCTGCTGCGGTACACCGACGCGGCCACGCCGGGGGCCGGGCGTCAGCGCTGATAGGTGCCCATGAGGGCGCCGCTCGCGAGCTCGCGGCCGGCGAGCGCCCGGTGCACGGTGTCGGCCGAGGGGGTGTCGTCGAGCGGGAGCGGCTCGGAGACGGCCCACAGGCGGAAGAAGTAGCGGTGGCGGCCGTGGCCCGGCGGCGGGAGGGGGCCGCCCCAGCCGGTGCGGCCGAAGTCGTTGGGCCACTCCCGGCCGCCGGCGGGGGTCTCGCCCTCCTCGACACCGGTGCTGCCGGGGTCGATGCCGGTGACCAGCCAGTGCAGGAACGTGCCGTTCGGGGCGTCGGGGTCCTCGCAGGCCAGCACCAGCTCCGCGGTGCCGTCCGGCGGGGCCGACCACGTCAGGGGCGGGGAGATGTCCTCCCCCTCACCCGTGTAGCGGCGGGGGATCGCCTGGTGGTCGCCGAACGCCGCGCTGCTGAGGTCAATACCGGTCATGGGCGCGGCTTTACCCGCTCCCGGCCCCGCGCTACCGGTCCCGGCCCGCCGAGTACCCGATCAGCGGCGGCGGCGCAGGACGCAGCGCGCCGGGCCGGTCGCGCGCAGCGTGATGCCCGCGCTGACCGGCACCGTGCGGTCGACGGCGGTGAGCTCGTACTCCTGGAGGACCATGGCGAGCGCGAGCACCGACTCCAGCATGGAGAAGTGCTGGCCGATGCAGGCGCGCGGGCCGCCGCCGAAGGGGAACCAGGCGTAGCGCGGCCGTTCCTTCTCGCGTTCGGGGGTGAAGCGCTCGGGGTCGAAGCGCTCCGGGTCCTCCCAGTAGCGCGGGTGGCGGTGGGTCACCCAGGGGGCGACGATCACGTCGGCGCCGGCGGGGATGGTGTAGCCGTCGATCTCGGTGGCCTCGACGGCGCTGCGGCCGATGACCGGGCCCGCCGGGTACAGGCGCATGGCCTCCTTGAGGACCATGGTCAGGTACGGCAGCGCGTCGAGGTCCGCGGCCGTGGGCGTACGCCCGTCCAGTACGCGCACGGCCTCGGCGCGGGCCCGCGCCTGCTCCTCGGGGTGGAGCGCCAGCAAGTGCAGGGCGAAGCCGAGGGAGGTCGCGGTCGTCTCGTGGCCCGCGAGCAGGAAGACCAGCACCTGGTCGCGGATCTCGGCGGCGTCGAGGCCGTCGTCCTCCGCGCTTCCGGCGTGCGTGAGCAGGGTCAGCAGGTCCTCGCCGTCGGCTTCGGCGCCCTGGGCGCGGCGTTCCCGGATGATGCGGTCGCACACGGCGTACAGCTCGTTCGCCGCGGTGGCGGCGCGGCGGTTGGCGGGCGTCGGCCAGTCGCGCGGGAGGGTGAGGGGCGAGTAGGCGCGCCGCAGGACGTACTCGCCGATGACCGGGAAGGAGCGCTCCACGACGTCGACGGCCGCGTCGACGTCGACACCGAAGAGGATGCGGGCGACGGCGCGCAGCGTCAGCCGCGTCATCTCGTCGAGGAGGTCCACCGTGGGGCCGGGCGCGGCGCCGGGCGCGGCGTTCCAGCGGTGGAGCATGGCCGACGTCTCGTCGGTGAGCGCCGATGCGTAGCCGTCGACGCGGCGGCGGGTGAAGAGCGGCTGGACGAGCCGCCGCTGCCGCAGGTAGTCGGCGTCCTGGCTGGTCAGCAGGCCGTTGCCGAAGGTCTCGCGGACCTCCTGGTAGAAGGTGTTGTCCTTGCGGAAGTTGGCCGCCTCCGTCGCGAGCACCCGCTGGGCGCCCTCCGCCGAGAAGACCGCGTACAGCTGGGCCCGCAGCCCGGGCGGGCCGGCCGTGATGCGGACGACGTCCCCGTACGTGCGGTGGGCCCGCAGGTAGGTGGCGAGTGAGTCGTTCTTGAGGTCCAGCAGGGACCCGAGGAGCGGCAGGCCCGCCGGGCCGGGAAGGGGCGTCTCGGTGGTCGCCATGCGTGTCTCCGCTCTCCGCTGTCCTCGTGGCCGCTGTCCTCGTGGCCGCTGTCCTCGTGGCCGCTGTCCTCGTGGCCGCTGTCCTCGGGCGTCCGCCTCGTGGCCGCCGTCCTGCGGCCGCTGCGGTCCGCCGTGCGCGATTCTGCCCGGGTGGGCGGGCGTGCACGCGGACCGCCGCGGCCCGTTTCCGGCCTACTTTTGGTCTGGACCTGCTTATTGCCCGGGGGTGGCGGCGGCGGCCAAGCTGCCCTCATGGAACTGGAGTTGCGCCACCTGAAGACGATCCGGGCCATCGCCGACGCGGGCAGTCTCACCAGGGCCGCCACGGAGCTGGGACTCGCCCAGCCCGCGCTCAGCGCGCAGCTGCGCAGGATCGAACGGTCCCTGGGGGGCGCGCTGTTCGAGCGTGGGCGCAGCGGAGTGCGGGCCACGGCGCTCGGTGAGCTCGTGCTGGAGCGGGCCCGGGTCGTCCTGCCCGCGGTGTGCGCGCTCCAGCAGGAGGCCGTGCGATTCGCCCGCAACCGCGAGCCCGGGCCCGCGCGGGGGCCCGCCTTCCGGCTCGGCGGGACCCACGGGCCGCTGCTGGGCGGCCTGGTGGACCGGCTGGCCGCCGCCGAGCCGGGCGCGTCGGTGACCACCCACACCTCCTGGTCCGAGCGTGAGATCGCCGCGGCGGTGGCCGAGGGGCGCCTGGACTACGCGCTGGTCGGCGCCTGCGGCGAGAGCGCTCCGCCCGAGCCCGCGGCGGGGCGGCTCGCCGCCGGTCGGCGCCTCGATCTGCCGGTCGGGCTCCACCACCGGCTGGCACTGCGGCACCATCCAGCAGCACAACACCAGCGTCACCTACCCCGAGGGCACCATCACCGGTGTGACCCGCACGTCCGTGTACGCCGAGCCGGGCGACTCGGGCGGCTCGTACATCTCGGGCAGCCAGGCGCAGGGGGTCACCTCCGGCGGCTCGGGCGACTGCCGCAGCGGCGGCACGACGTACCACCAGCCGATCAACCCGCTGCTCCAGACGTACGGGCTGACGCTGAAGACGACGACGGGCCCCGGCGACCCGGGGGACCCCGGCGACCCCGGTGACCCGGGCGAGCCCGGTGGTACGTGGGCGGCCGGCACGGTCTACGCGGCCGGTGCCCAGGTGACCTACGGCGGCGCCACCTACCGCTGCCTCCAGGGGCACCAGGCGCAGCCGGGCTGGGAGCCGCCGAACGTGCCGGCGCTCTGGCAGCGCGTCTGAGCACGGGCCCCGGGGCGCCGCCGGTTCACGCCGGGGGCGCCCCGGACCGCGTACGGGATAATGCCGGGCATGCGCATTTCAGCCAGGGCCGACTACGCGGTGCGTGCCGCGCTCCAGCTCGCCGCCGCGCAGGACACCGGGCCGGTCAAGGCTGAGGCGATCGCCGCGTCGCAGGGCGTGTCCCACAAGTTCCTGGAGTCCATCCTCAACGACCTGCGCCGCGGGGGGCTCGTGCACAGCCGGCGCGGCGGGAACGGCGGCTACTGGCTGGCGCGGCCCGCCGCGTCGATCAGCGTCGCCGATGTCATACGGGTCGCGGACGGGCCGCTCGTGTCGGTGCGCGGGGTGCGGCCGCCGGAGTTGTCGTACTCGGGCGCGGCGGAGTCGCTGCTGCCGCTGTGGGTCGCGCTGCGGGCGCACGTGCGGCAGATCCTGGAGGGCGTGAGCCTGGCCGACGTCGCTTCGGCCAGGCTGCCGGCCGAGGTGTCGGCGCTGACCGAGGACCCGGCCGCCTGGACGAACCCCTGACCCTCCCCGCGCTTGCCGGTCTCACCTGGTGGGCCGGACGTGTCCACGCCTCGAACTGCCCCTTGGGCGCGGGGAGTCACCTCTGCCACTATCCCTACTGAATCAGTGGGGAAACCGGAACTCCTGTGAGGTGACCGTGGCGACCGCGACAGCGCCGACTCCGGCGGACGATGTGAACTGGCCGCGCGTCACCCGGGAGGTCGCCGACGACCTGGCCGCCGACGCGCTCGCCCGCGACCGGGCGGGCGGCCCGCCGTCCGACGAAGCGGCGCGGCTGCGCGAGGCCGGGCTGCCGGCGCTGCTCACACCCCCCGCGGCGAAGGGGCCCGGCGGCGCCGACTGGCGGGCCGCCTGCGCGGCGGTGAAGGAGATCGCGGCGGCCGACGGCTCCATCGGCGAACTCCTCGCCCACCACTACGTCCTGGCCTGGAGCGGCCGCTTCCTCGGCTCCGGCGCCGCCGCCGCGCGCTTCGAACGGCGCGTGACCCGCGGCCGGTGGCTCCTCGGCGGCGGCATCGACCTGCCCGGAACGGAAGGCGAGGCCGAAGGGGAGGGCGACGGCTCGGACGGCACCGGGCCCGGCCTCACCCTCGTACCGCGCGGAGGCGGAGCGTACGTCCTGAACGGGCGGCGGCGGTTCGACGCCGGGGTGACCGTCGCCGACCGGCTGGTCGTCGGCGCCCGGTGCGGCGGGACCGGCGACTTACTCGTCGTCCTGGCCGACCCGGCGCACCCCGGGGTGGGCGTCGAGCCGGCGGCCGACCGCGTCGGACAGCGCCTGTCCGGTGGCGGCACCGTCGGTTTCGACGGCGTGCCGATCGGTGCGGCGGACGTCCTCGGAACGGTCCCGCGCGACGACCACGCCGTCGCGCCGTTCACCGCCCTGGCCCCGCTCGCGCTGCGGCTGCTGCGCGTCCACGTGGCCCTGGGCGTCGCGGAGGGCGCGCTGGCGGAGGCGCGCGACGTCAGCCGGGCCGCACAGGCCGCCCGGCCGCCCGCGGCGGACGGCGCGGACCCGTACCTCCTCCTCGCCTACGGAGAGCTGGCGACCGCCGCACACACCGCGGCCGCGGTCGTCGAGGGCGCGACGGACGCCCTGGCGCGCGGACTGCGGGCGGGCGCGGCGCTCGACGTGGAGGGCCACGCCGACATCGCCGTACTCGTCGCCGCGGCGGAGGCCGTCACCAGCAGGTCCGCCCTGCACATCACCACCCGCGTCCTGGAACTCACCGACAGCGCGGGCTTCGACCGCTTCTGGCGCAACGCCCGCGTGCTGACCGCGCACACCTCGCCGGCCCGGCGCCTGCGCGACATCGGCGACCACTACCTCAACGGGACGCTGCCCCGCCTCGCGCCGCTGTGACAGGGCCCTGACCCACCCGGCGGCGGGCGGGCCGCGCCGGGACGGGTACGGCGGGCGTTCCTGGGGACTCGCATCTCCCGGGAGCACACCGGCCGAGGGAGGTGCCATGACCGCAGGGGTGCCGGCGCTGGGCACGGTGCGGGGCGTGGTGCTCGACACCGACGGGGTGATCACCGATTCGGCCCGGGTGCACGCGGCGGCCTGGCAGGGGGCCTTCGACGCCTTCCTGCGCGACCATCCGCCGCCCGACCCGGAGCAGCGCCGCCCCTTCGACCCCGGCGAGGACTACGCGCGCCACGTGGACGGCAGGTCCCGCGCCGACGGAGCCGCGGCGTTCCTGGCCTCGCGGGGCCTGCCGGCGGACGCCGCCGCGGTGGCGGAGGTCGCGGCCGAGAAGGAGCGGCTCTTCACCGGGCTGCTGCGGGAGCGGCACATCGCCGCCTACCCCGGCACGGTGCGGCTGCTGCGGGCGCTGCGCGCGGCCGGGGTGCCACTGGCGGCGGCGTCGGCGTCCCGGCACGCCCGCGAGGTGCTGGCGCGTGCGGACGTCATCGGCCTCTTCGACGCGGTGGTGGACGGGGCCGAGGCGGCGCGGCTGGGGCTGCCCGGCAAACCGGAGCCCGCGCTGTTCCTGGAGGCGGCCCGACGGCTGGGGGTGCCGCCCGGGCGGTGCGCGCTCGTCGAGGACGCGCTGGCGGGCGTCGAGGCGGGGCGGCGCGGCGGCTTCGCCCTGGTCGTGGGTGTGGACCGGCGGGCCGGCCCAGGCACGGCGGACGCGCTGCTGCGCGCGGGCGCCGACCTCGTCGTACGCGACCTCGCGGAGCTCCTGCCCACGGAAGAGGGAGCACGGACGTGACCGACTGGATGTGGGAGTACGAGGGCTACCTGCCGGAACGGGAGAGCCTCCGGGAGTCCCTGTGCACCCTCGGCAACGGCTACTTCGCCACCCGTGGTGCCGCCACGGAGTGCGCGGCCGACGGCACCCACTACCCCGGTACGTACGTGGCCGGGTGCTACGACCGCCTCACGTCCGAGGTGGCCGGGCGCACGGTCGAGAACGAGGACCTGGTCAACCTGCCCAACTGGCTGGTGCTGCGCTACCGCCTGAACGGCGAGGGCCGGCCGGGCCCGTGGCTCACCCCGGACAGCCGCCGGCTCCTCGACCACCACCAGACGCTCGACCTGCGGCAGGGCACGCTGGAGCGGGTGACGCGGTACGAGGACGAGCAGGGGCGGCGGCTGACCGTGCGGCAGCACCGGCTGGTGCACATGGGAGACCCGCACCTGGCGGCCCTGCGGACCGTGTTCACCGCCGAGAACTGGGCCGGCACGCTGGAGGTGGAGGCCGCCCTCGACGGGTCGGTCGAGAACACGGGCGTGGCCCGCTACCGGCAGCTGACCACCCGCCACCTCATCCACGTGCACACCGGTGACGCCGCCGCCGGCACGGTGTGGCTGCGCTGCCGCACCAGCACCTCCGACATCCGCGTCGGCATGGCGGCCCGCACCGCCGCGCCGCCGGGCGTGGACGCCGCGTCGCACCACCCGCAGCGGCGCGCGGTGCAGCGGATGCGGCTGGCCCTGGAGCCGGGGCGGCCGGCCGTCGTGGACAAGACGGTCGCCCTGCACACCTCGCGCGACCCGGCGATCAGCGACCCGCTGCACGCGGCCGTCGACCGGGTGCGGCGCGCCGGGCCCTTCGAGGAGCTGCTGGCCTCGCACCGCGCCGCGTGGCAGCAGCTGTGGCGCCGGGCCGAGCTGGAGGTGCCCGACGAGGCGGGCCGGATCCTGCGGCTGCACCTCTTCCACGTCCTGCAGACCCTCTCCCCGCACACCGCCGACCTCGATGTGGGCGTACCGGCGCGCGGGCTGCACGGTGAGGCGTACCGGGGCCACATCTTCTGGGACGAGCTGTTCGTGCTGCCCTACCTGAACCTGCACTTCCCGGAGGTGTCCCGGGCGCTGCTCACCTACCGCTACCGGCGTCTGGAGCGGGCCCGCTTCAGCGCCCTGGACGCGGGGTGCACCGGGGCGATGTACCCGTGGCAGAGCGGCAGCGACGGCCGTGAGGAGGCGCAGCGGCTGCACCTCAATCCGCGCTCGGGGCGCTGGGTGCCGGACCATTCGCACCTGCAGCACCACGTCGGTTCGGCGATCGCGTACAACGTGTGGCAGTACTGCGAGGCGAGCGGCGACAGCGAGTTCCTGCACACCAAGGGCGCGGAGATGCTCCTCCAGATCGCCCGCTTCTGGGCCTGCCGGGCCGAGCTGGACCCGGCGCTGGGCCGCTACCGCATCCGCGGGGTGGTCGGGCCCGACGAGTACCACGACGCCTACCCGGGCGCGACCGAGCCGGGGCTCGACGACAACGCGTACACCAACGTCACGGCCGCCTGGGTGCTGGCCCGCACGCTGGACCTGCTGCGCTCGCTGCCCGAGCCGCGCCGGCTGGAACTGGTGGAGCGCACCGGGCTGCACCACGGGGAGCTGGAGCTGTGGGAGGACGTGTCGCGGATGCTGCACGTGCCGTTCCACTCCGGGGTGATCAGCCAGTTCGAGGGGTTCGGCGAGCTGGCGGAGTTCGACTGGGAGGGACACCGGCGCCGGTTCGGCGACATCCGGCGGCTGGACCGGATCCTGGAGGCGGAGGGCGACAGCGTCAACCGCTACAAGGCGTCCAAGCAGGCCGACGTGCTGATGCTGGGCTACCTGTTCTCGCCGGCCGAGCTGCGCACCCTGTTCAGCCGGCTGGGTTACGTCCTCGACGAGGAGATGTGGCGCCGCACCGTCGACTACTACCTGCACCGCACGAGCCACGGCTCGACGCTGAGCGGCCTCGTCCACGGCTGGGTGCTGGCGCGGGTGCGGCGGTCGGAGGCATGGCGGTTCTGCCAGGAGGCGCTGGAGGGCGACATCGCCGACATCCAGGGCGGTACGACGGGCGAGGGCATCCACCTGGGCGCGATGGCGGGCACCCTCGACCTCGTCCAGCGCGGTCTGACCGGCCTGGAGACGCGGGGCGGGGCGCTGCGGCTGGACCCGGTGCCGCTGCCGGAGCTGTCCGAGTTCTGCTTCACCCTGCGCTACCGGGGCCACTGGGGCGTGTCGCTGCGGATGGCGCCGGGGAGCCTGCACATCGCCGTGCCGGGCTCCGGGCGCGACCCGATCAACGTGGAGCTGCTGCCGGAGCGGGCGGTGCTGGTGGAGCCGGGCGAGGAATGCGAGCTGCCGCTGCCGGTGGCGCGGTGAGCCGGATCAAGCCGAGCCCGATCAGGCCTGTTCGAGGCGTCGGCGTACGTGCCGGTGGGCGTCCCACACGTCGACCCTGCGGCCGGTGACCTCGGTGGGCGTGAGCGCGACCCACCGCGCGCCCTCGGAGTCCGGCCACGGGGCGCGGTACGCCTGCCGGTCGAGACGGCGTACGGCCTCGGCGTCGGTGACGGGGCGGGGCCGGCCGACGATCAGGACGCTCCAGCCACGGCCCACGACGTCGTCGATGTGGTCGACCTCGAAGGCGAGCTCGCCGCCGGGCGCGGTGGCCGGGAGGGCGTCGGGCGGTGTCCGGAACGCCACCTCGCCGTCGGCCACGACGTAGGTCACCGGCATGATCGCGGGGTGGCTGTGTCTGGTCACCGCGACCCGGCCGACGCCGTGCGTGCCGAGCAGGACGCCGCACTCGTCGGAGCTCAGCTCGGTGAGGATCGGCCGCTGGGCGGGGACGCCGAAGCCGGGTGGCAGGTCGGTGGTGCCGCCCTCCAGCTCGATGACGCTGGTCTCCAGGGCGTCGGCCAGGCGCAGCAGGAAGCCGATGCCGGGGGTGGCGGGCTGTTCCTCCAGGTACTGGATGTAGCCGGGCGCCGAGCCGGCGCGGAGGGCGACCTCTTCACGGCTGAGGCCGAGCTCCTGGCGGCGGGCGGCCACGCGGCGGCCGATGTCCCCGCAGCAGTGGCCGTGGCCCTCGGAATGCTTCTCGGACATGAGGCACCGTCCCTTCGGTCGAAGGGCACCCTGTCCTTACGGTAGCCACCGGGGCCCGGGTCCGCACGCCCCGGCGGGCGGCCCCGCCCGTGGACCTACTGCTCGCCCGGCCTACTGCTCGCCCGGCCCCGGCTCCACCACGTCGCGGCGGCGGCCGAGGGTCTCCTCGCGCTCCCGCTCGACGATCGCGGGGTGGTGCAGGTCGAAGGCGGGCGATTCGGAGCGGATGCGGGGCATGGTGGTGAAGTTGTGGCGCGGCGGCGGGCAGGAGGTGGCCCACTCCAGGGAGCGGCCGTAGCCCCAGGGGTCGTCGACGTCGACCCGTTCGCCGTGGCGGGCGGTCTTCCACACGTTGTAGAGGAACGGGAACGTCGACAGGCCCAGCAGGAACGAGCCCATGGTCGACACCATGTTGAGCGCGGTGAAGCCGTCGGCGGCGAGGTAGTCGGCGTACCGGCGTGGCATGCCTTCGGCGCCCAGCCAGTGCTGGACCAGGAACGTCAGGTGGAAGCCCGCGAACAGCGTCCAGAAGTGGATCTTGCCGAGCCGTTCGTCGAGCATGCGCCCGGTCATCTTGGGCCACCAGAAGTGGAACCCCGAGAACATCGCGAAGACGATCGTCCCGAAGAGCACGTAGTGGAAGTGACCGACGACGAAGTACGTGTCGGTGACGTGGAAGTCCATCGGCGGCGAGGCGAGGACGACGCCGGTGAGTCCCCCGAAGAGGAAGGTGACGAGGAAGCCGACGGCCCACAGCATCGGGGTCTCGAAGCTGATGGAACCCTTCCAGGTGGTGCCGATCCAGTTGAAGAACTTCACGCCGGTCGGCACCGCGATGAGGAAGCTGAGCAGCGAGAAGAAGGGCAGGAGCACCGCGCCGGTGGCGAACATGTGGTGCGCCCACACCACGACCGACAGGCCGGTGATGGCGATGGTGGCGCCGATGAGCCCGATGTAGCCGAAGAGGGGCTTGCGCGAGAAGACCGGCAGGACTTCGGTGACCACGCCGAAGAACGGCAGGGCGAGGATGTACACCTCGGGGTGTCCGAAGAACCAGAACAGGTGCTGCCACAGCAGCGCGCCGCCGTTGCGGGGGTCGAAGATGTGGGAGCCGAAGGCGCGGTCCGACTCCAGGGCGAGGAGCGCGGCGGCGAGCACGGGGAAGGCGAGCAGTACGAGGACCGAGGTCAGCAGGACGTTCCAGGTGAAGATCGGCATCCGGAACATCGTCATCCCGGGGGCCCGCATCCCGATGATCGTGGTGACGAAGTTGACCGCGCCGAGGATGGTGCCGAACCCGGAGAGCGCCAGGCCCATGATCCACAGGTCGGCGCCGACCTGGGCGGTGTGTTCCCGCCGGTTGAGCGGGGCGTAGGCGGTCCAGCCGAAGTCGGCGGCGCCGTTGTTGGTCAGCAGGGAGCCGACGACCATGAGGCCGCCGAAGAGGAACAGCCAGTACGACAGCATGTTCAGGCGCGGGAACGCCACGTCGGGCGAGCCGATCTGCAGCGGCATGATGGCGTTGGCGAACCCGGCGAAGGTGGGGGTGGCGAAGAGCAGCAGCATCACGGTCCCGTGGAGCGTGAACGCCTGGTTGTACTGCTCGTTGGTCACCAGCTGCATGCCGGGGCGGGCCAGTTCGGCGCGGATCACCAGGGCCAGCGCCCCGGCGAAGAGGAAGAAGCCGAACGAGGTGACCAGGTACAGGTGCCCGATCCTCTTGTGGTCCGTCGTGGTCAGCCACCCCACCAGGGCGCGGCCCCGGCGGCGCCAGGCGGAGGAGGAGACCGGTGCCGGGGCGACGGGCTCGGTCGAAGTCACCATGGGCCGCAACGCTACGCAGTGCCGCGCTGCACGGACGGTTTGGGCTCGCGCGGCCGTGGCCACGTCACTCGTTTTGGGCAGCGGCCGGGGCGCAGTCACGGGCGGCCGCGTCCGGGCGGGCGGCGAGGGCGGCCCGCAGCGGCGGGTGGTCGTGGAGCCGCAGGTCGCCCGTGAAGAGCACGACGGAGACGGCGGTGGCGGCGGTGGCGGCGGCGGGGCCGGTGGCGCCGCTCACGGTGCCGCTCCGGGGGTCCGGGCCGCCCGCGGCCGGGACCGGCGGCGGGCGCGCTCCTCGTCCTCCGCGGCGCGGGCGATGTTGCGGGCCATGCCGCCGAAGACGGTGGCGTGGAAGGGCGACACGGCCCACCAGTAGGCGTGCCCGAGGAGGCCGTGCGGATGGAACACGGCGCGCTGGCGGTAGCGGCTGCGGCCCTCGCCGTCGTCCTCGGCGTACATCTCCAGCCAGGCCAGGCCCGGCAGCCGCATCTCGGCGCGCAGCCGCAGAAGTCGGCCGCGCTCGATCTCCTCGACGCGCCAGAAGTCCAGCGAGTCGCCCACCCGGAGGCGGTGCGCGTCCCGGCGGCCGCGGCGCAGTCCGACGCCTCCGGCGAGCCGGTCGAGCCAGCCGCGCACCGCCCAGGCGAGGGGGAAGGAGTACCAGCCGTTCTCGCCGCCGATGCCCTCGATGACCCGCCACAGGGTGTCGGGTGAGGCGTCGACCGGCCGGGCGCGCCGGTCGGTGTAGAGGCTGCCGCCCGCCCAGTCGGGGTCGGTCGGCAGCGGGTCGCTCGGCGCGCCCGGTACGGACGCGGAGGACCACCGGGTGGTCACCCTGGCCTCGCGGACCCGGCGCAGGGCGAGGGCGAGGGCCTGGTCGCAGCCGATGGGGTGGCCGGGCGGGTCGGGGACGTGGGCGGCGATGTCGTGCTCCCGGCAGACGACCTCGTGGCGCAGCGACTCGGCGAGCGGCCGGGCGATGCCGGGGGGTACGGGCGTGACGAGGCCGATCCAGAGGCTGGAGAGGCGCGGGGTGAGCACGGGCACGGGCAGGATCAGCCGTGGGGGCAGCCCGGCCACGGCGGCGTAGCGGCGCATCAGGTCGCGGTAGGTCAGGACGTCGGGGCCGCCGATGTCGAAGCTGCGGTGCACGTCGGCGGGCAGGCCGGCGCTGCCGACGAGGTAGCGCAGGACGTCGCGTACGGCGATCGGCTGGATGCGGGTGCGGACCCAGCTGGGGGTGACCATGACGGGCAGCCGCTCGGTGAGGTAGCGCAGCATCTCGAAGGAGGCGGAGCCGGAGCCGAGGACGACGGCGGCGCGCAGGACGGCGGTGGGCACGCCGGAGTCGAGCAGGATCCGGCCGACCTCGGCGCGGGAGCGCAGGTGCGGGGAGAGGGCGTGCTCGGGTACGCCGGCGGGGGTGAGCCCGCCGAGGTAGACGAGGCGCCGTACATCACTGTCCCGGGCGGCGCGGCCGAAGATCCGGGCCGCCGCGCGGTCGGTCCGCTCGAAGTCCCCTTCGCCGCCCAGGGCGTGGACCAGGTAGTAGGCCACGTCCACGCCGCTCATCGCCGCGCGCACCGACTCCTCGTCGGTGACGTCGCCGCGGACCACGTCGACCCGGTCGGCCCAGGGGTGGTCGCGGAGCTTGCCGGGTGAGCGGGCCAGGCAGCGGACGCGGTGGCCGGCGGCCAGCAGCTCGGGGACGAGCCGGCCGCCGATGTAGCCGGTGGCGCCGGTGACGAGGCAGAGCGCCGGGCCGTCGGGGCGGTTCATGGGGCTCCCTGGGAGTCGGGGGTGCGCGTCCGTGGCGGTGGTGCGCGTCCTTCCACCTTCCCCTCTGTGCTGCACGTCCGCCCGGTGGACGTCCGATGCGTTGACAGCCGTGGGCCGCGCGCCGAGACTTTTCGCCGCCATGCGAGTGAAACTGATTTCACCACGCGAACGAGCTCCCCAGGGACGGTCATGACCTCTTCCCGCACCACCCCCGGGCTCCGCCCGCCCCGCACCTTCCGCACGGTCTTCCCGGTGCTGGCCCTGTGCTGGCTGGCCGTCTTCTTCGACGGGATGGACGTCAACATCTACGGCGCCGTCATGCCGCACATGCTCGACGACGCGGACCTCGGCCTCACGAAGGGGAGCGCGGGCACCATCGGCAGCTGGACCACCTTCGGCATGCTCATCGGCGCGCTCGCCGCCGGGAACGTCACCGACTGGCTCGGGCGCAGGCCCCTGCTGGTCGCCAGCATCACGCTCTTCTCGTTCGGCTCGGCGCTCTGCGCCCTCGCCGGCAGCCCGGCCTCCTTCGGCTTCGGACGGTTCGTGTCGGGCCTCGGGCTCGGTGGGCTGATGCCGCTGTGCCTGGCGATGGTGATGGAGTTCGCGCCGCCGCGCCGGGCCGCCCTGACGACGGGGCTGCTGATGACCTCGTACCACGCGGGCGGCATGGCGGCGACGGGCCTCGGGCTGACGCTGGCGCCCGCCTTCGGGTGGCGCTGGGTGTTCTGGGCGGGCGCGGTGCCCGCCGTCATCGCCGTACCGCTGCTGCTGAGGCTGCTGCCGGAGTCGCCCGGGGTGCTCCTCGCGCGGGGCGAGCGGGAGCGGGCGGACGCGGTCGCGGACCGGTACGGGCTCGCGCGGCCGACGCCCGTGGAGGCGCCGGCGGCCGGGGCGAAGGGCCGCCTGGAGGCCGTCCGGGCGCTGTTCCGGCCGGAGTCGCGGTGGGCGACGCCGCTGCTGTGGCTGGCGGCCTTCTGCGGACTGCTGCTGGTGTACGGGGTGTCGACGTGGCTGCCGCAGATGATGCGCGCCTCCGGTTACGGGGTCGGGTCCTCCGTCAGCTTCCTGCTGGTCATCAACGCGGGCGGCATCGTCGGCATGCTTGTCGCCGGGCGCACCGCCGACCGGTTCGGCCCGGTACGCGTGTCGGCGATCTGGTTCGTGCTCACCGCCGCCGGGGCGCTGCTGCTGGGGGCGCGGTTGCCGCTGGGCTGGACGTACGTGGTCGTGGCGCTCACCGGTGTGGTGCTCTTCAGCGCGCAGGTGATGGTGTACGCGGCCACGAACACCGTCTACCGCGACAGCGAGCGCGCCGCCGGCCTCGGCTGGGTGACCGGCGTGGGCCGTACGGGCGCGGTGTTCGGCCCGTGGCTGGGCGGGGTGCTGGCGGCGAGCGGCCACGACGGCTGGGGCTTCACGGCGTTCGCCCTGGCCGGGCTGGTGGGCGCCGCCGCCATCGCGTGCGTCCCGCTCGCCGCGCGCGCCCCGCGGACCGGGCCCGCTCAGCCCATCGGCAAACCGGTGTAGTTGTCGGCCAGTTCGGCGGCGGCGTGCGGCGAGGCGGTGATCCGGTCGAGCTGCGCGAGCTGGAGGCGCGTGTCGAACGGCGACTGGTCCGGGTCGGCGTGCAGCGTCGTCGTCATGGCGTACGAGAAGTGCTCCGCCCGCCACACCCGGCGCAGACAGGTGGCGGAGTACGCCTCCAGGAGCTCGTCCGAGCCCGTGTCCACCCGGTGGGCGAGGGCGCGGGCGACCACCACCACGTCGGCGACGGCGAGGTTGAGGCCCTTGGCGCCGGTCGGCGGCACGATGTGCGCGGCGTCCCCGGCGAGGAGGAGCCGCCCGTGACGCATCGGTTCGGTGACCCAGCTGCGCATCGGCAGCACCGCCTTCTGCGTCACCGGACCGCGCTCCAGCCGCCAGTCCGGCTCGGCGTCGAGCGCGAAGCGGGCGTCCAGCTCGTCCCAGACGCGCTCGTCGGGCCAGTCGGCGGGGTCGGTGCCGTTCGTGACCTGGAGGTAGAGGCGGCTGACGGCCGGGGTGCGCATGCTCGCGAGGGCGAAGCCGCGCGGGGAATGGGCGTAGATCAGCTCGTCGTAGACGGGCGGCGCCTCGGCGAGGATGCCCAGCCAGGAGTAGGGATAGGTCCGCTCGTACGTGGTGCGCAGGTGCTCCGGTACGGCGGTGCGGGCGACGCCGTGGAAGCCGTCGCAGCCGACGACGTAGTCGCAGGTGAGGGTCTGCTCCCGACCCTCGTGGGTGTAGCGGACGGCGGGGCGGTCGGTGTCGGCGCCGTCGACGGCGTGGACCTCGGCCTCGAAGAGCAGCGGACCCCCGTCGGCGAGCTGGAGGGCGATGAGGTCCTTGACGACCTCGGTCTGGGCGTACACCGTCACCCTGCGCCCGCCGGTGAGGGCGGGGAAGTCGAGGCGGTGGGCGCGCCCGTCGAAGCGCAGCTCGATACCGTCGTGGACCAGGCCCTCGCGGTCGAGGCGCGCCCCGGCGCCGGCGGCGCGCAGCACGTCGACGGTGCCCTGCTCCAGGATCCCGGCGCGCTGGCGGCGCTCGACGTACGCGCGGTCGCGGCTCTCCAGCACGACGCTGTCGACACCGGCGCGGTGGAGCAGCCGGGCGAGCAGCAGTCCGGCCGGGCCGCCGCCGATGATCCCGACGGTGGTGTGCATGCGCTCTCCTGTTCGCGTGGTGAAGTAAACTTCACGGAATCGGGTGCGCCGAGTGTGCGCCCGCCGCCCGACGCTGTCAACGCCCGCGTCACCGCCCTGAGTACGACGGAGAGCCGATGCCTTCCACCAGCCCCTCCGCCCCGCCTCCGGGCCCGCCGCCCGAGGCCGTCGCCCCGCTCATGCGCGGTATCGCCGTCCTGCGCGGGCTCACCGACGCCGGAGGCTCACTGAGCCTCAGCGCGGTGGAGCGCGCCACCGGCCTCGCCCGCGCCACCGTCGACCGGGTCGCGGCCACGCTGGCGCGCATGGGGTACGTACGCCTCGACGGCCGCGACGCGACGCTCGCCCCGCGCCTGATGGAACTCGGCAACGCCTACCTCGCCGCGATCCGGCTGCCCGACCTGCTGGGGGCGCACGCGGACGCGCTCGCCGACGCACTGGACGAGTCGGTCTCGCTGGCGGTGGGCGACGGCGACGGCATCCGCTTCGTCCACCAGGCGACCCGGCGCCGCGCCATGTCCCTGAGCTTCCGCATCGGCGACCTGCTGCCCGTCGAACGCACCGGGCCCGGGCCGCTGTTCGCCGCCGAGTGGACGGCGGCGGAGTGGGCCCGGTGGCGCGAGCGCCGCGCCGCCGACCCGGAGGACCGGGGCTTTCCCGCCGTACCGCCGCGCCACCGCGAGGTGGACTTCGAGGAGCGGGTGGCGCGGGCCCGCGAGCAGGGGTGGGCGCTGGACGACCAGCTCATCGAGCCGGGCCTGGTCGCGGTCACCGTGCCGGTGCGGGCCCCCGACGGCGGCGTGGCGTGCGCGCTCAGCGCGGTGAGCCACACCAGCCGGCACAGCGCCTCCTCGCTGCGCGACGCCACGCTCCCCCGCCTGCGCGCGGCGGTGGACGGCATGGAGCGCGCCCTGCGTGAGGCGCCGCCGCCGCGTCCGGGGCCCCACCCGGACGCGCTCGCCGCCTGGACGGGCGGCTCCAAGCAAGAGCTGGGCCGCGGCTTCATCGAGTCCCTCGCCCGGGGACTGACCGTGCTGACCGCCTTCGGCGAGGGCCGCGACGCGCTGACGCTCAGCGCCGTGGCCGAGGCGACGGGCCTGGCCCGGGCGACCGCCCGGCGGGCGCTGATCACGCTGGAGCACCTCGGTTACGTCACGGCGTACGAGCGGACGTTCCGGCTGACACCGCGCGTGCTGGGCCTCGGGTATCCCCCGCTGTCCCGCACGACGCTGCCCGCCATCGCCGCGCCGCACCTCGCGGCGCTCGCCACGCGCGTGCACGACTCGGCGTCGCTGGCCGTGCTCGACGGGGACGACATCCGGTACACGGCGCGCGTCGCCACCAGCCGCGTCATGAGCGTCAACATCACCGTCGGTACGCGCTTCCCGGCGTACGCGACCTCGATGGGCCGCGTGATGCTGGCGGGGCTGCCGGGCGGGGAGCGCCGGGAGCGGCTCGCCCGGGCGGAGCTCACCGCCCTGACCCCGTACACCGTCACGGACCCGGCCGAGCTCGCCGCGGTCCTGGACGGGGTCGCCGCCCGGGGCTACGCGCTCGTCGACGAGGAGCTGGAGGAGGGCCTGCGGTCCATCGCCGTCCCCGTACGCGACCGGGCCGGGACGGTGGTCGCGGCGGCGAACGTCGCCATGCACAGCGTGCGGCGCAGCGCCGAGGAGTGCGTCGCGCAGGTGCTGCCCGAGCTGCGGGCGGCGGCGGACCGGATCGAGGCGGACCTGGCGGTGGTGGGGCGCTTCACGCGCGTCCCGTTGGAGTGAGTCCGCGGGGGCTCAGAAAACGGACAGGCCGGTCAGGGTGGTGAACCGGTCCAGGGCGGCCACGCCCGCCACCGAGTTGCCGCGCCGGTCCAGGCCCGGGGACCAGACGCACAGGGTGCAGTGGCCGGGCACGACCGCGATGATGCCGCCGCCGACACCGCTCTTGCCGGGCAGGCCGACCCGGTGGGCGAAGTCCCCGGCGGCGTCGTACGTGCCGCAGGTCAGCATCACGGCGTTGATCTGCTTGGCCTGGCTGCGGGTCAGCAGCGTCGAGCCGTCGGCCCGTATGCCGTGGCGGGCGAGGAACCCGGCGGCGAGCGCCAGGTCGGCACAGGACGCCTCGACGGAGCACTGGCGGAAGTACTGCTCCAAGAGCTCCGGGACCGGGTTGGTGATGTTGCCGTACGAGGCCATGAAGTGCGCGAGGGCGGCGTTGCGGTCGCCGTGCGCCGCTTCGGAGGCGGCGACCTTCTCGTCGAAGTCCAGCCCGGGGTTGCCGCTCTCGGCGCGCAGGAGGTCCCGCAGCGCCCCGGAGGCGTCGCCGCCGGTCAGGGCCTGGAGGCGGTCGGTGGTGACGAGGGCGCCGGCGTTGATGAACGGATTGCGCGGGATGCCGTTCTCGTACTCCAGCTGCACCAGCGAGTTGAACGGGTTGCCGGACGGCTCGCGGCCTACCCGCTCCCACAGCGCCTCGCCGTCCGCCGACAGCACCAGGGCGAGGGTGAAGACCTTGGTGATGGACTGCGCCGAGAAGGGCGTGCGCCAGTCCCCCACGCCGTACACCGTGCCGTCGAGCTCGGCGACGGCCATCCCGAAGCGGCCCGGGTCCGCCTCGGCGAGCGCGGGGATGTAGTCGGCGGGGCGGCCGCGGTCCCGGTCGGGGACGGCGGCGATCTCGGCGGCGATGCGGTCGAGGACGGAGGCGAAGCGCGGTGACACGCCCACACAGTACGGGTCAGCCCAGCCGCGGAAGCACCCGGTCCGGGGTGAGGGGCAGCTCGCGGAAGCGGACGCCCGTGGCGTGGTGGACGGCGTTGCCGATGGCGGCGGGGGTGCCGACGATGCCGATCTCGCCGATGCCCTTGCTGCCCATCGGGTTGAGGTGGGGATCCTCCTCCTCGACCCAGTGCGCCTCGACGTCCGGCACGTCGGCGTGGCTCGGTACGTGGTACGCGGCCAGGTCGCGCTCGGCGAAGTCGCCGAAGGCCGGGTCCACGGTGGAGTGCTCGGTCAGCGCCATGCCGAGCCCCATGACCATGCCGCCGATGAACTGGGAGCGGGCCGTGCGCGGGTTGAGGATGCGCCCGGCGGCGTACACGCCGAGCAGCCGCCGCACCCGGACCTCGCCGGTGGCGGTGTCGACCGCGACCTCGGCGAAGTGGGCGCCGAAGGCGTGCCGGGCGAACGGCGGCGTGCGCTCGGCCTCCTCGGTGGTGTCGGCGGTGGAGGTCAGGCCGCCCGCGGGCAGCGGGCCCTCGTGGCGGGCGATCCGCTCGGCGAGCCGCGTACACGCCTGGTGCACGGCCGAGCCCCAGGAGGCGGTGCCGGACGAGCCTCCGGCGAGGGGGGCGCGCGGGAGGCGGGTGCTGCCGATGCCGATGCGGACGGAGCCGAGGTCGGTGGAGAGGGTGTCGGCGGCGATCTGGGCGAGGACGGTCCGGGCGCCGGTGCCGATGTCGGTGGCGTTGACGTGGACCGCGTACGTGCCGTCCGGCAGGGCGGTCGCGGTGGCCGTGGACGGCGAGAGCAGCACGGGGTAGGTCGCGGCGGCCACCCCGGTGCCGGTCAGCCACCGCCCCTTCGGGCCGCCGCGGCGGGCCGCCGGGCGCGGGTCGCGGTCGTGCCAGCCGAAGCGGCGGGCGCCCTCGCGCAGGCAGGCGACGAGGTTGCGGCTGGAGAAGGGCAGGCCGGTGTCCGGCTCGGTGGCGGGGTCGTTGCGGACGCGCAGCTCGACGGGGTCGAGGCCGAGGGCGTCGGCCAGCTCGTCCATGGCCGACTCGAGCGCGTACATGCCGGACGCCTCACCCGGGGCGCGCATCCAGGACGGCGACGGCACGTCGAGGGGCACGACCCGGTGGCTGGTGAGGCTGTGCGGCGAGGCGTACATGACCCGCGCGGGGACGGCCGCCTGCTCGACGAACTCGCTGACGCGCGAGGTCTGCGTGGTGACCTCGTGGGCCACGGCGATCAGCGTGCCGTCGCGGTCGGCGGCGAGCCGGACGCGCTGGACGGTGGGCGCGCGGTGCCCGACGGTCGTCGGCAGGTCCTTGCGGGGCAGCGCCAGTTTCACGGGGCGGCCGGTGTGCCGGGCGGCCATGACGGCGAGCACGACGTGCGGACGGGGCGTGCCCTTGGAGCCGAAGCCGCCGCCGACGTGCTCGGAGCCGACCGTGATCCGTTCCTCCGGAATGCCGAACATCCCTGCCAGGACGGCGCGCACCGGCCCCGCGCCCTGACTGGAGTCGTACACCGTCAGGTGGCCGGAGCCGTCGGCGCCGTCCCAGCGGGCGTAGGCGGCGTGCGGCTCCATGGGGTGGTTGTGCAGCGGTGGTATCCGGTAGGTGGCATCGACGCGTACGGGCGCGGCCGCCCAGGCCCCCTCGGCGTCGCCGCGCACCCGGCGGGCGGCGCTGCCGCCGTTGGCCTCGTCGGGCTCGTACGCGTCCGGGTGGTCGGGGCGGAGGGTGACGTCGTGCGGCTCGGCGGCGTACGTGACCCGGACGGCCTCGGCGGTGGCGCGGGCGGCCTCCAGGGACTCGGCGACGGCGAGGGCGACGTACCAGCCGCGGTGCGGCACGCGGTCGTTCTGCAGCACGGCGAGGGCCGGGTCGTCCGGCTCGGCGACCCGGGGCGCGGTCCACGGCGTCAGGACGGCGAGGGCGCCGGGCGTGGCGAGGGCTGCGGTGGTGTCGACGGCGGTGACGCGGCCGCGGGCGATGGTGGCGGGGACGGGCCAGGCGTACGCGCAGTCGGGCGGGGTGTGCGCGAGCTCGGTGGCGTACCGCGCGGTGCCGGTGACCTTGTCGCGGCCTTCGAGGCGCTCGGCGGGGGCGCCGAGTCCTCCGCCCGCGAGGGCGGTCGTCGATGCGGCGGCGGCGCCGGAGGTGGTCTGGGTGGGGCGCATCGCGGCTCTCCGGATCCGGTCGGCGGGTCGGGTTCGTCCGTCCGTGGTGGTGGTCGGTGTCGGCGGTCGGTGGCTGCGGTCGCGGTCGGTGGCTGCGGCAGCGGTCAGCGGTGGGCGAGCTCCCGGGCCTGGGCGAGCTCCGCCAGGGCGCGGCGGGCGAGGTTGCGGGCGAGCGGCACCTTGAAGGCGTTGTCGCCGAGCGGCTCGGCGAGGGCCAGTTCGGCGTTGACCGCGTGGCCGATGTTCGCGGTGTTCGGCGGGTGGCCGAGGAGCGCGGCCTCGGCGAGGCGGGCGCGCCACGGGCGGTGCGCGAGGCCGCCGAAGGCGAGCCCCACATGGCGTACGAGCCCCCTGTCGTCCACGTCCAGGACGGCCGCGACGGAGGCGAGCGCGAAGGCGAAGGAGGCCCGGTCGCGGGCCTTGTGGTACGCGGACGGCAGTCCGGCCGTCGACGCCGGGAGCGCGACGGCGGTGATCAGCTCGCCCGGGCGGATCACGGTGTCCCGTTCCGGGTGGTCGCCGGGCAGGCGGTGGAACTCGGCCGCCGGCACGGTCCGCCCGCCGTCGGGGCCGCGCAGCTCGACGGTGGCGTCGAGCGCGGCGAGCGCCACGGCCATGTCGGAGGGGTGTGTGGCGATGCAGTGCGGCGAGTGGCCCAGCACGGCGTGGTCGCGGTGGACGCCGTCGCGGGCGGCGCAACCGGCGCCCGGCTCGCGCTTGTTGCAGGGCTTGGAGGTGTCCTGGAAGTACGGGCACCGGGTGCGCTGCAGGAGGTTGCCGCCGGTGGTGGCGACGTTCCGCAGCTGCCCCGACGCGCCCGCGAGCAGCGCCTGCGACAGGGCCGGGTAGCGGGTGCGCACCAGGGGGTGGGCGGCGAGGTCGCTGTTGCGTACGGTCGCGCCGACGCGCAGCCCGCCGTCCGGGAGCTCCTCGACGGTGTCCAGCGGGAGCCGGCTGACGTCGACGAGGGTGTCGGGGCGCTCGACGCCGTGCTTCATCAGGTCGACGAGGTTGGTGCCGCCGGCGAGGTAGCGGGCGCCGGGGTTCCCGGCGTGGGCGGCGGTCGCTTCCTCGACGCTGGTGGCGCGTACGTACGCGTAGGGCTTCATCCGCGGATCACGTCCTCACGTGCTGCTGCTGACGTCCTCGACGGCGGCGACGATGTTCGGGTACGCGCCGCAGCGGCAGAGGTTGCCGCTCAGCCGCTCGCGGATCTCGTCGGCCGTGAGGCGGACGGGGCCCTGCGCGGGCGGGGCGCTGGGGTCGGTCGCGTACGAGGGGTGGCCGGCGGCGGCCTCGTCGAGGACGCCGACCGCCGAGCAGAGCTGGCCGGGGGTGCAGTAGCCGCACTGGAAGGCGTCCCGGTCGAGGAAGGCGCGCTGCAGCGGGTGCGGCTCGCCGTCGCCGTCGCCGTCGGCGGCCAGGCCCTCCACGGTGGTGATGTCGCGGCCGTCCTGGGCGACGGCCAGCAGCAGGCAGCTGTTGGCCCGCCGGCCGTCGACGAGCACGGTGCAGGCGCCGCACTGGCCGTGGTCGCAGCCCTTCTTCGCGCCGGTCAGGCCGAGGCGCTCGCGCAACAGGTCGAGCAGCGTCGCGCGGTGGTCGACGGCGAGGGTGTGCGGCGCGCCGTTCACCGTGAGGGTGACGCGCGAGTGGGTGGGGGCTTTCGAGGACGGCACGGCCGGCATCAGTAGACCTCGTCGCCCTCGTCGGGGACGGTGTGCATGGCGGCTTCCTCGGCGGAGGCCGCGGCACCGGCGATGCCGACGTCGCGGGCGACGACGTCCTTCTCGGTGTCGGGGTGGGCGCCTTCGTCCGGCGCGACGAGCCGGCCGGAGCGCTCGCGCCCCACCTGATCGTCGTAGGGCTCGCCGTCCCCGCCGGGCAGGTCCCCGATCCCGTTGGACGCGGTCGCGGGGTCCTCCGGCTGCAGCGCCGGATCCGGAACCTCCTCGGCCAGCCGCTGGTCCAGGCTCTCGCGCTCGCGCTGCTCGCGAGCCGTGGTGCCGGTGTGGTCGACGGCCAGCGGCCGCTCGGGCGGGGACCAGCCTTCGTCGTACGGGTCGGCCTCGCGGTCCGACAGGGTGTCCTCGGGGTCGAGGATGCCCGTGTCCTCCCGGTCCTCGGCGACGGGCTGGTAGACCTCGTCCCCCATCGATTCTTCGGTTCCCATGGCGTGGCTCCCCTGTCCTGCTCCGGCCTGATCCGTAAGTCAGGCGCTACGCCTGATCGCGTATCCAGACTGGAACAGGTCACACCTCCCGGCATTCCGGACGAAGCGGCGGGGGCCCGGTCACCGGGAGGGACGGCGGCCCGGCGGACGCGCCGCCGCGCCGCGGCGGCCTGCACGGCGGCGGGCCGCGGTGCCGGCACGGAAGGCGGGCCGCTGCGGCGAACGGAACCTGCGGCGGCACTGCGCGGGACGCAAAACCCCCGGCGTCGGCGCTGCGGAGGGCCGACGGGGCGCGACGGCACGAAGCGCGGTTTCGGTCGCGGGGCCGGGGTGGCGGGACCAGGGAGGCCCCGGCAGGGCGGCGGGACCAGGGAGGCGCCAGCAGGGCGGCGGGGCCGGGGGGCGCGGCAGGGCGGCGGGCGCGGCGGAGGATCCGCCGGGCCCGCCGCCATCGGCTGCCGCTCGCCACCTCTTCAGTGCTTGAACATGTCCTTGGCCTTCTTGCCCATCTGGCGCAGATCGCCCTTGGTCCGCTCCGAACGCCCCTTCGCGGTCGTCCGCTCGTTGCCGGACGCGCGGCCGAGGGTCTCCCTGACCGCACCCTTCACCTGCTCGATCTTGCCGGGCGTCTTCTTGTTCCTGGTCACGGTCGCACTCCTCACTACCGAGCCGTCCCCCCGACGACAGGACTTGTGCCCCGGCACAAACTCGGACAAACCCGGCGCATCAGGTCCGCTCCGCATCCTCCCACTCCGCGAAGCCCAGCGACGGCGTGTCCCACCTGAGCACCCGGTCGGCCTGCCGGTGGGTGAGCTCGGCCAGTCTTCTCGCCTCCTTGATCACGTCTCCGTGCTCCTCGACCAGCTGGTCGTATATCGGCGAGCCGGGGCGGGAGGGATGGGTGCTCATGAGCGGTTCTCCTGGGACCGGGGACAGGGCAGCGGTGCGGCGGCCGGGGCGTGACCCGGCCGGGGCTCCCGCCGCCTGCCCGGAGTTCCGCGGATCATGCCACCCCGTTCGCTCCGCGGGACGCGGCCTCAGTACACGTGCTCCTGGGTACGGCGTACGCACGCGAGGACGACGTCGCGCAGGCTGCCGGTGCGGCGCAGCAGCTCGCGCTGGACGCGCGCGCCGTTGCCGTGGGCGAGCAGTTCGGCGGTGCCCTTGCGGGCGTCGGGCAGGTCGCCGTTGGCCTCCAGCGCCTCCTCGACGTGGGCGAGCAGCGCGTGCACGACCTGCTCGGCGGGTGCGGGCCGCATGGTCACGGGGTGGAGCAGCTCGCCGTCCACACCGGAGCGGCTCGCCCGCCACGACGCGGCGCGCAGCAGGCTGACGGTGTGGCGGGCCGGGGGCAGGCCCGCGCGCCACTCGTGGGCCGCGGTGTCGACCAGAGCGCGGGCGAGGGTGGCGATCAGGGCGGTGGTGGACGCGTCCAGGCAGACGTCCGGGGCCCTGACCTCGACGGTCGGGTAGGCGCGGGACAGCCGGGCGTCGAAGTAGATCATGCCTTCGTCGTGCAGGACGCCGGTGCCGAGGAGGTCGCGGACCTGCTGGTGGTAGCGGTCGGCGGAGCCGAAGAGCTCGACCGGGCCGGCCGAGGGCCAGCGGCCCCAGACGCGGTTGCGGTAGCTGCTGTACCCGCTGTCGTGGCCCTGCCAGAAGGGCGAGTTGGCGCTCAGCGCGAGCAGCACGTGCAGCCAGGGCCTGATGCGGTCGAGGACGGCGACGCCCTCCTCGTCGGACTCGACCGACACGTGGACGTGGCAACCGCAGGTGAGCTGCTCCTGGGCGGTGAGGCCGAAGTTCTTCTGCATCCAGCGGTAGCGGTCGCCCTCGGTGAAGGCGGGCCCGGCGGGCAGGGGCGAGGTCGCCAGGGCCGCGACGGCGCCACCCACCCTGGCCGCGTGGCGGGCCGCCTCGGCGCGCCAGCGCTCCACCTCGGCGTGCAGCTCCCGCATGCCGGAGCGCGGGTGCGTGGCGAACTCCAATTGCTGGCCCTGCAGTTCCTTCTGGAAGGCCTGCTCCCTGCCCTCCCGGCTCTCCTTCGCGGCGAGGGCCAGCACGGCCATGGACAGCGCCCGTGGCTCGCCGCTGTACGGATCCACCAGCAGGAGTTCCTCTTCCACTCCGACAGTGCGCAACGGAAACCACCTTTCCATCGCATCCGGCGGGGACCACGCGGGACGCCCATCATCCCGGGTCCGGGCAGGCCGCGCACCGCCCCCCACCGGGATCTGGCGAGTTCCCGTCGAACCCGGCTTGAACCCGGACCCGGGGCCCGCCCCGGTCCTGCCCGGTTCCTGCCCCGGGTCCTGGCCCCGGTCGACGCCCATCCGTGGCGAAGCACTGACGCACTGTCACC
The DNA here is from genome assembly GCF_040646655.1 of Streptomyces sp. NPDC045431. Taxonomy (NCBI): domain Bacteria; kingdom Bacillati; phylum Actinomycetota; class Actinomycetes; order Kitasatosporales; family Streptomycetaceae; genus Streptomyces; species Streptomyces sp. NPDC045431. The sequence continues at coordinate 32,547 of NZ_JBEZAQ010000031.1, forward strand.
GCCCCGCTATACGATCGACTCCGATCGGCGTGACCCCGGGGCCCAGGGAGGCGGAATGTACGAGATGGAACTGAGGGTGGATGCCGGACCCTCGGCCTCCGCCGAGCAGATCGACCGACAGGTCACCTCCCTCCACCGGGACTTGCGCGCGCTCGGGCACTTCCAGGTCCGGCGCAAGCCGGCCCCTGCCCCGGGCGGGTCCATGGCCTCGGCGGGGTACGAGCTCGGGGTCCTGGTCATCAGCGGGGCCTTCTCGGCCGCCGCCGTGAAGGCGGTGAGCAATGTGCTGGTGGCGTACGTCCAGCGCTCCAAGGCGCGCTCCGTCGCGTGGGAGTTCGACGGCCACAAGGGCTCCTTCGAGGCGCTGTCCGCCAAGGACCAGGCGGCGCTCGTCGAGGTGGTGGCGGCCCGGATCGCGGCGGGCACGGACGGCACGGGGACGGACGGCACGGGCACGGCTGGCACGGGGACGGACGGCACGGGCACGGCCGCCGCGAGCGCGGCCGACACGGGGACGGACCGCACTGGCGCGGACCGCACGGGAAACGGCACGGGGGACGGCGATGGCGGGACGCAGAATCGCGCTGCTGGTCGCGACTGACGGGTACGTCGACCCGGGTCTGAACCAGCTGCGCTCCCCCGCGCGCGGCGCCGGCGAGCTCGAGGCGCTGCTCAGGGACCCGGCGGTGGGCCGCTTCGACTTCGTCCGTACGCTCTCCAACCGCCCCAAGGAGGAGATCGAGGGCGAGATGGAGGCGCTGCTCGCCCACCGCGCCCCGGACGACCTGGTGCTGCTCTACCTCTCCTGCCACGGCGTCCGCAACGACACGGGCCGGCTCTTCTTCGCCACCATCGGCACCGACCTCGGCCGCCCGCACACCACCGCCGTCCGCGCCGACCTCGTCCACCACCTCCTCGACGAGTGCGAGGCCCGTGCCAAGATCGTGCTGCTGGACTGCTGCTACAGCGGCCTCTTCCACCGCGGCACCCCCATGTCGCCCGCCCCCGTCGACGTCGAGTCGGCCCTGGCGGGCCGCGGCACCTTCGTGATCACCGCCTCCACCGCGCTGGAGTACGCGTACGAGGGCGACCAGCTCACCCTCGACAACGCCCGCCCGGGCTCCCGGTTCACGGCGGCGGTCAACGAAGGGCTCGGCACGGGCCTGGCCGACCTGGACCGCGACGGCGTGATCACGCCCGACGAGCTGTACACGTACGTCCACGACGCGGTGGTCAACCAGGGGGGCCCGGAGCAGACGCCCACCAAGTCGGGCCAGTACGAGGGGCATGTGCCGCTCGCGTACGCCCCGGTCATCGACGCCGCGGCGGGGCCCTTCGCCGCCCGCACCGCGAAGGTCGACGAGCTGCTGCTCGGCGCGCTGCTCCCGCCGCCGGTGGACACCCCGGACCGGGGGTTCATCTGCGACTCCTGGGAGGGCGCGTCCCGGCTGCTGGTGCCCATCGGGCGCACCGAGGCCACCTCGGGCGGGGAGCCGATGTTCCTGGACCTGGCCGGGCGGGAGGGCAACGCCGCGGTGGTCGGCAGGCTGGGCAGCGGCAAGACGACCCTGCTGCGCGTGATCGCGATGTCCCTGGCCCTCACCCACACCCCGCACGAGGTGGAGTTCTACCTCCTGGAGGGGGCCGTCAACCGGCTCGGGGTGCTGCGGTCCATGCCGCACGTACGGATGGTGGCCGCGCCGCACGAGCACAGCGCGGTCGAGCAGGTCCTCTCGGCCGTGCAGGACGCGGTCGCCGCGCGGCGCGCGCTCTTCCGGGACCGGGGCATCGACTCCGTCGAGGAGTTCCGCGAGCTGCGCGCCGCCGGTGAGCTGCCGGACGGCAGTGGCAGCGACATCTTTGTGGTGATCGACGGCTGGCTGGACTTCCACTGGGAGAACCCCGCCTTCGCCGCCACCATCCACCGCCTGGTCAACACCGGGCTGAACTACGGCGTCCACCTCCTGGTCTCCGCCCGCCGGTGGAGCGACTTCGGCTCGGGTCTGCTGGGGCTGCTCGGCACCCGGGTCGAGCTCGCCCTGGAGGATCCCTCCGAGTCGTACGTCGACGCCGGTCTCGCCTCCAGCATCGGCGTCGGCTGGGCGCTGGCCCGGCGCCGGCGCTTCCGCGTGGCCGTGCCCCGGCTGGAGGAGGCGTCCAGTACGGCGGAGGCCCGGCGGGCCCTGGCCGACACGACGCTGCGGATGCGCGAGCGGTGGCTCGGCGCCCAAGGGGGCGGCGACCCCACCACACGGCCCGACCCGGTCACCGCCTACGCCGCACTGCTGGGCCTGGAGGGCGGCGCCCGCCCCCGGCGCCGGGCGGAGGAGCGGCTGCGGGTGCCGCTCGGTCTGGACGACAACGGCGGGCCCGTCCACCTCGACCTGAAGGACGCCTCCCAGGGCGGCATGGGCCCGCACGGCCTGTGTGTCGGGGCGACCGGCTCCGGCAAGACGGAGCTGCTGCGGGCCCTGGTGCTGGCGCTCGCCGTCACCCACTCCTCCGAGACGGTCAACCTCCTCCTCGTGGACGCCAAGGACGGCGCGGGGTTCGCCGGCCTGGCGGATCTGCCGCACGTCTCGGCCGTCGTCAGCGGCCTGGCGGACGACCCCGCCCTGGTGGACCGGCTGCGCGAGGCGCTCACCGGCGAGCTGCACCGCCGCCAGGACGTGCTGCGCGAGGCGGGGAACTTCCCGCACCTCGCCGCGTACGAGAAGGCGCGCGCCGACGGCACCCCCCTCGACCCGCTGCCGTCGCTGGTGCTCGTGGTGGACGAGTTCGGCGACCTGGTCACGAAACCCGACTTCCTGGACCTGCTGGTGCGGATCGGCCGGCTCGGCCGGTCGCTCGGCATCCACCTGCTGCTCGCCTCGCAGCGCCTGGAGGAGGCCAGGCTCCGCGGCCTCGACCCCTTCATCTCGTACCGCATCGGCCTGCGCGCCTTCTCGGCGGCCGAGTCGCGCGCCGCGATCGGCGTGGCGGACGCGTACCACCTGCCGAGCGACCCGGGCCTCGGCTACCTGCGGTCCGGCACGAACACACTCGTCCGCTTCAAGGGGGCGTACGTCTCCGGCGCGGCCGGCCCGTCGGAGGACTCGCTGCTCGACGTCGCCGTACGGCGGCTGCGCGGCCAGGAACCGCCCGCGCACCAGGTGTGGCTGCCGCCGCTGGACACGCCCCCGGCGCTCGCCGACCTGCTGCCGCCCCTGGTCACCGACGCGGAGCGCGGACTTCACCCGCAGCGCACCGCCGACGGCCGCCAGGGGCCGGCGCTCTCCGTCCCCATGGCGCTGCTCGACAAGCCGGAGGAGCAGCGCCGCGAGGTGCGGTACGCGGACTTCGCGAGCGGGACGGGTCACGCGCTCGTGGTCGGCGGGCCGCAGTCCGGGAAGTCGACGCTGCTGCGCACGCTGGTCTGCGGGCTCGCCCTCGTCCACACGCCGCGCGAGGTGCAGTTCTACGTCCTCGACTTCGGCGGCGGCTCCCTGCGCCTGCTGGACGGCCTGCCCCACCTGGGCGGGCGGGCGTCCCGGCTCGACGGGGAGCAGGTGCGCCGTACGGTCGCCGAGGTCGCCGGCGTCCTCGCCGAGCGCGAGGAGTTCTTCCGCGCCCACGGGATCGGCTCCATGGAGGAGTACCGCGGGGCCCGTGGCACCGGCGAGTGGGCCGAGGACAAGTGGGGCGACGTCTTCCTGGTCATCGACGGCTGGTCGGCCTTCAGGAGCGACTACGAGCAGCTGGAGGACACCATCGTGGACCTGGCGGCGCGCGGCCCCGCCCACGGCGTCCACCTGCTGCTCGCGACACCGCGCTACGCCGACGTACGGCCCGCCCTGCGCGACCGGCTCGGCCCCGCGGTCGAGCTGCGGCTCGCCGAACCCAAGGAGTCGGAGATCGACCGGGGCAAGGCGGAGACCGTCCCGGTCGGCGTCCCCGGCCGCGGCCTGAGTCCCGGCGGGTACCACTTCCTCGCCGCCGTACCGCGCCTGAGCGGAGGCCCGGACGGCCCGGACGCGTCGGCGGAGGCGGCCACCACGTACCTGGTCACCGCGATCGGGGAGGCCTGGGCGGGTCCGCCGGCGCCGCCGGTGCGGATGCTGCCGGCGTTGCTGCCGCTGGAGGAGCTGGGGCGGGAGCGGGAGGACGACCCCGGTCGGGAGATCACCATCGGCATAGACGAGGCGAGCCTGTCGACGGTGACCATCGACTTCGAGTCGGACCCGTACCTCCTCGTCGTCGGGGACAGCGAGTTCGGCAAGTCCTCCCTGCTGCGGCTGATCGCCCAGCAGATCACCTCGCGGTACGCGGAGCGGCAGGCGGGCCTGGTCGTCGCGGACTACCGGCGTTCGCTGCTGCACGACCTGCCCGCCGACCGCACGCACTACTGCGCGAGCGGCGCCCAGCTCAAGGAGGCGGTGGCCGAGCTGGCGGCGGTCCTCCGGGAGCGGATGCCGGGCGTGGACGTCACGGCGGAGCAGCTGCGCAACCGCAGCTGGTACACGGGCCCCGACCTGTTCGTCCTGGTGGACAACTACGAGCTGGTGGCCACCGCCTCGGGCAACCCGCTCCACCCGCTGCTGGAGTTCCTGCCCTTCGGCCGGGACCTCGGGCTGCGTCTGGTGCTGTGCCGCAGTTCGGTACGGGCCTCACGGGCGATGTACGAGCCGCTCACGCAGGGCGTGCGGGAGCAGGGCGCCCAGGAGATCACGCTCTCCGGCGACCGCCCGGGCCGCTGCACGATGACGGACCGGCGCGGCGCGTCCCGGCGGGTGCAGCTGGCGTACGTGCCTCCGCGGGACGCGGTCGGCCGGGCGGGGGCCTCCGGGGGGCCTTGAGGGATCTCAGGCGACGGGATCTCAGGCGGCGGGCTCTCAGGCGACGGAGCCGATGCGGCCCGCCGGGGCGTCGGGGCCGTCGTGGTGGATGGGGGTGTGGGCGCCGGTGAGGGAGACGCCGCTGCCGCCGCGCCGGGCGGCGACGATCTCCGCGCCGATCGACAGGGCCGTCTCCTCGGGCGTACGGGCGCCCAGGTCCAGGCCGATCGGGGAGCGCAGGCGGGCGAGTTCGAGTTCGGTGACGCCGACCTCGCGCAGCCGCTTGTTGCGGTCCTCGTGGGTGCGGCGGGAGCCCATCGCGCCGACGTACGCGACGGGAAGCTTCAGGGCCAGTTCGAGCAGGGGCACGTCGAACTTGGCGTCGTGGGTGAGCACGCACAGCACGGTGCGGCCGTCCACCTCGGTGGACTCCAGGTACGTGTGGGGCCACTCGACGACCACCTCGTCCGCCTCCGGGAAGCGGGCGGGGGTGGCGAAGACGGGGCGGGCGTCGCACACGGTGACGTGGTAGCCGAGGAACTTGCCGACCCGTACCAGCGCCGACGCGAAGTCGATGGCGCCGAAGACGATCATGCGGGGTGCGGGGACGCTGGACTCGACCAGCAGCGTGAGCGGCTGCCCGCAGCGGGAGCCGTCCTCGCCGATGACGAGCGTGCCGGTGCGGCCGGCGTCGAGCATGGCGCGGGCCTCGCCCGCGGCTGTGCGGTCCAGCTCGGGGTGGCCGCCGAGGCGGCCCTCGTACGAGCCGTCCGGGTGGACCAGCAGAGCCGTACCGAGCAGCTCCGCCGGTCCCTCCGTGATCCTGGCGAGGGCCGCCGCCTCCCCTCCGGCGGCGGCCGCCAGCGCGGCGGGGTAGACCCCGCCGCGAACCGGGGTGACGAGGATGTCGATGATGCCACCGCAGGTCAGGCCGACCGCGAAGGCGTCCTCGTCGCTGTAGCCGAAGCGCTCCAGGACGGTCTCGCCGTCCGCCAGCGCCTGCCGGCACAGTTCGTAGACCGCGCCCTCCACACATCCGCCGGAGACCGAGCCGATCGCGGTGCCCTCGCTGTCGACGGCGAGAGCGGCGCCCGGCTGCCGGGGCGCGCTGCCGCCGACGGCCACCACGGTGGCCACGGCGAAGTCGCGTCCCTGCTCGACCCACCGGGTGAGTTCCTCGGCGATGTCCAGCATGTCGGCCTCCTTCGAGAGAGCTTCTGTGTGGAGGGCCCGGCCTTTTGTCAGTGTCCGGTACCCATGGCGAAGTAGAAGATGAACACTGCCGAGAGCACCCACATCAGGACGCTCGGCTCGCGCCACTTGCCCTGAGCGGCCTTGATGACGCAGTACGCGATGACGCCGGCGCCGACACCCGTGGTGATGGTGTAGGTGAAGGGCATCAGCACGACCGTGAGGAAGACCGGGACGGCGACGGACCAGTCGGTCCAGTCCACGTGCCGGGCGTTCTGCAGCATCATCGCGCCGATGACGACCAGGGCGGCGGAGGCGACCTGGCCGGGCACCAGCTGGGTGAGCGGGGTGAAGAACAGGCACGCGGCGAAGAAGAGACCGGTGACCGAGGCGGACAGGCCCGTACGGGCGCCCTCACCGACGCCGGTGGCGGACTCGATGAAGACGGTCTGGCCGGAGGCACCGGTGCCACCGCCGATGATGCCGCCCGCGCCGTCGATGAACAGCGCCTTGTTGAGGCCGGGCATCTTGCCCTGGGCGTCGGCGAGCTTGGCCTCCTGGCCGACGGCGATGATGGTCGCCATGGCGTCGAAGAAGCCGGCCAGCACCAGGGTGAAGACGATCATGCTGACGGCCGCGTAGCCCAGCTTGTCCCAGCCGCCGAAGCTGACATCGCCGAAGAGCGAGAAGTCCGGCATGGAGACCGGGCTGCCGTGCAGGATCGGCGCCTTGCCGCCCCACGCCTTCTCATCGATGAGGCCGGTCGCGGTGCCGATGACGGAGATGACCGTGCCGACGACGATGCCGAGCAGGATGGCTCCGGGGATCTTGCGGGCCTGGAGCGCGAAGATCAGCAGGAGCGTGAAGGCGAAGAGCGCGACCGGCCAGCCGGTCAGGGAGCCTCCGACACCGAGGGTGACGGGACCGCCGCCCTCGCCCTTGCCGACGAAGCCGGCGTTGACGAAGCCGATCATCGCGATGAAGAGGCCGATGCCCATCGTGATGCCGTGCTTCAGCGCCAGCGGTATGGCGTTCATGATGACTTCACGGACGCCGGTGACCACCAGCAGACAGATCACGGCGCCGTAGACGACGCACATGCCCATCGCCTGGGGCCAGGTCATTTCGGGGGCGACCTGGGTGGAGATGACGCCCGCGACGCTCAGGCCCGCCGCGAGGGCGAGCGGAACCTTGCCGATGAAACCCATCGCCAGAGTGGTGACCGCTGCTGCGAGGGCGGTGGCCGTGATCAGCGCGGGCTGGCTCAGCTTGTCGCCGAGCGAATCCTCGCCGCCGAGCAGCAGAGGGTTGAGCAGGAGGATGTAGGCCATCGCCATGAAGGTGGTGATGCCGCCGCGCACCTCACGCGCGACCGTGGATCCTCTGTGGGTGATGTGAAAGTACCGGTCGAGCCAAGACCGTCCGGCGGGGACGCGAGAGCCGGAGCCCGCGTCTTCGGCGACGGTCTTCGGCTCCACTGACGACTGGGTCATGGTGCCTACTCCCAAGGTTCAAAGGGGCACCCGCATGCACAGGGGCATAAAGCTGCGGGATTTGGGATGGTGCGTTGGCTGCACGACCCGGGGGACGGCCCGAGACGAACGGGGTACTGCGTGGGGGGTACTTCGTCGATGGGGGGCGGGGGATGGGTGGGGGGTGAAGCGTGGGGGGAACCGCGAGCGGTGCGGTTGCTACTCCGGGCGGTGCGGGCTGGGAAGTGTGACGTTCCTGGGAGGCACGCACCGCCCGGAGGGCTTGCGGGGCCCCGGGGCCTTGCGGCCCCGAGGGTTCTACAGGGTGCCGGTGAGGTGCTCGGGGCGGACCGGCGTCTTGTTCAGCTCCAGGCCCGTCGCGTTCCGGATCGCCGCGAGGACGGCCGGGGTGGAGGACAGGGTCGGGGCCTCGCCGATGCCGCGCAGACCGTAGGGCGCGTGGTCGTCGGCGAGTTCGAGCACGTCGACCGGGATGGTCGGGGTGTCGAGGATGGTGGGGATCAGGTAGTCCGTGAAGGAGGGGTTCTTCACCTTCGCGGTCTTCGGGTCGACGATGATCTCCTCCATCACCGCGACGCCCAGGCCCTGGGTGGTGCCGCCCTGGATCTGGCCGACGACGGAGAGCGGGTTGAGGGCCTTGCCGACGTCCTGGGCGCAGGCCAGCTCGATGACCTTGACCAGGCCCAGCTCGGTGTCGACCTCCACGACCGCGCGGTGCGCGGCGAAGGAGTACTGGACGTGGCCGTTGCCCTGGCCGGTGCGCAGGTCGAAGGCCTCGGTCGGGCGGTGACGCCACTCGGCCTCGATCTCGACGACCTCGTCCTCCAGGACGTCCACCAGGTCGGCGAGGACCTCGCCGCCGTCGGTGACGACCTTGCCGGCTTCGAGCACCAGCTCAGCCGTGGCCCAGGCGGGGTGGTAGGTGCCGAACTTGCGGCGGCCGATCTCCAGCACCTTCTCGCGGACGAGCTCGCAGGAGTTCTTCACCGCGCCGCCGGTCATGTACGTCTGGCGGGAGGCGGAGGTGGAGCCGGCGGAGCCGACCTGGGTGTCGGCCGGGTTGATCGTCACCTGGGTGACGCCCAGCTCCGTGCGGGCGATCTGGGCGTGGACGGTGATGCCGCCCTGGCCGACCTCCGCCATCGCGGTGTGGACGGTCGCGACCGCCTCGCCGTTGATGACCTCCATGCGCACCTTGGCGGTGGAGTAGTCGTCGAAGCCCTCGGAGAAGCCGACGTTCTTGATGCCGACCGCGTAGCCGACGCCGCGGACGACGCCTTCGCCGTGCGTGGTGTTCGACAGGCCGCCGGGCAGCGCGCGGACGTCGGCGCCCTCGGTGGTCTCCCACTGGCGCTCCGGCGGCAGCGGACGGGCCTTGATGCGCCGCAGCAGTTCGGCGACCGGGGCCGGGGAGTCGACCGGCTGGCCGGTCGGCATGAGCGTGCCCTGCTCCATGGCGTTGAGCTGGCGGAACTCGACCGGGTCCATGCCCAGCTTCGCCGCGAGCTTGTCCATCTGGGCCTCGTACGCGAAGCACGCCTGGACCGCACCGAAGCCGCGCATGGCACCGCACGGCGGGTTGTTCGTGTAGAGCGCGATGGCCTCGATGTCGACGTCGTCGATGACGTACGGGCCGACGGAGAGCGAGGAGGCGTTGCCCACCACGGCCGGGGAGGCGGAGGCGTAGGCGCCGCCGTCCAGGACGATCTTGCACTTCATGTGCGTGAGCTTGCCGTCCTTGGTGGCGCCGTGCTCGTAGTAGAGCTTCGCCGGGTGCCGGTGGACGTGGCCGAAGAACGACTCGAACCGGTTGTAGACGATCTTCACCGGCTTGCCGGTGCGGAGCGCCAGCAGGCAGGCGTGGATCTGCATCGACAGGTCCTCGCGGCCGCCGAAGGCACCGCCGACGCCGGAGAGCGTCATGCGGACCTTCTCCTCGGGCAGGCCGAGGACCGGGGCGATCTGGCGGAGGTCGGAGTGCAGCCACTGGGTGGCGACGTAGAGGTCGACACCGCCGTCCTCGGACGGCACGGCGAGGCCGGACTCGGGGCCGAGGAAGGCCTGGTCCTGCATGCCGAAGGTGTACTCGCCCTCGACGATCACGTCGGCGCGCTTGCGCGCCTCCTCCACGTTGCCGCGGATGATCGGCTGGCGGTGCACGATGTTCGGGTGCGGTACGTGGCCGGCGTGGTGGTCGTCCCGGCCCGGGTGCAGCAGCGGGGCGTCCGGCGCGAGCGCGGAGGCCTCGTCGGTGACGACGGGCAGCTCCTTGTACTCGACCTTGATCTTCGCGGCGGCGCGGCGGGCGGTCTCCGGGTGGTCGGCGGCCACGAGGGCCACCGGCTCACCGTGGTGGCGCACCCGGCCGTGGGCGAGGACGGGGGTGTCCTCGATCTCCAGGCCGTAGTTCTTCACCTCGGTGGGCAGGTCGTCGTAGGTCAGGACGGCGTAGACGCCGGCCTGCGCGAGGGCCTCGGAGGTGTCGATGGAGACGATCTCGGCGTGCGCCACGGGCGAACGGAGGATCTGGCCCCAGAGCATGTCCTCGTGCCACATGTCCGAGGAGTAGGCGAACTCGCCGGTGACCTTGAGGGTGCCGTCGGGGCGGAGCGTCGACTCGCCGATACCGCCCTTGGTCTGGGCGCCCTGGGTGACCTTGGTGGGAGTGCCCGCCGGGGCGGACGCGACTCGGGTGTTCTGAGCCATCAGACTGCCTCTCCCTGACGAGCGGCCGCCAGGCGGACCGCGTCGAGGATCTTCTCGTAACCGGTGCAGCGGCAGAGGTTGCCGGAGAGCGCCTCGCGGATGTCCTCGTCGGACGGCGACGGGTTGCGCTCCAGCATCTCGTCGGCCGCGACCAGCAGGCCCGGGGTGCAGAAGCCGCACTGGACGGCGCCCGCGTCGATGAAGGCCTGCTGGATCGGGGAGAGCTCGCCGCCCTCGCCGGTCTGGGAGTCGGTGCCCTTGGCGGACCACTGCTGGGCGGCCTGGAGGGGGGTGCCCTCCTTGCCGTCGGCGGAGGCGGAGCCGCACGCGCCGGTGCCGCACGCGCCGCTGTGCTCGGCACGCTGCTTGGCGTAGTCGGCGAGGCCCTCGACCGTGACGACCTCGCGGCCCTCGACCTGGCCGGCGGCGACCAGGCACGAACACACCGGGACGCCGTCCAGGCGGACCGTGCAGGAGCCGCACTCGCCCTGCTCGCAGGCGTTCTTGGAGCCGGGCAGGCCCAGGCGCTCACGCAGGACGTACAGGAGGGACTCGCCCTCCCAGACGTCGTCGGCTTCCTGGGGACGTCCGTTGACCGTGAAATTGACGCGCATGGTTATGCAGCTCCTTCAAGGGTGCGGCCGGTGCCGCGGTACTGCTCCCAGGTCCAGCCGAGCGTGCGGCGGGCCATGATCCCGACGGCGTGACGGCGGTACTTGGCCGTGCCTCGTACGTCGTCGATCGGGTTGCAGGCGGCGGAGGCGAGCTCCGCGAACTGCTTGGCGATCGAGGGAGTGATGATCTTGCCGTTGTCCCAGAAACCGCCCTCTTCGAGCGCGGCGTTCAAGAACTCCTCG
>NZ_JBEZAQ010000032.1:0-41975 GCF_040646655.1 Streptomyces sp. NPDC045431
CGACGAGTCCGGTGCCGGGCAGGAGGGTGGTGCCGAGGACGGTGTGGTCGGCGATCCAGGGATGGGTCGCCAACGACAACCGCCCCGTCAGAACGATCGCGTCCGACTCCGGAGAGGCCACGACGGCACTCAGCACCGGGTGGTCGACCGGCGTGAGGCCGGCGGAGCCGACGTCGCCGGACGTACCGGTCGGGTGCAGCCAGTAGGACTCGTGCTGGAAGGCGTAGGTGGGCAGATCGAGATGCACGCTCGGGTGGTCGCCGTAGTACGCCGTCCAGTCGACGGGGGTGCCGGTGGTGTGGAGACGGGCGAGGGCGGTGACGGTCTCGGTGGTCTCGTCCCGGTCCCGGCGCAGGGTGGGTACGAAGGTGGCGGTGTCGGTGGTCTGCTGGGCCATGGCGGTCAGCACCGCGTCCGGACCGAGCTCCACGTACGTGGTCACGCCTGCCGCGTCCAGGGCACGGACCGCGTCGGCGAAGCGGACGGCCTCGCGGACGTGCCGTACCCAGTACTCCGGGTCGGTCAGATCACCAGTGGTGTCCCCGGTGAGGGTGGACACGATCGGGATCGACGGCTCGCTGTAGGTCACCGACTGTGCGACGGTGCGGAACTCCTCCAGCATCGGTTCCATCAACGGGGAGTGGAACGCGTGCGAGACCCGCAGCCGCGTCGCCTTACGACCCTCCGCCTCGAAACGCTCCTTGATGGCCAAAACCTCGGCCTGCATGCCGGAGACGACGACGGCCTGCGGGCCGTTGACCGCGGCGATACCGACCGTGTCGGACAGCAGCGGGCGGACCTCGTCCTCAGCCGCCTGCACGGCCACCATCGCCCCGCCCTGCGGCAGCGCCTGCATCAGCCGGCCCCGCGCGGTCACCAGCCGTGCCGCGTCCGCCAGCGACAGCACCCCGGCCACATGAGCGGCCGCGAATTCACCGATCGAGTGCCCCGCCAGGTAGTCGGGACGCACACCCCACGACTCCAGCAGCCGGAACAGCGCCACCTCGATCGCGAACAGCGCAGGCTGAGCGAATTCGGTGCGGTCCAGACGCTCCGCGTCCTGGCCCCACATCACGTTCTTCAGCGGCAGACCAACCTCGGCCACAACCGCGTCGAAGGCCTCCGCGAACACCGGGAACGCCTCGTACAGCCCCCGGCCCATTCCCAGCCGCTGCGCACCCTGCCCACCGAACAAGAACGCGAGCTTTCCGCCCATGGCCTCACTGACGCCGGCGCCGCCGGCGATGGCGTCCAGGGCACGCTCCAGGTCGGCGCGGTCGTTGCCGAGCGCGACCGCCCGGTGCTCCAGCGTCGCTCGTGAGGTGTGCAGTGCCCGGCCTGCCGCGGCAAGATCGTCGTCGGTCACCGTGTCGAGGAAGGTCCGCAGCCGTGCGGCCTGGGCGCGGACGGCCGCCGGGGTCTTGCCGGAGACCGGCCAGGCGAGGACCGGACGCTCGGCGGAGACCGTCTCGGACGGCACGTCCTCCGGAGCCTGCTCGATGATCACGTGGGCGTTCGTGCCGCTGATGCCGAAGGAGGACACGCCGGCGCGGCGCGGGTGGTCGCTCTCCGGCCACGGCCTGGGCTCGGTGAGCAGCTCCACCGCTCCGGCTTCCCAGTCCACCTGGGGCGAGGGTTCGTCCACGTGCAGGGTCCGGGGCAGCACCCCGTGCCGCATCGCCATGACGGTCTTGATGATCCCGGCAACGCCGGCGGCGGCCTGGGTGTGCCCCATGTTCGACTTGATCGATCCCAGCCACAGGGGCCGGTCGGCGGGACGGCCCTGACCGTAGGCGGCCAGGAGCGCCTGCGCCTCGATCGGGTCACCCAGCGTCGTACCCGTACCGTGCGCCTCGACGGCGTCCACGTCCGTGGGCGCCAGTCCCGCCGTGGCCAGCGCCTGCTCGATGACGCGCTGCTGGGAGGGGCCGTTGGGGGCGGTGAGGCCGTTGCTCGCACCGTCCTGGTTGATCGCCGAGCCCTTGACCACCGCGAGGACGCGGTGGCCGTGGGCGCGGGCGTCGGACAGCCGCTCCAGGACGAGCACACCGACGCCCTCGCCCCAGCCGGTGCCGTCGGCGGACGCGGCGAAGGACTTGCAGCGGCCGTCGGAGGACAGACCACGCTGCCGGTTCATGTCGATGAAGGTGTCCGGTGTCGACATCACCGTCACGCCGCCCGCGAGCGCCAGGGAGCACTCGCCGGCGCGCAGGGCCTGGACCGCCCAGTGCAGGGCGACCAGGGAGGAGGAGCAGGCGGTGTCCACGGTGACCGCCGGGCCCTCCAGACCGAGCGCGTAGGCGACCCGGCCCGACACGACACTGGCGAGGCTGCCGTTGCCCAGGTAGCCCGCGTACTCCTCGGACACCCGGCCGCCGAGCCGGGTGGCCCAGTCGTGGTACATCACGCCGGCGAAGACACCGGTGCTGGTCCCGCGCACGGACAGCGGGTCGACGCCCGCTCGCTCGAACGCCTCCCAGGACACCTCCAGCAGCAGCCGCTGCTGCGGGTCCATGGCCTGGGCCTCGCGGGGGCTGATGCCGAAGAACTCCGGGTCGAACTCGGCCGCGTCGTAGAGGAACCCGCCCTCGCGGGTGGAGGACTTTCCGGAGACTCCCGCCTCCGGGTCGTACAGGGCGTCCACGTCCCAGCCCCGGTCCTCGGGGAAGGGGGAGACCGCGTCGCGGCCCTCGGCCACCAGTTCCCACAGATCCTCGGGCGAAGCCACCCCGCCCGGGTAGCGGCAGCTCATGCCCACGATGACGATCGGGTCGTCGTCGGTGACGACGGCGGCGGATCCGGAGGGGCGGACGGAGGCCTGCTTCCGGCCCGTGCTCAGCTTGCTCGCGATGTGCTCGGCCAGAGCGCGCGGGGTCGGATAGTCGAAGACCAGGGTGGCGGTCAGGCGCAGACCGGTGGCCGCGTTGAGCGCGTTGCGCAGCTCGACCGCGGCGAGCGAGTCGAAGCCGCTCTCGCTGAAGGCCCGGCCCACGTCGACCGCGTCCGGGCCGTCGTGCCCGAGCACCGCCGCGACATGGGTGCGGACCAGGTCGATCAGGGCCTCGGCACGGTCCGCGTCGGACAGTCGGGAGAGGCTGTCGGCGAGCGAGTCGGCGACCGACACGGCGCCGCCCGCCGCAGGCGCCGCGGCCGCCGTCCGCCGCGGCACCCGGGCCGGCACCAGGGCGCTCAGAACGGCGGGAACGCCGTCGGCGCGGTCCCGCAGCGCGGTGCCGTCGATCCGGACCGGGACCAGCGCAGGGGACGTGAGGCGCAGGGCCGCGTCCAGCAGGGCCAGGTTCTCGTCCGCGGACAGCGGCTCCAGACCGAGCTTCGCGATGCGCTGGAGCGCGGCCACGTCCAGTCCCGCGCCCATGCCGACATCACCCGTCCACAGGCCCCACGCGAGTGCCGTCGCGGGCAGTCCTGTGGTGTGGCGGTGGTGGGCGAGGGCGTCGAGGAAGGTGTTGGCGGCGGCGTAGTTGGCCTGTCCGGCGTTGTCGAGGAATGCGGCGGTGGAGGAGAACAGGACGAAGGCGGTGAGGTCGATGCCGCGTTCGGCGGTGTACTCGTGGAGGTGCCAGGCGGCGTCGGCCTTGGGGGCCAGGACGGTGTCCAGCCGTTCGGGGGTGAGGGAGGTGAGGAGGCCGTCGTCGAGGACGCCGGCGGCGTGGACGATGCCGGTGAGGGGGTGGGTTGTGGGGATGGTGTCGAGGAGGGTGGTGAGGGCCTGTCGGTCTGCGACGTCGCAGGCGGCGAGGGTGACGGTGGCGCCGGCGGCGGTGAGTTCGTCGTGGAGTTGGGTGGCACCGGGGGCGTCGGGGCCGCGGCGGCTGGTGAGGAGGAGGTGGCGTACGCCGTGTTCGGTGACCAGGTGCCGGGCGACGAGTGCGCCGAGGCCACCGGTGCCGCCGGTGATCAGAACGGTGCCCTCCGGACCCCAGGGCGCCGGTGCGTCCTCGGCGGAGGCGGGGGCGGTCCGCACCAGGCGCGGTACGCGTATCTCCCTCCTGCGGACGGCGATTTCGGGCTCGCCCGTGGCCAGGGCCGAGGCCAGCAGCACCTCGTCCGTGTCGGCGTCGGCATCCACCAGGACGATCCGGCCGGGGTGCTCCGCCTGCGCCGCGCGCACCAGACCCCACACCGGGGCCAGCGCGAGGTCGACGGTGTCGTCCGCGCTCGCGGCGACCGCGCCCCGTGTCACGAGAGCGAGCCGGTCATCGGCGGCGGACTCGTCGGCCAGCCACTCCTGCAGCCTGGCGAGGACCCCGTACGAGGTCCCCCGCACCGCGTCCGGGACCTCGCCGTCGGCGGCGTCCACGGGCAGCACGGTCCAGCCGTCGAGGCCCGCGGAGGCCGGCGCGGTGACCGAGGACCACTCCACGCGCAGCGGCGCCGCACCACCGTGTGCGGAACGCAGCTGGGCGCCGTCCACGGGGCGCAGGGCGAGCGAGTCGATCCGCGCCACCGGCGCGCCGGACGCGTCGGCGATCGACAGGGCCACGGAGTCCGGGCCCGTGGCGGTGATCCGCACACGGATCGCGGAGGCACCGGAGGCGTAGAGCGACACACCGGTCCACGCGAACGGCAGCCGGGTGCCTTCCGGGACGGGCTCGTGCGCGGCGAAGTCCGTGGCGTGCAAGGCGGCGTCCAAGAGCGCCGGATGCAGGCCGAAGGCGCCGGCCTGTGCCGCGGTGGCACCGTCCAGGGCCACGTCGGCGTACACCTCGCCGCCCTGCCGCCACACCGCCTTCAGGCCGTGGAAGACGGGGCCGTAGCCGTAGCCGTTCGCGGCCATGTCCGGGTACAGGGTGCTGATGTCGACCGCCTCGGCGCCTGCCGGCGGCCACTGGGCCGTGGCGGGGAGCGCGGTGTCCTGCTGCGGGGCGGCCGGGGCGAGCACGCCGGTGGCGTGCCGGGTCCACGGCTCGTCGTCCGCGGCATCCTCGGCACGGGAGAAGAAGTCGACCGTGCGCCGGCCGTCCGCCTCCTCGGCGCCCACGACGATCTGCAGGGCGACACCGCCCGTGGCCGGCAGGGCCAGGGGGGCCTGCAGGGTGAGCTCCTCGACCGTGGCGCACCCCACCTCGTCTCCCGCGCGCACCGCGAGCTCCACGAAGGCGGTGCCCGGCAGCAACGGGACACCGGCGATGACGTGGTCGGCCAGCCACGGGTGGGTGCGCAGCGACGTCCGCCCGGTCAGCACCGCGCCACCGGCGCTTCCGTCGGCCGCGGCCAGGCGGACGACCGAGCCGAGCAGCGGGTGCCCCGCCGCGATCTGTCCCAGGCTCGCCGGATCGCCGCTCGGCGCAGGGGCGCTCAGCCAGTACCGCCGTCGCTGGAAGGCGTAGGAGGGGAGCGGGATGCGCCGGGCACCCAGGCCCTCGTAACAGGCGTCCCAGTCGACGTTCGTGCCGCAGGTGTGCAGCAGGGCCAGCGCGGACAGCAGCTCCCGCCGCTCGTCACGGCCCCGGCGCAGTGCGGGGACGAACGTGACGCCGGGGGCGGTGACACACTCCTGCCCCATCGCCGACAGTACGGCGTCCGGGCCGAGCTCCAGGTATCCGGTGACGCCGGCTGCCTCCAGGAAGCGGACGCCGTCGGCGAAGCGGACCGCCTCGCGGACGTGCTCCACCCAGTAGTCGGGCGAGCACAGCTGCTCCGCCGTGGCAAGCTGCCCGGTGACGTTGGAGACGACCGGGATCCGCGGGGCGGAGTAGGTCATGATCCGGGCGACGCGGCGGAACTCGTCCAGCATCGGCTCCATCAGCGGCGAGTGGAAGGCATGGCTCACCCGCAGCCGCTTGGTCTTGCGGCCCAGCTCCTCGAAATGCGCCTGCACGCCGAGGACGGCGTCCTCGGCGCCGGACACGACGACGGAGGAGGGGCCGTTGACCGCGGCGATCCCGACCCGTTCGGTGAGCAGCGGACGCACCTCGTCCTCGGTGGCCTGGACGGCCACCATCGCACCGCCCGCCGGCAGCTGCTGCATCAGCCGGCCGCGCGCGGCGACCAGCGTCGCGGCGTCCTCCAGGTTCAGCACTCCGGCCACGTGCGCCGCGGCCAGCTCGCCCACGGAGTGCCCGGTCAGATAGTCGGGGCGCACGCCCCAGGACTCGACGAGCCGGAACAGCGCCACCTCGACGGCGAACAGCGCGCACTGCGCGTAACGCGTCTGGTCGAGCAGCTCTGCCTCCGGGGCCCCCTCCTCGGCGAAGAGCACGTCCCACAGGGAGACGTCGAGCTGGAGGTCGAGATGGCCGATGGCGGCCTCGAGCGCCCTGGCGAAGACCGGGTACGTGTGGCACAGCTCGCGGCCCATGGCGAGTCGCTGGCTGCCCTGCCCGGTGAAGAGGAACGCCAGCCGGTGGGCGGTGTCCGCGCCCTGGGCCGACGGGTTGAGGAAGAGGCCCGGCGCCGAGTGCTCGTCGACGACGGCCCGCAGCGCACTCTCGAACGCGCCTCGGTCCTCGGCGAGGACCACCGCGCGATGCGGGAGCGTGGCGCGTGTGGTGGCCAGCGAGTGGCCGATGTCGGCGAGGGACGCCTCCGGCCGGTCGGCCATGAACGTCAGCAGGCGCTCGGCCTGTGCCCGCAGTGCCGGAGCGGTACGGGCCGAGACGACCAGCGGCAGGATCCGCCCGTCGCCCTCCGCGCCGCCTTGTGCGGCGTCGCCCGATTCGTCGAGGGCCGGCGGTTCCTCCAGGATGACGTGGGCGTTGGTGCCGCTGATGCCGAACGCCGAGACACCCGCCCGGCGCGGCCGGTCGCCCCGCTCCCAGGAGCGTGCCTGGGTCAGCAGCCGTACGTTGCCGCTCTCCCAGCGGATGTTCGGGGACGGCTCGTCCACGTTCAGCGTCCGGGGCAGCTTGCCGTGCCGCATCGCCATGATCATCTTGATCATGCTGGCCGCACCGCCCGCCGCCTGGGTGTGGCCCAGGTTGGTCTTCACCGAACCGAGCCACAGCGGCTCGTCCTCGGGGCGGTTCTGGCCGTACGTGGCGAGGATGGCCTGGGCCTCGATCGGGTCGCCCAGCCGCGTGCCGGTGCCGTGCGCGTCGACGGCGTCCACGTCGGCCGACGCCAGCCCGGCATCGGCGAGGGCCTGGCGGATCAGGCGCTGCTGCGCGATACCGCTGGGCGCGGTCAGACCGTTGCTGGCGCCGTCCTGGTTGACGGAGGTGCCGCGCACGACCGCGTGCACGGAGTGCCCGAGCCGCCGGGCGTCGGAGAGGCGCTCGACCACCAGCAGGCCGACGCCCTCGGAGAACCCGGTGCCGTCGGCGGCCGCCGCGAACGCTTTGACGCGGCCGTCGGCGGCCAGACCCTGCTGGCGGCTGAACGAGGTGAAGATGCTGGGGCTGCCCATCACGGTCACACCGCCGACGAGCGCCAGCGAGCACTCACCGCGGCGCAGCGCCTGCGCGGCCAGGTGCAGGGAGACGACGGCGCCGGAGCAGGCCGTGTCCAGCGTCATCGCCGGGCCCTCCAGGCCCAGCGTGTACGAGATGCGGCCCGAGGCGACGCTCGGGGCGGTGCCGATCATCAGATAGCCGTCGAGACCCTCCGGGGCCTCGGTCGCCTTGACGCCGTAGTCGTGGACCTCCGCCCCGAGGAAGACGCCGGTACGGCTGCCGCGCAGCGAGTCCGGCGCGATGCCCGCGTGTTCCAGCGCCTCCCAGGCCGTCTCCAGGGCGAGCCGGTGTTGCGGATCCATGGCGAGGGCCTCGCGCGGACTGATGCCGAAGAAGTCCGCGTCGAACTGCGTGGCGGTGTCCAGGAAACCGCCCTTGGTCACGTAGCTCTTGCGGGGCGTCGCCGGATCCGGATCGAACAGCCCGTCCAAGTCCCAGTCGCGGTCGGCCGGGAAGTCGGAGAGCACGTCGCGGCCCTCGTCGACCAGGTCCCACAGGTCGTCGGCGCTTTCGATGCCGCCGGGGAACCGGCAGCCGATGCCGACGACCACGATGGGGTCGTCGTCGTCGACGGCGCTGCGGGGCACCGGTGCGAGCGTGTCGATCTCCGGGGAGGAGCCGAGGAGTTCGCCGCGCAGGAACGCGGCGAGCGCGGCCGGGGTGGGGTGGTCGAACCCGACGGTGGGCGGCAGCGTGAGTCCGGTGGCCGCGTTCACCCGGGCGTGCAGGGCGACCAGACCCAGGGAGTCCAGGGCCTGCTCCCTGAACGGTGCGTCAGGCTGGACCGCGGCCGGAGGCTCGGGCTGGATGGCGCGCAGGACCTCGAGTGCTTCGGCGCGTACCAGGTCGAGCAGGACGCGCACCTGCTCGGCGTCCGGCAGCGGCTGCAGCCGGGCCACGAGCGCGGTACGCGTGCCCGACGCGTCGTCCGGCTCGTGCCGGGTGTCAGAAACGAAGCTTCCGGACCCGCTCATCTGCACACTCCACACCTAAAATTCCACTGCCGCACAAGGAAATGTCGATATGCCCGAGAAACACTCGGAGCCGAAACTCTAGGACGCGGGCACAATGCCCCCACACCCCTATGGGCCCCTATCGATCCACTCACCCCACACCAGTTCTGCGTCGAACGATTCACCCGAATCCCGGGGTGGTTCATCGAATCGTCGGCGAATGTGATGGAGGTCGTTCATCAGGTCTGCGGAGCTGATCCTTCTCGATCCGCCGAGTTCCGCGATTCCGCTGAGCGGGAGGTTCCCGATGTCCACCCAGCGGAGCCTGCCGTCCGTGTCGATCCGGCTGCGTGTGAGGCCGGCGTTGTCGGGGTGCACGCAGTAGGGGACGTCGAGGTATCCCCGGCGGAACGCGGTCAGCAGGGCGCGGCCGATGTCCGGGTCGAGCCCCAGGACGGCCTCGACCAGCGCGCGGGCCTCCCGGTACGTCTGGGAGTCGGCCGGCCCGTCCGTGCCGTACGGGACCTGGGGGTGGCGGCGGGCCGTCAGCTCGGCCGCCCGGCCGGCGAACTCCAGGGCCAGCACGTTCTCGTGGACCGTGGGGATGCGACGTGCCTCCGCTGCGGTCTTGACGATCAGTCGCTCCGCACCGGTGGTGACGGCCAGTTCGGCCGCACGGCCCAGCAGCCGGTAGGCGCCCCGCGACGTCTCGGGGTACACCCCCATGTACGTGTAGACGACGATGTGCCAGTTGCGGGTGGGCAGCAGGTCGGCGCACAGCCGGCGCAGCGCGGCCACCGCCTCCTGGTCCTGGCCCATGTGGGTCTGCTGCGCGTAGCTGAGAGACAGCGACCGGATGCCGTGCTGGGCGAAGAACATCGCTTCCAGGAAGCTGATGGCGACCAGCTGGCTGGGCGGGCACAGCTGGCCCATCATGCAGCCGCCGAAGGTCTCCAGGTGCGGTTCGATCCCGAGCTCGCGCAGCCGGCTGTACAGTCGGCAGCAGTCCGCCCAGTTCTGGACGGCCTCGGCGAGCGGCGTCCGCCCGTAGGGCAGGCAGTACGAGACCGGCCCGCCCTCGGTGGCGTTGAGCCGCAGTCGCATCATCGCCCGGAAGATGCCGGCCGGTGTGGCCGATCCATGCCTGACCTGCACCGGGAAGGTGTGGTCGCGCAGGCCCTCCAGCACCGCCTCGGTGGTGGAGGCCGGATGGCTCACGATGGGGTACCCGTTGAGCCGGATGCCCTGGCGCAGGGCGCTCTCGACGGCATCGAGGTCACCGACGCGGGTGTAGCTGTCCAGGGTGAGCGTGCCCACCGTGGTGGCCCGCGCCTCCTTCGTGGCCAGCAGACCCGCCCGCATCCTCACCGGGTCGCCGAAGCCCATGCGGGGCTGCACCACGAGACGTCCGTCGCCTCCCTCGCGGCGGACGAGCTCCCCGAAGTCCACAGGGGCGGAGGCGTGGGTGAGGGGCCGCAGGTCGCGGACGGGACGGCTTTCGGTCACGCCGATATCCGGGCAGGATCCGGGAGCTGCCGGAGCTCGGGCCGAGGCAGGGCCGTCAGGAAGGACTGGAAGGCCGCGATGGGGTCCTTGCCGTCCTCGAAGACGGCGTCGAATCCGGCGGCGACCAGCTCGCCCGCCCGGTCCCGGTCCTCGCCGCCGTCCGTGCCGAGCTTCCCACCGATCACGATCGGCGTCGCCGCCAGCGGGTCGCAGTGGCGGAGCCGCTCGATGGCCCGTAGCCCGTCCTGGTACCCATGGCCGTTGACGCTGCTGATGACGACCATCTCCGGTCGGTGCCTGCTGCACTCGGCGACCAGCACGTCGTCGGGCACGCAGGGCCCGAGATTGACCACCTCGTAACCGCACTCCTCGATGAGCAGCTGCAGGAAGACCAGATTCCAGGTGTGCGAGTCGGAGGCCAGCGAGCTGACGACGACGGTTCCCTTCGAAGGCACCGGCCGCGCGTCCGCCACCGCCTCCACGGAGGTCCGCTCACTCATCGTCGCTCTCCGGGCCGCGGTAGGTGCGCCGGTGCTCGATGCGCGAGACGGAGACGACCCGGCCGCCCTCGACCGCCACCTCGGTGGGGGCCGGGCGGCCCAGGAACATGAGCAGGCTCGACGTGGGTCCGTACGCACCGGTGTTGGGGATCCGTACGAGGTCTCCGGGGGACAGCGGCGGCACCTCGATCTGCCGGCCCAGCACGTCCCCCGGCGTGCACAGCGGTCCGACGAGGCTCGCCTGCTCGCGCTCGCCCTCCGCGTCGACGTGCACCGCCACCGGCAGCAGCCTGCCCAGGCCCGACATGCCGCCGAAGGTGTTGATGCCGGCGTCGAGGATGACGAACTTCCTGCCCCTGCTGACCTTCACGTTGCTCACGCGGGCCACCAGGGTTCCGCTGTCGCCGGACAGATAGCGGCCGGACTCCACCGCGAGCCGTGGGAACCCCTCGCGCCAGTGCGGGAAGTGCACGTCGAGCGAGGCCTCCAGCTCGGTCCTGAGCTTGGGGTAACGGGCCCGCTCGCCGGCCTGCGCGTACGGCACGGAGAAGCCGCCGCCGATGTCGAGCAGCCGCAGCGGCACCCCCAGTTCGTCCTGGACGGCGGCGGCCACCTCGATGGTGTGCGTGAGCTCGCCGATCAGAGCGGCCTCGTCGGGGGCGTTGCTCTGGGAGAACAGGTGGAGTCCGGCCACGGAGGTGCCGGGCACCTCGCGCAGCTGCCGGGCGAGCGCGGGGATCGTCTCGCTGTCGATGCCGAACTGGGTGGGGGCCCCGGTCATCCGGATACTGGTGGTGGCACCCGCCTTCGCGCTGTTGATGCGCAGCAGGCAGTCCGCGACGACTCCGTGCCCGACCGCCGCCTCGCCGATGTGCTGCAGGTCGGTGAGCGACTCGGCGGAAAAGGTGCGCACCCCGCTCGCGATCGCCTCGTGCAGCTCTTCCGGGGTCTTGCCGGGTCCGGTGTACAGGATGTCGTGACCGGCGTATCCGGCCTCGAGCGCCGCCGCGAGCTCGCCCGTCGAGCTGATCTCGGCCTTGCAGGCCGGGCCGTCGCCGTCGCGCAGCGCGCGGACCAGATCGACGTGGGGGTTCGCCTTGAAGGCGTAGAAGACCTCGAACCCCTCCGGCAGCCAGCCGAACAGGTCTCGCCGGGCGGCACGGACCCGATCCAGGTCGTACACGTACAGAGGGGTGCCGTGGCGCCGGGCGAGCTCGGTTGGATCGGTGGACCGGGTGCTCATTCCCCACTCCTGTCGAGCAGCAGGGCGGCGAGCTCCTGCCGCGCGTTCTTGCCGTGTTGGGTGAGCGGGAAGTCGGTCAGGACACGGCAGACCGCCGGGACCTTGGCGGGTTCCAGACGCGTCGCCATCTCCTTGAGGACCGTGGACGGCGGAAGGTCGCTCTCCACGAACAGTGCCAGGTCGTGCCCCTCGCCCGGGGGGAGCACGGCGGCGGCGCGGACTCCGGGGATGTCCATCGCGGCGTCCTCGATCTCCAGGGTGCTCATGCGGAAGCCCTTCCGCTTGAACATGTCGTCGCGGCGGCCCCGGAAGTACAGGTAGCCGTCGGCGTCCAGGTATCCGTAGTCACCGGTGTGCAGGCACGGACTGCCGGTGCCGGCCAGACGCCGGAAGGCCTGCGCGGTGGCCTCCGGGCTGTTCCAGTAGCCGGGCATCACGTGCGGGCCCACAGCGACGATCTCACCGACCTCGCCGGCGGGCACCTCGCGGCCTTCCGCGTCCAGGATCAGCACCCGGGTGCCGGGCAGCGGCAGACCGACCGAGTCGGGGCGCTCCCGGTCCTCTTCGGGCGGCATCACGGTGATGCGCTTGGCCTCGGTCTGTCCGTATTGGCGCACCACCCGGACGCCCGGGAAGTGCTCGCGGAGCCCGTCGATCGTCGACTGGGGAAGAGCGGCACCCGTGTTGGTGAACATCCGCACCGGAGGCGGGGAACCGCCGTCGCGCCGGGACAGCGTGAGCAGCATCGAGGCGTAGGACGGCACGATGGGCACCACCGTGGCACCGGTCTCCCGCATGCGCCGCAGCAGCAGCAGGTCGGACTCCCGGTCGGCGAGCACGATCTCGCAGCGGGCGATGCAGGTCATCACGACCTTGTACAGGCCGTAGTCCCAGGACATCGGGAAGCTGCAGAAGACCACGTCGTCGGAGCGGTAGCCGAGGGCCTCGGTGAGCGCGCGGGAGGCGAAGGCCACCTGCGCGTGCGGACACACCACCGCCTTCGGGGCGGCGGTGCTGCCCGACGTGTAGATGAGGGTCGCCACGTCACTCGGGCGCACCGTCTCGGGCTCGAAGCGGTCCTCGGCGTCGAGCAGTTCCTCGACCTCGGCCCACAGGCCGTCGAGCAGGTGCACCGGGCCGGCGACCTCGCGCAGCCCGCCGGCGGTCGCGGCGTCACCGACGAGGAGTTTGGGCTCGGCGCTGGCGACGACATAGCGCAGGTGGAAAGGCTTCATCCGTGGGTTGACCGGAACGAAGACCGCACCGCACCGGGCCGCACCGTAGAACAGGGCGGCCAGTTCCCGCCCGGTCGGGAGCTGAAGCACGACACGGTCGCCCCGGCCGACGCCCTGGGCGCGCAGCCAGCGGGCGACCGCCAGGCTGTACGCGTGGAGCTGACGGTAGGTCCACACACCGGACGAGTCGCGGACCGCGGGGGAGTCCGGCGTCTCGGCGACGGCATCGTCCAGCAGACCGTGGACGAGCTCTCCCGGTGCTTCGTGCGCAGAATTCGAGTGGCTGACCAATGCCGCACTCCTGTCTCGAGTTGTGGCTCGGTTCGTTCAGGGAAACACCGGATACGACGTCCGGATCGAAAACCTCGGCGACCACGTTAGGTTCGGCGCAGTCCCGGTCACACCCCTACCTCCCCCTATGAAATGCGCCGGACCGCACAATGCCTCGACGGCCGGAGCCCGGCGGCACTTCGCGAATGCCGCGGAGCGCCGCCGGAATGGGAAAGCGGGGACGGGCGCGGTCAGCCCGCCTCGCACGAGGGGTCGGCTCCCCCGGCCTCCGCCGGGCTGTTCGGTGCCCACGCGGCACTCGCCGTGATCAGGTCCGCCGTCCACGCCTCCAGTTGCCGGCGCCCGTCGGCGGCACGCGCCCCGACCGGGTTCCCGAGCACTCCGTTGGGGGACACCGCGCGCACCCCGACGCGCCGCAGGCGGGGAAGGAGGTCCGGCAGCGGCCGCTGGTCGCCCCCGACGGCACGGTCGCGGTGCACCGCGTCCGGCCGCAGTGCCAGCATCGCCGCGGTCTCGGTACGGCCGGCGTGTGAGTCCGCCGGATCACCCGAGGGCTCCCAGAAGTGCACGGTGCGGCCCTCCCACCGCAGTCGGGAGACGGCACGGCGGACCGGGGCGGCGTTGCCGCCGTGTCCGGAGATCAGCACCACGGCCGCGAAGTGATCGGCGGAGCGCACCAGCTCGGTCAGCAGCAGTTCTGTCGCCTCCTGCCCGATGGACAGCGTGCCGGGGAACCCGGCGTGCTCGCCGCTGGAGCCGTAGTGCACGGGCGGCGCCACGACGACCCATGCGCGGGCGCGGGCCAGCCGCTCGGCGAGCGCGACCGCGATGTCGGTGTCCACGGTGAACGGCAGGTGCGGGCCGTGCTGTTCGGTGGAGCCGACGGGGACGACGAGCACACTCGCCGAGGCCGTGGCGGCGATGTCCGGCCAGGTCAGGTCGGCGAGCCGGCGGGCTTCGCTCACAGGGTGCGCACCCCGTCCCGCCCCGGCCAGTCGGCGGCGTCGGGCAGCAGGGGTGCGGCGGTGCGGTGTCGCAGCGCGCCCCACCACACGCCGGCGCCGTACGCCAGGTCGTCCGCGACCCGGGCGGCCAGCCATCGCGGCAGGTCCACCCCAGGGCGCTGTCGACGCCAGTCGACCACATGGCGGGCCAGCGCGGCGGCCAGCAGCAGCCGACCCCGTCGGTGCGTCGCCAGGGCCGGCACCGCGGCAGGCCACCACGCACGGGTCGAGGCGTCCGCGAGCAGCCGCCCGACACCCCAGTGGCCCCGCAGGGCCAGCTCGAGCGACTCCTTCGCGGGGACGCCGACCCCACTCAGCTTGCGCGGCAGCATCGCGGCGGTGCCGAGCGCGGTCGCGGCCGCGACGCCCGGACGGCCCGCGGCCAGCGCGGCCCAGCAGAGCAGGCTCCAGCCGGAGGCGCGTACCGGGGCGACGGCGCGGCCGTGGCGCAGCGCGAGAGGGGCGGCGGATGTGCCGTAGCCGAACCGCTGGCGCAGCAGCGCCGGCCAGGTCGTCCGGGGGGCGTGCCGTACGACGGACGACGGTTCGTAGCGCACCTGATGCTTCCCCGGGGCGGTCAGCCGCCACACGAAGTCGACGTCCTCGCCGAAGCGCAGGTCCTCGTCGAAACCGCCGAGCTCCCGCAGCACCGAGGCCCGGACCACCAGGGCGGCCGTGGGCACGTAGCTCACACGGCTGCCGGGGCGGACCACGGAGGGCAGGGGGCCCAGGTCGAGCGGGGAGCGGTGCTGTTCGTAGCGCTCCAGCGTCGTGGGCCCCGGCAGGCTCGCCACCCGTGGGGCGACGGCGGCCACTTCGGGGTCGGCGAAGTGCGCGAGCAGCGGCGCCAGCCAGCCCTCCTCGGGGACGACGTCGGAGTCCAGGAAGGCCACGAACTCGGTACGGGCCAGCCGCCAGCCCGTGTTCCGGGCGGCGGACGGCCCCCGTGACACGGGGTGGCGGGCCGCGGCCCGGGGAAGGGGCACGGCAGACCCGTCGTCGACGACCACGACGGCGGCGACAGGGCCGGGCGAGGGAGGGTGGTGGGCGCCGCCCGGGTCGCCCTTGAACGGGATCACGACCGTCACGTCGGCGGCGGTCGGCCGGGTGCCGGAGTGCACGGGGTGCGCCATCCCGCACCGCACCAGCTGACCGGCCAGGCGGCGGTGGCCGGGGCGGTCCGCCACGGGCTCTCCGGCGAACCAGCCCGCCACCAGTGCCGCCGCCGGCCCGTTCAGCCGAAGTACCCGGTAGGGGGAGCCGCCGAGGAGAGTGCGCCCGCCCGACAGCCGGCGCGTCGCCGGGTCGGCGGACAGCCGGAGCACGGCGGGGGTACCCATGTCCTGTGTGGTGGGTCGGCTCATCCGGTGAAGACTCCGTTCGCGTGGACGACGGTGCTCACGTCCGTGCCCTGAGGTGCTCCAGCAGCAGCCGGGCCGCCTCGGCGGGGCTGCCCGGAGCGACCAGGCGCGGCGGGACGCGCGGCGTGGTGTGGGCCCCTGTGAGGGCCAGGAGCCGGTCGCGGGGCAGGTCGCCTGCGGGGGCGGGCAGATAGCGCGGACGGGCCCGGTAGGGGCGGACCGGGCCCGTCCGCACTCCGGAATCCGGGGACGCGGGCACGGTGACCGAGGGGACCGGCCGGGTGCGGGCCGCGAGCACGGTACGCAACGGCGCACGGCGCGGCACGGCGGTGCCGGGTTCCACCGAGCACACCGCGGGAAGCGGTACGTCGAGCACTTCACGGCGCCCGCCGTCGAGCCGGCGCACCGCCCGCAAGCCGCCGTCGTCGACGTCCAGTTCCGTCAGCCCGAGGGCCTGCGCGGCGCCCAGCAGGGCCGCCAGGAACGCGGGGGTGCTGCCGGTGCCGCGTTCCGCCGAGCGGTCCCCGCACATCACCAGGTCGGGAGTGACGCCCGTCGCGGCAAGCCCCGCGCACAGGGACACGGCGGTCGCCGCCCCGTCGCCCGACGGGCCGTCGATCCGCAGGACCTCGTCGGCGCCGGCGGCCAGCGCGTCGCGCAGTACCTCCTCCACCGTCGGCGGGCCCACGGTCACGGCCAGACAGCGGCCCCCGAGTTCCTCGGCGACACGCACCGCGAACTCCAGCGCACACCGGTCGGCCGGACCGGCTCCTCCGGCGTAGGAGTCGGTCGTCACCCGTCCGGTGAGCGGGTCCACCGCGGCACGCGGGTCGCCGAATCGCAGAGCGGCCGCCACCAGCACGACGCTCACCCCTTCCGGAAGGCGACGCCGTGGCCGCCGTCGGGATAGGTCCAGGTGATGGCCCCGTCGGCGTCGCACACCTGGTAGCAGGTTCCGCACTCGAAGCACTGCTCGTAGTTGAACAGGATCGAGCCGTCGCTCGTCGGCACGAACAGCCGGGCCGGGCAGGCGTGCACGCATACGCGGGTCGAGCAGCCACGGCACACGTCGGAGTCCACCGTGATGTGCGGCCGTTCGGAAACCCGGAACTCCACGGTGGACATCCGGTCCTCGAAGGAGTGGTCGGGCAGACCGCCCGGCCGCTCGGAAGGCGTGGGAGTCATCCGAAGGACCTCCACCCGGTGAAGGAGTCGGACAGGACATGACGCAGACGCACCCCGTGCCGCCGGGCCGCGGATCGCGCGAGCGCGCGCAGCCGCGGTTTGGGACGCCGGTTGTCGACCGTGAAGAAGCCCTGGACGAGGTCGCACAGCAGCCGGGGATAGGCCCGTTGCACCCGGTCGGAGAAGACCAGCTGCGGCACCCGGCGCAGTCTGCGCAGGTCCTGGAGCACGAAGGAGTCGTCCAGCGCCCGCCGGTAGCCGGCGAGCGCGGCGGCGGAGGTGTCCGCGCCGGCGCAGGCGGCGGCCGCGGCGCGCCCCGCGTGCATGCCCGAGCCCAGCGCGTAGTTCACGCCCTCCAGCCACACGCCCGCCGCGAGGCACATCGCGGCCGCGTCACCGGCCACCAGGATGCCGTCGCCGACGAGTTCGGGCATGGTGTCGTAGCCGCCCTCCGGAATCAGGTGCGCGGAGTACTCCTTGAGTTCGCCACCCCGGATCAGCGGGGCCACCGCCGGGTGCGCCTTGAGTTCCGCGAGTACCTCCTCGGGCCGGACACCGGAGGCGGCGAGCCCGGTCAGCGACAGGACGACGCCGATGCTGACGGAGTCGAGGTTGGTGTACAGGAAGCCGCCGCCGGGGATGCCGCCGGTACCGCCGAGGATCTCGATGTCCTGGCCGTGGCGGCCGCTGAGGCCGAAGCGCTCCTCGATCACCTCGCGGGGCAGGGCCAGGGTCTCCTTGACCCCCAGGGACGTGTGCTCGGCCTGCCGGCCGGGGACGCCGGCGAAGAGCCCCGCCTCCTTGGCGAGGAAGGAGTTCACCCCGTCGCAGGCGATCACCACGCCCGCGGTGAGCTCCCCGTCCGGGCGGTCGGTGCGGACTCCGGTGACCCGGCCGTCGGCATCGCGAAGCAGCCCGGTGGCCGTGGTGGACGGCACGAGGACGGCACCCGCCTCCTGGGCGAGCGAGACGAGCCAGCCGTCCAGCTCCGCGCGGAGCGCCGTCGCGCCGTTGTACGGGGCGGAGCCCCAGTCCTCGGTGCGGAAGTCCACGGTGAGTGCCTGGTGGTCGGTGAGCAGCATGGTGGAGCGGCGGGTCACCCAGCGCTGCACCGGCATGTGCTCCGGCCATCCTGGCGCGAGTTCGTCGAGGACGCTGCCGTAGACCACGCCTCCGTACACGTTCTTGGCCCCGGGATAGGGGCCGCGTTCGAGCAGCGCGACGGACCGCCCGGCGCGTGCCGCCTCGAGCGCCGCCGCCGCTCCGGCGGGGCCGGCGCCGACGACCACGACGTCGAAATCCGGGTGCTTGTTCATCGGATCGCTCCGCTCTCCTCGGCGTCGGCGACATGCCCCGAGGTCTCCGGGATCCCCAGCAGCCGGGCGATTTCGGTCAGCACGGCCGTGGCGTCGGCCACGATGCCGAGGTCGGCCATGGCCGTCATCGGGCAGTGCGGGTCGGTGTTGACGCTGACGACGTGGCGCGGGGAACCGAGCCCGCCGGTGTGGTGCGGGGCGCCGGAGACACCGAACGCCACGTACAGGTCCGGGTCGACGGTGACGCCCGTGGTGCCGATCTGCCGCTCGTAGCCCAGCCAGCCGGCGTCGGTGACCACGCGGGTCGCGCCGTGGGAGGCGTCCAGGGCCGCGGCCACCTCGGCGAGCAGCCCCACCGCCGCGGCGGAGCCGAGCCCGCCACCCGCGCAGAACACCCTTCGGGCCTCGGCCAGGGAGCCCGCCGCACCGGAACCGGTCTCCGTCGCCAGGGAGCGGGCGTCGGCGACCGGCCGGGCCGGGTCGAGTCCGAGGGTGGTGACCACCGGGGGCCCGGGGGCCGGTTCGGCGCCGCTCAGTCCCGGCACCAGGGTGGCCACGAACGGCCCCTCGACGGTCAGTTCCACCAGGGCCCTGCCGTCCCAGCGCAGCACGTCGGCGCCGTGTTCCCGTACGTATGATGCGCCGGCGAGCAGCGGGCGGCCGAGTTCGGCGGCCAGCCGCGGTGCCAGGTCGCGGCCGTCGGGCGAGGCGGGCAGCACCACGGTGTGCACCGGTGAGAGGACGGGGGCCAGACAGGCCGCCAGCGTGCCGGGCGCCGTGCCGGTCTCGGCGGCCCACACCCGTCGTGCCGAGGTGAGCGGGCCGTGGGCCTCGCCCGTCCCGGTACCGACCAGCAGGACGGCGCCGCCCGCTTCGGCGGTGGCCTCGTCCGCACCGGCGGGCAGGTCGCCGTCCCGTACGACGAGGACCGCGACGGCGGGCAGCGGGGCGGCAAGCGTGGCGGGAAGCGTGTTCATACCGCCACTCCCGCCCGGTGTCCTTCGACGACCGCCGCGTGCGCCCGGCGGGGCGCCAGACAGTCGCCCGCCCGCCGCACGGTGAACGGCGCGTCCTTCAACGCGTGCCAGAGCGCGTCCTCCGGGGCCTGGTGCACCGCGCACACCACCCAGTCGTAGCGCTCCTGCACGACTTCTCCCGTGGTGTGCGTGAGCACGTCCAGCTCCACTTCCGCACCGTCGCCGCGGGCACCGGTCACCACCTGGTCGGTGGCGTGCTCGATGCCCTTGGCATGCGCGCGTACTGAATAGGTCTCGAGGTCGAGGGTGATGCCGAGGTCCTGCCCGACGACCATGCCCGGCGTGCTGATGCGGACCCGGCAGCCGCGGTCGGCCAGTAGTTCGGCGACGGACGTCGCCTGGTGGAAGGAGAGTTCGTCCACGATCAGGACGCGGTCGCCCGCTCCGGGTGCGGCCCGGCCCTCCAGCACGTCGCGCACGTCGACGACACGGTCGAGCCCAGCTGCCCAGTACGGGGGCTGGGGGCGGGCCCCGGTCGCCAACACCACCGCGTCCGGCGCGGCCGCACGCACCGACTCGGCGGTGGCCTCCACGCCGGTGTGGATCCGCACACCGTGCCGGTGGCACTCGGCGAGCAGGTTGCGCACCACGTCCAGGAACTCGGCGCGGCCCGGGGCCGTGGCGGCCACCTGGACCTGCCCGCCCGTCGTCATGGCACGCTCGTACAGCGTCACCCGGTGTCCGCGCTGGGCCGCGGTGGCCGCGGCCTGCAGACCGGCCGGTCCGCCGCCGACCACCAGGACCTGTCGCGGCCGTGGCCCGGGCGGCTGCAGGGAGACCGCCTCACGGCCCGCCCGCGGGTTCTCGATGCAACCCAGCCAGCGGTTCAGGCCCATCCGGCCCACGCACTCCTGGTTGCAGGACATGCAGGTGCGGATGTCGGAGGTGCGTCCGGCACGGGCCTTGACCGCGAAGTCGGGGTCGGCGATCTGACCGCGGACCACGCCCACCAGGTCGCAGTGTCCCTCGGCCAGTGCCCGTTCGGCCTGCACCGGGTCCTTGATACGGCCCACGCCGACCACGGGCAGCCGTACGGCGCGTCGGATGGCGTTGGCGACGAAGAGGGCGTAGCCGGGCGGCACGGTCATCGACGCCTCGATCATGTACAGCGTGGACGTGGCCACGCCGATGGAGGTGTTGATGTAGTCGACCTCTCCGGTGGCCTCCACGAGCCGGGCGGTCTCGACCGCCTCGTCGACGGTCGTCCCGCCCTCGATCAGTTCGTCCCCGCACAGCCGTACGCCCAGCGCTCGGTCGGGGCCGAGCGCCTCGCGCACCGCGTGGACGATCTCCAGCAGGAGGCGGGTGCGCTTGGCGAGCGAACCGCCGTAGGCGTCCGTGCGTACGTTGGTGGCGGGGGACAGGAAGCCACGCACGATCGAGGAGTGCGAGCACTGCAGCTCCACCCCGTCGAAGCCGCCCTGGGCGCAGTGCCCGGCCACCGTGGCGTATCCGGCCACGATCTCGGCTATCTCGCCGGTGGTGACGGCCTTGGGCACCTCGCGGAACAGCGGGTCGGGAACCGGGGACGGGGCCCACACCGGCAGCCGCGAGTACATCGAGGAGGCCTGGCCGCCGTTGTGGTTGAGCTGCGCGAGGATCGGCGTTCCGTGGGCGTGCACCGCCTCGGTGATCCTGCGGTAGCCGGACACCGCCTCGGGCCGGTAGCCGTGGATCAGCTTCTCGTAGGGCCAGTCCGTGACGTGGGTGGAGTGCTCCTCGGTGATGATCAACCCCGCCCCGCCGGCGGCGCGGGCCGCGTAGTAGGCGGCGTGCTGTTCGCTGGGCAGGCCGTCCTCGGCGTAGTTGGTCAGGTGCGCGGAGAAAACGATCCGGTTGGCGACCGTCAGTGGGCCGAGGCGCAGCGGCGAGAACAGGTGGCGCAGTGCGGTCATCGCCGGGTTCCGCCTTCCAGTGCCAGGGCCGCCCGGCGGCCCTCGAGCACGGCTTCGTGCACCGTCCTGGGCGCCACGCAGTCCCCGGCGCGCGGCTCGGCCTCCAGCGAGGTGTCGGGCAGGCGGTGACCGCAGTGCACGACCGCGGCGCACGGCAGCGAGCGCCGCTCCCCCGTCAGCACGTCCTCCACCAGGGCGCCGTCGGCGTCCACCGCCCGCAGGGTGTGGCGCTTGAGCAGCGTCACGCCGGCCCGCCGTAGCCGGGTGTTGGCGTCGGCGAGGTCGCCGGTCAGCGCCAGTTGCGTGCCGATCACCTGGTCCTGGGTGACGATCGTGGTGGGCCGGCCGTCGGCGGCCAGCAGCTCGGCGACCGCGGTGCCGGTGGCGTCGCCGACCGGGTCGTGCACCAGAACCGCACCGTCGGGCAGCCGTGCCCGCCCGGCCAGGACGTCGACGGCTTCGACGACGTGCCCGCCGACGTCGTAGAGCCGTGGCCCCGGACGGGAACCGGAGGCCAGCACCACCGGGCGGCCCGACAGGTCGCCCTGGACGGCCTCGGTTCCGGTGCGCACCCGCACACCGAGCCGGCGCACCTCGGCCTCCAGCCAGTCCGCGAGCGGAGACCAGCGCTCACCGGCGTCCCGCAGCGTCCCGCCCAGCCGGGCGCGGCGCTCCTTGAGCTCCACGCGATGGCCCCGCCCGGCCAGCACCCGGGCCGCCTCCAGGCCGGCGGGTCCGCCGCCGACCACGAGCACGTCCAGTGCGCGGTCGGACGGCACCTGCCCGCCGAGGGAGGCGTCCTCGGTCTCGTGGCCGCTCGCCGGGTTCGCGACGCAGGAGACGACCGGGTTGCGGTTGTCCCGCACCCGGCACTTCTGGTTGCACCGCACGCAGGGGCGGATCCGTTCGGGACGTCCGGCGCGTACCAGTGCGACGAGGTCGGGATCGGCGATCTGCGCCCGGGTCATCTCGACCAGGTCGGCGACGCCGTCGTCCAGCGCCCGCTGGGCCTGGGCGGGATCGGTCACCGACCCTTGGAGCACCACGGGCACCGCTTCGCCCACCGCCGTGCGCACCGTGCGGCACAGCTCGGTGTTGAAGCCGGCGGGGGTGTGGAAGTCGGGCCGGGTGGCGGAGACCGACATGGCGGAGCCGCGGACGACGACCAGATAGTCGACGCATCGCGCCAGCTCACGGGCGACGCCCACGGACGCCTCCGGGGTGAGGCCGGCCCACGGGGCGAGTTCGTCGCAGGACAGCCGCAGTCCCAGGACGCGGTCGGTGCCGAGAGCGTCGCGGACGGCGTCCAGCACCTCGCGCAGCAGCCGTGTCCGGTTCTCGGCCGTGCCGCCGTAGCCGTCGGTGCGCAGGTTGGTGAGGCCGGAGAGGAACTGGCGCAGCAGGCTGTGCTGACCGGCGTCGATCTCCACACCGGCCAGGCCGTTGGCGGCGGCGAGACCGGCGGCGGCCGAGAAGCCGTCGACCAGCTGGCCGATCTCGGGCTCCTCCATCTCCATGGGCATCTCCCTGCTGGTCACGTCCGCCACGCGGGACGGCGCCCACAGCGCCGACTGGTGGTGGGCGGAGGAGCCCTGCGAGCCGGCGTGCCCCAGCGAGGCCAGCACCAGCGTGCCGTGCGGTGCGCACGCCGCGGCGACCTCGGCCCAGCCGGGGCCGCAGTCGGCGGCGAGCGGGGCCCGCTCATAGGGCCAGTCCGAGGGGTGCACACTCGCCGTCTCCGTGACGATCAGACCGGCACCCCCGGCCGCGCGGCGCCCGTAGTAGTCGACGTGACGGCGGGTCAGGGCGCGTCCCTTGCCGAGGTTGGTCTCGTGCGGACCGAACATCACGCGGCTGGGGGCCGTGCGGGGTCCCACGACGACCGGATCCGTCAGGCGCACGTCCGGCCGGCCCCTCGGAGGTCCGCCAGCGGGCTGGTGTCGCACGGCCGGTCGGGGGCGGTCGCCGGCGCGGGCGGGCCCCAGCCGATGCTGACGGGCACGGGACGGGAGCGCGGGGCACGCGCGGTGCGGTGCGAGTGGTCGCCGCTCGGCCGCGGCACCTGCTCCGTGCCGACGGCGGCGAGCGCCGACCGCGCCGCGCCCTTCACGCACTCCGGGTCGGGGCCGTCCAGCGGCAGCCCGGTGAAGAACTTGGCGGCCATGCAGCCGCCCCGGCACACGTCGTACGCCGAGCACGCCGTGCACGCCCCGCCCGTCTGCGGGGCGCGGAGCTCTGCGAACAGCGGGGACGTACGCCACACGTCGGCGAAACCGCCGGGGGAGCGGACGTTGCCGGCGAGGAACTCGTCGTGGATGGCGAACGGGCAGGCGTACACGTCGCCCACCGGGTCGATGAGGCACACCACACGTCCGGCACCACACAGGTTGAGCCCTGGAAGTGCACCGTCGCCGAGCGCGTTGAGGTGGAAGAAGGAGTCACCGGTGAGCACACCCTCCCCCTGGTCGAGCAGCCAGTGGTAGAGCCCGCGTTGCTGCTCGGCGGTGGGGTGCAGCTCGTCCCAGACGTCGGCCCCGCGCCCGGCGGGCCGCAGACGGGTCAGACGCAGCTGGGCTCCGTGTGCGTCGGCGATCGACTTGAACGCGTCGAGCTGACCGACGTTGTGCCTGGTCACCACCACGCTGAGCTTGAAGCCGGAGAAGCCGGCGTCCGCGAGGTTGCGCATGGCCCGCATCGCCGTCGCATGGGAACCCGCGCCGCGCACGGCGTCGTTGACCTCGGCGGTGGCGCCGTCCAGCGAGATCTGGACGTCGACGTAGTCGCTCGCGGCCAGCCACCGGGCCCGCTCGGCCGTCAGACGCACCCCGTTGGTGGAGAACTTCACGCCCACCCGGCGCGTGGTGGCGTGCTGTACGAGCTCCCAGAAGTCCGGCCGCACCGTCGGCTCGCCGCCGCCGATGTTCACGTAGAAGACCTGCATCCGCTGCAGCTCGTCGATGACGGCCTCGCACTCCTGGGTCGTCAGTTCGCGCGGGTCGCGCCGACCGGACGAGGAGAGGCAGTGCACGCACGACAGGTTGCAGGCGTACGTCAGTTCCCAGGTCAGACAGATCGGGGCGTCGAGCCCGGTCTCGAAATGGTCGACGAGCCTCACGCGGCACGCTCCAGGAAGGTTCCGGGACGGGGTTCGATCACGGCGCCGTCCGCCAGGGTGGCCAGGGCCCGCAGGTAGGCGCCGCGCTGCTCGACGGCCACTCCCGCACCCGCGAGCGCGGCGTGGACGTCAGGATGGTCGCCCAGGGTCCGTACGACGTCGACGAGCAACGGGGTCTTGAGGAAACTCAGCCGACGGGTGCGGAAGTCGTAGGCGAGCGCGCCGAACGGCTCCGGGCGCAGTGCCACGCTCGGCGAACACCGGTAGGGGCGCTCGGGAGTGAACACATCCGGCTCCTGGCTAGTAGACACCGCACATGCCGTCGATCGACACCTCTTCGACGAGGAGCTCCTCGGCCACCGGTTCGCCGGCGCCGGACTCCGGCAGGGCCGGGTTCTCCTCGGCCGCTGCTTCAGCGCCCATGACGGACTCCCTTCGACAACACGTCAGACGAGGTTTCAGAAAAGATGATGTGTTTCCTCGGTAAGCGCAGTCCACCCCTACTTATCTAGGGGTTGTTCGCGCTCTGTCGGCTGCCGGAGGGCTTTGATAATGAGACGCAGAATCACCCGACGGCAAAGAAGAGATCCTGATGGATCCGACGTCCGAACAGGGAGGGTCCCCCATGGGACGAGTGGCTGGGAAAGTGGCGCTGATAACCGGGGCCGCGCGCGGGCAGGGACGAAGCCACGCCGTGCGGCTGGCCGAGGAGGGCGCCGACATCATCGCGGTCGACCTGTGCGAGGACATCGAGGGCGTGCCGTACCCGATGGCGTCGTCCGACGACCTGGAGGAGACGGCGCGGCTGGTCGAGAAGGCGGGCCGGCACATCGTCACCCGGCGGGCGGACGTGCGCGACCGTGACGGGCTGAAGACCGCCGTGGCCGAGGGCGTGGCCGAGCTGGGCCGTCTCGACGTGGTGGTCCCCAACGCGGGCATCCTGCCCATCGGAGCCGGGCGCCCGATCAGCGCCTTCGCCGACACCGTCGACATCAACCTCGGCGGAGTCTTCAACACCGTGCACGCCGCTCTGCCGCACCTGGGCGAGGGCGCCTCGATCATCGTCATCGGTTCGATGACCGCGCTGCAGCCCGGACACGGCGACGTCTCCCCGGCCGGCCCCGGATTCGCGGCGTACCGCTTCTCCAAGCACGCGCTCGTCGAGTACGTCAACACGCTCTCCCAGCTCGTCGCCGGCAGCGGCCAGCGCGTCAACGCGGTGCACCCGACCAACGTCGACACGCACATGCTGCTCAACGACGCCGTGTACAAGGTCTTCCGGCCGGACCTGGACGAGCCGGTGCGTGAGGACGTCGACCCGGTCTTCACCGGCCTGCAGTCGATGCCGGTGCCGTTCGTCAACCCCGTCGACGTCTCCCACGCCGTGGTCTACCTCGCGTCCGACGAGTCCCGTTACGTCACCGGCCTGCACCTGAAGGTCGATGCCGGCGCCACCGTCAAGCTCGGCCTGTGAGACGGCCGTCAGGGGCCGCCCGTCCGGGCGGCCGGGCCGGGTGCGCGATGCACTGTTCGAACCCCATGGAAAAGAACCTGAATTCCCGTCGTGACCGGCGGATTTCTGACTGAAGGGAAGTCGAGGAGGAAATGGTGGCGTTTTCATACCTCGCGGAACCGACGTGCCCCACGGTCGGATCCGCATTCGGTGGCAGGGGGTCCGGACGATGACTGCGGTCGGGGACAACACCGCGTTGGGAGGCGACGCGGCTCAGCCCGCGCCGCGTGCCGGGCGCAAGGAATGGCTGGCGCTCGGCGTGCTCGTACTGCCGCTGCTGCTGACCTCGATGGACATGACGGTGCTGTACTTCGCGGTGCCGTCCATCTCGGGCGAGCTCCATCCCAGCAGCACACAGCAGCTGTGGATGATCGACATCTACGCATTCGTGCTGTCCGGCCTGCTGATCACGATGGGCAGCGTCGGCGACCTCATCGGCCGGCGCCGACTGCTGATGATCGGTGCGTGCCTGTTCGGCGCGGCCTCCGTGCTCGCCGCGTACGCCGGCAGCGCCGAGACGCTCGTCATCGCCCGTGCCCTGCAGGGCCTGGGCGGCGCCACTCTGATGCCGTCCACCCTGTCTCTCGTCAGCAACATGTTCCGCAACGAGCAGCAGCGCCGTACGGCTATCTCGATCTGGGCGATCGGCAACTCCGCCGGCTCGGCCATCGGCCCGGTCATCAGCGGTGCACTGCTCAACAACTTCTGGTGGGGCTCGATCTTCCTGATCAACATCCCCGTGCTCGCGGTCATGCTGATCCTGGTCCCGGTGCTCGTCCCCGAGTTCCGCAGGCCGCGGGCCGACGTCGGCCGCTTCGACGTCCTGAGCGCCGTGCTGTCGCTCGTCGGCGTCCTCGCCGTCATCTGGGGACTCAAGGAGGTCGCCACCGACGGTCTCGAAGTCCCGCGGGTGGCCGCGATGGTGCTCGGTGTCGCCGTGCTCGGCGTGTTCCTGTTCCGGCAGACGCGGCTCAGCCATCCGATGATCGACCCGAAGCTGTTCCGCCGGCGTGGCTTCAGCCCGGCGATCAGCCTCAGCCTGCTGTCGTTCGCCTGCCTGATCGGCTACAGCGTCTTCACCACCCAGTACCTCATGGACGTGCTGGACATGAGGCCACTGGAGGCGGCCCTGTGGACCATGCCACCGCCCGCCCTGACCATGCTGATCGCTCCGTTCGCGGTGGTGCTGGCCAACCGGGTCCCACCCGCCTACGTGATCGGGGCGGCGTTTGCCCTCGTCGGTGCCGGGTTCCTGGTCATGACCCGGGTCGAAGCGGAGCAGAACCTCCTGGTGGTCATCTCGGGAGCCACCGCCATCGGAGTCGGCGCGGCCATCGTGCTCACCCTGGTCACCGACCTGGTGGTCGCCGCGGCGCCGCCGGAGCGCGCCGGGTCCGTCTCGGCCCTCACCCAGACCTTCCAGGACTTCGGCGGCGCTCTCGGCATCGCCGTGTTCGGCAGCATCGGGGCCGCCGTCTACCGGGGTGCCATGGCGGACGACAGGCCCGCCGGCGTCGCGCCGGACGTGTTCGAGAGTGCGCGGCAGACCCTCGGCGGCGCCGTCGAGGCCGCAGGCGCGCTGGGCGCGCGTCAGGCGCAGGCGCTGCTGTCGGTGGCGGACAAGGCGTTCGTGGACGCGATGCACGTCGCGGCATGGTTCGGCGCCGTCGTGGCCCTCGCGACCGCGGTGTTCACGGTGTGGCGGCTTCGGCACGTGCGCAACACCCCGCAGCCGCCCGAGCCCGGACCGGAGCCGCAGGCCGCGTCCGTATCGGCCACGCGGGCCGGATAGGGGGGTTAGGTACACCCCCTTTCCGCGTTCTAGAGCCATACCGGGGCCGGAGGCCCGCTCATAGTCTCGATTCAAGAGATCCGCAGTGAGACATATGAGAGTTCCGCAGACTGAGGAGAGACAAGTGGACACACTTGGCAACCGCGGAGTCACCGAGACTGTCCGTTTGGACTCCGTGCACAAGGTCTACAAGAGGGGCAGCACGTCCGTTTCCGCGCTGGCCGGTGTGTCCGTGGCTTTTCACCAGGGGACCTTCACGGCTGTGATGGGGCCCTCCGGTTCCGGCAAGAGCACCCTGCTGCACTGCGCGGCCGGGCTCGACGAGCCCACCAACGGATCGGTCGTCATCGACGGTGTCAGCCTCAAGGGCAAGAGCGAGACCGAGCTGACGCTGCTGCGTCGTGACAAGATCGGTTTCATCTTCCAGGCGTTCAACCTGCTGCCCGCCCTGACGGTCGAACAGAACGTGATCCTGCCGCTGCAGTTGGCGGGCCGCCGGCCGAACAGGAACTTCGTCCGGCAGGTCATCGCCGGCGTGGGCCTGAGCGATCGCGCCGGTCACCACCCCGCGGAACTCTCCGGTGGCCAGCAGCAGCGTGTCGCCATCGCCCGGGCCCTGGTCAGCCAGCCGGCGGTGATCTTCGCCGACGAGCCGACCGGTGCCCTGGACACGCGCACCGCGCGAGAGGTCCTCACGCTGCTCTCCGACTCCGTGAGCAAGGGCGGGCAGACCATCGTGATGGTCACCCACGATCCGGTGGCCGCCTCCTACGCGGACCGGGTGGTCTTCCTCGCCGACGGTCAGGTGGCGAGCGAGATGTACAACCCGACGGCCTCCGTGGTGGCCGAGCAGATGACCCATCTCGGTGACGCCGTCGCGGCGCGCACCGGTGCGGCCGTGGGGAGCATGTGATGTTCAAGCTCTCCCTTCGTACCGTGCGCTTCAGGTGGCGCAGTTTCCTCGCGACGTTCGTCGCGATGTGTCTCGCCGGCGTCATCATGACGGCCGGCGGCGCGATGATGGAGACGGGCCTGCGTGCCGTGCTGCCGGCGCAGCGTCTGAACGCCGCCCCGATCGTCGTCGCGGGCAACGGCGAGTACGAGCAGGCCGGCAGCCCCGTCGCCCACCTCAGCGAACGCGTCCGTGTCGACGCCTCGCTGGCAGGCGAACTGTCCTCGCTGCCCGGCGTGGACAAGGCGGTCGTCGACTGGTCCTTCGCCGCCGCGGCCCTCAAGGACGGCAAGCCCGTGGGCAAGAAGGAGGAGTCCTTCGGGCACGGCTGGCAGTCCGCGGCGCTCATGCCGTACGAGCTCGCCGAGGGCAGGGCCCCCACCGCACCCGGCGAGGTCGTGCTCGACGCCGGGGTCGCCCGGGAGGCGGGAGTCGGGGCCGGCAGCCGGATCGACGTGGCGCTCAAGGGCGGAACGCAGGAGTTCACCGTCACCGGTGTCGCCCAGCCCACCGGTGAGGCCGTGGAGTCCAGCCTGTTCTTCTCCGAGGCCGACGCCAAGCGGTTCGCCCCGGTGCCGGGCCAGGCCGACTCCATCGGCCTGCTGGTCAAGCCCGGTACGGACGTCACCGCCCTGGAGCAGCAGGTGGACCGGGCCATCGCGGACAGCGGCGCGGTCACCCTCACCGGGGACGAGCGCGGCAAGGCCGAGTACGCCGACGTCGACATGACCGACCTGATCGTCATCGCCGGCCTCCTCGTCGCCCTCGCACTGATGGTGGGCATCCTCGGCGTGGCGTCGACGCTCTCGCTCTCCTTCCAGCAGCGCATGAAGGAGATGGCGACGCTGCGCGCCATCGGCGCCACTCCCCGGCAGGTGCGCCGCATGGTGGTGGGCGAGACCGTCAGCATCTCCCTCATCGGCACCGCTCTTGCCGCCCTGCCCGGCCTGGCCGCGGGCAAGTGGCTGTTCGACGCCCTCACCGACACGGGCATCGCCCCCGAGGGCTTCGTCTTCTACCGCGGCTGGCTGCCGACCACCGTGGCGTGTGTGGTGGCGCTGATCTCCTCGGCGACCGCCGCGATCATCGCGGGGCGGCGCTCGGCACTGGCCAAGCCCACCGAAGCGCTCGCCGAGGAGGGCGAGCAGAAGTTCCGACTGGGCAAGGTCCGACTGATCTTCGCCATCATCTGCTTCCTGATCAGCGCCAACCTCTGGTACGTCGCGCTCAACCTCGTCACCGGTCCGCTGATCGCGAGCCCGTCGACCTTCGCGTCCATCTTCTTCGCGGTGGGTCTCGCGCTGCTCGGCCCCGTGATCTCCCGGGGACTCACCAAGGTCTTCGGACCGCTGCTGCAGTCGGTGACGGGCCTGTCCGGATACCTCGCGGCACTCAACACCCGGGCCAGGGCCGTGCGGATGGCCGCGGTGATCACCCCCGTCATGCTCCTGACCGGTATCGCCACGGCGAACCTGTACCTGATCTCGACCGAGAGCAGCGTCAAGAGCGTCTACACCGAGTCGCTGGTCAGCGACGCGGTGCTGCGCGGCGGCCCCGACGGTCTGGAGCCGGGCACGCTGGAGAAGGTCCGGGCGCTGCCCGAGGTCGAGACCGCCTCCGAGTTCGTCGCCAGCACCGGATTCATCGAGGCGCCGAAGGACCCGTGGGGCAACAAGGACCTGGAGGGCTGGCAGCTGCTCGGCTACACGCCGGACGCGGCTGCGGCGGTCGGCGCGGCGAAGGAGGCCGAGGGCAAGCTCGCCGACCTCGAAGGCAACTCGGTCGCCATCGCCAAGGAGTTCTCCAAGGAGCTCAAGGCCGGCATCGGCGACACCCTCACGGTGCGGTTCGGTGACGGGAACACCGAGAAGCTGAACATCGTCGCGCTCGTCGAGGCGAAGGCCAGCTTCGAGACGATCATGATGTCGGCGGACACCCTGGCCAAGCACACCCGCAGCACCCTGCCGAGCCACATCGTGGTCGCCCCGAAGCCCGGTGTGGACGACACACAGCTCGCCGCCGCGCTCGGCAAGGTCACGGCCCAGCTGCCGGGGACCGAGGTCGTCGACCGCGACCGGCTCACCGACGCCTTCGCCCACCACCTCGGTGCGCAGGCTCTGGTCAGCTACCTGATGATCGGCACGCTGCTCGGGTACATCACCATCTCCGTGATGAACAGCCTGTGGCTGGCGGTGCGCGGTCGCACCCGCGAGTTCGGTCTGCAGCGGCTCACCGGCGCCACCCGCGCCCAGGTGATGCGCATGATGGCGTACGAAGGCGGCATGACCGCCGGAATCGGCATCCTCCTCGGCACGCTCGTCGCCCCGATGACGCTGATCCCCTTCAGCCTCGCCCGGGCCGACTCCCTGACGCCGACCGGGCCCCTGTGGATGTACTTCGCCACGATCGGGTTCGCGGGTCTGCTCACCGTCGGTGCCACCCTGGTACCGGCCTGGCAGGCGCTCAAGGTCCGGCCTCTGGAGGCCGCGGCGCCCGCCTGACCGGCCGGCACCTGCGTAGACCTCCCCACCACCGTTCAGCGCCCGCTTTCCTCCCCCGGAGCGGGCGCTGAACCATGTCCGGAGACCATGTCCGGAACAGCATGGGAGGCGCGGCATTAGGGGTCAAATAGGGGGGCCGCGGAAATGACGTCCACCCCTAGCCTGATGGCATGACAGAGACTTCCTCCCCTGCGCAGAATGCCGATGAGCTGCCCGCATTTCCGATGGAGCGGAAATGCCCGTACAGCCCGCCGCCCGCATACTCCGAGATGCGCAGCAAGAATCCCGTCACCAAGGTGAAAATGGCGCTCTCCGGGCGTGAGGTGTGGGTGGTCGCCCGGCAGGAGGACGTGCGCCGCGTCCTCACCTCGCCGGCCATGAGCTCGAGCGTCAAGCTGCCCAACTACCCGCTGCAGTTCCCGGTGCCCGACGAGGTCCTGCAGACCATGGAGCTGCCGCTCGTGGCGATGGACGCGCCGGACCACACGGTGCGCCGCCGCGCCCTCATCCCGGAACTCACCGTCAAGCGCATGCAGGCCCTGCGGCCGCGCATCCAGCAGGTCGTCGACGAGCACATCGACGCGATGCTGGCGACCGGCGGCCCGGTCGACCTGGTCCAGGCGCTCGCCATCCCGGTCCCCTCGCTGATCTTCTGTGAACTGATGGGCGTACCCGCCGAGGACACCGAGACCTTCCGCGCCTTCGCCGAGACGACCGTCAAGAGCGACGTGAGTCCCGAGGAAGTCGGCTCCGCCACCGCTCAGATGGACGTCTACCTCGGCAAGCTGGTGGCGGAGAAGGCCGAGCGGGGCACCGACGACCTGCTCGGCCGGATTATTGCCCGCAACAAGGAGACCGGTGCCCTCGAGCACGGGGACATCGTCGCGCTCGCGCGCATGCTGCTGTTCGGCGGCTTCGACACCATCACCAACATGATCGCGCTGGGCACGGCGATGCTGCTCCGCCATCCCGATCAGCTCGCGGAGATCAAGCGGGACCCGTCCCTGACCGGCAACGCGATCGAGGAGCTGCTGCGCTACCTGAGCATCGCCGACTCGGCCACGGCGCGCGTCGCGACGGAGGACATCGAGATCGCCGGGGTCACCATCCGGGCGGGCGAGGGCATCATCGCGCTGAACGGCTCGGCCAACCGGGACGAGACGGCCTTCGAGGACCCCGACACCTTCGACATCCACCGCGAGATCGAACTGCACTCGGCGTTCGGCCATGGAATCCACCAGTGCCCCGGCGCCAGCCTCGTCCGGGTCGAGTTGGAGATCGTCTTCAACACCTTGTTCTCCCGCATCCCCGGCCTGCGTCTGGCGGTCGCCGAGGAGGAACTCGCCTTCAAGAGCCACACGCTCATCCACGGCATGCACTCCCTTCCCGTCACCTGGTGACCGCCGGGACCGGTATGCGGGACGGACGGTTGCGCGATGCGTATCGACATCGACCGTGAGCGCTGTGTCGGCTCGGGCATGTGCGTGTACGCCCTGCCCGCTGTCTTCGACCAGAGCGACGAGGACGGCCGCGTGGTGTTGGCCGGAGGGGACCCGCCGACCGGGTACGGCGCCCCCTCCATACGGGCGTTGAGGGCCGCTGCCGCCGGCTGCCCGGTCGCCGCGATCTCCCTCGGCGAGGACTGAGCCGGGTCTCCCCCGCCGTGTCCGAGGTGGTGTCAGGTACACCCCGGTCCGGGTGCCGGGCCCCGTGTGCGCGAGGCCCGGAACGCCGAGACTGGTGGCGGGCCGGCACGGCACCGGTCGGACGACAGGAGGAGACAGGTGAGCAGGTCAAGGGTGCACGACACGTGGGTCACCGCGCTGCAGGGGCTGGTGCTGGCCGTCACCGCGCTCGTGGGCGGCGTGCTGCTGCTCGTGCTGACCGCCGTGTCACTGGCTCTGCTTCCCATCGGGATCGGCCTGTTCACCACCCCCGCCGTCCTCGCGGCGGTTCGCGCGCACGCGACCTCACGCCGCCGGCTCGCGGCGGCCTGGAGCGGCCAGGACATTCCCTCTCCCTACCGGCTGCTGCCCGCGAACGCCCGCCGGGGCGTGGCGGGCTGCGTACGGCGCTGCCGCGCCATGCTGAAGGATCCCGCCACCTGGCGCGACGTGGGATGGCTGGCACTCGACTCGACCGTGGGCTTCGCCGTCGCACTCTCGCCGGCTCTGCTGACCGTCTACGGAGCGCACGGTGTCCTGCTGGTGTTCGGGCTGTGGCAGCCGCTGGCCGACGGCGACTCGACGAACTGGTACACCGTCGTGCCCGTCACCGGCTGGGGCACCGCCTTCCTCGCCGCTCTGGTCGGGGCCGGTTTGCTGGCCGTGGCCGCCCGCGTCAACCCGGTGCTCGTGAGGACGTACTTCCGGCTGTTGGGCCCCGGCCCGCTGCTGGCGCCCGCCGCGACGGCCGCCGCGCCCGGCAGGGACCGGCTGGCCGACGGCTGGCGCGAGGCGACCGACACCCTGCTGGTCGGGGCGCGGCGCACCGAGCGGGCCGTGCGCGAGGCCGTGCAGGCCCGGCGACAGGGAACGGATACGGGACCGGCGTGGCCCGGTGCCGGCGGCCCGGAGCCGGCCCCTGCTCCCTCGGCCGCGCCCGGCCCGGCGCCCGCGGCCGTGCCCGCCCCTGCTCCTTCGGCCGCGCCCGCCCCGGTGCCCCCCGTGCACCCCGCGCCCGTCCAGGAGTCCGTTCACCGTGCGGGGGCCGTCGGGGCCCCCGCCGCGGCGGACCTGGTCGCCGGGGTACGACGTCTTGCGGCTGCCATGTCGATGCCCGTGACGCTGGACGTCGTACCCCTCCCCGGCTGGGACCCCGTGGCCGAGCAGGCGGCCCTGCGCATGGTCGGTGAAGCCCTCGGCAACGCGGCACGGCACGCCGGCGCCCGGCGCGTGTGGGTGACGCTGTCCGTGCGGGAGGGACTGCTGCACGTCATGGTCCGGGACGACGGGCGGGGCGGCGCCCGCCTCGCCCGCCCCGGGGGCCTGGCCAGGCTGGAGCGGGAGCTGGCCGCGATCGGCGGCATGCTCA
The DNA here is from genome assembly GCF_040646655.1 of Streptomyces sp. NPDC045431. Lineage (NCBI taxonomy): Bacteria > Bacillati > Actinomycetota > Actinomycetes > Kitasatosporales > Streptomycetaceae > Streptomyces > Streptomyces sp. NPDC045431. Next base: position 33,848 of record NZ_JBEZAQ010000032.1, read on the forward strand.
AGGTCGACAGCCCGGACGGCGGCCCCACGGAGATCGGCGCCGTCATTCCGTGGACCGCCTCGGCGGCCGCCTGAGGACATACGCGCACGGCACCGAATCGGCTCCCGGCCCAGTACGGCCGGGAGCCGGATTCTGTTGTCACGGCCGCCTTGTTAGGGGTCGCTTAAGGGGTCTTGGGGTGCATTCCCGTCACTAGCGTTCGTGGTCAATTCGCCCTAGACCCCGGAGCTGACGCCGTGATTGAACTCCCCGACGACAGCGGTTCGCTGACGCGCTATCAGCCGAGTCGAGAGCCGCGCGCCCTCACCCCCGACAGCACCCCGTTCCGCAGCCGGTCCGTGCTTGCCGCCGCTCCGGTCGTCGGCGACCCGTTCGCGCCGAACGAGCCCTTCGGCCCGCCGCTCGGCCCTCCGCCGCCGCAGGCCCTCGACTGGGAGGCCACCCTCGCCGTCCGCCGGCAGCTGTGGTCCCACGGGTTCACCGTCGCGGAGGCCCTGGACACCGCCCACCGGGGCGCCGGTCTGGACTGGCCGACCGCCGCGGAGCTGATCCGCCGCACCGGGGCTGCGGCCGCGGAGTCGGGCGGCCGGTTCGCCGCCGGGGTGTGGACCGACCAGCTCGACCCGTTCACCCCGCACTCCCGCGAGGCCGTCGTCGCCGCCTACGAGGAGCAGCTGGAGGTCGTCAACGAAGCGGGAGGCCAGCCGGTCATCCAGGCCAGTGCGGCTCTCGCCGGTGCCGTCGGCAGCGCCGAGGAGTACGCGGAGGTGTACGCGGGCCTGCTGCGCCGGTCCGCCCAGCCGGCGGTGCTGCACTGGCTGCTGCCCGAGTGGGTGCCCGGTCACACCGGATACTGGGGCCACCAGGACCCGGCGGCGGCGACGGAGGCGTTCCTCGCCGTGATCGCCGACAACGCCGACAAGGTCGACGGCGTGAAGGTCGCCCCCCTCACCCCCGAGGCCGAGATCGCCCTGCGGCGCCGGCTGCCGGAGGGCGTGCGGTTCTACACCGGCGACTACGACACGTACGCCGAGCTGATCGCCGGTGACGGACACGGCCACAGCGACGCGCTGTCGCCGGTGTTCACCCCGATCGCGCCACTGGCCGGCCAGGCCCTGCGCGCGCTCGACGCGGGCGACCCGGACTCCTTCCGCAAGCAGCTCGGCCAGGCCGACGAGCTGTCCGCCCACCTGTTCCAGGGACCGGGCCGCAGCACGCTCTTCTTCAAGACCGGACTGGTTTTCCTCAGCTGGCTCTCGGGCCACATCGGCCATCACCGCATGGTGTGGGCCGAGCACGGCGCGCGGTCCGTGCCGCACCTGGCGAAGGCGTACCGGCTCGCGGACGAACTGGGCCTGTTCCCCGACCCCGAACTGGCCGCGCACCGCATCGCCCGGTTCCTCGACGTGTCAGGGGTCCCGCAGGAAGGCGTCAGCCGATGACCAGGGCGGTGGTGCTCGGCGGCGGCATGGCGGGCATGCTGTCCGCCGCCGTGCTCGCCGGGCACGGGAGCGACGTCACGATCGTCGAGGGCGACGCGTTCCCCGACCGGCCCGACCCGCGCAAAGGCCTGCCGCAGGGGTACCACAACCACATGTTCATGAGCGGCGGGGTGCGTGCCGCCGACACCCTGCTGCCCGGGCTGTCGGACGCGCTGTACGCGGCCGGTGCGAAGCGCCGCGGCATGCCCGCCGATCTGCTGACCCTGTCCGCGGAGGGCTGGTATCGGCGGCACCGCACCGGTGACGCCCATGTGCTGCTGTGCAGCCGGGCCCTCCTCGACCACACGCTGCGCGAGCGGGTGCTGGCCGACCCCCGGATCACGCTGATCGAGTCCGCCAAGGTCACCGGACTCGACGGATCGGCCGCCCGGATCACCGGGGTGCGGATCGAACGCGACGGCGATCCCGCCCGGACGCTTCCGGCGGACTTCGTCGTCGACGCCACCGGGCGCCGCTCCAAGGCTGCGGCCTGGCTGACCGAGCTCGGGCTGCCCGAGGTGCAGGAAGACCGCGTCGATGCCGGCTTCGCCTACGCCAGCAGGCTGTACGAGGCCCCGCCGGAAACCCCCGAGGACTTCCCCGGGGTGCTGATACAGGCGCAGAACGGCACCGGCGAACCGGGCCGGGGCGCCGCGCTGCTGCCCAACGAGGGCAACCGCTGGATCGTCGCCCTGATCGGCACCCGGGGCGGTCAGCCGCCCACCGACGAACAGGGGTTCGCCGACTTCGCCCGTTCCCTGCGCGACCCCGTCATCGCCGACCTCATCGCGCAGGCCACGCCCGCCGGGCGCATCCAGGCCTATCGGGGCCTGCCCAACTGGCGCCGGCACTACGAGAAGCTGCCCCTGCCCGAGGGCTTCGTCGTCATCGGTGACGCCGCCACCACGCTCAACCCCAACTACGCGACCGGCATGTCCATCGCCGCGCTCGGCGCGGTGGCGCTGCGCACCGAGCTGGACCGCACCGGTCTGGCGCCGGGGCTCGGCAAGCGGGCCCAGGCCGCGATCGCCCGGTCCTCCCTCGGCCCCTGGCAGATGGCGACCGGCACCGACCAGTGGTTCCCGGAGGCCACCTCCACCCTCAAGCGCGGCCCCGAGCTGCTGCGCCGCTTCACCGCCCGGTTCGCGCGCATGACCACGGAGCACGCCGGCCTGTCCGGCGCCTCGTTCAAGGTGGCCGCGCTCGAGGCGCCGCCGAGCAGCATGATGACGCTGCCCGCCCTGCTGACCGTGTTCCGCGGTCCGCGCGAGCGGCCGCTGACGCGCCAGGAGGCGATGGCGCAGTACCCCGAGTTCGGCGACCTGCTCCGCCCGTCGGCCACGGGCGGCCAGCAGTCGCAGCCGGCGTGAACCCGACGCCACCCGTCCCCATTCCCGGTACGCGGTCCGGCAGCCCCGTTTTGTAGGGGCTGCCGGACCGATTAGGGGTTGGCGGGCCGATGAGGCGCGCTCAGGATTTGTAGGCGAATCCTTCTGCGCGACTCCTTCCGCATGACGCGCGTGAGTTCGTTAATCAATTCGAGGGGTGTCCTGGGTGAGCGGTGAGGAAATGCCTCCGGCGATGCCGTGGCTGATCTCGGGAAAGAGCGCGCAGGCGCTTCGTGCCCAGGCAGAACGGCTCCATTCGTACCTGACCGAGCAGCCCGGTGCGGAGCCGGCCGACATCGGTCTGTCGCTGGCCACGACACGGGCCGTCCTGCCCCACCGCGCGGTGGTCCTCGGGCCGGACCGCGAGAGCCTGCTGACCGGCCTCGACGCGCTGGCCGGCGAGAGGGCCGGCGGCACCGTCGTATCGGGAACGGTGACCGGCGGTCCTCCTCGCGTCGCGTTCGTCTTCCCCGGGCAGGGCTCGCAGTGGGCCCGCATGGGCGTCGACCTCCTCGACGCCTCACCGGTGTTCGCGGCACGGATGGCCGAATGCGCCGACGCCCTGGCGCCTTTCGTCGACTGGGACCTGGAAGGCGTGCTCCGCGAACGCCCGGGCCGGCCCACGCTGGATCCGGTGGACGTGGTGCAGCCCGTGCTGTGGGCGGTGATGGTCTCCCTCGCCGCCCTGTGGCGCTCCTACGGCGTCGAACCCGCTGCCGTCGTGGGCCACTCGCAGGGCGAGATCGCCGCCGCCGCGGTGTCCGGCGCTCTAAGCCTCGACGACGCCGCCCGCGTCGTCGCCCTGCGCAGCCGCCTCATCCGCGAGGAACTGGCCGGCAAGGGCGGCATGATCTCGGTGGCGCTCCCCGCGGCCGTACTGCGTGATCGTCTGCGCCCTTGGGAGGGCCGCATCCAGCTTGCCGCGGTCAACGGACCCGGCACCGCCGTCGTGTGCGGCGAGACCGACGCCCTCGACGAGCTCTTCGACCAGCTCACGGCGGAGGGTGCGCGGGTGCGCCGGATCCCGGTGGACTACGCCTCGCACTCGCACTACGTGGAATCCATCCGGGACCGGCTCATCGACGTCCTGGGCCCGATCCGTCCGCGAACCCCGGACATCCCGTTCTTCTCCACGGTCACGGGCGGTGTCCTGGACACCGCGGCGTGCGACGCCGAGTACTGGTACACCAACCTCCGGCAGACCGTCCGGTTCGAAGAGGCCGTACAGGCGCTGCTCGCCGACGGAATCGGTCTGTTCGTCGAATCCAGCCCGCACCACGTGCTCACGGTCGGCGTCCAGGAGACCGCCGACGCCGCTGGGCGTGCGGTCTCCGCCATCGGCTCCCTGCGCCGGGACGAGGGCGGCCTGCTCCGGTTCGCCACCTCCCTGGCCGAGGCTTCCCTGCGAGGCGCACGGGTCGACTGGACCCCGTTCTACGCCGGGGCCCGGGTCGTCGACCTTCCCACCTACGCGTTCCAGCGACGCCGCTACTGGCTGAACGTGCCCACTCCGGGCGACGAGGTCGCCGGCATCGGACAGGAGCCCGTCGACCACCCGCTGCTGGGCGCCGAGGTCCGGCCTGCCGAGACGGGCGGCCACCTGTTCACCAGCCGTCTCTCCCTCGGCACCCACCCCTGGCTCGCGGACCACGAGGCGCTCGGCGCCGTCCTGCTGCCCGGCAGCGCCTTCGTGGAGCTCGCCCTCCGGGCAGGTGACCAGGCCGGCGGCGGCACCCTCGACGAGCTGACCCTGCACGCCCCGCTGGTGCTGCCCGAGCACGGTGGCGTCGCTCTCCAGGTGATGCTCGGCCCGGCCGACGACAACGGCGACCGCGCCGTGAGCATCCACTCGCGGGCCGACGGCGACGACGTGCCGTGGATCCGGCACGCCGGCGGTGTGTTCTCCGCCCGGCGCTCCGAGGCCGGCTTCGAGCTCACCCAGTGGCCGCCGGCCGGCGCCGAGCCGATCGGTCTGGACGGCGCCTACGAGGAACTCTTCGGCCGCGGCTACGCCTACGGCCCCCTCTTCCAAGGGCTGACAGCCCTGTGGCGGCGCGGCGACGAGATCTTCGCCGAGGTGCGCCTGCCCGAGCAGGCCCACGCCGACGCCCAGCGGTTCGGGCTGCACCCCGCGCTGCTCGACGCCGCCCTGCACGCCGAGCTCGTCGGCGACGGCGAGCCCGGCGACGAAACGGTTCTTCCGTTCGCGTGGACCGACGTCTCGCTGTACGCCGTCGGAGCCACCTCGCTGCGCGTGCGGCTGGCGAGCGACGGCCGCGGAAACACCGAACTCCAGGCCGCCGACGACACGGGCGCCCCCATTCTCGGCGTGGGATCCATCGCCGCCCGAGCGGTCTCCGCCGACCAGATCGGTGCCGCGGGTGCCCGCCGCGACCTCCCCTACCGCCCCGTGTGGGTCCCGGCCGCGGCCGACGCCGCCGCGGCCGGGGCGGCCGACGAGGCAGGCCGGTTCGCCGACCTCGCCGCGCTGCGCGCTGCCGAGCCGGTCCCCGGGACGGCCGTCGTCGAACTCTCCGCGCCCGACGGCGCTGTGCCCGACGCCGCTCGCGCCACCGCCCACCGCGCCCTCGAACTCGTCCAGACCTGGTTGGGCGACGAACGGTTCAGCGGGTCGCGCCTCGTCGTCGTCACACGCGGCGCGGTCGCCATCGAGGGCGATCCCGCCCCCGACCCCGTACTGGCCCCCGCCTGGGGCCTGGTGCGCGCTGCCCAGGCGGAGCACCCCGGCCTCTTCGTGCTGGCCGACGTCGACGCCTCCTCCGAGGCCGCCCTACAGGCCGCGCTCGCCACGGGCGAGTCCGAACTGATGCTGCGCGGCGGTCAGACGTACGTACCGCGCCTGGTACGCGCCGAGACCGAGGACACCACCGGCACCGCCCTCGACCCGGAGGGCACCGTTCTGATCACCGGCGGCACCGGTGGCCTCGGCGCACTCGTCGCCCGGCACCTGGTCACCGAACACGGCGTACGCCACCTCCTCCTCACCAGCCGCCGCGGCCCCGACGCCCCCGGCGCCACCCAACTCCACGACGAACTCACCGCCGCCGGCGCCACCGTCACCCTCGCCGCCTGCGACGTCGCAGACCGACAGGCCCTCGCCACCCTGCTCGACACCATCCCCACAGCGCACCCCCTCACCGGCGTCGTCCACGCCGCCGGCGTCCTCGACGACGGCCTCCTCACCTCCCTCAGCCAGGACAGTCTGGACACCGCCCTGGCCCCCAAGGTCGACGCCGCCTGGCACCTCCACGAGCTGACCGCCGACCGCGACCTGGCGCTGTTCGTCCTGTTCTCCTCCGCTGCCGGTGTCCTGGGCGCCGCCGGGCAGGCGAACTACGCCGCCGCCAACGTGTTCCTCGACGCCCTCGCCGCCCAGCGCAAGGCTGCCGGGCTGCCCGCGGTCTCCATGGCGTGGGGCCTGTGGGCCGAGGGCACCGGCATGACCGGACAGCTGGGCGAGGCCGACATCGAACGGCTGCGCCGACAGGGCTTCCCCGCCATGACGACGACCGAGGGACTGGCCCTGTTCGACCAGGCGCTCGACTCCGCCGAGCCGCTCCTGCTGCTGCTCCACCTCGGTATGGCCGCACTGCGGGCCCAGGCGGCCGCCGGACTCCTCCAGGGGATCCTGCGCGATCTCGTGCGCGTCCCCACCCGCAAGGCGGCCGCTGCCAGCGCCGCAGGCACCGGTTCGTTGGCCGACCGGCTTGCCCGGCTGCCCGAGGCGGAACGCGACAGCCTGCTCCTGGACCTGGTGAGCACCCATGTCGCCGACGTCCTCGGCCACGAATCCGCCGACGCCGTCGAGTCCGACCGTGCCTTCAAGGAACTCGGCTTCGACTCGCTCACCGCGGTCGAACTGCGCAACCGGCTCACCACCGCGACCGGACTGCGCCTACCCGCCACCCTGGTCTTCGACCACCCGACCGCCCGCTCCGCCGCCCTGTACCTGAAGCAGGCGGCGCTCGGCTCCTCCGGGGCCGTCCCCGCTCCCGCCCCGGCCGCGGCCCACGACGAGCCCATCGCCATCGTCGCCATGGCCTGCCGGTTCCCGGGAGGCGTCGAGAGCCCGGAGGACCTGTGGCGGCTGGTCTCCGAAGGCGCGGAGGCCGTCACCGAGTTTCCCACCGACCGCGGCTGGGACATCGAGGACGTCTACCACCCTGTGCCCGGTACGCCGGGGAAGACGTACACCCGCTCGGGCGGCTTCCTGCACGACGCCGCCGAGTTCGACGCCTCCTTCTTCGGGGTCAGCCCCAACGAGGCGCTGGCCATGGACCCGCAGCAGCGCCTGCTGCTGGAGACGTCCTGGGAGGTCTTCGAACGGGCCGGCATCGACCCCGCGGTCCTCAAGGGCACCCCCACCGGCGTGTTCACCGGTGCGATGTACCACGACTACGCCCGCTCCCGCGCCACCGGCTCGATCGCATCCGGACGGCTGTCCTACACCTACGGCCTGGAGGGTCCGGCCGTCACGGTGGACACCGCCTGCTCGTCGTCACTGGTGGCGTTGCACCTGGCGATCCAGGCCCTGCGCACCGGTGAGTGCTCCCTGGCGCTCGCGGGCGGCGTGACCGTCATGGCCACCCCCGAGGTACTCGTCGAGTTCGGGCTCCAGCAAGGCCTGTCCCCGGACGGCCGCTGCCGCTCCTTCGGCGACGGCGCCGACGGCACCGGCTTCTCCGAGGGCGTGGGCCTGCTGCTGGTGGAGCGGCTGTCCGACGCGCGTGCCAACGGCCACCCCGTGCTCGCCGTGGTGCGCGGTACGGCCGTCAACCAGGACGGCGCGAGCAACGGCTTCTCCGCCCCCAACGGCCCCTCCCAGCAGCGTGTGATCCGGCAGGCGCTGGCGAACGCCGGCCTCGCCGGGAGCGATGTGGACGTCGTCGAGGCGCACGGTACGGGTACGACGCTGGGCGACCCGATCGAGGCGCAGGCGCTGCTGGCGACGTACGGGCAGGAGCGTCCCGAGGACCGGCCGTTGTGGCTCGGCTCCATCAAGTCGAACATCGGGCACGCCCAGGCGGCGGCGGGCGTCGCCGGCGTGATCAAGATGGTCCAGGCGATCCGCCACGATTCCCTACCGGGCACCCTGCACGCCGACGAGCCGTCGTCGAAGGTGGACTGGGATTCGGGGAACGTCCGGTTGCTGACGGAGTCGCGGCCGTGGCCGGAGACGGGCCGTCCGCGTCGGGCGGGCGTGTCGTCGTTCGGGATCAGCGGCACGAACGCCCACGT
>NZ_JBEZAQ010000033.1:0-40855 GCF_040646655.1 Streptomyces sp. NPDC045431
CCTCTCGGGCTTTCCTCCGGGCGCTTCCCTTCGGTCTTTCGTGTTTCCAGCTTAGCAGATCCGTTTTCCGTTTCCGCCACCCGCTGGAGCGGGCTACCGGGCCGTTCTTCGCTTTCGCGCTTCCCTTTCCGGCGGGTTCAAACACTATCAGGCTTTCTCCGCCCCTCTGACCACCACCCGGAGGCGTCGGCACAGAGGTGTAGACCACTGGTGTAGACCAGTTAGGATCTCGGCTTGATAGGTGCTGCCGACGACCTGCGACTCACTGTTGTGTCGGGGTCAGGCAGGTGTACGACCCTACCTGCAGCCGGTAGTTGAGGCAAATCGCTCCGGTGCTCCCGAGGGCCATGAACATGGGCTTCTCGGGCGGAACCGGGACATCTCATGACATACGCTTCTGACAGTACGCCGTCCGGGACAGGCAGTGACGGCGACACAGAATCTCCGCCCCCTGGGAGGCTCCCCATGACCATCGTGACGTCGCCGCTCGCCGGCCGGGCCATCGGACTCGCCGCTGTGCCGGACCCCGTGTTCTCCGGGGCGATGGTCGGGCCCGGTACCGCCATCGATCCCGTGCGTGAGCCTTCCGAGGCGCTCTCCCCCGTCGACGGCGTGGTCGTCTCCCTCCACCCGCACGCGTTCGTCGTCGTGGACTCGGAGGGGCACGGGGTGCTGACGCACCTGGGCATCGACACCGTGCAGCTGAACGGCGAGGGCTTCGAGCTCCTTGTGAGCAAGGGCGACACCGTTTCGCGCGGGCAGGCCGTCGTGCGGTGGAACCCTGCGGCCGTCGAGGAGGCCGGCAAGTCCGCGATCTGTCCGATCGTGGCCCTGGAAGCCACCGCCGACTCCCTCGGTGAGCTCCGTGAGAAGGGCGACGTGGAAGCCGGAGAGTCTCTCTTCACCTGGCAGTGAGCGTGCCGCTGTCCCCGGGACGGCGACGGGTCGGACATTCAAACGTGGTGGCGGCGGGCCGCCACTCAATCGGAGACAGGTGTAATGGAGACAACGCTGCGAGGCGTCGGCGTCAGCCACGGTGTGGCGATCGGCGAGGTTCGGCACATGGGCACGGCAGTCCTGGAGCCGCCGGCCAAGCAGATTCCGGCCGATGAGGCGGAGCGCGAGCAGGGGCGTGCTCGCCAGGCCGTGGAAGCGGTCGCGGCGGATCTGATCGCGCGCGGCAATCTGGCCGGCGGTGAGGCCCAGCACGTGCTCGAGGCGCAGGCCATGATGGCCCAGGACCCGGAGCTGATGGCCGACGTCGACCGTCGTATCGCCGTGGGCAGCACGGCCGAGCGGGCGGTGTACGACGCGTTCGCCGCGTACCGGGCGCTGCTCGCCGGGGCCGGGGAGTACCTGGCGGGGCGGGTCGCGGACCTCGACGACGTACGGAACCGGATCGTGGCGCGGCTGCTGGGTGTGCCGATGCCGGGTGTTCCGGACAGTGACGAGCCGTACGTGCTGATCGCGCGGGATCTGGCTCCGGCGGACACGGCGCTGCTGGACCCGTCGCTGGTCCTGGGCTTCGTGACCGAGGAGGGCGGACCGACCAGCCACAGCGCGATTCTGGCGCGGGCGCTCGGTGTACCGGCCGTGGTGGCGCTGCCGGGTGCCGGGGAGCTGGCGGAGGGCACCATGATCGCGGTGGACGGCAGCACGGGTGAGATCTTCGTCGAGCCGAGCGCTGAGCGCCGTGCCGAGCTGGAGCGGGCGGCCGCAGAGCGCAAGGCGGCACTGTCGGCGGCGACCGGTCCGGGGGCGACGTCCGACGGGCACAAGGTGCCGTTGCTGGCGAACGTGGGCGGGCCGGCCGATGTGGCGGCGGCCGTGGAGGCTGGTGCCGAGGGTGTCGGTCTGTTCCGTACCGAGTTCCTGTTCCTGGACGACAGCAAGCAGGCGCCGTCGGAGGACAAGCAGGTCGAGGCGTACCGGAAGGTGCTCGAGGCGTTTCCCGAGGGCCGGGTTGTCGTGCGGGTGCTGGACGCGGGCGCGGACAAGCCGCTGGACTTCCTGACGCCGGCGGACGAGCCGAACCCGGCGCTCGGCGTGCGGGGGCTGCGGGCGCTGCTGGATCACCCGGAGGTGCTGCGGACGCAGCTGTCCGCGCTGTCGAAGGCGGCCGAGGGGCTTCCGGTGTACCTGGAGGTCATGGCGCCGATGGTGGCGGACCGTACGGACGCGAAGGCGTTCGCGGACGCGTGCCGTGAGGCGGGGCTGCGGGCGAAGTTCGGTGCGATGGTGGAGATTCCGTCCGCCGCGCTGCGGGCGCGCTCGATCCTGCAGGAGGTCGAGTTCCTGTCGCTGGGCACGAACGACCTGGCGCAGTACACGTTCGCCGCCGACCGGCAGGTGGGTGCGGTGTCGCGGCTGCAGGACCCGTGGCAGCCGGCGCTGCTGGACTTGGTCGCGCTGTCGGCGGAGGCCGCCCGGGCCGAGGGCAAGAGCTGTGGTGTGTGCGGCGAGGCCGCGGCCGATCCGCTGCTGGCCTGTGTGCTGACGGGTCTCGGGGTCACCTCCCTGTCGATGGGCGCCGCTTCGATTCCGTACGTACGCGCGACGCTGGCGAAGCACACGCTGGCGCAGTGCGAGCGGGCGGCCGCGGCGGCGCGGGCGGCGGACACCGCCGAGGAGGCGCGGCTGGCCGCGCAGGCGGTCCTGTCCGGCGAGTAGGCGCACGGAGGGTGGAGGGGCTTTCCCGCGGTGGCGGGGAAGCCCCTTTCGCTTGCGCGCTCAGTGGTGCGGGGGCGGCAGGTCGTCACTTCCGGTGATGTCGAATCCGGCGAGGTAGTCGACGTTGGGCTCCGGGGAGAGCGGTTCACCGGTGTCGGCGTCGGTGCAGTAGGCGTTGAAGACCTCGGCGGCGCTCAGCGGGATGAGGCGGCCGCGGTCGAGGCGCCAGCCGTGGACGCGGTCGGGGGCGGCCGGTGTGGTGGTGCGCAGGACCAGTCCACCGGCGCTTTGGAGGGCGATGCCGACCGCGAGGACGGTGGTGAACTCGGCGCCTTCGGAGGAGTCGAGCAGGGTGGGGCCGGTGTCCGGGCGCTCGGCGTGGAGCACGGCCAGTAGTTGCTCGTCGCGCGCGGGGATGCTGCAGACGACGTGGTGGGTGCCGGGTCCGGCCTCTTGAAGGAGGCGGTGCAGGAGGTGGGAGGCCCGGTCGAAGGCGTCGCGGCCGATGTCCTGGCCGCAGCGGGCGCACTCTCCGGCGTCGGCGAGGAGCATGGTGGCGTACTCCCAGGTGGCGTGGCGTACGGCTTTGTTGATGAGGGCGGGGACGAGCCGGTCGATGGGTTGTCCGGTGTAGGCGAGGCCGGCGCCGGTGGTGGCGACTTCGGCGGTGAAGCGGCTGCGGCTGGCGGGGCTGTCGGGGTCGAGGCCCGCTTGCGCGCAGTACACGGCGTAGTCCTCGGGGTCGAAGAGGGTGACCGTGGTGTGGCCACCCTGGGAGGCGAGGCTCCTCAGGAGGGCTTCGACCTGGTGGAGGTAGGTCGCGTGGTCGTCGAAGGTGAAGGTGCGGTAGCGGCGCATGGCCGTGAAGTCCTCTTCGTCCGCCAGGAGGCCGACGATGGTCGGGACTTCGCGGCGCAGGGCGCGCCGCATCGCGGTGGTGCTCCGGGTGTGTGCCATGAATCCCCCTGGTTCATCGGTGCTCACTCACCGTAACCGAGGGGTCTGACAACGTGGCTTCGCGGACTCGGTCGCGGACCAGGCGGCGCTGGGCGAGGCAGAGGGCGGCATAGCCGGCGCCGAGGAGGGGCCAGGCGAGTGGGCCCGCGGCGATGACGGCGGTGACGAGGAGCGGTCCCGCGCTGCGCTGGGTGGATGCGGCGAGGCCGTGGACGCCGAGGTAGGCGCCTTGGGCGTCGGTGGGGGCGAGAGCGACGGAGAGTTCCCAGGAGACGACGGCGTGGAGCATCTCCACGAAGGTGAGGGCGATCGCGCCCGCGGTGAGCGTGGCGATGGCGGTCCAGGTGCCGCCGGTCGCGGAGGCCGCCAGGGCGAGGCAGCCCGCGAGGAAGAGGCAGGCGAGCGGGGTGAGCAGGCGTCGGGCGGCGGCGGGGGTGGTGCCGAAGCGGGCGAGCGGCACCTGGAAGACGATCACGAGGACCGAGTTGAGGACCAGCAGCATCGGGGCGAGGCCGACGGGGGCGTCCGTGGCGTGGATGATCCACAGGGGCAGGCCGACCTGGAGGATCGCGTCGTCGAGGAAGAGCGCGGCTTCGGTGGCGGTGTAGAGGAGGAAGGTGCGGTCACGCCAGGGGTTGGAGGGCGGGGCGGGGGTGGGCGTGGCCGCGGAGGTGGTGGAGGCGGCGGCGACGCGCGAGGGTGACGGGGGTTCGGCGCAGCGGAGGGTGAGCGCGGCGATCACGACGTACGAGAGGGCGTTGCCGACGAGCAGGGCCTGGTAGGCGGTGGTGGTGCCGACGGTGAGGGCGGCTGCCGCGGCGAGGCCGCCGAGGGCCCAGCCGATGTTGGCCGCGGTGCGGTTGACGGCCTGGTAGCGGGTGCGTTCGGGGCCCGCGACGCGCGCGGCGTAGAGCTTGGTGAGGACGTTGGAGCCCCGGTCGGGAAGGGCGCCGATGGCGGAGTAGAGCAGCAGGAGGGCGTAGCTGTCGGTGGTGAGGAGGGCCAGGAGGGCGGCGGCGCGGAGGAGTTGGGCGCCGATGAGGACGCGGGTGACGGGGAAGCGGTCGGCGAGGCGTCCGGCGAGTGGGGCGCCGGCGATGCCTATGGCGCCGGAGACGCCGATGAGGATGCCGACTTGGGCGACGGACGCGCCGCTGACCTGGGTGAAGTAGAGGGCGACGGCCGTGGCCCAGAGTCCGGTGCCGGTTTTGTCGATGAGGGTGACGACGAGCATGCGGCGGCCGTCACGGCCCCCTGGGATGTGGATGCGGCTCCGCGTGCGCGGGGTGGGCGCGGTGCGGTGACGGTGCTGGTTCACCGTTTCCCCCTTGACTCCGTATTATGTATTGATACATAGTTGAGTACGTGGCAGCACAATATGCGATCAGTGGGACGTCGGCCAAGGGGATTGCCGCGTCCATCGAGCGGGCCGTGGCCGACGGAGGCCTGGGGCCGGGTGCCGCGCTGCCTCCGGTGCGGCGGCTCGCGGACGATCTGGGCGTCAGCCCCGGGACCGTGGCGACGGCGTACAAGGAGCTGCGGCAGCGCGGGATCGTGGTGACGAGGGGCAGGGGCGGGACCGTGGTGGCGCAGGCGCCGTCGGTCGGGTCGCGGCGGCCGCCGAGGGTGCCGGACGGGGTGCGCGATCTGGCGGGCGGCCATCCGGACCCGGCGTTCCTGCCGGAGCTCCGGCCCCCGTCACCGGTGACGCCGGTGCCCGGGTCGCACCGGGCGTCACCGCGGCTGGCGGCGCTGGAGGAGCTCACGCGCGCGTGGTTCGCGCGGGACGGGGTTCCGGCGGAGCACGTCACCTTCGCGCACGGCGCTCTCGACTGCGTGGCGCGGCTGCTCTCCACGGAGTTGAAGCCGGGCGATTCGGTGGCGGTGGAGGATCCGGGGTTCCATCACCTGCTGGACCTGGTTCCGGCGCTGGGCCTGCGGATGGTGCCGGTCGCGGTGGACGACGCGGGGATGCTGCCCGAGGCGCTGCGGGCGGCCCTTCGCGCGGGCGTACGGGCGCTGGTGTGCAGTCCGCGCGGGCAGAGCCCCAGGGGCGCGTACTTCACTCGGGAGCGGCGGGACGCGCTGGTGGAGGTACTGGCAGGCTCCCCCGAGGTGCTGGTCATAGAGGACGACCACAACGCGGAGATCTCCGGGGCGCCGTCGGCCGTGACGCTGGCGGCCGCCGGGCTGCCGCGCTGGGCGCAGGTGCGCACGGTCTCCAAGCATCTGGGCATCGACCTGCGGTGGGCGGGGCTCGCGTGTGACGCGACGACGCTGGCCCGGCACGACGGGCGGATGCTGCTGACCTCGGGGTGGGTCAGCCACGTGCTGCAGGAGACGGTGGCGCGGCTGATGGCCGACGAGGAAGCCGCACGGCTGGTGAGGCGGGCCGAGGCGGCCTACACCGAGCGGCGGGAGGCGCTGCTCGGTGAGCTGGCGCGGCGCGGGATCGCGGCGCACGGGGCGAGCGGCCTGAACGTGTGGGTGCCGGTGCGCGACGAGTCGGCGGTCGTCAACGGGCTGCGGTCGTACGGCTGGTGGGTGGCCGCGGGGGCCCGCTTCCGGATCGCGGCGCCCACCGCCGTACGGGTCACGACGGCGACGCTGGAGCCGTCCGGCGCGGCGCGGCTGGCCTCGGACTTCGCCGGCGTACTGGGCGAGTCCGAGGCCATGTACGGGGGTTGAGTCAGCCCGTCTTCCCGCCCTTGGCGGCGCGGGTGCGCGCGAGCCCCTCGTAGAAGCGCAGCAGGTCGAGGTTGTCCACGGAGCCGGGGTTGACGGCCTTGGAGAGCTCGGTGCCCTGGAGGAGGCGTTTGACCGGGACCTCGATGCGCTTGCCGGTGAGCGTGTGCGGGACGCCGGGGACCTCGATGATCTCGTCGGGTACGTGACGCGGGGACAGCTCCGTACGGATGGTCCGCTTGATGCGGTCGATCAGCTCGTCGTCGAGGGCGGCCCCTTCGGCGAGGTGGACGAAGAGCGGCATCCAGTAGCCGCCGTCGGGCTCCTCCAGGCCGATGACGAGCGACTCGCGGATCTCGGGGAGGCGTTCCACCGCCTCATAGATATCGGCGCTCCCCATACGGACGCCCTGGCGGTTGAGGGTGGAGTCGGAACGGCCGTGGATGACGACCGAGCCGCGGTCCGTGATCGTGATCCAGTCACCGTGGCGCCAGACGCCGGGGTACATCTCGAAGTAGCTGTCGCGGTAGCGGCTGCCGTCCGGGTCGTTCCAGAAGTGGATGGGCATGGACGGCATGGGCTGGGTGACGACCAGCTCGCCCACCTCGCCGGTCACGGGCTTGCCCTGCGGGTCCCAGGCCTGGAGGTCGGTGCCCAGGCAGGCGGCCTGGAGCTCCCCCACGTGGACGGGGAGGGTGGGGACGGCGCCGGCGAAGCAGCTGCACACGTCCGTGCCGCCGCTGACGGAGGCGATCCACAGGTCGTCGCGGACCTCGTCGTGGAGCCAGCGGAAGCCGTCCGGAGGGAGCGGGGAGCCGGTGGTGGCGACGCACGTGATGCGGGACAGGTCGTGGTCGCGGGACGGGTGGACGCCCGCCTTGCGGCAGGCCATGACGTACGCCGCGGACGTGCCGTAGAGGGTGGTCCCGGTCAGTTCGGCGACGCGCCACTGTGCGCCGGTGTCCGGGTAGCCGGGGCTGCCGTCGTACAGGACGACCGTGGTGCCGGTGAGCAGGCCGGAGACGAGGAAGTTCCACATCATCCAGCCGGTGGAGGTGTACCAGAAGAAGCGGTCCTCCGGGCCGAGGTCGCAGTGCAGGCCGAGCTGCTTGATGTGCTCGAGGAGGATGCCGCCCTGGGACTGGACGATCGCCTTGGGCAGGCCGGTGGTGCCGGAGGAGTACAGGACCCACAGGGGGTGGTCGAAGGGCACCTGCTCGAAGACGGGTTCCGCGTCGCCGTCGGTCAGCGCGGACCAGTCGAGGGCGCCCTCGGGGGCGTCCGTGCCGAGGAGCGGGATGTGGACGACGGCGCGCAGGGTGGGCAGTTCGCGGCGCAGCTCGGCGACGGTGTCGCGGCGGTCGTGCTCCTTGCCGCCGTAGCGGTAGCCGTCGACGGTGAACAGGACGACGGGTTCCACCTGCTGGAAGCGGTCCAGCACGCTGCGCGCGCCGAAGTCGGGGGCGCAGGAGGTCCACACGGCGCCGACGGCGGCCGTGGCGAGGAGGGCGGTGACGGCCTGCGGGATGTTGGGCAGGTAGCCGCTGACGCGGTCGCCGGGGCGTACGCCGAGGGCGCGCAGCTCGGCGGCGAGGGCGCCCACCTGCCGGCGCAGCTCCGCCCAGCTGATGGGCGTCGCCTCCTGGGTCTCGTCGACGTGGAGCAGGGCCGCCGCGTCGGGGCGGTCGGCGGCGGCGCGCAGGGCGTGCTCGGCGTAGTTGAGGGTGGCGCCGGGGAACCACTGGGCACCGGGCATCGAGCGGTCGCCCAGGACCCGCTCGTACGGTGTCGAGAAGCGGATGTCGAACCACTCCGCCACCGCTTGCCAGAAGGTGTCGAGGTGGTCGATGGACCAGCGGTGCAGCGCGGGGTAGCCGCCGTCGGCCGGGGCTCCGTGCCGCTCGGCCGCCCAGGCCTGGAAGCGGGTGACCGCGGCGGTGGCGATACGGTCCTGGTCGGGCTGCCAGAGCGGCTCGGGCTGCGCGTGCTCTGAGGTCATGGGGCTGCTCCCTGGCTGTACGTCCCTGTACGCGGGTCTGCGTGGGTCGCGCGCACGTGCGGGGTGTGCGCGTGACGCGGCTGACAGGGACGATGCCATGTGATCGTTGTTCGCACCAGGGTTCCCCGCCCATGGTCGCGAGGCTGAATATGTGGTCCCACCACGGGTGAACGGCAGTTGAACGGCCCTCCCCCGCGCGTGGGCGGGTGGCAGGGTGAGCCGCATGGACGGTCGTGATCTGGTGCGTTCGGTGAAGGTCTTCTCGACGGTACGGGGCCTGCGGGCCGTGCGCTCGGCGTGGCGGCAGCGCCGTACGGACGCCTGGGGGCTGCCGCCGCGCGGAGCCGAACGGGCGCGGACGCCGGGGCCCGCTCAGGGGGCGCAGCCGCTGCCGGGCGGCGGCGTGGTCACGTTCGCCCGGTCCGTGCTGCGGGTGTGGGTGACGGCCGGCGGCACGGTCTTCTGGGGCTGGGACGGGGCCGAGCCGCTCCCGTCGTACGCGCTGGCCGGCGCCCCTCCGGAGCCGGACCAGCGGGCCGTACTGGAGCCGGACACGGGCGGCGGCTGGCGGGTGGTGGCGGAGCGGGTGACGGTGGCGGTGTCGCGCGACGGCGCTGTGGAGATCCGCACGCCGGGGGGCGTCATGCTGCGCCGGGAGCTGCCGCCCCGCTGGTGGGAGCCGGTGGGCCGGGAGCCCGCGGGCGACGGGACGACGGGCGGGGAGCCGACAGGCGGGGAGCCGACAGGCGGGGAGCCGACAGGCGGGGACCCGGCGGACGGGAGGGCCCCGGCGGGCGGTGCGGCGGCGGGTCCCGTGCGGTGGGTGCAGCGCTCGGAGGTGCCGGCCGACGCGCGGTTCTTCGGGCTCGGCGGGCGGGCGTCGGGGCCACGGCTGCGGGACGGCACGTACCGGCTGTGGAACACCGATCCGGGCGGCGGCTTCGGTCCCGGTGACGACCCGCTCTACATCACCATGCCGGTGCAGCTGGTGGTGTCCGACGCGGGGACCCATCTGGCCTTCCACGACAACTCCTGGGACGGGCTGGTGAGCCTGCGGGAGGGCGAGGAGGGCGCCGGGTCGGGGCACGACCGGCCGGGGGCGAGCGAGGTGCGGATGAGCGGTGGCCCGCTGCGCTGCTGGGTCGTGGTGGGGACCCCCGCGCGCGTGCTGCACGGCTGGACCACCCTGACCGGCGCGCCCGCGCTGCCGCCGTCCTGGGCGCTGGGACCGCAGCACGCGCGGTGGGGCTTCGGCACGGAGCGCGAGGTGCGGCGCGTGGTGGCCGGCTACCGGGAGCACGATCTGCCGCTGTCGGCGCTGCACCTGGACATCGACCACTACCGGGAGCACCAGGTGTTCACGGTGGACCGGGAGCGGTTCCCCGACCTGCCCGGGCTCGCCCGGGAGGCACGCGAGGCGGGGGTACGGCTGGTGTCGATCGTCGACCCGGGGGTCAGGGCGGAACGCGGCAACGCGGTGTACGAGAGCGGGCGGTCGGTCGGGGCCTCGGGTGCGTACGTACGGGACGGGCGGGGCGGTGAGGTGCGGGGGCTGGTGTGGCCGGGTGAGTGCGTGTTCCCGGACTTCACCGATCCCGCCGTACGGACGTGGTGGGGCGGCCTGTACGAGGAGCGGCTCGCGCAGGGCTTCTCCGGGGTGTGGCACGACATGAACGAACCGGTGTCGTTCGCGGCGTTCGGTGACAGGACGCTGCCCCGTTCGGCGCGGCACGCCCTGGAGGGGCGGGGCGGCGACCACCGCGAGGCGCACAACGTGTACGGCCTGACGATGGCCAGGGCGGGCTACGAAGGGCTGCGGCGGCTGCGGCCCCACGAGCGGCCGTTCCTCTTCTCGCGGTCCGGCTGGGCGGGGATGCAGCGGTACGGCGGGACGTGGTCGGGCGATGTGTCGACCGGGTGGCCGGGGCTGCGGGCGTCGCTCTCCCTGGTGCTGGGGCTGGGCCTGTGCGGGGTGCCGTACTCGGGGCCCGATGTGGGCGGGTTCGACGGGATCCCGTCGCCGGAGCTTTTCCTGCGCTGGTTCCAGCTGGGCGCGTGGCTGCCGTTGTTCCGTACGCACTCGGCGATCGACGCGGGGCTGCGCGAACCGTGGGAGTTCGGGCCGCGGGTGCTGCGGTACGCGCGCGTGGCGCTGGCCGAACGCGAACGGCTGCGGCCGTACTTCGTGACGCTGGCCCATCTGGCGCGGCTCACGGGGGCGCCGTACGCGCGGCCGTTGTGGTGGGGTGCTCCGGAGGACCGTGCGCTGCGCGACTGCGAGGACGCCTTCCTGCTGGGCGACGCGCTGCTCGTGGCGCCGGTGATGGCGCGCGGCATGGACCGCCGGGCCGTACGGCTTCCGCGCGGGCGCTGGTACGACACCGCGACCGGCCGGGCGTACGACGGGCCGGGGCAGGTGCTGTTGGACGCTCCGCTGTCGCGTATCCCAGTGCTCGCGCGGGGCGGGGCGGTGATCCCCGTACGGGGCGAGGACGGCGAGGAGGAGCTGGAGGTCTGGGCTCCGGCGGCGGGGCGCACGGGCGGTGGGCTGGTGGTGCGCGACGCGGGTGACGGCTGGGAACGGGCGGAGGTGGAGCGGTACACGAGCCGACTGGTGGACGGCGGGGTCCGGGTGGAGCGGGTGACGGACGACGGCGCGCGGCCGGTGGAGGAACGACGGGTGAGGGTGCGGGGGCTGGGCGCGGTGGCGGGATGACGGCCCCGGCCGGGGCGGGTGGCCGACGGGGGTGGCGGGCTGGGGGTCACGTGTGTGACGGCAAACGGGTGAACGCCACGCACACGCGCGCCGGGTGCGGCGTTACGCAGGGTGGGCCCGGCCGCTCGGTGCCGGGCCGCTCGACGAAGGGATGGACCA
The DNA here is from genome assembly GCF_040646655.1 of Streptomyces sp. NPDC045431. Taxonomy (NCBI): domain Bacteria; kingdom Bacillati; phylum Actinomycetota; class Actinomycetes; order Kitasatosporales; family Streptomycetaceae; genus Streptomyces; species Streptomyces sp. NPDC045431. The sequence goes on from NZ_JBEZAQ010000033.1 coordinate 11,187, forward strand.
TGATCAAGCAGGTGCTGGCGGCTGCCGGTGTCGCCGCGGCCGTGCTCGGCGCTTCCGCCTCGGCCGCCTCGGCGGTCGGCGACCGCGGGGTGAACACCCAGAACGGCAACTACTCGGTGCAGGAGTACGGCAACACGGGCAGCGACCCGGCGCTGACGGCCGACCGCAGCGCGGACGAGGCGGCGCTGCGGTCGCTGGATCGCCTGTAGGTCTCAGCAGGGCCCCGCGCGGGATCACCCGGAGGGTGTCCCCGTCCCGTAGCGGCTGGCGAACCAGTTCCGTACGGCCGCGGTGTGCAGCGGGAACGCGAGCTCCGTCGGCGCGTACAGGACGTGGTGGCCCGACGTCTCGGCGGTGGCGGCGGAGGGCGGCAGCCCGGCGGCGGGGCGCTCCGGGAGGAGGCCGAAGAGCAGCAGGTGACCGGCGGGTGAGCTCATGGCGTCGGCGAGGCGGACGTCGGCGGCGGCCGCGGGGATGCCGGTCTCCTCCCACAACTCCCGTACCACCGCGTGCCGCCAGTCCTCCGCGTGGTCGATGAAGCCGCCGGGCAGGGCGACGCCCCCGCGGTGGGGGTCGATGGTGCGGGTGATGACGACGAGGCCGGTCCCGCGTGTGCCGGTGACGGGGAGCAGGGCGACCGCGACCGGCAGGGGGTTGCGGTAGGCGGTGTCGCCGCAGGAGGCGCACGTGCGGGGCCAGTCGGCCGCGGACGGGTAGGGCGCGCCGCAGGCGCCGCAGTGGGAGTCCTTCACAGGGCGGACTGTAGCCGGGGGCCTTGGACCCGGGGCCTCGAGGCTTGGGGGCTGGGCCGGGGCCTTGAGGCTTGGGGCCGGGGCTTGCGGCAAGGCCGGCTCGGGCGAGGGCGTCTCAGAACGAGGCAGGCTCAGGACGAGGGGCTCTCAGGGCGAGGGGCCTCAGGGCGAGGCGGGCTGTACCCGTCCGGGCGGAGCTGGTAGATCCGTGAGCATGACACGACTCGGTACCGCTCTCCGCGCGCTCGTGGCGGCCGCCACCGCGCTCCTCTCCGTGGCGGCGGCACCCGCCGCGCAGGCCACGCCCGAGCCCAAGGCGCCGCAAGAGTTCGTGGCGCTGCGCTCCGTGGATCCGACCATCATCCAGGAGATGCGCTACACCACGGCGCACAACTTCGTCGGCGAGCCGGTGGACGGGTACCGGCAGCCGCTGTGCATCCTCACCAGGCCGGCCGCGCAGGCGCTGCACCGGGCCCAGGTGCGGCTGTTGCGGCAGGGGTACTCCCTGAAGGTGTACGACTGCTACCGGCCGCAGCGTGCGGTGGACCACTTCGTACGGTGGGCGAAGGACCTCCAGGCCGAGCGGATGAAAGCGGAGTTCTATCCGCTCGTGGACAAGTCGCGGCTCTTCGCGGACGGTTACATCGCCGAGAAGTCCGGGCACAGCCGCGGCTCGACGGTCGACCTCACGATCGTGAAGCTGCCCGCCCCGCCGACACGGCCGTACGTGCCGGGCGAGAAGCTGGTGCCCTGCTACGCGCCCCGCGAGGAGCGGTTCCCCGACAACTCCCTCGACATGGGCACGGGTTTCGACTGCTTCGACACGCTGTCCCACACGGACGATCCCCGCATCCAGGGGGTCCAGCGCGCGAACCGGCAGCTGCTGAAGAGCACGCTCGCCGCCCAGGGTTTCGTGAACCTGCCCGAGGAGTGGTGGCACTTCACGTACAAGCCGGAACCCTTCCCGGAGACGTACTTCGACTTCCCGGTGGCACGGCGTTCGGTGGCCGGGCGCTGAACCGACGCTGGAAGACGTGCCACCCGCCGTCCGGGGGCGCGGGGTCCTCAGGGAGCCGCCGGTTCGCGCTGCCGGTCGGCGAGGGTCAGGGCGTGCTCGACGACCGCCACCAGCACCTCCTTGACCGACGCGCGCTCGCGCGCGTCGCACATCAGCAGCGGCACCTCGGGGTCGAGGTCGAGCGCCGCCCGCACCGTCTGGGCGGGGAAGGCGGGCGCGCCCTCGAAGCGGTTCACGGCCACCGCGAAGGGGATGCCCCGCCGCTCGAAGTAGTCGATGGCGGCGAAGCAGTCCTCCAGGCGGCGGGTGTCCACGAGGACCACCGCGCCGAGCGCACCCTGCGCGAGCTCGTCCCACAGGAACCAGAAGCGGTCCTGTCCCGGCGTACCGAACAAGTACAGGACCAGGTCCTCGCGGAGGGTGATCCGCCCGAAGTCCATGGCGACGGTGGTGGTGGACTTCGACTCGACGCCGTGCAGGTCGTCGACGGGCCGGCCCGCCTCCGTGAGGGTCTCCTCGGTGCGCAGCGGCCGGATCTCGCTGACCGCGCCGACGAGGGTCGTCTTGCCCACTCCGAACCCGCCCGCGACGAGGATCTTGAGTGTCACCGGCTCGACCACCGGCCGATTGGCGCGGTGGGAGCTAGAGCGCCCGAAGGCCATTGATCACCTCACGCAGAATGTTCACGTCCGGCAGTTCTGCCGGCGGGACGGGACGGGTTACGTGGACGAGTTCGTCCTCGACGAGGTCGCCCACCAGGACGCGGACCACCCCGACGGGGAGGTCGAGTCCGGCGGCGAGCTCGGCGATGGACTGGGGGAAGTCGCTGCACCGCTCGACGATCTCCACATGCTCCGGGGAGAGCATCTGGTCGCGGCCGGGGTCCTCGGCCGCGGGTTCGGGGACGACCACCGCGATCAGGTCGAGGCGGTGGCGGGTGGCGCTGCTGGTACGGCCGCGGGTCATCGCGTACGGACGGACCACGGGGCCCGCTTCGTCGTCGAACCAGTGGTGTGGCTCCCGGCGGGTCCGGCCTCTGTGCCGGCTGTGCTGCCCTGCTGCGTCACTCATCGCATCCCCCGTTATCCTCCTGCGGTCAGTCCGGTCCGCGGCGCCGTCCCCAGGTGGGCCCCCACCCGCTTGACCATCAGCGTCATCTCGTACGCGACGAGGCCGACGTCGGAGTCGGCGTCCGCCAGGACGGCGAGACAACTGCCGTCGCCCGCCGCCGTGACGAAGAGGAAGGCGTCGTCGAGCTCGACGACGGTCTGCCGGACCCGTCCGGCGTCGAAGTGGCGGCCCACGCCCTTGGCGAGGCTGTGGAATCCGGAGGCGACGGCCGCCATGTGCTCGCTGTCCTCACGGCTGAGGTCCTGGGAGGCGCCGGTGGGCAGGCCGTCGCTGGAGAGGACCAGCGCCTTGCGGATGGAGCCGACGCGGTCGACGAGTTCGTCGAGGAGCCAGTTCAGCTGGCCTGCTGAACCTGGCGCGCCCGGCGAGCCGGTCGACGTGGTTGCTGCGGCGTTCGGTGCGGTCATGGACCGTCCCCCTCCGGTGTCGTTCGTGGTGCTGTCTCACCGCGGAGCGCGCGGGGTGCCGGCGGGGCGTCGCCCTCGGCGTTCTCCCGGCGCCCGCGCTGCCAGCCGCGCTGCATGGCGGCCATGCGGGTGCGTACTGCTTCGGCGTCACGCTCGGCGTCGTGACGGGCGGCGCGCTCACCGGTGCGCCCGGCGTCGCGTCCAGCGTCGCGTTCGGCGTCCCCTGCGGCGGACCGGTCCGTAGATCGGTCGGCGGACCGGTCGGGGGTGTCCCTCAGCTGCGGGGCCAGGCTGGCCTGCCGTACGCGGCGGGGCAGGCCGCCGAGCAGCAGGGTGGCCTCCGGGTCGGAGCCGTGCGCCCCGCGGCTCTGCTCCGCGGTGCCCTCGGTGGCGGGGTGGGCGCGGCCGCGTTCGTCGAGGCGCCGGCCGCGGTGCGCGATCAGGGTCGGGACCGAGGGCTTGCGGCGGGGCAGCGGGACGGGGCCGTCGGCCTGGCGCTCGCGGGCCTGGTCGGCCGTCTGGTGGTGCTGCGTCTCGTCGGAGGCCGCGGAGGAGCGGCCGGTGACCGGACGCAACGGGCTCCTGGGGCGGAAGAGTCCGCCCCGTTCGCTCTCCGTCTCGTCGATGTCCGCGAGGTCGGCGAGGTCCGCGATGTCGCCCAGGCGGCCGAGGGGACCCGTAAGAGGGCCGGTGAGAGCGTCGTCGAAGGGCAGGGCGCCGACCGGAGGCTCCAGCTCGACGGGGCCGTCCAGCAGGGAGGGGTCGAGCCCGGAGGGCACCTGGGAAAGGGCCGCGCGCCGGGGCGGCACCTCGTCGGTGCGGCCGTCGACCGCCCCGCGGTCCAGCGTCTTGCGGTCCAGCGCCTTGCGGTCGCCGGTCCTCCGGTCGCCGGCCCTGCGGTCGCCGCCCTTGCGGTCGAGCCGGAAGCCCGAGCCCTGGGTTTCGGGCGCCTCGGTGAGCAGCGCGGCCGGGATGAAGACGACCGCGGTGGTGCCGCCGTACGGGGAGGGCTGGAGCGACACCCGTACGTTCTGGCGCTGGGCGAGCCGGCTCACCACGAAGAGGCCGAGCCGGTCGGTGTCGGAGAGTTCGAACTCCGGTGTCTCGGCGAGACGCAGGTTGGCGTCGAGCAGCGCCTCCGGGGCCATACCGAGCCCGCGGTCGTGGATTTCGAGGGTGAAGCCGTTGGCCACCGGCTCGCCGTGCACCTGGACGGCGGTGTGCGGCGGGGAGAACACCGTGGCGTTCTCCAGGAGTTCGGCGACCAGGTGGGTGAGGTCGGCGACGGCCGGCCCGCTGACCCCGATGCGCGGCAGCCTGCGCACCTCGATGCGTTCGTAGTCCTCGACTTCGGCGACCGCCGCCCGTACCACGTCCATCAGCTGGACGGGCTTGCGCCACTGGCGGGAGGGGGCGGCACCGGAGAGGATCACGAGGCCCTCGGCGTGACGGCGCATGCGCGTGGTCAGGTGGTCCAGTTTGAACAGGTCGGCCAGTTCGTCCGTATCCTCCGTACGACGCTCCATGGTGTCGAGGAGGGTGAGCTGGCGGTGCAGCAACACCTGGTTGCGGCGGGCGAGGTTGACGAAGACCTCGGAGACGCCGCGGCGCATGTCGGCCTGCTTGACGGCGGCTTCGACGGCGGCGCGCTGCAGGGTGTTGAGGGCCTGGCCGACCTGGCCGACCTCGTCCTTGTCGTACTCGAGCTGCGGCACTTCGGTCTCGACGTCGACCTGTTCGCCGGCGGCCAGGCGGCGCATCACGCTCGGCAGGCGTACGCCGGAGACCTCCTGGGCCTCCTTGCGCAGCCGCCGGAGGTCGCGGACGAGGTCGCGGCCTATGCGGACGGAGACGATGATCGAGACGAGCAGCGCGAGGAAGCCGAGGACACCGGCGATCCCCGCCTTGAGCAGGACGTTGTACGCGGTCGGCTGCACGCGGTCCTGGTAGCGGTCGCCCGCCTCGGTGTTGGCCGAGGCGAGGTGGTCCAGGACCGGGGTGGCGGCGTCCCGCCAGTGGGACGCCTGGACGGTGCGGGGTGTCTCGGTGGCGCCGGCGGCTATGAGCGCCTCTTCGGCGTCGCGCAGCGGTTCGGTCGCGGGGCTGCGCCAGTACTGCTCGAAGAGCTCGCGTTCGGAGCCGGGCAGGAGCTCCAGGTTGACCTCGTAGAAGAGCCGGCGCTGGGCGACGAGGTCGGTGAGGGCGCGGATCTCCTCGGGGGTGATACGCCTGTTGATGAGGGCGGAGGAGACGAGGGCGTCCTCGCGGGAGAGCATCTCGCGGGCACGCACGACGCCGACGAGGGCGCGGCCCTGCTTGTCCATCTCCACGTTCTCCAGGGCGTGGAGGTTGAGGAGGAAGGTGTAGCAGGGGTCGACGAGGCGGTTGTAGAACTCGAGCGCCTGCATGCGGCCGACGGCACGGTTCTCGACGGAACGGCGCAGTCCGGAGAGGCCGTCGAAGGCTTGGAGGAGCGAGCTCAGCCGACGGGCCGCCTGGGGTTGCATGGCGTCGGTGACGCCGGAGTCGGCGGCGTTGGCCCGGATGCGGGCGATGGTCCGGTCGGTGGCGGCCTGTTCGCGGCGCAGGGTGGGGAGGGCGTCGGACGCGCGTGGATCGGCGAGGTAGACGAGGGTCTGGCGGCGTTCCCGCTGGATGACGCGGACGGTGTCCTCCAGGGGGTAGCCGACCTTTTCGACGATGTAGCCGACGTCGAGGAGTTGGTCGGCCTCCCGGCCGGTGAGGAGTGTCGCGAACCCCCACAGCCCGGTGAGGGAGACGAGCGGCACGAGCAGCAACGCCACGATCTTCCTGCGGATCGACTTCCCGCGAAAGCGCATGGCCTCCCCCAGCTCGGACCCGACCGGTGAGGGTGCCGTCCGGCGCGGGTGTACACATCAACACATCAACAAACGGCGCGAGCCTACTACTGCATCGCAGGCATCTCGAAGGTGCGTCCGGGCGATTTTCAGCCGCGGGACGGGGCGTCGATCACGGGTTTTCCGGGTATTCGCCGCCCTGGCACTTCCGTCTGCGGTGGATGGTCCCTGGCGGGGCGACATGTGCCCGGCGGTAACGGTTGGCTGGAACTGTGCGTTCCGCGGGGAATCTTCGCCGTCGGCCGGACGTCTACGAACAGGGGAGGCGCGGAACTGTCGGCGTAAAGCGGCTCATGACGGGCAGCCACCCTGAAAACGGTCGGCTGTGGGGAGTGGCGGTTGCGATGACGACGGAGCGGCGGGAACTGTGGGTGGAGGAACCGGCGACGCGGCGCAGGCTGCCCGATCCGGTCCGTACGGCGGCGGTGCGTGCCGTGCTCGTCGCCTCGCTGACCCTGATACAGGCGACGGTGGCGTTCCTGTGCACGCTGGCGGGCTCGTGGTTGGCGTTTCCGATGGTGCTGAGCAGCATCGCCAGCACGGTGGTGGCGACGTGGGCGGCGGCGGACGTGTGGGTCACCCGGCAGGTGTGGAACCAGCGCCATGGTGTCGTCTCCGTGCCGAGCAGCACGGCGCGTCAGCTGCGGCGTGAGCGGCGTATGGCCCGCCGGGCGGCGCGCGTGCAGACGCGGGCGGCGCGGGAGGCGGCACGCATACGGCTAGGCGGGGAGGAGGCCGGCGCGGGTGCCGGTACCGGCGCGGGTTCCCGTTCGGGTTCCGGCCGCGGGCGGCAGGGCGCGGGAACGCTCTCCCGGGCCTGAGGCACACCGGAGCCGGTGCCTGCCGGGCGCTGGTGCCTGGCAGGTGCCGGTGCCTGCCCGGGCGGCGGTGCCCTGGCCGGGCAATGGCGCCTGGCCGGTGCAACCTGCCCGTGCGGCGGTGCCTGGCCGGGCAATGGCGCCTGGCCGGGCGGCGGTGCCTGCCCCAGACGCTCGTGCCTGCCCGGCTGCCAGTGCCTGCCCGGGCGGCGGTGCCCGGCAGGAGCCGGTCTCCGGCCCGGGGCGCCGCGAGGCGGGCCCCTGACGATCACCGGGCTGCTGCGCCGCAACGCCCAGCAGTCCGCCGACCGGCCCGCGCTCCGGCGGGCCCGGAATCCGGCGGCGGTTCCGCGGCTACTCCGCGGAGGGCGCCGGCTCGGGCGCCGGCGTGCGCTTGAACATGCGCGTCGCCGTGATCTCGCCGTGCACGGCCGCCTCCCCCGCCGGGCTCTGCTGCGGCAGCCCGGGCCGCAGGTGTTCCTCGACGCTGATGTACTTCAGCCCCGCGCGCAGGTCCGCGTCGTTGCGCAACCGGATGACCAGCGGGAACTCCGCGAGCGCGGTCGTGTCGAACAGGCCCGTCGTGTACAGCAGCTGGACGCCGAGCGCGTCCGACACGGCCCGCTGCAGCTCCAGCAGGTACGTGGCGTTGGCGCGGCCGATCGGGTTGTCGAGGAAGAGCGTGCCCGCGTGGCGGTGCTTGTCGCGGCCCCGGTCGTTGCTGCGCAGGGCGGCCATCGTGCAGTAGAGCGCGATGGCGGCGGTGAGCAGCTGCCCACCGGAGAAGACGTCGCCCATCTGCCCGACCGGTACGCGCTCGGCGCGCAGCACCGCGTCGGGCTTGAGGATCTCCACGGCCACGCCCTTGGGCTGCAGGGCGGCCTGGACGCCCCGCAGCAGCAGCGACATGCCGTCGCGGCGCAGGTCGGAGTTCTTCTTGACGGCGGCGCGGGTCGCCTCGTCGATGACCTCGCCGAGCCGCTCGGTCAGCGTCGCCTGGTCGGGCTCCTCGAACCGGATGCGCAGGAACTCCTGACCGGACCACTCGCCGAGCCCCTCGGGCAGCCGGGAAAGGCGCTGGGCCGAGCGGAGCGTGGTGAGCGCGGACTCCACCAGCCCGCGCAGCCGGTCGACGATGGAGTCGCGGTTGCGCTCCAGCTGCGCCAGCTCGTCGGTGAGCACGCGCAGCCGGGGCGCGAACGCCTCGGCCCACTTGGCGGCGTGCTCGGGCAGCGCGGAGGCGGGCAGTTCACGGATCTGCTGGCGGGCCGGGGTGCGGACCTGTTCGTACCGCGTGGAGTTGGCGTGCCGGATGAGGACGTCGCAGGCCTCGCGTACGGCGGCCTCGGCGGCCGACAGGTCCTGGGAGCAGCCGCGCAGGGAGCGGCGGGCCTCGGCGGCGGACTGCCGCGCCTCCTCCAGGCTGCCGGGGTACGGCTCGGGGGCCTCCGGCTCCTCCTCGGTGGCGTGGTCGCGCAGGAGGTCGCGCAGGAGCGCCGCCGTCTCGTCGAAGCCGCCGGCGGCGTCCTCGGCGGCGCGGTGCGCCTGGACGAGACGGGCGTGCGAGGCGCGGGCGGCTTCGAGCTCGTCCGTGCGGGCGGCCAGATCGGCGGTGGCGGAGCGCAGGAGGGACTGGGCGTGGTCGGGCTCGGTGGGGATGAGCTCCTCGGGGAGCTCGGTGTGCGACTCGCCGTCCGCGGGGGCGAGGCGTTCGGCCTCGCCGCGCAGACGGCCGAGCTTCTCGCTGGCCTCGGAGGCGCGGGTCTCCAGCATCTGGACGAGGGACTCGGCGCGGGCGGCGGCGGCCTGGCGGGAGGGGCCGTCGGCGCCGTCCGGGCTCTGGAGGAGTTGTTCGGCGCGGGTGCGGACCTTGTTGGTGAGGCGGTCGAGCTCGGCGAGGGCGGCGGACTCGTCGCTCTCGGCGCGGGCCTGCTCGGCGCGCAGGTCGGCGCCGACGCCGACCTTCTCGTACAGCTGCGAGGCGGCGCGGTACGCCTCGCGCAGGGCGGCCAACGGTACGCGCGGGGCGTCGCCGTCCTCCTCCGGCAGGTTCTCCGGGGCGCCGGCGATCTCGGAGCGCTCGGCGCGCAGGGCGCGGGCGGTGCGGTGGGCGTCGTCGGCGGCGCGCTGGGCGGCGCGGCGGTCCTCGTCGGCGGCGCGTGCCCGCTCCAGGCAGGTCTGGGCGCGGGCCTCGTACTCGGCGGCCTCGTCGGCCAGTTCGCGCAGGCGGGCCTGCCAGCCGGCCCGTTCGCGCAGCCGGAAGGCCAGGCCCGCGAGGGCGTCGGCGACACGGCGGGCGCGCTGCGCGGCGTCCTGCCGCTCGTCGCGTACGCGGGCGGCGTCGGCGGCCGCCTCCTCCGCCTCGGCCCGTACGGTACGGGCTTCGGCGAGCGCGGCCTCGGCCGCTTCGGCGGCCACGCGCGCGGTGGCGGCGGCTTCCGCGAGCTCGGTGAGCATGCCGGGCGGGCAGTCGGCGCGCCAGGAGCCGATGCGGGCGGCGAGCGAGCGGTCGCGGGTGAGGCGGGCGGCGAGGGCGCGGATCTCCTCGTCGCGGGCGGCGGCGCGGGCGCGCAGGGCCTGGCGCTCCTCGTCGGCGGCGTGCTCGTCGTGCATGGCCGGGTTCGGCGGCACGAGGAACACGTCCGTGTCCGTGTCCGTGGGCGCCGGCACGGGCGCGAGGAGCGCGGCCGCGGTGCCCACGGCGACGGCGGAGCGGGGCAGCAGGGCGGCGTCGGCGAGGGCCTCGCGGGCCCGGGCGTACGAGACGGGGTCGGTGATCACGACACCGTCGACCAGCTCGGGCCGGGCGGCGAGGACGGCGGCGTGGTCGGCCGGGTCCACGGCCTGGGCGAGGTAGCGCCAGCCGGGGAGCGCGGGGATGCCCTGTTCGCCGAGGAACTCGACGGTGGCGAGGACGTCCGGGCCGGGTGGCAGCAGGCCGCCGTCGCCGAGGGCGCCGAGGATGCGGGAGTCGTCGGCGGCGGCGGTGCGCAGCTCGAAGAGCTTGCGCTCGGCGGTGGCGATGCCCTGGTCGAGGAGGTCGCGCAGCTCGTCGGCGTACCGGTCGAGCTCCTCGGCGGTGAGGGGGCCCTGGGCGGCGGGGCGGGTTCCGGTCGCGGCGCCGTCGATGCCGTCGGTGCCGTCGGATACCGCGTCCTGATCGGACGGGTCGCCGTCGCCGCGGCGGGGTGCCGGGACGACCGAGGTGCCGGGCGGGGTCGGCCCGGGCAGGCTCAGCAGTTCGGCGAGGCGTTCCTCGGCGGCGAGGGAGTCGGCGGCGCGGCGCTCGGCCTGGTAGGCGTTCTCGGCGGCCTGGGCGGCGTCGGCGGCGCGGGCGGCGGCCAGTTCGGCGCGGGACTCGGCGGCGGCGGCCTCGCGGGCGCGTTCGGCCGCGGCGCGGGCGGTTTCGCGGGCCTCGTCCCAGGCGGCGACGGTGGTCTTTTCGGCGTCGCTGGCCGCGAGCGCGGCGCGCGCCGGGTCGGCGTCGGGGGCGGTGTCGTCGAGCCATCCCGCGCGTACGGCCTCGGCGGTCTCCTGCTCGACCTCGGCGAGGCGCTGGCGCAGGTGACCGGCCTCGCTGCGGGCGCGCTGGGCCTCGGTGGCGGCGGCGGTGGCGTCGCGGTGGGCGGTCTCGGCCGCCTCCTGGAGGGCGGCGGAGCGCTCCTCCTCCTCATCGGCCTGCCGCTCCCCGTCCGCGGCGGCGGCGTGCAGCGCCCGTACGAGGTCGGCGGCGGCCTTCGCGCGGGCGGCGAGCGCGGGTGCGGCGTCCCGCTCGGCCTCGCGGATGGCGGCGGACACACGCGTCGAGCGGTCGGCGGCGGCGCGGTGGCGCAGGACCACTTCGGTGGCCTGCCAGGCGGAGTGCAGCGTGCGGGCGTCGATCAGCTCGCGGCGCTGCGCGGCGGCGCCCTTCTCGGCGGCGGTGAGCGCCAGGGAGGCGTGGCGGTAGGCCAGTTCGGCGGCGATGTGGGAGGCGCGGGCGCGGACCTGCTCGGCCTCGGTGACGGTGTCGGCGGCAGCGGTGACCTGCTCGGCGAGGGTGGCGGCGCGGCCGCGCTCCTCGGCGGCGTGGGCGGAGAGACGGCGGGCGAGCGTACGGGTGCGGCGCTCGGCTCCGGCGTGGACGTCGCGCGCGCGGGCGCGGGTGTCCGCGGCTTCGACGATCCGGCCCAGGAGATCCACGGAACCGGCGGTGAAGTCGCGTTCGGCGGTGAGTTCGGCGCGGCGGCCGAGCTTGTTGCCGAAGCCGCTGACGAGGTCGGCGAGGCCGTCGGTGTCGCGGGTGTCGGTGACCGCGCGCAGCAGCAGGTCGGTGAAGTCGGAGTCCTTCTTCACCGCGAAGAGGCCGGCGGCCTCGCCCTCGTCGGCGTTCATCTCCCGCTGGTAGCGGAAGAGTTCGGGGTCGAGACCCAGGTCGCCGAGGTGTTCGTTCCAGCGGTCGTGGATCTCCTCCCAGTAGACCTCCAGGTGCGGGTACGCCTTGCCGGCCTCGGTGAGGGCGTCGCGGAAGCCCTTCATGGTGCGGCGGCGGCCCTGGGCGCCGGAGACGCCCTCGGCGGGCGCGCGGACGGCGGTGGACTCGGCGACCGGGAGAGAGTCGAGGCTGAGGCCGGGCCCGGGGCGGAAGGAGTACCAGGCCTCGGCGAACTTGCGCGGGTCGTTGGAGACCTGCCGGCCGCGCCACTCGCTGACCTTGCCGACGACCACGAGCTCACCGGTGAGGGTGTGCTGCCACTCCAGGGCGACGTGGCCGCAGTCGTCGGCGAGCAGGAACTTGCGCAGCACGCCGGAGCTGGCGCCGCCGAGGGTGTTGCGGTGGCCCGGCAGCATCACGGAGAAGATCAGCTTGAGGAGGACGGACTTGCCGCCGCCGTTCTCGAGGAAGAGCACGCCCGCGGGGGCGGGGCGACGCGGCGGGCCGACCGGCTCCTCCTCGAAGAACTCCGCCTGGGTGGGGGCGGGGTGGGGCACGGGCGCGCCGACTCCCCGCAGGTCCAGCACGGTGTCGGCGTAGCGCGCACCGGCGGGCCCGATGGAGTAGAGGCGGACCCGGGACAGCTCGTACATGGCGGCGGACTTTCGCTTCTGGTCTGGGTTACGCGTGGAAGGGCAGGCCGGCGTCGGCGACGAGGTCGAGGTCGTCTCCGTCGGGCGGCGGCAGGAGGGTGGCGGAGCCGTCGCTCACCGGCACGACGCCCAGCTCCAGCAGCTCGGCCATGGCGGCGTTGCCCGCCATGTCCCGGACCTGGAGCTGGTAGCGCGCGGTGGTGCGGTAGGAGCCGCCGCCCTCGTCGCCGGTGCGCTGGAGGAAGCCGGATTCGGTGAGGAAGGCGACCGCCTTGCCGATGATGCCGGTGGTGGAGCCGGCGAGGCGGCGGGCGTCCTTGGTGGCGCCGGTGGCGCTGCGCCGGGCGTAGATGCGCCAGGCGGCCTCCAGTCCGGGGGCGTCGGTGGCCGGGTCGGTGTTCTCGCCCTGCTGCTCGGCGCGCTCCTCCAGGCGGCGGCACGCCTGGCGGACGAAGGCGTCCACGCCGTTGACGGTGATGCGGCCGATGTAGGTGTCGTCGGCGAGGTCCTCGGGGCGGGGGAAGGCCAGGGCGGCGACGGCGAGGTGGGCGAGGCCGTGGAGGAACCGGTCGGCGGAGTCGGTGGAGGCGCGGCGGGCGTAGTCGCCCATGCGGACGGCGAAGACGGAGTCCTCGCCGGCGGTGACGGCCATGCCGGCGCGCGGGGAGACCTCCAGGACGATGAGCCCGAGGCCGGTGGCGACGGCGTCGGCGAGGCGGGCGAAGGCGGGCTCCTCGCGGTAGCGGCGCAGCAGGTCGGCGTACTCGGCGTCGCGGGCGGGGAGCAGCTTGGGCTGGAGCCCGAAGGAGACGAGCCGGGCGGCGTCGGCCGCGTCGGCGGGCGTGACGGTGCCGGAGGCGGCGGGCTCGGACGCCTGCGGGGCGTCGAGCTCGCTCCACGCGTCGGCGTGCTCTGCGTGGTGGTCGCTCACGGCTGGGGCTCCTTGCTGGGGGCGGGTCGGTACGGGGTGCGGGGGCGGGGCGCGGTACGGAGACGGCGCTCGGTACTCGGTCGGCGCTCGGCGCGGAGGTGGCCCACGGTACGGAAGCGCCGCCCGGCACGGGCTACGGCAACGGCGGCGGGCGCCGGTCCGGGTGCCGGCAGAGGTGCGGGCGCGGGCGCGAGCACGCGTGCTGTCCGGTGCGCTGTCGGGCGCGTCGGGGTCCAGCGCCGGGTCGGGCGCGTCGCGGTCCAACGTCGTGTGGGGCGCGTCGCGGTCCAGCGCCGTGCCGGGCGCGCGGTCCGGGGCAGGGCCGGGCGGTCGGTCCGGGGAGCTGCCGCGCGAGCGGTCCGGGGCAGGGCCGGGCGGTCGGTATGGGGCAGAGCCGGGCGTAGGGCCCGGGACGCTGCCGGGCGGTCGGTCCGGGCGTGAGGTCGCCGCCGCTGCGGCGCGGGGCGGCGCGTCATGTCGCGTCCGTGCGGTCCGCGGCCATGCCCGCCGCGTCCAGCAGGGCCGTACCGACGATCAGGTCGGCGCCGCCGAACTCGGGATCGTCCAGTTCGGTGCCGTCGTCGACGGCGAAGAGGAGCCGCTCCTCGCCCTGCCGGTAGGCCGTACCGACCGGGGGACTGGCCGCGTGGATCGCCAGGAGGGCGACGAGGTACGGCAGTTCGGGGTCGCGGCGGCGCGCTTCGGCGAGGAGGCCGGAGAGCCGGCGCGGGGCGTCGTGCTCCAGGTCGAGCAGCTCCATGGCGGCGGCGAGCTGCTCCTCGCTGAACCGGCTGTCGTCCGGGGTGGCGATCAGGTCCGGCTCGGGCATCTCGGCGCCGAGGTGCTCGCGCTCCAGCGGCGGTGTGAGCAGCAGGTCGACCAGGTCGCCGAGGCGTACGGAGGCGGGGGTGCGCAGGCCGGTGCCGTGCGCGAAGTAGGCGTCGGTGACGCGGAGGGACTGCTCGAGAGGGAGCGGCAGCAGCGGGGCGACGAGCTGGCCGTACAGGTCGAGGCCCGCACGGGCGGTGGGGGTGGCGAAGGCCTGCCGGTCCTGTTCGGCGCGGAACAGCGGGCCGGCCTCCAGCAGCCGGGACTGGAGCTGGGTGTGGCGGCGGATGCAGTCCTTGACGATGTCGACGAGCTCGGCGGCGCGCCGCTTGTGCTCCTGGTCCTCGGCTTCGTCGCGCGCTTTGCGGATGTTGGTGAGGATGGCGTTCTCGTGGCGGTACCGGTCGGCGACGTGTGCGAGCGCCTCCTCGATCATGTCCGGCACGGTCTGGAGCCAGTCGACGGCGCGGACGTTGCGCCGGGTGGCCTCCAGGGTCTTGCGGAGAGTCTCGGCGTACTGCACGGTGCGGTAGCGCGCCTGCTCGGCGGCGAGCTGGGCGTCGGCGAGGCGGCCGCGGCTGATGAGCACCTCCAGCTTCACCTCGGCGGCGATCTGGGCGCTGGTGACATCGGTGTCGAGCGCTCCGACGAGGACGTTGACCGCTTCGTCGGTGGTGCGGAGGTAGACGGTGCCGCCGTAGCCGGGGACTTCCTCGAGGAGCTTGAAGTCGTAGTCCCGGCGCACGTAGACGCCGTCGGGCCCGAAGGTGCCGTACACGGCGCGGAAGCCGCGGTCGACGCTGCCGACGTTGATCAGGTTCTCGAGGACCCAGCGGGCGACCCGTTCGTGCTCGGCGGTGGGCCGCTGCGGGGCCTGGGCGGCGACCCTCGGCAGCAGCCGGGCGACGATCTGCTCGTGGTCGGCGCCGGTGTCGAAGTCCATGTTGAGCGTGACGAGGTCGATCGCGGAGAGCGCGATCTCCGCCATGCCGTAGACCGAGTACTCCCCCGCCAGGTTCGCCTTGCGGGCGTCCAGGTCGTGCAGCGGCGCGGTGCACGCGAGCGCACGCAGCCGCCGCGCCAGCCCTTCGTCGGCGGCCGGGCCCTGAGCAGGCCGCGGCCCCGCGCTGAGCTGGGGCGGAGCGAGATCCGTCGAGACAGGCGAAGTCACGCTGCACAGATTAGGTCCTCGGACTGACAACGGTCGAAACGGCGCAGACGGCCCCGTCCCGGCCGCCCCCGGGGCACCTCACCGGAACACCGCCCGGGGCCGGTGCTCGTCAGGCGCCGGGTCCGGCGTCCGGCTCGACCAGGTGTGCGTAGACGTCGACCAGCTGGTCGCGGGAGTCGTCGAGGTAGTCCGCGAGGAGCCGTTCCGCCTTCACCCGCTCACCGGCACGCAAGGCGTCGAGAATCTCCCGGTTTCGCATGAGATAGGGCTCGTGCAGGGCGCGGGGGTCGTCGACCCTGTGGAAGGCAAGGCGGAGTTCGGCGAGGACCGAGCGCATCAGTTCGTCGGTGCGCGCGCTGCCCGCGAGGGCGACGAGCTCGCGGTGGAAGTGGATGTTGGCCGTGGAGACGCCCTTCCAGTCGCCGTCGCGGGCGTCCCGCTCCCCGCCGGTGACCGCCAGGATCAGACCGTGGAGCTCGAACGGCGGCTTGCCCAGGCCGTGGACGACGGCGCATTCGACGAGCCGCCGCGTGCGGTAGATGTCCACGACGTCGTCAACCGTGAGGACCCGCACGAAGACGCCGCGGTTGAGCTCGTGGACGAGCAGGCGTTCATGGGTGAGGAGCCGGAAGGCCTCGCGCAGGGTGTTGCGCGACACCCCGAGCGCCCCGGCGATGCTGTCCTCGGAGAGCCGGGCGCCGGGTTGGAAGAAGCCCTCGGCGATGCGGGTGCGCAGGATGTCGGCGACCCGCTCGGCCGTGCTCGTACGCCCCAGCAGCGCACGGTCGTCCGCCAGTCCGCCGGCCGCCTCGGAGCCCGTCGCACTCACCACGCACCTCTTCCCGCCGTCCCGCACCCGTCGCCGCCTCGGCCCGCTCATCGTAGAAGGAAAACCTCAGGTCGGAACGGGGGACAACCCCCTTGTCGGATCGTTCAACAATCCCCTACCTTGGGGCTACCGCACGGCTCCGCTCCTCCCCTCTTACGCGAGGTGCCGATGAGTACGACCCAGACCCCTCAGGCCACCCAGGGCGAACAGCCCGAGGACAAGGGCGCGTTCGCCTGGCTGCGCGCCCTCGGGCCGCGCGGCCGGCGCGCCTTCGGTGGCGCGTTCGGCGGGTACGCCCTGGACTCCTACGACTTCTTCACGCTGCCGCTGAGCATGGTGGCCATATCGGCCTACTTCGGCCTCACCAGCGGTCAGACCGGACTGCTCACCACCGTCACCCTCGTCGTCTCGGCGGTCGGCGGCGTGCTCGCCGGGATCCTCGCCGACCGAATCGGCCGGGTGAAGGCACTGATGATCACGGTCATCACGTACGCGCTGTTCACCGTCCTGTGCGGCTTCGCGCCGAACTACGAGACGCTGCTCGTCTTCCGCGCCCTCCAGGGCGTCGGCTTCGGCGGCGAGTGGGCGGTGGGCGCCATCCTGGTCGCCGAATACGCCTCCGCGAAGCACCGCGGCCGCACGCTGGGCGGCATCCAGAGCGCGTGGGCGGTCGGCTGGGCGCTCGCGGTCGTCGTCTACACGCTGGTCTTCCACTCCCTCGACGCGGACACCGCGTGGCGCGTGATGTTCTGGACGGGCGCGCTGCCGGCCCTCCTGGTCATCTGGGTCCGCAGGAACGTCGAGGACGCGCCCCACGTCGCCCAGGTGCGCGCGGCGAGCCGCGAGCGCGGTTCCTTCACCGCGATCTTCCGCCCGGGACTGCTGCGGACGACGCTGTTCGCGATGCTGCTGTCCACCGGCGTCCAGGGCGGCTACTACACCCTCGCCACCTGGGTCCCGACGTACCTCAAGGACGACCGGGGTCTGACGGTCATCGGCACCGGCGGCTATCTGACCTTCCTGATATCCGGTGCCTTCATCGGCTACCTGACGGGGGGTTACCTCACCGACCGGCTCGGCCGGAAGCGCAACATCGTGATCTTCGCCTTCCTGTCCGCGCTGTCCATCCTCGCCTACACCAACATCCCCTCCGGCGCCGACGGACTGCTGCTCGTGCTCGGCTTCCCGCTCGGCTTCTGCATGTCGGCCATCTTCAGTGGGTTCGGCTCGTTCCTGGCGGAGCTGTACCCGACGGCGGTGCGTGGCACCGGGCAGGGGTTCACATACAACACCGGCCGCGCGGTCGGCGCGTTCTTCCCGACGCTGGTGGGCTTCCTCGCCGACAGTTGGGGCGTGGGCGGGGCGCTGGTCTTCGGCGCGATCGGGTACGGCATCGCCGTGCTGGCTCTGCTCGGGCTGCCGGAGACCCGGGGCCGCGAGCTCGCCTGACGCACTCCCAAGGAGACATCACCATGACCTGGTCCTCGATCGACCTCAACGCCGACCTGGGCGAGGGTTTCGGCCGCTGGCGGCTCACGGACGACGAACAGCTCCTGTCCGTCGTCACCAGCGCCAACGTCGCCTGCGGCTTCCACGCCGGCGACCCGGTCACCATGCGGCGCGTCTGCGCGCTGGCGGCCGAGCGGGGGGTCCGGATCGGTGCCCAGGTCTCCTACCGTGACCTGGCCGGCTTCGGGCGGCGCTCCATGGACGTGCCCGCCGACGAGCTGGCCGCCGAAGTGGCCTATCAGATCGGCGCCCTGGAGGTGTTCGCCAGAGCGGCCGGGACTCGCGTGTCGTACGTCAAACCGCACGGCGCGCTCTACAACCGCGTGGTCCACGACGAGGAACAGGCCCAGGCGGTGGTCGACGGGGTGCTGCTGACCGGCGAGCGGCTGCCCGTGCTCGGTCTGCCGGGCTCGCGGCTGCACGAGACGGCGGGCGAAGCGGGGTTGCCCGTCGTCGCGGAGGCGTTCGCGGACCGGGCGTACACCGCCGCGGGGACGCTCGTGCCGCGGCGCGAGGAGGGGGCCGTGATCACCGATCCGGCGGCCGTGGTGGAGCGGTCGGTGTCCATGGCCACGCTCGGAGAGGTCACCTCCCGGTGCGGCCGACCGGTCGCCGTCCACGCCCGTTCCCTGTGCCTGCACGGGGACACGCCGGGCGCGGTGGAGCTGGCCCGCGAGATCCGTTCCCGTCTGGAGGACTCGGGTGTGCGGGTGGAGGCGTTCGTATGAGGACGCCGGGCATGGGGCCGGGCGTGAGGTCGACCATCAGGGCGCTGGCCGTGGGTGAACGGGCCCTGCTGGTCGAGCTCGGCAGCGGTGAGGAGGCGCAGGCCTTCCACGCCGAGGTGCTGCGCCGCCGTGCGTCCGGCGCGCTCCCCGCCGTACGGGAGATCGTGCCCGCGGCGCGGACCGTGCTGCTCGACGGGGTGGAAGACCCCGGACGCCTCGCGGAGCAGGTCACCCGGTGGGAGATGGAGCCACTGCACGCGCGCGTGGACCCGGTTCTGGAGATTCCCGTCCGGTACGACGGTCCGGACCTGGCTGTGGTGGCGGCGCTGTGGGGCGTGGAGGCGGAGGAGGTGGCGAGGATCCATTCCGGGGTGGAGTATCGGGTGGCGTTCTGCGGCTTCGCACCGGGCTTCGGCTATCTGACCGGCCTCCCCGCGCGGTACGAGGTGCCGCGCCGCTCCACCCCCCGCACCTCCGTCCCGCCCGGTTCGGTGGCGCTGGCGGGCGCGTACACCGGTGTCTACCCGCGCTCCTCGCCGGGTGGGTGGCAGCTGATCGGGTCGACGGACCTGGTGCTGTGGGACCCGGCGCGCGAGCCGGCGGCGCTGCTGGCGCCGGGCACCCGGGTGCGGTTCGTTCCCGAGCCCGGCTCCCGCGACCGTCTGGAGGGCAGATGACCGACCGTGCCTTCGCGGTCGTACGGGCCGGGGCGCTGACCACCGTGCAGGACCGGGGACGGTTCGGCCACGCCCACCTGGGCGTGCCGCGCTCGGGTGCCCTCGATCCGTATGCGAGCGGGCTCGTCAACCGGCTGGTCGGCAATCCGGTGGGCGCGGCGGTGCTGGAGACGACCGTCAACGGCTGTGCGGTGCGGCCGCGGTGCGCGGTGACCGTCGCGGTGGGCGGCGCTCCGTGCCCGGTGACCGTGGACGGGCGGCCGGTGGCCTGGGGCGCGGCGGTACGCGTGCCCGAGGGGGCCGTGCTGGAGGTGGGCGCGGCGGTGCGCGGTCTGCGCTCCTATGTGGCGTTCGCCGGAGGTGTGGCCGCCGAGCCGGTGCTGGGCAGCCGCTCCACGGACCTGCTCTCGGGGCTGGGCCCCGCGCCGCTGCGGGACGGGGCCGTGCTGCCGCTGGGCCGGGCGCCGTCCGGGGCCGCGGCCCTGTACGACACCGTGCCCTGGCCCGGCCCGCCACAGGAGCTGGTCCTGCGGGTGCGCCTGGGCCCGCGCCACGACTGGTTCACGGACGCGGCGCTCCGCACCCTCGCCACGCGCACGTACCGCGTGTCCCCCGCGAGCAACCGGATCGGGCTGCGCACCGAGGGGCCGCCGCTGGAGCGGTCCGTCGCCGGTGAGATGCCCAGCGAGGGCATGGTCTTGGGCGCGATCCAGGTACCGCCGGACGGGCGGCCCGTGGTGTTCCTCGCCGACCACCCCACGACCGGCGGCTATCCGGTGGTCGCGGTGGTCCGGGAGCGGGACCTGGCGGCCGCGGCGCAGGCGGTGCCGGGGACGCCGGTGCGGTTCGTGGTTCAGTCCTGAGGACGGTGGGTTCCCCGCGCCGCTCCAGGAGGGCGTTGGTGGCGACCGTGGTGCCCATCTTGACGGAGTGGACGCGCTCCGCCGGTACGGGTTCGCCCGGGCGGAGCCCGAGCAGCAGCCGGATTCCGGCGACGGCGGCGTCCCGGGGGTGCTCGGGGTCGGGCGAGAGCAGCTTGCGCGTGACCAGGCGCCCGTCGGGGCGCCGGGCCACGATGTCGGTGAAGGTGCCGCCCCGGTCGATCCAGAACTCCCAGCGCCCGGTCATCTCCCCATTCTCGGTGAGGACGGCGCCACGCGGGCGTTTCCCCATGGCGGGATCAACCGCCGGGAGCAGCCGCCGGGGTCAAGCGCGGCGGGGCAGCGTGGCCGGTCGGCGCGGTGGCCTCAGCCGGTCGGTGTGTCCGGACCGATCCTGCTGCGTACGGCCAGTTGCACCTCGTCCTCCTCCGCCGGGTCGGCGGCGAGGTGGCGCAGCCGTTCGGCGACGCGTATGTCCCCGGTCTCGGCGTGCAGGGCGGCGATCTCCCTGGTGGTCTCCTCACAGTCCCACAGGCACTCGACGGCGAAGCCGGTGGCGAAGGAGGGGTCGGTCGCGGCGAGGGCGCGGGCCGTGCGGCCGCGCAGCTGGGAGGCCGCGGTCTCCCGGTAGATGTGGCGCAGGACGGGTGCGGCGCAGGCGATGCCGAGCCGGCCGGCCCCGTCGACGAGCGGGTAGAGCGCGAGCGCGTCCGGGCCGTGGGTCCGTACGGCCTCGCGCAGAGCGCCGAGCACCAGGGCGGCGTCCTGGGGGCCGCCCCGGGAGGCGAGCACGCCGGCCGCCGAGCCGCCGAGCGCGTCGGGCCGGTGCACCCAGCCGCGTGCCCGGTCGACGGCCGCCTCTCCGCACATCCGCTCGAAGGCGGCGACGGCGGCGTCGGCGACGGTACGGGAGCCGTCGCCCGCGGCGGCCTCGATCAGGTCCAGGACGGCGGGGTCCCGCGCCTCGGCCAGGTAGTGCAGGGCGGCGCAGCGGGCGCCGTCCGAGCCGCTGCGGGCGGCTTCGAGGATCAGGGTCCGGTCCTCGGGCCCCGCGACGGCCGTCAGGCAGCGGGCGGCGGGCACGTGGAGCGCGGAGCCGCGCTCCAGGCCCTCCTCGGCCCAGTCGAAGACAGCCTGGACGCTCCAGCCGGGGCGTGGCCCCGTGGGGCGCATCTGGCGCTGCCAGCGGTCGAAGGAGCCGCGTTCCTGGGCGGCGCGCACCCGGGCGCCGACGGCGTCCCGCCGGTCCTCGGCCCACAGCCGCCACGGGCGGGGCTCGAAGGCGTCGCGTACGGCGGCGGCGAGCTCGGCGTCGCCCTCCGGGGTGGCCGGGAAGCGGGCGAGTACGGGCTCGGCGAGCGCGCGCAGCGCGGAGTCGTCGTCGCGCAGCGCGAGCTCGTCGAGGGCCCAGGTCCAGTTGGCGCCGGTCTCGGCGTACCCGCGCAGCAGCACGAGGGCGTCCGCACGGCCGTACGAGGCGAGGTGGCCGAGTACGGCGAGGGCGAGCCCGGTACGGGACTCGTCCGTGTCGAGGTGGTCCTCGGGGCCGAAGAGATGGGCCTCGACGGCGTCGAGCCCACCGTGCAGGTCCAGGTAGAGGCGCGCGTAGTAGAGGGAGCGGTTCTCGACCTGCCAGTCCTGGCGCGGGTCGTTCAGGACGCAGTGGTTGAGGGCGGCGAGGGCCTCCGCGCGTGGCGCGGCGAGCGCGTGCAGCGTGCCGTCGCCGCGGCCCCTCTGCAACAGGCCGAGCAGCGTACCGCTCGGCGCTATGACCGGATCGAACATGGAAAATGCCTCACATCAAGCTGTCGACGCAACCGGGGGTCCCCGGTGAACGGTGGGGTGCCTAGGCCGCGCAGCAACATGTGGAGCCGCTCGTCGTCTTCCGCTTGGTGTCGACCATCTTCCTCTGCCTCTCGTCGGTGGCCCCCTGTGGGCCCGACGTCATGATGACCCAGCCATTTCGCCACCGCGACCACATTTACGGCACCCTTCTCGCCTGGGGTTCAGTCCCCGTTCACCGGGACTCGAACAGCTCCAGCAGGTGCGCCTTCCCAAACATACGGGCGGTGTCCACGGCGGACGGAGTCCCGGCTTCCGGATCCGCGCCCGCCGCGAGGAGGGCGCGCACCACGTCGTCCTCGCCCTTGAAGACGGCGCCGGCGATGGGCGTCTGGCCGCGGTCGTTGACGCGGTTGGGGTCGGCACCGCGGCTGAGGAGGGCCTCCACGGCCTCGGCGTGGCCGTGGTAGGCGGCGAGCATCACCAGGGAGTCGCCCTTGTCGTTGGTGAGGTTCGGGGACACGCCGTGGTCGACGTACTCGGCGAGTGTCTTGGCGTCCCCCTGGCGCGCCATGTCGAAGATCCTGGACGCCAGCTCGATCACCTCGGGGTCCGGAGTCTCACTCATCGGACGGACCGCCTTTCACGTCGTTGACCCGTATCCGCGTCGGCCGTGCTGACCTGCGCGGACGTGGGTGGAACCAGTACGCACGGCGGGTCGCCGTGCAAGTGAACCGACAGGGTACTGCCCGGGCCGTGAGGCGACTCCGTCAGGTAGTGGGAAAGATCACCTCAAGGCGGTCATGGACGGGGGGCGACAAGGGTCGGCGTACGCCGATCCAGCGAAAACTCCGACATTTCACCCATTTGCATCTTTTGTCGCATTGATACTTGCGGTGAGCTTGGAAGTACTCAAGGTGACTGTCCCCTCACCCAGGAGAAACTCATGATCCTGTCCATCTCCGGCGTGGTCCTGCTCGGCATCATCGTCTTCCTCTTCTTCAAGAAGGACGGGCTCAAGGCCTCCCACGCCCTCGTCTGCGCCCTCTTCGGCTTCTACCTGGCGGGTACCGCCATCGCACCGAGCATCACGGCGGGCGGCGCGAGCCTCGCCAGCCTGCTGGGCGGGATCAAGTTCTGACGCCCACGACCCCTCCCATCCCTTCAGGCCCTCAGGAGTACGACGTGGCCCGGCGACCACTCCCCCGCATTCCGAGCAGCCGCGCCCTGAGCAGCCGCGTGCTGAACAGCCGCGTGCTGAGCAGCGGCAGCCACCGGATCGCACGGAGCCGAGAGATCGCGCGAACGGCCGCCGACAGCGCCACGGACGTCCTCCATCCGCTGATCACGATCACCCGTGGTCTGCGGAGGCTGGCCGCGGCGGGCCGCGTCAAGTGGGCGGCGACCCCCAAGGACCGGCGCGGTCCCGCGCTGTTCCTCGCCGCGGCCTGCGTGCTGGTCGTCGCCCTCGCACCGTACGGGCCGCTGCTGGCGCTCGTGTCGGTGATGGGCGCGGCGGGGTGGCACGGACGCGAGCGCCCGGTCGTGAAGACCGGGCCCGACGAGGCGGAGAAGGAGCGACTGAAGGCGCTCTACGAGGCCCTGGTGCCCCACTTCTCCGTCCCCGAGGACCCCGCTCCGCTCTTCGCCCACGGCGGGGAGTGGAGCAAGGCCCTCAGCGACTTCGACTTCGACGCGGACGGGCGGCCGACGCGGCTGCGGATCGCCTACCCGGCGTACTTCCCCGACGGGGACGCCGCCGCGAGGGCCCGGATCGAGCACCTGCTGCACGCCAAGTCCGGGCGCGGCCGCGAGTACTTCTTCCAGTGGTACGAGGAGGAGAACCAGCTCCTCATGAGGGTGCTGCCCGCGCTGCCGACCACCATCGCGGCGCAACCCTTCGTGACCGCGCCCGGCGAGACGGTGTTGGGGTTCACCGACGACGACGCGGTACAGCGGACCATGCCCGTCCGCGCGGGCGACGAGCGGCACGACGCGCCGCCCGTGGTGTGGCGGACGGGCCCCCGCTCGACGGAGCCGCACCTGCTCGCCGTCGGCGCCCCCGGCAGCGGCACCACGTCGCTGCTGCGCTGCCTCGCGCTTCAGGCGCTGGACCACGGCGACGTGGTCATCGTCGACGGCAGCGGCACCGGGGAGTACGCGTGCCTCACCGGACGCACCGGAGTGCTGGGCGTCGAGTGCGGGCTCGCCGGGGCGCTGACCAGCCTCGAATGGGCGGCGCACGAGACCGAGCGGCGGCTGATCGCGGCGAACCGGGCCCGCCAGGCGGGCCGCCCGGCCCCCGAGGACACCAAGCGGCCGCTGTGGATCCTGGTCGACCGGCCCGCCGCCCTCGGGCACCTGGCGGCCGCCGACGGGCGCACCGACCCGCAGGAGCTGCTCGGGGTGCCGCTGCGGCACGGCAGGGCGGCGCAGGTCACCGTCGCCGTGGCGGAGCAGTTCGACGGCCTGGACGCGCTGAGCGAGGCCGTACGCACGCACACGCGCGCCCGGGTCGTGCTCGGCCCGGCCTCACACGAGCAGGTGGAGTCCGTCCTCGGCGCGGCGCCGCACACCACGCCCCCGCCGAGTGTGCCGCCGGGGCGCGGGTACGCACGGCTGGGTACGGGACCGGTCCTGCGCCTCCAGGTGCCGGCGACGCCGGACCCGTACGACGACGCGACGAGCGAGGCGCACCGGCAGGCGGTGCTGGAGCTGCTTCCGGAGCCGCAGCACCTCACTGACACGGTGCGGCTGCAGCACCTCGCGGGCAGGCCGCGGGAGACCACGACGGGCTGAGGGGCCCGGCCGGGTAGGCCCCGCGGACCGTCAGGCCCGAGCCCCCCGGCCGGGGCCGGACTCGTGCCGGAGCCCGGCCGAGCCCGCCGACCGTCAGGCCACGAAGGTGCGCGGCGCTTCGGCGGAGGGGCTGCCCGGGGCGCCGGACTCGACGAGCCGTGCGGCCGCCGCCAGGCGGGCCGCCGCCTCGTCGGCGACCGGGCCGCCGACCGTGAAGGGCAGCCGTACGTACCCCTCGAAGGCGCCGTCCACGCCGAAGCGGGGGCCCGAGGGGACGCGGACGCCGACGCGTTCGCCGACCTCGGCGAGGCGGGAGCCGGAGAGGCCGCCGGTGCGGACCCAGAGGGTGAGGCCGCCCAGAGGCACGTCGAACTCCCAGCTGGGCAGCTCCCTGCGGACCGCCGCGACCAGCGCGTCGCGGTTCTCGCGCGCCTGCGCGCGGCGCAGGGCGACCGCCTCCTCCCAGCCGCCGGTGCTCATCAGCCAGGTGACGGCCAGCTGCTCCAGCACCGGGGTGCCGAGGTCCGCGTAGGCGCGGGCGGCGACCAGGGAGCGGATCACGTCGGGTGCCGCGCGGACCCAGCCGATGCGCATGCCGGCCCAGAAGGCCTTGCTGGCCGAGCCCACGGTGATCACCGTGCTGCCGCCCGGGTCGAAGGAACAGACCGGGCGGGGCATCTCCAGTCCCTCCTCCAGGTACAGCTCCGTCATGGTCTCGTCGACCACGAGCACCGTCCCGGCGGAGCGGGCGGCGTCCACCAGCTGGCGGCGCTGCTCCTCGTCGGCGAGGGCGCCGGTGGGGTTGTGGAAGTCGGCGACGACGTACGCGAGACGGGGCCCGGCGTCGCGGAAGACCTGGCGCCAGCGGGGCATGTCCCAGCCGGTCAGGCCCTCCGCCATCGCGACCGGCACCAGCCGGACGCCGGCCTCGCGCATCAGCTGGAGGATGTTGGCGTACGACGGTGACTCGACGGCGATGCGCTCGCCGCGGCCGGCGAAGAGGTGGCAGATCGCGTCGATGGCGCCCATCGCGCCCGTCGTCACCATGATCTGCTCGGGCATGGTGGGGATGCCGCGTGCGGTGTACCGGTCGGCGAGCATCTGCCGCAGCGCGGGCAGCCCGGCCGGGTAGTCGCCGTGCGTGTGGGCGTACGGCGGCAGCTCCACCAACGCCCCCTGCACGGCGCGGGTCAGCCAGGGCTCGGGCGCCGGGAGCGACGCGCAGCCCAGGTCGATCATGGAGCCGAGGGACTCCGGCGGCAGCGGTTCCAGGCCGCGCGCGGGCAGCGGGTTGCCGGCCGGTACGGCGGTCCAGCTGCCGGCACCGCGCCGGGACTCCAGGAAGCCCTCCGCGCGCAGCGCCTCGTACGCGGCGGCGACGGTGGTGCGGCTCACCGAGAGGGCGAGGGCCAGTTCGCGCTCGGCGGGCAGGCGGGCGGCGACCGGGACACGGCCTTCCAGGACCAGCAGCCGGATGCCGTCGGCGAGCGCGCGGTAGGCGGGCGGCTTGCGGGTTCCGGGGCCGGCGGGGCGGGGCTGCTGGGCGGTCAGCTGCCGGGCGAGCTGGGCCGCACCCACCGCGGAGGTCCACTCGGTCATGGAATTCAGTCCACCTTCCTGGAATTGGCCATGGTTGGAGTCCAATTCCCGCACCCAGAGTGACATGAGTCAGTCCACCACCACCACTCCGGGGGCACACTTTGTCCATCACCTCGCTGGGAGGCCTGCGCGGGCGGCGTCTGCCGCGGCGCCTGGTCCAGCTCTACGTCGGTCTGGTCCTGTACGGCGTGAGCTCCGCCCTGCTCGTGCGTGCCGGGCTGGGCCTGGAGCCCTGGAACGTGCTGCACGAGGGCCTGGCGGAACGCTCCGGGCTGTCGATCGGCGTGGTCTCGATGCTCGTCGGCGTCGTCGTGCTCCTGCTGTGGGTCCCGCTCCGGCAGAAGCCGGGGCTCGGCACCGTCTCGAACGTCCTGGTCTTCGGCGTCGCCATCGACGCCTCGCTGGCGGTGCTGCCGGCCGCCCACGGCCTGGTGGCGCAGGTCCCGATGATGGTGGCCGGCATCCTCCTCAACGGTGTGGCGACCGGGCTCTACATCGCGGCCCGCCTCGGGCCCGGCCCGCGCGACGGGCTGATGACGGGGCTGCACCGCCGTACGGGCCGGTCGATCCGGCTGGTGCGTACGGCCATCGAGGCCGGGGTGGTGCTCGCCGGGTTCCTGCTGGGTGGCTCGGTGGGGGTGGGCACGGTGGCGTACGCCCTGGCGATCGGGCCGCTCGCCCAGCTGTTCCTGCGGGTCTTCGCCGTCCCGGACACGGGCGTCAGCACGGTGGTCGCCCGGCGGACACCGCGGCGGGCCATACTGCGGCGGTGACTCGCCATCCTTACCTCGACCACCCGTCGCCCATACCGTTCGCCCATCGCGGCGGGGCCGCGGACGGGCTGGAGAACACGGTGGCCGCCTTCCGGCGTGCCGCCGTGGCCGGTTACCGCTACTTCGAGACCGACGTGCACACCACCGCCGACGGCCGGCTCGTCGCCTTCCACGACGCGACGCTGGACCGCGTGACGGACGCCCGGGGTCGGATCGCGCGACTGCCCTGGAGCGTGGTCGGCCGGGCCCGGGTGGCGGGCAGAGAACCGCTGCCGCTCTTCGAGGAGCTGCTGGAGGAGTTCCCGGAGGCCCGCTGGAACGTGGACGTCAAGGCGGAGGCCGCGCTCTTGCCCCTGCTGGAGCTGATCCGGAGGACGGACGCCTGGGACCGGGTGTGCGTCGGCTCCTTCGACGAGGGCCGGGTGGCCAGGGCCGTGCGCCTCGCGGGGCCGCGCCTGGCGACCTCGTACGGGGTGCGGGGGGTGCTGGGGCTGCGGCTGCGCTCGTACGGGATCCCGGCGGCGCTGCGCGGGGGCGCGGTGGCGGCGCAGGTGCCGGAGAGCCAGGGCGGGGTGCGGGTGGTGGACCGGCGGTTCGTCCGGGCCGCGCACGAACGGGGTCTTCAGGTGCACGTCTGGACGGTGAACGATCCGGAACGGATGGCCGCCCTGCTCGATCTGGGGGTGGATGGCATCATGACCGATCATCTGGAGACGCTGCGCACGGTGCTGACCGACCGGGGAGTGTGGGTCTGAGGCCCGGGCCGTCTCACCACGGGGACGAACGAGGGGGGCGGCCGTGACCGTCGGAACCGCCGAGCGGGCAGACCGGATACGCGAGCAACGGGGCTGGTACTTCTACGACTTCGCGTGCTCCGTCTATTCGACGAGCGTGCTGACGGTGTTCGTCGGCCCGTATCTGACGTCGGTCGCCAAGGCGGCCGCGGACGCGGACGGTTTCGTCCACCCCCTGGGTATCCCGGTCCGCGCGGGTTCGGTCTTCGCGTACGCGGTCTCCGTCTCGGTCGTGCTGGCGGTGCTGGTGATGCCGCTGGCCGGGGCGGTGGCCGACCGGACGGGCCGCAAGAAGCCGCTGCTGGCGGCGTCCGCGTACCTGGGGGCGACGGCGACGACGGGGCTGTTCTTCCTGGACGGGGAGCGCTATCTGCTCGGCGCGTTCCTACTGATCGTGGCCAACGCCTCGCTCGCCGTCTCGATGGTGCTGTACAACGCCTACCTGCCGCAGATCGCGGAGCCGGAGGAGCGGGACGCGGTCTCCTCGCGCGGATGGGCGTTCGGCTATACGTCGGGCGCGCTCGTCCTCGTAGTCGATCTCGTGCTGTACACGGGCCACGACTCCTTCGGGGTGTCGGAGTCCGAGGCGGTACGCATCTGCCTGGCGTCGGCCGGTCTGTGGTGGGGAGCCTTCACTCTGATACCGCTGCGCCGGCTGCGCGACCGGCAGGTGGCGGCGGCCGGCGGGGAGGGCGCCGTCGGGTCGGGGTGGCGGCAGCTGATGGCGACCCTGCGCGACATGCGGCGCCATCCGCTCACGCTGTCCTTCCTGCTGGCGTACCTCGTCTACAACGACGGCGTGCAGACGGTGATATCGCAGGCCTCCATCTACGGCTCCGAGGAGCTGGGCCTGGACCAGACGACGCTGATCACGGCGGTGCTGCTGGTGCAGGTCCTGGCGGTGGCCGGCGCCCTCGGCATGGGCCGCCTGGCGCGCGTGTACGGGGCCAAGCGGACGATCCTCGGGTCGCTCGCCGTGTGGACGCTCATCCTGGCGGCCGCGTACTTCCTGCCGGCCGGCGCGCCTGTCTGGTTCTACGCCCTTGCGGCGGCGATCGGTCTGGTGCTGGGCGGCAGCCAGGCGCTGTCGCGCTCGCTCTTCTCGCACCTGGTGCCGCGCGGCAAGGAGGCCGAGTACTTCTCGGCGTACGAGATGAGCGACCGGGGGCTGAGCTGGCTGGGGCCGCTCGTCTTCGGCCTCGCGTACCAGGTCACCGGCAGTTATCGGGATGCGATCATCTCGCTCGTGGTCTTCTTCGGGCTGGGTTTCGCCCTGCTCGCGCGGGTACCCGTGCGGCGTGCGGTGGCGGCCGTGGGAAACCCCGTACCGGATCGGATTTAGCCACAGAACAGAAGTCCGGTAGTGTACGCCTTTGGCCTGCCAGGCGGACCGTTACTGCGCGCCGAAGAAGTGAAGACGCTGGGTGACATCTTCTGCCAGATGTGACAAACCGGGCACTGGTGGGTACAAAAAGGGGCGGCACGTTGGGCGACGCATGACCCGCAACGGGAATCTTTACCGCCGACCGGACGTTGACCGGATGACGACGACAGCGACACCTGTCCTGTGGGCGACAAGCCCGGGAGGCACGATTCATGAGTGAGCGAGCTCTTCGCGGCACGCGCCTCGTGGTGACCAGCTACGAGACCGACCGCGGCATCGATCTGGCCCCGCGCCAGGCGGTGGAGTACGCATGCGAGAAGGGGCATCGTTTCGAGATGCCCTTCTCGGTCGAGGCGGAGATTCCGCCGGAGTGGGAGTGCAAGGTCTGCGGAAGCCAGGCACTTCTGGTGGACGGGGACGGCCCCGAAGAGAAGAAGGGCAAGCCGGCGCGTACGCACTGGGACATGCTCATGGAGCGGCGCACTCGCGAGGAGCTGGAGGAAGTGCTGGCCGAGAGGCTGGCGGTCCTGCGGTCCGGCGCCATGAACATCGCCGTGCACCCGCGCGACAGCCGGAAGTCCGCCTGATCGCGTGACCGGGCCGGCACCGCGCCGGCACGGAAGCAAGCAAGAGCCGCGGGGCGGCGGTACACCGAGCGTGTACTTCCAGGCCGCCAAGAACTTCTTCGGCATGGTGGTCCCGCACCGCGCGTACGCCAACGGCGGCACCGGCGGCAACTACCCCGGCTCGAACAACAACATCGAGCTGTTCCAGAACCGGGACAACATCGCCAACTCGATCGCCCAGGGCGGCGCCGAGACCTGCACCACCTACAACCTGATCAAACTCGCCCGCAACCTGTTCTTCCACGAGCAGGACCCGGCGTACCTGGACTACTACGAGCGGGGTCTG
>NZ_JBEZAQ010000034.1:0-34654 GCF_040646655.1 Streptomyces sp. NPDC045431
ACCCTCTCGGGCTTTCCTCCGGGCGCTTCCCTTCGGTCTTTCGTGTTTCCAGCTTAGCAGATCCGTTTTCCGTTTCCGCCACCCGCTGGAGCGGGTTGCCGGGCCGTTCTTCGCTTTCGCGTTTCCCTTTCCGGCGGTTCCGACTCTATCAGATCCTTTCGGGCCTGATTCCCAGTCAGCGGGCTTGTCTTCCCGACCCGTTGGGCCGTTCCGACGTTTCAAACTCTAGCGGATTTCCCGGGCGGCTCATAATCGAGCCTTTCGAAATGCATTTCGGGCATGCCGAAAATGCGTCCCGTTCGGGAGATCGTGCTGGGTTTGGTTGCCGCATTCGCGGCGGGATCGGCTGTCGCAGAACCGTTCCGGCTCCGTGACAACTCGAAGAACCTTACGCATCGGCAAGGGGCGTGTCAAGTGACCTCTAGTCGAGGTCGCTCAGCCGCCCGCCCGCGTCCGGCTGGGCGTGCTCGACCCTCCGCAGCAGGCGGATCAGGAGCTCCCCGAGCACGCCGCGCTCCTCGCTCGACAGGTCCTGGAGGAGGTCCTCCTCGAAGGCGGTCGCCATGCGCATCGCCTCCAGCCACTTGGCGCGGCCCTCGTCCGTCAGCTCGACGATGACGCGCACCCGGTTGTTCTCGTCGCGGTCGCGGGTGACGAGACCGTCGGCCGCCATGCGGTCGATGCGGTGCGTCATGGCGGCCGGCGTGAGGCCGAGCCGCTTGGCGAGGTCGCCGGGACCCAGGCGGTACGGGGCGCCGGAGAGGACGAGGTGCTTGAGGACCTCCCACTCGGCGTTGCTGATGCCGAGCTCGGCGACCTGGCGGCCGTACGCCACGTTCATGCGGCGGTTCAGCCGGCCCAGCGCCGAGACCACCTTCTCGACCTGGGGGTCGAGGTCGCGGAATTCGCGCTGGTAGGCGGCGATCTGCTCGTCGAGGGTCGGCTCCTGCGTTGCGGACATGCCGGGAGTATCCCACGGCGCGGCTTGGCGTTGAAGTCCTTCCATGTGTAGAGTTAAGGATCGAACTTTAGTATTGAAGTCTTCCGAGGTAAGACCTCGCGAATCGAAGTAGGTGAGTGTGTCCAAGGCGATGGGCGCTGCGATGCGCCGGATCCAGGCGGGGAACGTGCTGAGCGCGTTCGGGCTCGGGTTCACCGTTCCGTATCTCTATGTGTATGTGGCTCAGGTGCGGAACCTGGGCGCCGGTACGGCGGGTGTCGTGCTGGCCGTCTTCGCCATGGCCGCACTCGTGGTGCTGCCCTTCACCGGGCGGGCCATCGACCGCCGCGGGCCGCTTCCCGTGGTGGTCGGCGCCGCGCTGCTGGCCGCCGTCGGGGCGCTGGGCATGGGGCTGGCCGGCAGCGTGCCCACCGTCGTACTGGCCGCGGCCCTCCTGGGTGCCGGTACGGCCGTGATGCAGCCAGCCCTCGCCACGATGATCGTGTGGTGCTCCTCCACGGCGACGCGCACGCGTGCCTTCGCCCTGCAGTTCTTCCTGCAGAACCTCGGACTCGGCATCGGCGGCCTGATCGGCGGGCAGCTCGTCGACGAGAGCCGGCCGGACAGCTTCCTGCTGCTGTTCTCGATCGAGGCGGCGATGTTCCTCGTACTGGCCGCGATCGCCGCGACCGTACGGATGCCGCGTACGCCGTCGATCGCGGACGCGCGGCCGCAGACCGAAGGCGGCGGTGTGCGGGCGCTGCTCGGACACCGGGCCATGGTGCAGCTGTGCGTGCTGGGGTTCGTGCTGTTCTTCGCCTGTTACGGGCAGTTCGAGTCGGGCCTCGCGGCGTACGGCACGGAGGCCGCCGGGATCGAGCCGTCGGCGCTCGGCATGGCCCTGGCCGCGAACACGGCGGTCATCGTGGTCGCCCAGTTCCTGGTGCTGCGCTTCGTGGAGCGGCGCCGCCGGAGCCGGATGATCGCGACGGTCGGGCTGATCTGGACCGTGGCGTGGCTCTTCGCGGGGTACGCCGGGCTCGGGCACGGCAGCCAGACGATGGCGACGGCCGCGTTCATCACCACGTACGGCCTCTTCGGTCTCGGTGAGGCGATGCTGTCGCCGACCGTGGCGCCGCTGGTGGCCGACCTGGCGCCGGAGTCGATGGTCGGGCAGTACAACTCGGCGTTCGCGCTGGTCAAGCAGCTCGCGCTGGCGATCGGGCCGGCCGTGGGCGGGCCCATGGGGGCCGCGCTGCATGGCCCGTACATCGTGACCTTCGTCCTCTTCTCGCTGGGCATCAGCGTGCTGGCCCTGCGGCTGGGCCGGAAGCTGACCACGGCGCAGGACCACCCGTACCTCGTGGCGAAGTCCCGGGTGGTCGCCCAGCACACGCCGGACCGGCGGGTGGCCGTCCAGCCCGGCGGCTAACCCGGGAGCGCGAACTCGCACCAGACCGCCTTGCCGCCTCCCGGCGTGCGGCGACTGCCCCAGGACGAGGCGATCGTGGCGATGATCGAGATGCCGCGACCCGCCTCGTCCTCCGTTTCGGCGCGGCGGCGGCGCGGCAGGTGGTCGTCGCCGTCCGTCACCTCGATGATCAGGCGGCGGTCGGTGCGCCGGAGCCTGAGGCGCATCGGCGGGGTGCCGTGCTGGAGGGAGTTCGCGACCAGCTCGCTGGTCGCCAGCACCCCCAGGTCGCGCAGTTCGACCGGGAAGCGCCAGCTGGAGAGCACCCCGGAGGCGAAGGCACGCGCGCGGGGCGCCGCTTCCACGCCGCCGAGCAGATCGAGCGCGGCGTTGTGGAACAGCTCGGCGTCCGGGCCCGTGCGCGTCGGGTGCTGGAGGACCAGGACGGCGACGTCGTCGTCGTGTTCCGCGGTGACGCCGAGGGCGCGCAGCAGGCGGTCGCAGACCACCTGGGGGGTGCCGGTGGCCCCGGCGAGGGCGCGCTCCAGGGCGGCGACGCCCTCGTCGATGTCCTCGCGGCGCCGCTCGACCAGGCCGTCGGTGTAGAGGACGGCGGTGGAGCCGGGCGGCAGGGCGATGGTGCCGGAGGTGTGCAGCCAGCCGCCGGTGCCGAGCGGCGGGCCGGTCGGCTCGTCGGCGCGGCTGACCGTGCCGTCCTCGTCCCTGACCAGGATCGGGAGGTGCCCGGCGGAGGCGTAGACGAGCCGGCCCTCGTTGGGGTCGTGGACGGCGTAGACGCAGGTGGCGATCTGGCTGGGGTCGATCTCGGAGGCCAGGCCGTCGAGGAGCTGGAGCACCTCGTGGGGCGGCAGGTCGAGACGGGCGTACGCGCGGACGGCGGTGCGCAGCTGGCCCATGACGGCCGCCGCGCGCACACCGCGGCCCATGACGTCGCCGATGACCAGGGCCGTGCGGCCCGCGCCCAGGGTGATCACGTCGTACCAGTCGCCGCCGACCGCCGCGTCCGTGCCTCCCGGCTGGTACGTGGCGGCGACGCGCAGGTCGTCGGGCTGCTCCAGCTCCTGCGGGAGGAGGGAGCGCTGGAGGGTGACGGCGGTCTCGCGGTGGCGGCGCTCGCTGGCGCGGAGCCGGGCCGCGGCGTCGGCGTGGTCGGTGACGTCCGCGGCGTGGACGAGGACGCCGCCGCCCTCGTGGCCGGGCGTGTCGACGGGGAGGCAGGTGACCGTGTACGAGCCGCCGTGCGTGCGGCGGGACTTGACCGTGCGGGGCTTCCCGCTGCGCAGCACCTGGTCCATGAGCGGGAGCAGACCCAGCTCGGCCAGCTCCGGGCAGTCGGCCGCGAGGGTGGTGCCGGGGGCGCGGTGGCCGAAGGCGGTGGCGTAGGCGTCGTTGACGTACGCGATGCGGTGCTCGGGGCCGTACGCGACGGCGACCAGGCCGGGGAGGCTGCTGAGGATCTCGGTTACGGAGAAGTCCTCCAGCGCGGGAACGCCCTCGGGCAGGGGCTCCGGTCGGCGGCCGGGCTCACCCGTGCCCGACTCACCGCGCGCGGCGGGGACCGAGCCGTCCCCGCGCTGCGCCGGCGCGACCCCAGGGTCGGAGCCGCGCGCGGCGGCGCGGCGTTGCGTACCGGGGAGCCGGGCGCTCCAACGGGTGAAGTTCACGGATCTGTATGCCTCGTGGTGTCGGTGCCGTGCTGAGTCGCTGGGTCACTCTGTGCAGGTGTGAGCCCACCTATGGTCACACGTCCAGTGTGACCGAGCGCACTGACAATGGCGTCGGCCGCTGCGTCGGCCAGTACGTGCGGTGCGTGTGGTGCCTGCGGTGCGCGTGCGGTGCGGTGCGGTGCGCGTACTACGTCAGTCGGACTTCGGTGCGCCGTCCGCGGTTCCGCCCTCGGCGACCTCCTTGGGGTCGGGCGGCGGCGGCCCG
This sequence comes from Streptomyces sp. NPDC045431, assembly GCF_040646655.1. Lineage (NCBI taxonomy): Bacteria > Bacillati > Actinomycetota > Actinomycetes > Kitasatosporales > Streptomycetaceae > Streptomyces > Streptomyces sp. NPDC045431. Next base: position 4,305 of record NZ_JBEZAQ010000034.1, read on the forward strand.
GCGGCGAGTTCGAACTCGGCACGCGGGTGCTCCAGCGACCCGAGGGACACGATCTCCCGCTTGAACAGCCCGGCCAGCGCCCACTCGGCCAGCACGCGCGCCTTGCGGTTGAACGTCGGCACCCGGCTGAGGTGGTACGCGCGGTGCATGAACCAGGCCGGGTAGCCCTTGAGTTTGCGGCCGTAGACGTGCGCGACGCCCTTGTGCAGGCCGAGCGAGGCGACGGAGCCGGCGTACTTGTGGGCGTACTGCTTGAGCGGCCGGCCCTGGAGGGAGGCGACGAGGTTCTCGGCGAGGACCTTGGCCTGGCGGACGGCGTGCTGGGCGTTGGGGGCGCACTCCCGGCCCTCCTCCTCGGCCGTGACGTCCGGGACGGCTGCCGCGTCCCCCGCCGCCCAGGCGTGTTCGACGCCCTTGACGGTGAGGAACGGCGTACACGCGAGACGGCCGCGTTCATTGCGGGGCAGGTCCGTGGCGGCGAGGACGGGTGCGGGTTTGACGCCCGCCGTCCACACGACCGTACGGGTGGGGAGACGGGTGCCGTCGCTGAGGACGGCGACGCGGCCCTCGCACGATTCGAGGCGGGTCTTGAGCCGTACGTCGATGTTGCGGGCGCGCAGCTCGCGGACCGTGTAGCGGCCCATGTCCGCGCCGACCTCGGGGAGGATGCGGTCGGTCGCCTCGACGAGGACCCACTTCAGGTCCGCCGGCTTGATGTTGTGGTAGTACCGCGCGGTGTAGCGGGCCATGTCCTCCAGCTCGCCGAGGGCCTCCACGCCGGCGTAGCCGCCGCCGACGAAGACGAAGGTGAGGGCGGCGTCGCGGATGGCGGGGTCGCGGGTGGAGGAGGCGATGTCCATCTGCTCGATGACGTGGTTGCGCAGGCCGATGGCCTCTTCGACCGTCTTGAAGCCGATGCCGTAGTCGGCGAGGCCCGGGACCGGGAGGGCGCGCGAGATGGAGCCGGGCGCGATGACCAGCTCGTCGTAGGGCAGCTGGACGGGGCCCGCGCCCTCCTCCTCGGTGGCGAGGGTGGTGACGGTGGCGGTGCGCTTGGCGTGGTCGACGGCCGTGACCTCGCCGATGAGGATCCCGCAGTGGTTCAGGACGCGGCGCAGCGGGACGACGACGTGGCGGGGCGAGATGTTGCCGGCCGCCGCCTCGGGGAGGAAGGGCTGGTACGTCATGTACGGGTCGGGCGTGACCACGGTGATGCGGGCCGTGCCGCTTCTCAGCCGGTCCTTGAGGTGCCGCTGGAGGTGCAGCGCGGTGTACATCCCGACGTAGCCACCGCCGACAACGAGAATGCGCACAGGTTCGGTCACCATCCCATGACGCAACGGGCTCCGGGGTTTGTCCACAGGCCCGACAACTTGTATGACCGGAGAGCGAGGCGGGCGCGGGGCGCCGCGGCGGGGCCGGGGCGGCGGCCGGGCCGGAAGGTGCGCAGGTCAGGGGAGGGGACGTGGGTGCGGGCGGGGTGGGGTGGGGGGCCGGAATCGGGAGTGTTCCGGTCCTTGCTCCGATCGGGGGGCGCACCGGACGGAACTGCCCCTTCTGAATTGACCCCGACTCAACTATGTTCGTATGTCGTCGGGGTGTCCGGGACGTCGCGCGTGACCTGAGCGATGGATGCGGTCCCCGATCGTCAGGGCGGGGAGTCTCCGGGGGGAGACGTCATAACCGGGGGAACACATGCATGTTCAGGATTCGCATTTGCAGGCCGTCGTCGCGTCGTCGGCGGCGGACGGGACCGTACGGGCGATGGCCGACGGGCACTCGATGACCGGCGGGAGCGCCCTGCCGGGCGGCGGCTCGCTGACCGGCGGGGGCTCCCTGTCCGGCGGGAGCGCCCTGTCCGGCGGCACCGGGCGTACGGCGCCGCTGCGCGTGGACGCGCAGCGCAATCTGGAGCACGTGCTGCGGGCGGCCCGCGAGGTCTTCGGCGAGCTCGGCTACGGGGCGCCGATGGAGGACGTGGCGCGCCGGGCCAGGGTCGGCGTCGGCACGGTCTACCGGCGCTTCCCCAGCAAGGACGTGCTGGTGCGCCGGATAGCCGAGGAGGAGACCTCCCGGCTGACCGAGCAGGCGCGCGCGGCGCTGGGCCAGGAGGAGGACCCTTGGTCGGCGCTCTCCCGCTTCCTGCGTACGTCGGTGGCCTCGGGCGCCGGGCGGCTGCTGCCGCCGCACGTACTGCGGGTGGGCGTGGACGACGCGCCGGAGGCCGACGTGCTCGGTGGTCCGGACGACCTCGGCGAGCTGGGTGAGCTCGGTGGGTTCGGCGACTCGCGGGTTCCGCACCAGCGTGCGGTGCCGGCGGCGGAGCTGGACGACCCGGGCGCGGCGGAGCTGCTGGAGGTCGTGGGCCGGCTCGTCGAGCGGGCGCGGGAGGCGGGCGAGCTGCGCGGTGACGTGACGGTGGCCGACGTCCTGCTGGTCATCGCGACGGCGGCGCCCTCGCTGCCGGACGCCGCCCAGCAGAGCGCGGCGTCGGCACGGCTCCTCGACATCCTGCTGGAGGGGCTCCGCTCCCGGCCCGCGTAACGGCGGACAGGCGACGCCCGCGCCGCACCGGCTCCGCATCGGTCCGCACCGGCTCCGCATCACTCCACACCCGAACGGGTGAGGTCTCGTGCGCCGATTCGGGCCGGTTCCCCGGATGAGTGGTCAACGGGCCAACGGCCCCGGACGGGGCCGGGCCCTGTGACACGCTTGCCCGGAGGTTCGGTCCGAGCAGTGGTACGGGGGCTTCCGCCATGAGCGGTGAGGGTCGAGACGAGCCGCCGAGCGGCGGGGTGGCCGATGCGGACACCGGTGCGAGTGTGCCCGCGCAGCGCGCGGGCGGATCCCCTCGGGCCTCCGGAGCCTCAGCGGCCTCGGAGGCACCGGGGTCCGTGCTGCCACCGCCGATCGAGCTGCCCCCGTCGGACGCCGAGCTGGTACGGCGCATGCGCTCCGGCGACGACGGCGCGTACGAGGAGCTGTTCCGCCGCCACGCCGAGGCGGTGCGGCGGTACGCCCGTGGCTGCTGCCGGGACGGGCACACGGCCGACGACCTCACCGCCGAGGTGTTCGCGCGGACGCTGCAGGCGGTGCGCGGTGGCGCGGGGCCGGAGCACGCCGTGCGGGCGTACCTGCTGACGACCGTGCGGCGGGTCGCGGCGGCCTGGGCGAAAACCGCCAAGCGGGAGCAGCTCGTCGAGGACTTCGCGGTGTTCGCCGCCCAGGCGGCGCGTACGACGGAGGTGTCCGAGGAGGACACCCTCGAGCTCGGTGCCGAGGTGCGGGCGATGCAGGAGGCGGAGCGCTCGCTCGCCATGCGGGCGTTCCGTTCGCTGCCCGAGCGGTGGCAGGCGGTCCTGTGGCACACGACGGTCGAGGAGGAGTCACCGAGCGAGGTGGCGCCCCTCTTCGGGCTGACCCCCAACGCCACGGCGGTGCTGGCCAGCCGCGCCCGCGAAGGGCTCAAGCAGGCCTACCTCCAGGCGCACGTGAGCCGGGCGCTCACCTCCGGCGGTGACTGCGCGCGGTACGCCGACCGGCTGGGCGCGTACGCCCGGGGCGGGCTGCGGACGCGCGCCGAGCGGGGGTTGCGCAGGCACCTGGAGGAGTGCGCGAAGTGCCGCGTGGCGGTGGGCGAGCTGGAGCAGGTCAACGCCGGGATCCCCGCGCTGCTGCCGGTCGCCGTCATCGGCTGGTTCGCGGCCGGGGCCTCCCTCAAGGCGGCCGGTGTGGTGGCGGCCGGCGGTGCGGCGGGGGCGGCGGGCGCGACCGGCGCCGCCGCGGCGGCCACCGGAGCAAGTACCGGGGCCGGGGCAGGGGCCGGTGGAGCCGCGGGCGGGGCCGCTGCCGAGGGGCTGGGGGCACCGGTGAAGGCGGGCATCGCGGCCGCGGTGGCCGCAGCGGCGACCGCCGGGCTGGTCTGGGCGCTGTCGGGCGGCCCGAAGCCCGCGCCGGAACCGCAGGCCAGGCCGCCGAAGGCGGAACCGGTCGCCCCGCGCGAGGAGCCGGCGCCCCGGCCCGGCCCGGCGAAGCCGTCCCCCACTCCGACACCCACGCCCCCGCCTGCCCCGAGCCCCTCGCCACGCCCGGATCCGGTCCGTACGCCGACGCCGACGCCGACACCCGGCCCGGCGAAGCCCACACCCCCGCCCCCGCAACCGGCCCCGAAGCCGAAGCCGACGCCGACGCCGAAACCGGCCCCGACACCCACTCCGCCGCCGGCGCCCGCCGTGTACCGGGTCAACGCGCTGAACTACGGCCTCTTCGGCGACCACACCCGCCCCGAGGTGCGGCTGCACGAGTCCAGCTGGCTGTGGCAGCGCTGGGGGATGTCGATCGGCGGCAAGCGGTACGGCCACGGCGTGACCGTGCACGCGCGGTCGTCCGTCACCATCGACCTCAACCGCCGCTGCTCGACGTACGACGCCTTCGTCGGCGTCGACGACATGGCGCTGGGCCTGGGCGCGGCGCGGTTCTCGGTGTACGGGGACGGTGGCGTGCGGCTGTGGCGGTCACCGGTGGTACGCGGCGGCGACGCGGCGGTGCCCGCGCGCGTGACGATCGCCGGGCACCGCACGATCAGGCTCGTCGTCGAGCCGCACCCCGGCACGCCCCTCGCCGCGGTGGCCCCGGTCGACTGGGCCGAGTCGCGGATCAGCTGCCGCTGACGTTCACGACCGCAGCGTCGGCCGCGGCGGCACCCCCGCGGCGACCGCGCGCTGCCGGGGCGCCGCCGTACCGGTCCAGCAGGTCCCGCGCCGGGCGATGAGGCGGCGCAGCCACAGCTCCGTGGAGACCAGGTCGGCGAAACCGTCCAGGGGCAGCGGTTCGCCCTCGGAGGCGGCGCGCAGCGCCCTGCGGACGACCCGGGCCTCGATCAGGCCCGCGTCCGCGAGGAGCGGCGCCTCGAAGAGGCCCATCAGCTCCGGCAGGGCGAGGCGCAGCCCCGCGCGCGTGGCGGCGGCCGACGGCGCGTGGGAGGGCGCGCCCCAGCCGGGCGGGAGGTCGCGGATGCCGGCGCCCGCGAGTACGGCCCGCAGGACCGCGGCCCGGGCGCCGGGCTGGACGCGGAGCGACTCCGGGAGGTCGCGGCAGGCGCGTACGACCTGGTTGTCGAGAAAGGGGGCGTGCAGCCGCTGGCTGCGGATCTCGGCGGCCTGCTCCAGGATGCGGTGGTCCGCCGCGTGCCGTGCCAGGGCCGCCCGCGCGCGTGCCTCGCCCGGCCGCTGGACGGACGTGGGGCGGGTCGCCGCCTGCCCCAGGCGAACCGATACTTCAGCGAGCGCCTCGCCGGTGAGCCAGCGCGCGGCGGGCCCCGGCCGGGACCAGGCCAGTGCGGAGAGGGAGGCGTCCAGGGGCCCGGCCGCGGCCGGCACGGTCCGGTTCGCCGCGAGCAGTCCGTCGGCGGCGGACTCCAGACCCGCGCGGTACGGCGTACGGGCCAGCTTGCGCGCCGCCCGGTACACGGTCAGCGGCACCAGGAGGGAGCCCGCCGAGGGCCCGGCGGCCTTGGCGAGCGCGGTGACCGGACGCAGCAGGTGCCGGCGTCTGCGGTCCAGCAGCAGGTCGGCGAGGCGCGCGGGGTGGGCGTCCAGGACCTGGCGGGCGCCGTGCCCGGTGAAGTGGTCGGCGCTGCCTGCCGCGAGGCGCCGCCGGTGGCGTGCGGCGGTCACCAGGGAGGGGCCCGGTTCGTCGGTCAGGGGGCCCTCCAACTCCAGGAAGGGAAGGGCCTCTTCGCCCGCCGCGACCACCACGTGGTGGAGGCGGGGGTTCTCGGCGATGAGGCGGGCCCGTTCCCGTTCGTCGTCGTGGCCGCCCGTGGCCAGGTCGTTGAAGGTGACGGCGAGCAGCCGCTCCCCGGCACCCGTACCGTGCCCGAGGACCGTGCCGGGCGCGCCGGGCAGCCCCGCCGCGAGCAGCGCCAGCGTGCTGGACGCGCTGCCGCCCGACAGGTCGGCACCGATGCCGGGGGCGGGTGCCCCGCGTGCGGCGCGCCGTTCGGCGGGCCCCATCCCGGGCACGGGCCCGGGGTCGGGCGGCGGTGTCTCCGGGGCGTGCCGGGGCGCGGTGAGCCGGGCGCGTACCGCCTCGACCAGCGCTTCCCGTACGCCTGCGACGGCCCGGTCCGGGTCGATGCGGGGCCCCTCGACGGCGAGCGAGGCGACCGGTTCGTAGCCGGTGATCTCGCGCGAGCCCTCGCGCAGCACGAGCGCGTGGCCCGGCGGGACCCGCTTCACCCCGGCGTACGGCGTGGAGTCGCGCAGCGCCTCGGGGGTCTCGGGGCAGGCGAGGAGCGCCGCCAGGTGGCCGATGTCCAGCTGCGCCTCGATGAGGTCGGCGAGCGGCAGGGCGGCGGTCGCGTACGCCGTGCCGTTGGCCCATGGCGTGTGGAACACCGGGCGCGCCCCGGCCAGGTCGCCCGCGACGATGATGCGCCGCCCGGTCTGGACGACGGCGGTGTAGCTTCCCGGCCACGCTGTGAGGTGGCGCATGGCGCCGCCGCGCGCCGCGAACAGCCCGACCCTCAGCTGCTCGTCGCTGGCGGCGCAACAGCCCAGTACGGCCAGGCGCGTGCACGCGTCGACGGAGATGACCCGCACCTCGTCGGGGCGCCAGTCGCCCACCGCCCACAGCGGATCCGGATCACCCCACAGCAGTTGGGCGCCGACCGGCTGCACGGTGCGTCCGTCGTCGTCCGCTCCTACCGCCCCCGCCGTACCGAAGCTCGCGGCGATACTGCTCCACCCCACCAGCCACCGCATCGCCGCCTCCACCGCCTGTGGACAACATCAGCCTTCGATGAGGACATGCTGCCACGACAACGGCGCACAAGAGGGCTCCCGGGCGCGCCCCCGGGAAAAGGGAACACGCCCCTGGCATGGGCGATATGACGTTGGTGATGACGATGCTTCGGAGTCGGTTCGGAGTCGGTGGGGAGAGGGTTCGACCGGTTCGGCGACGGGCATCATCCAGCCAATCTGCCCCGCATCCGTACAGATCCGGTACCGGCTTCGGACCGGATCCGTACGCACGGCATCGGATCCGTACGGAGGTTCGTACGCATGGCTCCCTACGTACGGTTCCGTACGCACGGCTCCGGACGGATCGACGGTCCGGGAGGCGCCCTTCGCCTCCCGGACCGGTCCGCCACCCGCGGGGAATGAGGCGGCGGTGTCCCCCAGCCCACTGGTTCCAGTACGCAGCGGGCCGACCCACGCAGGCTCCATGGAAGCGCTCCCCCTCCGACCAGGGCCAGAGCGCACGGGCGGGCGCACGGCCACACGGCCGGAGCACGGAGCAGGGGTGGCGGGCGCGCGTCCGGAACACCGCACGCTCCTCACCATCCGCCCGTACGCACAACAATCTCGCCATACGGAACACTGCCTCTTAACGGTCGGGATCCGCCGAACTACGCTGGGTTTACGAATGCCGCGCGCCTATGCCTGGCGTGCGGCGGCCGTCTGGGTGTCGAGGGGTGGCGCATGTCCAGGGAGCAACGCGGGCCGAACGAGAAGCTCGGCACCGTTCTCGCCCTCGCGGGAATCAGCAACGCCGGCCTGGCCCGGCGGGTCAACGACCTCGGGGCGCAGCGCGGTCTGACCCTGCGCTACGACAAGACGTCGGTGGCCAGGTGGGTGTCGAAGGGCATGGTGCCGCAGGGCGCCGCGCCCCACCTCATCGCGGCCGCGATCGGGCAGAAGCTCGGCCGTCCGGTGCCGCTGCACGAGATCGGCCTGGCGGACGCCGACCCGGCGCCGGAGGTCGGTCTCGCCTTCCCGCGCGACGTCGGCGAGGCGGTCAAGTCGGCGACCGAGCTGTACCGGCTGGATCTGGCCGGGCGGCGGGCGGGCGGCGGCGGGATCTGGCAGTCGCTGGCCGGTTCCTTCGCGGTGAGCGCGTACGCGACGCCCGCGTCCCGCTGGCTGATCACCCCCGCCGACTCGTCGGTGGAGCGGTCGGTGCCGCCGGACGACGGGCCGGACGGGACGGGGCTCGTGCGCGTGGGCCACAGCGACGTGGCCAAGCTGCGCGAGGCGGCCGAGGACGCGCGCCGCTGGGACTCCAAGTACGGCGGCGGGGACTGGCGCTCGTCGATGGTGCCGGAGTGCCTCCGGGTGGACGCGGCGCCACTGCTGCTCGGTTCGTACTCGGACGAGGTGGGCCGGGCGCTGTTCGGGGCGACCGCCGAGCTGACCCGGCTGGCGGGCTGGATGGCGTTCGACACGGGCCAGCAGGAGGCGGCCCAGCGGTACTACATCCAGGCGCTGCGGCTCGCGCGGGCGGCGGCGGACGTGCCGCTCGGCGGGTACGTGCTGGCGTCGATGTCGCTGCAGGCCACCTACCGGGGCTTCGCCGACGAGGGCGTGGACCTCGCGCAGGCGGCGCTGGAGCGCAACCGGGGGCTGGCGACGGCCCGGACCATGTCGTTCTTCCGGCTGGTGGAGGCGCGGGCGCACGCGAAGGCGGGCGACGCGGTGGCCGCCGGGGCCGCGCTCAAGGCGGCGGAGGGGTGGCTGGAGCGGTCGCGGGAGGGCGACGCGGACCCCACGTGGCTGGGCTTCTACTCGTACGACCGGTTCTGCGCGGACGCCGCCGAGTGCTACCGCGATCTGAAGGCGCCGCGGCAGGTGCGCCGGTTCACCGAGCAGGCCCTGTCCCGGCCCACGGAGGAGTTCGTGCGCTCGCACGGCCTGCGGCTGGTGGTGAGCGCGGTCGCCGAGCTGGAGTCGGGGAACCTGGACGCGGCGTGCGCGGCGGGCACGCGCGCGGTGGAGGTGGCCGGGCGCATATCGTCGGCCCGTACGACCGAGTACGTACGGGACCTGCTGCACCGGCTGGAGCCGTACGGCGACGAGCCGCGGGTGGTGGAGCTGCGGGAGCGGGCGCGGCCGCTGCTGATGACACCGGCGTGAGGCCCAGGTGTGAGGCCCAGGTGTGAGGCCCAGGCGTAAGACCCGGGCGTAAGACCCGGGCGTGACCCGCGTCCCACCGGGTTTAGCGCCATTGTCAGTGGGCCAGTGCACTATCTGGGGTGGGAGGTGGCACGGTGTCCGCGTACGGCAGTGAGGGTTCGACCCAGGTCGAGGGGTTCGACCGGTTCGTCCGGTTCGACTGCGACGTGCTCGTGATCGGCGGCGGGATCGTCGGCTTGTCGACGGCGTACGCCCTCACGCGCGCCGCGCCCGGGACGCGTGTGGTGGTGCTGGAGAAGGAGCCCGGCCCCGCCCACCACCAGACCGGGCGCAACAGCGGCGTGATCCACAGCGGCATCTACTACCGTCCCGGCTCCCTCAAGGCGCGGTACGCCGTGCGCGGCGCGGCCGAGATGGTGAAGTTCTGCGCCGAGTACGGCCTGCCGTACGAGGTCACGGGCAAGCTGATCGTCGCCACCGAGCGCGACGAGCTGCCCCGGCTGCACGCGCTGGTCCAGCGGGGCCGGGAGAACGGCATCCCGGTCCGGGAGCTGGGCCCGGCGCAGATCAGCGAGTACGAGCCCCAGGTGCGGGGCCTCGCCGCCATCCACGTCGGCACGACCGGCGTGTGCGACTACGGCGCGGTGGCGGCCCAGCTGGCGGAGTCCTCCGGCGCGGACGTCCGGTACGGCGCGGAGGTCACCGCCGTCGACCGGCGCCCCTGGGGCGTCGCCGTCCGTACGGCCGCCGGGGACATCGTCCGCGCGCGGGCCCTTGTCAACTGCGCGGGCCTGCACTGCGACCGGGTCGCGCGCCTGGCGGGCGACGAGCCGGGCGTGCGGATCGTCCCGTTCCGCGGCGAGTACTACGAGCTGGTCCGACCGGAGCTGGTGCGCGGCCTGGTGTACCCGGTGCCCGACCCCGCCTTCCCGTTCCTCGGGGTGCACCTGACCCGGGGCATCGACGGCGGCGTCCACGTCGGGCCGAACGCCGTGCCCGCGCTGGCCCGCGAGGGGTACGGCTGGACCACCGTCCGCCCGCGCGACCTCGCCGGGACGCTGACGTGGCCCGGCTCCTGGCACATCGCCCGCCGCCACTGGCGGTACGGCGCCGGCGAGCTGCGCCGGTCCGCGTCGAAGCGCGCCTTCACGGAGGCGGTGCGGCGCCTGCTGCCCGCGATCGGCCCCGGCGACCTGCGCCGCACCCCGGCGGGCGTCCGGGCGCAGGCGGTCCTGCGCGACGGCACGCTCGTCGACGACTTCCTGATCCACGAGGCGCCCCGCACGGTCCACGTGCTGAACGCCCCGTCGCCGGCGGCGACGGCGTCCCTCCCGATCGGCCGGGAGGTGGCGCGGCGCGCACTGGCGCAGCTGGGGTAGCCCGTCTCCGGAGCGGCCCACCGGGGCGCCCCGGGGCCCTTCGGCCCTGCCGCCCCGGTGGGCCGGGGCCGTAGAATCGGGGCATTGTGTCTGAGATCCGTGAAACCGCCGCGCCCCTCCGGCCCAAGGGTGAACCCCGCTTCCCCGAGGGTCCCGCGCCCGATCCCGCCGGGTCGCACTTCGAGCGGCGGATCCGCAGCTTCCAGCCCCGGCGCAGCCGCGTCACGCCCGGGCAGGCCGACGCCCTGCGCCGGCTGTGGGGCCGGTGGGGGCTGGACATCGACGGCCGGCGGGTGCTCGACCTGGACGAGCTGTTCGACGGGCTGCCGGTCGTGCTGGAGATCGGCTTCGGGATGGGCGAGGCCACCGCGCGGATGGCCGCCGACGACCCGACGACCGGCATCCTCGCGGTCGACGTGCACACCCCCGGCCAGGGCAACCTGCTCGCCCTCGCGGACCGGGCCGGCCTCACCAACGTGCGCGTGGCCAACGGCGACGCGATCATCCTGCTGCGCGAAATGCTGGCGCCCGACGCCCTCGACGGCGTGCGCGTGTACTTCCCGGACCCCTGGCCCAAGAAGCGGCACCACAAGCGGCGGCTGATCCAGCCCGAGTTCCTGACGCTCGCCGCGTCCCGCATGAAGCCCGGGGCGGTACTGCACTGCGCGACCGACTGGGAGCCGTACGCCGAGCAGATGCTGGACGTGCTGAGCGCCCACCCGGACTTCGAGAACACCCAGGCCGACGGGGGCTACGCGCCCCGGCCCGCCTTCCGGCCGCTGACCCGGTTCGAGGGGCAGGGACTGGACAAGGGCCACGTGGTGCACGACCTGCTGTTCCGGCGGCGGGCGGAGCGCGCGGACTCGCAGCCGTAACCAAAGCGTCGCGGGCTGTCAGTGGTCGTCGTTAGGGTCGTTGTGTGACCCACTCGTTCCCGCAACCCGCAGCGCAGGCAGCGCAACCGGCACAAGCGGCGCACCCGGGACAGCCGGCCCAGCCGGCTGTCCCGGCGTACGACCCCGAGCCGTCGTTCGAGGCCGTGCCCGAGCGCGCCCGCTGGCGCTACAAACCGCGGCGCCTGTGGCGCAGCCGGGTGGTGCGGCTCGGCTCGGTGTTCACCGTGCTCGCGCTGTGCGGGCTGGTGATCCTGGCGCTGGTGCGGGAGCAGACCGGCACGGAGGGCTTCCTGGTGGGACTGGGGCTCGCCCTGCTGCCCGTGCCGCTGCTCCTGGCGGCGTTCCGGTGGCTGGACCGGGTGGAACCGGCCCCCTGGCGGAACATGATCTTCGCCTTCTCCTGGGGCGCCTTCGCCGCCGCGCTCGTCGCGATCATCGCGAACACCTTCGCGCACCGCTGGATAGCCACCGCCACCGCCGATCCGACGGCCGCGGACACGATCGGCGCGACGGTCATAGCGCCCGTGGTGGAGGAGACCGCGAAGGCCGTCGCCGTGCTGCTGCTGTTCCTCTTCCGCAGACGGGAGTTCACGGGCGTCGTCGACGGCGTCGTGACGGCGGGTTTCACGGCGACCGGCTTCGCCTTCACCGAGAACATCCTGTACCTGGGGAACGCCTTCGGGGAGGACCAGCAGCTCGGGGCGACCGGCCTCGCCTCGGTCACGGCCGCGACCTTCTTCGTACGGGTCGTGATGTCGCCCTTCGCGCACCCGCTGTTCACGGTCTTCACCGGCCTGGGCTTCGGCATCGCCGCCGTCAGCGCGCGCCGCAAGCGCGTACGCCGCATCGCGCTGCCCCTGCTCGGGCTCCTGCTGGCGATGGGCATGCACGCGATGTGGAACGGCTCGGTGTCGTTCTTCGGCCCCTGGGGGTTCTACGCGGTCTACGCGGCGTTCATGCTGCCAGCCTTCGGGCTGATGACCTGGCTGGTGATCTGGACCCGCCAGCGCGAGCTGCGCACCATATCCGGCGAGCTGCCCGCGTACGCGGCGGCCGGCTGGCTCTCGCCCACCGAGCCGCTGGCGCTGGCCTCCATGCGGGCGCGCGGCCTGGCCCGCGGGTACGCGGCCCGCTCCTTCGGCCCGGCGGCGGCACGGGCGGTCGGCGAGTACGAGGCGTTCGCGACGACGCTGGCGTTCCTGCGCCACCGGGCCCGCAGGGGTGCGGCGGACCCGGACTTCGTGGCGCGGGAGCAGGAGCTGCTGCACCACCTGTGGCAGCGCAAGGCGGTGGCGGGCCCGGCCCTGACGTACGCGGCGCGCGCGACGGGCCGGGTGTGGGTGCCGCCTCCGCACCGGGACTACGACGGCTACAACCCGTACCGGGTCTGAGCGGCGTTGCGCGGGCGCGGCGGACCGAACAGGGAGACCGGCGGCCCTGGCGTCGGGGGGTGGAACGCCAGGGCCACCGGAGTGCCGGGGCGGCCGGGCCTCAGGGCCGGGCCGCGGACTGCCAGGCCTCAGGGGGCCGGGCCGCAGGGGGCAGCGGAGTGGCAGGCCTCAGGCGGGCGGGCCGGGCCTCAGACCGTCAGGCCCTTGCCGCGCAGCCACGCCAGCGGGTCCACGCCGGCGCCGCCCGCCGTGTGGATTTCCAGGTGCAGGTGCGGCCCGGTCACATTGCCGGTCGCGCCGACGCGCCCGATGGTCTCGCCCGTGCCGACCTTCTGCCCGGCGCCGACCGTCATCGAGGAGAGGTGGCAGTACCAGACCTCGGTGCCGTCCTCCAGCTCCAGGACGATCCGGTAGCCGTACGAGCCGGACCAGCCGGCCGACTTGATGGTGCCGCCGTGCACGGCCTTGGCCGGGGTGCCGGTGGGGGCCGCGAGGTCGAGGCCGGTGTGGTAGCCGGAGGACCACATGTTGCCGGCCTGGCCGTAGGTGGAGGTGATCGTGTACGAGGAGGTCGGCAGCGCGTAGCTGCCGGCGAGCTCGGCCAGGCGCTCGGCCTCCGCCTTGGCCGCCGCGGCGGCCTCGGCGGCCTCGGCCTTCGCCGCCGCCTCCGCCTTGGCCTTCGCCTCGGCGGCGGCCTCCTTCTCGGCGGCGGTCTGCTGGGCCTTGGCCGCGGCGGCCGCCTGCTCGGCGGCCTCCTTCTCGGCCGCGAGCTTCGCCGCCGCGTCCGCGGACGCCTGCTGCTGCTCGGCCTGCTGGAGGATGCGGGCCCGCAGGGCCTCGCCCGCGCTCGCACCGCTGTCGGCGCGGTCCCCGGCGGACCCTTCGGCGGCGGAGGACCCGGTGGTCAGCGGCGCGGCGGCCGGCTGGGCGTCGGCGGAGGCGCCGGATCCGTCGGACCCGTCCGCACCGTCATCGGCGCCGTCGTCGGAGAGCAGGGAGCCGATGCCCGGCATGGACTCGGCGTCCGGGAGGCTGTCGGCTATCGCACCGGGCAGGTCGGGCAGGGATATGGAGACCGGCGGCTTGTCCTGCGCGGTGGCCATCCCGCCCGCGCCGACGGCCGCGATGACGCCCACACCCAGGACGGTGGAGCTACGGGCCAGCCCGCCGCGCTGCTTGACCACGCGATGGCGGCCGCGGACGGGACGGACGGTGTCCTCGGTGGGGTTCCACTCCTCCCACTGACCCTGACTCTCAGCGGGGGAACCGGAACCGGGGCCCGGACCGAAGGCATCGACGAAATGAGGGGCCGGGGAGGCCGATGGGGCAGACGGCGCTTCGGGGGCAGGCCTGTTGGACGCCACGGGGGCGCACTCCTTTCCTTCCTTCTCGCCTACCGGGTTAGCTGACGGGTTCGGAGCAGGAAGGTCTCCTTCAGGCCGCGATGCGGCCCGATTCACCCCAAGGTGGTGGTTCCCCGGTTCCCTTGCGGAATTCGGCGCGCGCGCACGGTGCCGTCGCTCTTGCGTCGGCTGGGACGACCGCGCTGCGTTATCGAACGTTAATAGACGCGGGGCCGTGTTTCCAAGCTGTTCCTACTGATCATTAACTACTTAGCCCCTGGCATACCGCCCCACAAACGGGCATTAGCAGCCAAGTTGACTGCCCCTCACGCCCCGTGGGCCTCACCACACTTCCTGACGGTTCGTCAACTGTTATGCGGAGCGCTCCACGCCGATCACCCTCCGTGCGGGACCGTCCCGGCCCGCTGCCCCTGGGGCTTGGTCACCGCGAGCAGCGCGAGGTCGTCGGTCGTCCCCCCGCCCCCCGTATGCCGCCGTACGTCCTCGACCAGGGCGTCCAGCAGCTCCCCCGGCCCCGCGAAGCTCCGCCCCGCCAGCCACTCCGCCGGCTCGTAGAAGGCCCCGCCCGCGTCCCGCGCCTCGGAGAGCCCGTCCGTGTAGAAGAGCAGCGTCGCCCCGGGCGGGAACGGCACCTCGTCCGCGCGGTCGGGCCACGGCCCCAGGTCCACCATCCCGAGCGGCAGCGCGGGCTCGGTCGGCTCCAGCCGCTTCAGGCCCCCGTCGGCGTACAGCATCAGCGGCTCCGGGTGGCCGCGGTTGACCAGCCGCACCACCGCGTCGCCGCGCGCCACCTCGGCCAGGACGGCGGTGGTGAAGCCCTCGAAGGCGTCGAGCCCGTCACGCCGGGTCCCCTCCCGCGCGAGCGCCCGCTCCAGCCGCTGCGACACCCCCTCCAGCGAGCTCTCCTGCTCGGCCGCCTCCCGGAACGCCCCGAGCACGACCGCCACCGCCTCGACGGCGCCCATCCCCTTCCCCCGTACGTCCCCGACCACCAGCCGCACCCCGTAGGGCGTGTCCTGCACGGCGTAGAGGTCGCCCCCGATGAACGCGTCCGCCTGCGCCGCCTCGTACCGCGCCGCCACCCGCAGGCCACCGATCCGCTCGGCCGGCGTCGGCAGCACGGCGCGCTGGGCGGACTCGGCGATGCCGCGGGCGGAGGCGAGCCGCTCATCGCTGCGCCGCACGACCCGGTTGATCATCAGCGCGAACGCCGAGACCGTGGCCAGGGTGACGAGCTCGGTGACGGACGGCGCCTCGTCCAGGGTGCCGCTGTGGAGGCGCAGTCCGGCCAGCGCCAGAAGGGCGGCGGTCCCGGCCACCAGCGTGATCCGCGCGGTGAAGAACGGCGCGGCGACGAGCGGGGCGGCGGTGAACAGCGGCACGGCCGTGAACCGGGGCGGCGTCAGCAGGTCGAACACCACCCCGCCGACGATCATCAGGACGGGCACCACCCGGAGGAAGCGGCGCACCTTCGCGCGCCGCGCGCTCCGACTCCAGGTCCTGTCGCCGTTGTCGCCCACGGTTACGGACGGTAGGCGGGCCGCGCGCACGCCGTCCGGAGCCGCGCCGCACGACGCCCCGCCATCGGCCGACCGGGCGACCAGGGCGTACGACATGCACATACGACGAAGGCCCGGTGCCTTGTGGCACCGGGCCTTCGTCATCAGTAGCGGGGACAGGATTTGAACCTGCGACCTCTGGGTTATGAGCCCAGCGAGCTACCGAGCTGCTCCACCCCGCGTCGGTGAACACCACCTTACGCCATGCGGAGCAAGATCATCTCCATTTACGCGACCGGCCTCCCGCGACCGGCCTCCCGCGACGGCCGCAGCCGACACCCTCGGGCGACGCAGCCGGCACCCTCACGCACCCGGCACCTTCGCGGTGCTGATCGCGATGCGGTTCCAGGTGTTGATGGTGAAGATCAGCGCGAGCAGCCGCCCGAGCTCGCCCTCCTCGAAGTGGGCGGCGGCGCGCGCGTACACCTCGTCCGGCACGCCCCCGGCCGCGACCAGCGTGACGGCCTCGGTCAGGGCGAGGGCGGCCCGCTCCCGCTCGGTGAAGAAGTGCGCCGCGTCCCGCCAGACGGCGACCATGTGCAGCCGCTCCTCGCTCTCGCCGGCCTTGCGGGCGTCGGTGGTGTGCATGTGCAGGCAGTACGCGCAGCCGTTGAGCTGGGAGGAGCGGATCTGTACGAGCTCGACGAGGGCGGGGTCCAGGCCCTCGCGGGCGGCGGCGTCGAAGCCGATCAGGGCCTTGAACGCCTGAGGTGCGGCCTTCGCGAAGTTGATCCGGGAAACGGTGTCCGTGTGCGTGTTCGTCTTCGTCATGACCATGAATCTACGGGCCGGAAAGACCCCTTGTAGGGTGCATTTCCATGCCGGAATCTCGGGTCAATTCACCGGACCGTCCCTGGTCCGAAGCAGCCGAACGCATCGGTGCCGACCTCCACCTGGAGCTGTCCCCCACGGGCAGCCGCCGCGCCGCGCTCACCACCGCCCTGCGCGACGCCGTACGCGACGGCCGGCTCGCCCCCGGCACGCGCCTGCCGCCGTACCGCTCGCTCGCCGCCGACCTGGGCCTGGCCCGCAACACGGTCGCCGACGCGTATGCCGAACTCGTCGCCGAGGGCTGGCTCACCGCCCGCCAGGGCTCCGGCACCCGGGTCGCCGAACGCGCCGCGCCCGTGAAGCCGCCCCGTGTCCCGAAGAAGTCCCCGGCCCTCCCCGCCGCCACCCCTACGCCCCGCCACGACCTGCGCCAGGGGACCCCCGACGCCTCCTCCTTTCCCCGCGCCGCCTGGCTCACCTCGGCCCGCCGCGCGCTGAACGCCGCCCCGAACGAAGCCTTCGGGCCCGGCGATCCCCAGGGCCGGATCGAACTGCGCACCGCGCTCGCCGCCTACCTGACACGCGCCCGCGGCGTGTACACCGACCCCGAGCGCATCGTCGTCTGCTCCGGCTTCGCGCACGCGCTGCGGCTGCTGTTCGGCGGCGGCGTCCTGCGCGGGCCGCTCGCGGTCGAGTCGTACGGGCTCGGCTTCCACCGCGCGCTCCTCCAGGCCGCCGGCGTCCGCACGGTTCCGCTCGGGCTCGACGAGGACGGTGCGCGTACCGGGGAACTGGCCTCCCTCCCGGGTGGCGTACGGGCGGTCCTGCTCACCCCCGCGCACCGGTGAAGGCGGCCACCTGGCAGGGCATCGCCCTCGACGGCCTCGCCGCCTTCCGCCACCCGGCGGCCACCGGGCCGCACCCGGACGGCCTGGTCGTCGGCTACGCCACCCCGCCGGACCACGCCTACGGCGCCGCCCTGGAGGCACTGTGCCGGGCGCTGCCGCCCGGCGGCCCGGATCGGGCCACCTGGCGCACGCCCGAGGGCTACCGGGGCACGGAGTAGGTGACCGTCGCGGTGGCGGCCAGGGTGCCGGCGCTGTCGCGGAGTTCGGCGAGGACGACGCAGAGGCGGTTGCCGAACTTGGCCATCTCCGCGCGGGTGTGGAGCAGGCCCGGGCGGGGGCGGCTGAGGTAGCTGATCTGGAGGGAGCTGGTCAGGGCCATGGGGGTCGGGCGGCCCAGGCGCGCGTTGATGAGCAGGAAGGCGGCCAGGTCCACGAGGGCGGCCTGCTCGGGACCGGAGATGGTGCCGCCGGGGCGGGTGCGCAGACGGGTGCCGTCGGCCTCCATGGTGAGGCGGGTTCCGGTGGCCTCGGTGACCTCGCAGGCGGCGTAGTCCTGGAAGTCCCGCGCGATCATGTCGTTGAGCGCGGCGGGGGTCATCGGGGCGTCGTCAACCAGGGTGGCCGACTCGGTGGGCATGGGAATCCCTTCTGGGGCACGTGGATGACGCGACTCGGGGGTGCGGATTACGCGAACGCCTTGGCCAGACGGCGCAGGCCCTCGGTGATCTCCTCGGGGGAGTGGGTGGTGAAGGAGAGGCGCAGGGCGGCCGGGTCGGGCTCGCCGGCGAAGAACGGGGCGCCGGGGACGTAGGCGACCTCGTGACCGATGGCGACCTTGAGGAGCTGGGTGGCGTCGGATCCCTCGGGCAGGCGGGCCCAGACGAACATGCCGCCGGCGGGGTGGTTCCAGCGGCTGCCGGCGGGCAGGGCGGCGGGCAGGCCGTCGAGGAGGGCGTCGCGGCGTTCCCGGTAGGCGTCGCGGATGGTCCGGATGTGGGCGTCCAGGTCGCTGTCGCGCAGGTAGCGGGCGGCCACGGCCTGGTCGACGGTGGAGGTGTGGAGGTCGGCGGCCTGCTTCGCGATGACGCAGGACCGGCGGATGGCCGCGGGGGCGCGCAGGTAGCCGAGGCGCATGCCGGGGGCCATGATCTTGGAGAAGGAGCCCAGCAGGATGGTGCGGTCGGACGCGGCGGGGGACGTGGCGATCCAGGGCACCTGCTCACCGTCGTAGCGGAGTTCGCCGTAGGGGTCGTCCTCCACGATCCAGAAGCCGTGCCGGGCGGCCGTCTCGGCGACGGCGGTCCGCCTCGCGGCCGGGAGGGTGCGGCCGGTGGGGTTCTGGAAGGTGGGGACGAGGTAGAGCAGCTTGGCGGGTTCGCGGGCGGCGATCTCGTCCAGGGCCTCGGGGATGATGCCGTCGTCGTCGGTGGGGACGGGGACGACGCGGGCGCCGGCGAAGCCGAAGGTCTGAAGGGCGGCCAGGTAGCAGGGGTCCTCGACCAGGACGACGTCGCCGGCCTCCAGGGTGGTCGTGGTGATGAGGGTGAGGGCCTGCTGCGAGCCCGTCGTGATCACCAGGTCGTCGGCGCCGGTCGGCAGCGCACGCGCCGTGAGTCGCCGCGCGATGGCCTCGCGCAGGTCGGCGTCGCCCTCGGTGGTGGAGTACTGGAGGGCCCGGCGGGCCCCTTCGGCCATGACGCGGTCGAATGCGGCCTTGAGGCCGTCGACGTCGAACAGTTCCGGAGCCGGAAGTCCCCCCGCGAAAGAGATCACTTCGGGGCGCGCGGTGAGCAACAGGATGTCCCGTACCGGCGAGGAAACGACGCTGGCCAGGCGGGAGGCGACTGCGGGCGGGGGGACAGAAGGCTGCATGCCCCAAGCATAAAGAAATCAGGGGGGCTGTCCAGGCTGCGGATTGGTCAGGAGGCCCTGATACGACGGGAGTTGTGCCTGCCTGCTGGACGCGCTTCGGCTCAGCATTTGAGACTTCGGTGCATAGGGAAGGAATGTTTGCGGGGAGTCCCTGGCCGATTTACGACGGCGGATTCGAGCGCACTCCACCGGTGGTGCTCGGTGGGGAGTCACCGCAGATGGGAGGCGCTGCGACGGGAGGGCGCTCCAGGGTGGCCGAGGTCGCCCCACCCGCTGCCGGGGAGAGGGGAGGGGGAGGGAATCCCGACACCTCTCGGTGGCGTGTCGGCTGCCGTGGCCGAAAGGTTTCCATTGAACAGCCGTTTGGGGTGTGGTTATCGTCGGCCCGCTCTGCTGAAGGCAGCGGTGCCGACCGGCGGCGCGGACAGGTGAAGCGGAACCGGATTTCCGTTCGGGCGCGTACACAATCCCCATCCCCATCCCCGATTTCCCCGACCGAGTTTCGGTGATCCGGCATGCCCGGACCCGGTGGGGGCCAGTGAGGTGTAGAAACACACATGTCATTCACCATCCCGAGCGATGAGGTCGTCGTAGTCCGCACTCCCGACGAATTCCTCGCGATGCCCGAGGACTACCGGGAGATCGCGATCCGGGGAATGATCGTCAACACCGAGGGGGAACTCTCGGGCGCCGACGACTACATACAGGTCTTCCTGCCGCTGGCGCCCAACGCCGAGGAGCGGCAGGTCTGCGCGGAACGCGCGGTCGAGGAGTACGACCACTACAAGATCGGCAAGCGCGTCCTCGCCGACATCGGCATCGACACGTCCTCCATGGAGAAGCAGACGCTCGCCGAGCGGAAGCTGTTCGCCGGCCACGAGTTCCACCAGTGCACCACCTGGGCCGAGCGCGGCATCTTCTCCTACATCGGTGAGGAGACGGCGATGGTGATGATCTCCGAGTTCGCGCAGAGCAGCTACAAGCCGTGGGCCGAGGCCGTCCGCACCATCATCCTCGACGAGAAGGTCCACATCGCGCACGGGGCGCGGGTCTGCCGCAATCTGGCGCAGACGGACGAGGGGCGTGAGGAGCTGCAGCAGGCGCTGGACCGGCTGTGGCCCGGGTTCGAGCGGATCTTCGGCAGCTCGCGGTCCGAGCGCTCCCGCATGGCGGTCCGCTTCGGACTGCGGCAGACGACGAACGGTCAGGCGCGCGACATCTGGCGGGAGAAGGTGACGCCCCGCATCAAGAACCTGGGGCTGAAGGTTCCGGAGTAGGCGGGACGCTCCCCGAGCGTCCCGTGAGGGGAGTGGCAACGACAGCACGTCTCTGAGATCCCGAGAACGAGGAGCACATCCCCATGGCGACACCGGTCACCATAGGCCAGCGCCCCCTTACCCGCAGGGAGGCCAAGGAGCGGACCGCCGCTCTGCTGGCGGAGCGGCCCGACCTGGCCGACCGGCTGCACCGTCTGCGCCGACTCGGACGTACCGTCCGCTCGTGCGAGGTGCACCTGACCAACACGTGCAACATCCGCTGCAAGGGCTGCTGGTACTTTGAAGGCGGCTTCGACACGGCGGTCAAGGAACTCTCCGACGTCGACAAGATCAAGGCGTTCGCGAGGAGGCTGCGCGACGACGGCGTCAACCAGGCGACGCTGATCGGCGGGGAACCCACGCTGGTCCTGCGCCGGGTGGAGGCGTTCGTCGAGGAGCTGCCGTACATCACCATCTCCACCAACGGGCTGCGCCCGATGCCCATGCAGGGCTTCGAGCACATCGCCGTGGCCGTCAGCATCTTCGGCGGCGGGCCGCTGGACGACGACCTGCGTGCCATCCGCGTCAACGGGTCGAAGTTCACCGGCCTGTTCGACACGGCGCTCTCCCACTACCGCGACGACCCCCGGGTGCTGTTCATCTTCGCGCTCTCCGAGGCCGGCCTGCAGCATCTGGAGCCGACGGTCCGGAAGATCGCGGACAACGGCAACATCGTCACCTTCAACTTCTACAGCGAGCACGGCTCCGACCACCCGATCCAGATCGAGAACGAGCGCCGGGTGCTGGAAGAGGCGCTGCGGGTCAAGGAGCTGTACCCGGAGACGGTGGTGAGCCACCCGTACTTCATCCGCACCCTCATCACCGGCACCTCCCACTGGGGCGCCCGGTTCGGCTACGACGTCTGCCCGAGCCTGAGCGTGGACCACCCGGACCATGAGGAGCGCGTCGCCAACGGCAACCCGGTGATCCCCGGCTTCGCGGCCTGGGGCGCCGACTACGAGACGCTCCAGTTCTGCTGCACCTCCGGCGACTGCGGCGGCTGCCGGGACAGCCAGGCCGTCTACAGCTGGCTGGTGGTCAGCGCCAGCCGGTTCCTGGACAGCGCGGAGCGGCTGGAGGAGTGGCTGGACATCGCGGAGAGCTACTGGCGGCAGTGGCACTGGTCCCCGCTCCACGCCACCAAGGTCGCGGCGTAGCCCGCGAAGCCGACGGCACGCAACCCCCACGACGTCCCGCACGAGGAGGGCACATCACCCATGCTTGATCACGCCGCGATCGAGAAGTTCATCCACGAGGCGCTGGTGGAACTCGGTGTCGACGACGGGGACATCCGCCCCGACGCCGCGCTCGACGACCTGGAGATCGACTCGCTCGACATGGTCGAACTGGCGCAGGCCATCAAGAAGGACCTGCAGGTCCCGGTGAAACCGAAGGACTTCGACGGGCTCGACACCGTCGGCCAGATACTCGAGCTCTGCTACGTGAAGGCCGGACTTGAGTGACGCCGTGACGGGGGCGGTGGTGACCGGCTTCGGCGCGGTCACCCCGCTCGGCGTCGGCGCCGACGTGCTGCACGAGCGGGCCGTCGCCGGGGAGAGCGGGCTGCACGACGGGCTCGGTACCTGTGACGGTTTCCGCGCCACCGACCACCTCTCCCGTCACCTCGTGCGCCGCACCGACCGGTTCACGCAGTTCACGCTGGTGGCGGCGGAGGAGGCGCTGACGCGCGCCGGCTGGACACCCGGGGCCGCGCCGTACGACGCCGGGCGCGTCGCCTGCGTCATCGGCTGCGGCCTCGGCGGAACGGCCAGCTTCGAGGCACAGGGCCCGGTCCTCGCCGAGCAGGGCGCCGAGTACGTCTCGGCGCTCATGGTGCCGCAGATGATGGCCAACGCCGCCGCCGCGCACCTGTCGATGCGGTACGGCTTCCGGGGCGAGTCGCTGTGCGTGGCGTCCGCGTGCAGCAGCGGCGCGCAGGCCATCGGTACGGGGCTGCGGCTGCTGGCGGCCGGCGCGGCGGACGCCGTGGTGGTGGGCGGCGCCGAAGCGTCGACGTCGGAGCTCGTCAGCGCCGCCTTCCGCAACGCCGGGGCGCTCTCGCCCACCGGCCGCTGCCGGCCGTTCGACGCGGAGCGCGACGGCTTCGTCATCGGGGAGGGCGCCGGCGTCCTCGTCCTGGAGACGGCCGCCGGAGCCGCCCGGCGCGGCGCCGGGGTCCTCGGCGTCGTACGGGGCTACGGCGCCACCTCCGACGCCCACCACCTCACCGCCCCCGAGCCCGGCGGCGGCCCCGCCGCCGAGGCCGTCTCCCAGGCGCTGCGCCACGCCGGGACGGCTCCCGGGGAGCTGGACTACGTCAACGCCCACGGCACCGGCACCCTGCTCAACGACCGGCTGGAGTGCGAGGCCCTGCGCCTCGCCCTCGGCGGCGACACCCTGGCCGGCATCCCGGTGTCGTCCAGCAAAGGCGGCATCGGGCACCTCTTCGGCGCGGCCGGAGCGGTGGAGGCCATCGTCACCTTGCAGGCGCTGCGCCACGCCGTCGCACCCCCGACCGCCGGCCTCCGGCAGCCGGACGAGCGGCTCGGCGGGCTCGACCTGATCCGGACGGCACGCGAGCTGCCCGGCGGCGACCGGCCGCGGGTGGGCCTGTCCACGTCGTTCGGTTTCGGCGGCCACAACGCGGCGCTCGTCCTTTCCACCCCCTGACCGACGAAAGGCCACAGCGTGATGCTCGGCTTCGCAGGACGCCGCTATCTCGTGACCGGGGTCCTCAACGACGACTCCATCGCCTGGCACACCGCCAAGGCCCTCCAGGAGGCGGGCGCGGAGGTCCTGCTGACCGGGTTCGGCCGGACGCGGCGGATCACCGAGGCCGCGGCGGCCGGGCTGCCGCACCCCACGGACGTCCTGGAGCTGGACGTCACCCGGCCGGACGACCTCACCCGGCTGGCCAAGGAGCTGGAGGTCCGATGGGGTGCGGTCGACGGCGTCCTGCACGCGATCGCCGCCGCCCCGCAGTCCGCACTGAGCGGCAACTTCCTCACCACCCCCGTGGAGAGCGCCACGCACGCCCTCCACACGGCGGCCGTCTCCCTGCACGGGCTCACCGCCGCACTCGCCCCCCTGCTGGCCAGGAAGCGCGGCAGCGTCGTCGGGCTGGACTTCGACTCCACCGGCGCCTGGCCCGGCTACGACTGGATGGGCGTCAGCAAGGCCGCCCTCGGCGCCGTCTGCCGCTACCTCGCCCTCTACCTCGGGGACAGCGGCATCCGGGTCAACCTCGTCGCCGCCGGACCCGTGGAGACGGTGGCGGGGTCGGCCATCAGCACCTTCGACGCCATCGCCGACCGGTGGGAGCAGGAGGCGCCGCTCGGCTGGGACCGCGCGGACGTCCAGCGCCTCACCGGGCCCGTCCTCTTCCTGCTCTCCGATCTCGCCGCCGCCGTCACCGGCGAGATCGTGCACGCCGACGGCGGAATGCACGCCGTCCGCATGGGCGTGGGCGGCGGCCGGACCTCCGGGAAGGAGACCGCACGATGACAGCGGCGATCACCGGTATCGGGGCGGCGCTGCCCGAACGCGCCGTGCCGAACAGCCACTTCGAGGCGATCGGTTCGTCGGACGAATGGATCGTCAAGCGGACGGGGATCAGGGAACGCCGCTTCCTGCCCGAGGAGGGCCGGCTCGCCGACCTCGCCGTCACCGCCGCCCGGACGGCGCTGCGGCAGGCCGGGCGGGACGCCGCCGACCTGAGCCACGTCGTCGTCGCGACGACCACCCCCGACCGGACGACGCCCGGGCTGGCGGTGGAGGTGGCCGCACGGCTCGGCACACCGCAGGCCGCCGCCTTCGACCTGCACGCGGCCTGCGCCGGATTCGTCTACGCGCTGGACCACGGGACGGCGCTGATAGAGTCCGGGCGGGCGGAGGCCGTCCTCGTCTGCGGGGCGGAGGCGCTGACCCGCATCACCGACGCCCAGGACCGCTCGACGGCCGTCCTGCTCGGCGACGGCGCCGGTGCCGTGGTCCTCGCCGACCTCCCGGACGCCCCCGTCGCGCCCGCCTTCCACCTCGCCTCCGACGGCGAGCAGATCCCCCTGCTCTTCGCCGACCGCCATGACCGCAAACTCCGCATGAACGGCCCCGAGATCTTCGTCCACGCCGTGGAGAAGATGAGCGACGCGGCCCGACGGGTACTGGAGCGACGCCACCTGACCTGCGACGACGTCGACCTCTTCGTCGCCCACCAGGCCAACGCCCGCATCGTGAGGGCCGTCGGCAAGGAGATCGGGGTGCCACCCGAGAAGCTGTTCCTCAACGTCGACCGGGTGGCCAACACCTCGTCGGCGTCCATCCCCATCGCCCTGACCCACGCCCAGGAGGCCGGCCGGCTCGGGCCGTCCGGGGTGCTGGGCGTGGCGGCCTTCGGCGCGGGGATCACCTGGGGTGCCGGTGTGCTCGGCTGGCGGCTGGGATGAGCGCCAAGCAACCCCGCCTGCCGCTGCTGGGCGAGATCACGGCCCCCGACGGCGCGCGGCTCACCGTACGCGTACGGGCGCGGGACGACGACGCCGGTGCGCCCGTCATCGTCCTGCTGCCCGCAATGGGGACGCCCGCGCGGAACTACCTCCCGCTCGTACGGGCGCTGCACCGGCGCGGCATGACGGTGGTGACGACGGACCTGCGCGGGCAGGGCGAGAGTGTGCCCGTGCCCGCGCGCGGCGTCCGGTTCGGCTACCGCGACATCGTCGAGCACGACATCGGGGCCGTGCTCGACGTCGTCGACGCCGCGTACCCCACGGCACCGCGGCTGCTGCTCGGGCACAGTCTGGGCGGGCAGCTGGGGCTGGTGCACTGCGGGCTGTTCCAACCCGCGCGGCTCGACGGCGTCGTGCTCGTCGCCAGCGGCTCCGCCTGGTACCGGGCACTGGGGCGCGACGGCGCACGATGGCTGGTACGGAGTCAGCTCAGCGCCCTGGGGGCCGGGATACTCGGGTACTGGCCGGGGGAGCGGTTCGGATTCGGCGGCCGGGAAACGGCGCGGCTCATGCGGGACTGGGCCCGCCAGATGCGTACCGGCCGCTACACCGTCCCCGGGGCACGGGTGGACTACGAGCGGGCGCTGCGGGCGGTGACGCTGCCCGTCCTCGCCGTCGACGTCGAGAACGACACCATGGCGCCACCGACCGCCGTGGACCATCTGTGCGCCAAGATGCCCGCCGCCCGGGTCGAACGCCTCCACTACGCGTGCGCCGACGCGGGCGGCCGCCCGCTGGACCACTTCCGCTGGATACGGCACCACGGCGGCCTCGTCGAACACATCGGGGCCTGGGCGGAGCGAGTCGTCCTCGCCTCCGACCGTGCGGCCTGATGCCGGGCGGCCCACCCGGGCGAGCGCTGCCACCGCGACGCCCTGCCGACGGCCGCGATCGCCCTGAGCCGCCGATGCCCGTTCGTCCTCGACCCGCCGTACGGGAACGCCGTGCGGGAACCGCCGTACGAGAACCGCCATACGCGAACCGCCGCACTGGAACCGCCGCACTGGAGGATGACCCCGATGCAGCCCGAGCCTGCCCCCGACCCCGGCACCGTCCCCGCCCTCCTGGCCCGCGCGGCCGCCGCGTACCCCGGCCGCCCGGCCCTGCGGTTCGACGGCGACGAGCTGACGTTCGCCGAGCTGGACGACCTCAGCTCCCGTGCCGCCGCCCGGCTCCGCGCCCTGGGCACGGCACCGGGCGACCGCGTCGCCGTCCTGCTCCCCAACACCCCCCTCTTCGCGGTGTTGTACTACGGCATCCTCCGCGCCGGGGCGATCGTCGTGCCCATGAACCCGCTGTTGAAGGCCGGGGAGATCGAGCACTGCCTGAACGACGCGGGAGCGGCCCTCCTCTTCGCCTGGCACCAGGACGGGGACGAAGCGGCTGAAGGCGCCCGCCGGGCCGGCACCCCGCGCATCGTGGTCGAACCGGAGGCGTTCCTCGCCACGCTGCGCACCCACCTCCCGTCGGCCCACGACGAGCCGCGCTCACCCGCGGACTCCGCCGTCGTCCTGTACACCTCCGGAACCACCGGCAAGCCCAAGGGCGCCGAACTCACCCACCACAACCTGCGCCGCAACATCGACGAGGGCGCACGCGTGCTGCGCCTCGGTCCCGCCGACGTCATCTTCGGCGGGCTGCCGCTCTTCCACTCCTTCGGACAGGTCATGGGGCTGAACTGCGCGGTGTCGGTGGGCGCCTGCCTCACCCTGCTGGCCCGCTTCACACCGGCAGCCGCCTTCTCCGTGATCCAACGGGACCGGGTGACCGTCCTCCTGGGAGTCCCCACGATGTACACGCTGATGCTGCGGCTGGCGGAGAGCCCCGAGTCGGGCCCGTACGACCTCTCCACCCTGCGCGTCGGCCTGTGCGGCGGCTCCCCACTGCCCGTGGAGGTGCTGCACGGGTTCGAGAAGGTGTTCGGCTGCGCCGTACTGGAGGGGTACGGGCTCTCGGAGTCGTCGCCGCTCGCCTGCGTGAACCGCCTCGACCGTGAGCGCGTCGCCGGCACGGTCGGCATCCCCGTCGACGGCGTCGAGATGCGCGTCGTCGACCGCGAGGGCGGGGAAGTGCCCGACGGCGAGGTGGGCGAGATCGTCATCCGCGGGCACAACGTCATGCGGGGCTACTGGCGCCGTCCGCGGGAGACCGCGGAGACGGTACGGAACGGCTGGCTGCACACCGGTGACCTCGGCACCCGGGACGCCCGCGGGGACTTCCGGATCGTGGACCGCATCAAGGACCTGGTCATCCGCGGCGGGTACAACGTCTATCCGCGCGAGGTGGAGGAGGTGCTCTACGCCCATCCAGCGGTCGCGGAGGCGGCGGTCCTCGGCGTCCCGCACCCCGTCCACGGCCAGGAGGTCGCCGCCGCCGTGGTGCTGCGTGACGGAGCGTCCGCCACACCCGACGAACTGCTCGGCTTCGTCCGTGAGCGCGTCGCACCCTTCAAGTACCCGCGCATCGTGTGGATCGCCGACTTCCTGCCGAAGGGCCCCACCGGCAAGATCCTCAAACGGGAGATCGTCCGGCCCGACCCGGCCACCGGCTGAGAAACATGCACGCCCCATCTGCGGCCACCGGATCGGGATCCAGAGGCCGCAGATGGGGCGTTCCGCCGCCCTGTCCCGCGTCCTCGCAGGTCAGGGCATTTTCGGCGGTACATCGACGGTAGGCCGTGTGGGACTCGAACCCACAACCAACGGATTAAAAGTCCGCTGCTCTGCCAATTGAGCTAACGGCCCGTAACCCGCAGCATAGCCCGGGCGCGGAGCGTCATGCCGAGCATAGTCCCCCCGCGTCGGGGAGCCGATCGAGTATCGGCCCTCCCCCGCGATGCGGAACGGGCCCGTACGGCACCGGAGTGCTGTACGGGCCCGTCTCAGGCGCGTGGATCAGGCGTACGGATCAGCCGTTGCGCTTCCAGCGCGGCTTGTCGTCGCGGCGGAAGCCACCGCTGGACGGACGGTCGTTGTCCCGACGGAAGCCACCGCTGGACGGACGGTCGTCGCGACGGTCGCGGTTGAACGGGCGGTCGCTGCCACGGTGGCCGCCGGAGGGGCGGTCGTCGCGACGGAAGCCACCGCTGGAGGGACGGTCGTTGTCCCGACGGAAGCCACCCGACGGACGGTCGTTGTCGCGGCGCTCGAAGGAACGGCCACCACGGTCGTCACGGTCGCGGTTGAACCCACCACGGTCGTCACGGTCACGGCGGAAGCCGCCGGAGGGACGGTCGTTGTCGCGACGGAAGCCACCGCTGGAGGGACGGTCGTTGTCCCGACGGAAACCACCCGACGGACGGTCGTTGTCCCGGCGGAAGCCGCCGCCGGAGGGACGGTCGTTGTCCCGGCGGAAGCCACCGGACGGACGGTCGTTGTCGCGGCGCTCGAAGGAACGGCCACCACGGTCGTCACGGTCGCGGTTGAACCCACCACGGTCACCGCGGTCACCGCGGTCGTCACGGTCGCGGCGCTGGAAGTTGCCCCGCTCGTCGCGGCGCTGGAAGCCACCCTCGCGGCGGTCGTCACGACGGTCGTCGCGGCGGTCGTCACGGTCGCGGCGCTCGTCGCGCGGCTGCTCCGGTACGGAGAGGGCGGCGGCCACCTCGGCGAGCTCGGCCTCCGCGGCCTCCGTCACCTCGGCGACGGCGGCCTCGGGGTCCTCGCCGCGCTCGCGGGCGGCGCGGGCCACCAGGCGGTCGGCCTCCTCGCGCAGCTCGGCGGCACGGCGCTGCACGCGCTCCAGCTGCTTGGTGAGCTCGGCGACCTCGCGCTCGGCCTGCTTGGCGGCGTTGTTGGCGGAGTCGGCCTGCACCTCGGTCAGCGACCGGGCGCCGGTGATCTCGGCCACCTCCGGGTCGAAGGCGCCGGCGCCGCCGACGATGTGGCGCGAGGCGTCGACGCCCGCGTCCTCCATCAGGCGGAAGATCTGGCGCCGCTGGTGCGGCAGGGCCAGCGAGACCACCACGCCGGACTTGCCCGCACGGGCCGTACGACCCGAGCGGTGCAGGTAGTCCTTGTGGTCACCGGCCGGGTCCACGTTCAGGACCAGGTCGATGCCGTCGACGTGGATACCGCGCGCGGCGACGTCGGTGGCGACGAGCGCGTTGACGTAACCGTCCTTGAAGTCGGCCAGGGTGCGCGTACGGGCGCCCTGCGTCATGCCGCCGTGGAGCGCGTCGGCCTTCACGCCGGCCTCGCGCAGCTGCTCCGCGATGCGGTCGGCGCCCAGCTGGGTGCGGACGAAGATGATGGTGCGGCCCTTGCGCGCGGCGATCGCGGCGGTGACCGGCGCCTTGTCCTTCGGCTTCACGACGAGGACGTGGTGCGTCATGGTCGTGACGTTGCCCTGGGCGCTGTCGACCTCGTGGACCACCGGGTCGGTCAGGTACCGCTTGACCAGCGTGGCGATCTCGTTCTCCATCGTCGCGGAGAAGAGCAGGCGCTGGCCGCCGGCCGGCACCTGGTCGAGCAGCTCGGTGACCTCGGGCAGGAAGCCCAGGTCCGCCATCTGGTCGGCCTCGTCGAGGACGGCGACCTGGACGGCCTCCAGGGAGCAGGCGCCGCGGTTGATGACGTCGCGCAGGCGGCCCGGGGTGGCGACGAGGATGTCGACGCCGCGCTCCAGCGCGTAGATCTGGTTGCCCATGGACGTACCGCCGCAGACGACCTTCATCTTGAGGCCGAGCACGTCGCCGTACGGCTGGAGGGCGTCCGCGACCTGCATCGCGAGCTCACGGGTGGGCGTGAGGATGACGCCGCGGGGCTTCTTCTTGTCGGTGTGACCGCCGGCCAGGGCGGCGAGCAGCGGCAGACCGAAGGAGAGGGTCTTGCCGGAGCCGGTGCGGCCGCGGCCGAGGATGTCCTTGCCGGCCAGGGCGTCCGGGATGGTCGCGGCCTGGATCGGGAAGGGGGTGGTCACGCCGTTCTGCGCGAGCTTGCGGACGACACCCTCGGGCAGACCGAGGTCCGCGAAGGTGATGGTCGGCTCGTCGTCGGCGACGACGTCCGCGAGGACGTCGGTCTCGACGGCCTCTACGGCCTCGACGAGCGCCTCGTCGGCCTCGGGCAGGACAGCGTGGTCAGAACTGAAAATGGACATGCGAAATGCGAAACCTTCCGGAGTCTCGGCACGCGCCCGTCAACTCCGTGTTTCGCAATTCGACCGCCTCGATGCGGTCAGCCACGGCTGGGAGTACGCGCCACACGCGGCGCGCTTCTGTCGGCGCCGGGCAAATGGGAAATGGGATCAAACGATCTACCACCATACGCACCTACCCCCCTCTGACGCAAACCGACCCCTCTCAGGCGGGCGCGACCTGCGGCGATGCATACGGCTCGGCCGACCAGTCCGGCGCCCGCAGCGCCTGCGTCCGGGTCGTGTCCGCCGCCGGCGACGCGGACGGCGAGTCGGACGGCTTCGGGCCCGGGCCGGGGTCCGTGGGCGGGTCGGCGGCATGAGCGAGGACACCCTCGCCGAGGACACGGACATCACCATGGCCATCCACCGCGACGGCTGGCACGTCGTGTACGCGGAGA
>NZ_JBEZAQ010000035.1:0-20874 GCF_040646655.1 Streptomyces sp. NPDC045431
GTGACACCCAGGACGACGAGGCCCTGCAGTCGATCCGGTCGAACGTGAACCAGATCGCCACCCAGGTGATCACCCTCGGGGACATCCGCAAGGACCGCCGCGTCCTGGCCCCGCTCCGTACGGGCGCGCTGACCGACGCTCCCCGCGCGCGAATTGTCGATAGATCGACCACAACAGCCCGATGGGCGCAACTGCGCGTGCCGGTTCCCGGACCCGGTTCTACGGTCGGAGCACCCTGCCCGTCCGTGGCAGGTCCCCGAGGGAGAGGACGCCCATGTCCCGTCGTCGTACGAACTCGCTGCTCCTGACCGTGCTCGCCGCCCACGCCGCGGTCCTGCTCGCCGCGCCCGCCGCCCCGGCCGCCGCCCACGCCGCGCCACGCGTCGACTGGGACGCCATCGCGCAGTGCGAGTCCAGCGGCAACTGGAAGGCCAACACGGGCAACGGCCACTACGGCGGGCTGCAGTTCACCCAGTCCAGCTGGGAGGCGGCGGGAGGCCGCAAGTACGCGCCCCGGGCGGACCTCGCCACCAGGAGCGAGCAGATCGCGACCGCCAAGCGGCTCGCCGCCCAGCAGGGCATGGGCGCCTGGAGCTGTGCCCACCGCGGGTAGCGCCCGCCCCGTCGGACCGGCCCCCCGGTCACCACGACAGGTCGTCGAGCAGCAGCTCCGCCACCGGTTGCGGTCCGCCGGTCAGCGGTTGCTCCGTCCACATCACCTTCCCCGTGGGCGTGTACCGCGTCCCCCACCGCCCCGCGAACTGCGACACCAGGTACAGTCCGCGCCCGCCCTCGTCCGTCGTCGCCGCGCGCCGCAGGTGCGGCGAGGTGCTGCTGCCGTCGGACACCTCGCAGATCAGGCTGCGTTCGCGCAGCAGCCGTACGTGGATGGGCTCGGACCCGTACCGGATCGCGTTGGTGATCAATTCGCTGAGCATCAGCTCCGTGGTGAACCCGATGTCGCCCAGGCCCCACGCCTCCAGCTGGCGGCCGCACGCGGCGCGGACCGGCGCGACGGCCGCGGGGTCGGCGGGCACGTCCCAGTCCGCCACCCGGTCCCGTTCCAGCAGCCGGGTGCGCGCCACCAGCAGCGCGATGTCGTCCCTGCGGTGCGGGGGCAGCATCGCGCTGAAGACGGCCTGGCAGGTCTCCTCCGCCGTCCGGTCCGCCCGGTGCCCGGCCAGCGTGTCGCACAGCAGCCGCAGACCGGTGTCGACGTCGCGGTCGCGGTGTTCGATGAGGCCGTCGGTGTACAGCACCAGCCGGCTGCCCTCCGGCAGCCGCATCTCCGCCGTCTCGAACGGTCCGCCGCCGAGGCCCAGCGGCGGGAAGACGGGCACCGGGGGGAAATCCACCGTCCCGTCCGGCATGACCAGCGCCGGGGCGAAGTGCCCGGCCGTCGCCATGCTGCAGCTCCCGGACACCGGGTCGTAGACGGCGTACAGACAGGTGGCGCCCGTGATGCCGTCGCCGCTGCCGTCGCCCGCCTCCTCCTCGTCGATGCGGGAGGCCAGCTCGTCCAGATGGCCCAGCAGCTCGTCCGGCGGCAGGTCCAGGGCCGAGAAGTTGTGCACCGCCGTACGCAGCCGGCCCATCGT
The DNA here is from genome assembly GCF_040646655.1 of Streptomyces sp. NPDC045431. NCBI lineage: Bacteria > Bacillati > Actinomycetota > Actinomycetes > Kitasatosporales > Streptomycetaceae > Streptomyces > Streptomyces sp. NPDC045431. Next base: position 1,599 of record NZ_JBEZAQ010000035.1, read on the forward strand.
GGCGGCGGCGTGCAGGCCGTGCCCCACCACATCGCCGACCACCAGCGCGACCCGCGCGCCCGGCAGGGGGATCACGTCGAACCAGTCGCCGCCCACCCCGGCCTGCGCCGGCAGATAGCGGTACGCGACCTCCAGCGCCTCCTGTTCGGGCAGCACCCGGGGGAGCAGGCTCCGCTGCAGCGTGACGGCCATGGTGTGCTCGCGGGTGAACCGGCGGGCGTTGTCGATCGCCACGGCGGCGCGGGCGGCCAGCTCCTCCGCGAAGGCCAGGTCCTCCTCCTCGAACCGTTCGGGCCGCTCCGAGCGCCAGAAGTTGGCCATGCCCATCACCACGCCCCGCGCCTGCAGGGGCACCGCGATCAGGGAGTGGATGCCGTACGCAAGCGCCCTGTCGGCCCCCTCGGGGTCCTGGGCCCGCCAGCCGTGCGCCACCCTCAGGTCCGCCTCCAGCGCCGCGTGCCCGGTCGCCAGCGCCGCCGCCATCGGCGTCGTCGGATCGTCGAACCTGATCAGGTCGCCCACCGGCTGCAGCGGCGGGTCCTCGCGGATGCCGCTCACCGCCGCCCGCCGCATCTCGGTGTGCTCGTCGGTCGGCTCCTCGCCGCGCAGCACCGGGTCCAGCAGCTCCACCGTGACGAAGTCCGCGAACCGGGGGACCGCCACCTCCGACAGCTCCTCCGCGGTCCGCCGCACGTCCAGCGTGGTGCCGATCCGCACCCCCGCCTCGTACAGCAGCTTCAGCCGCTCCCGGGCCACCTCCGCCGTACCCGACAGGGCGCGCAGCTCGGTGGTGTCGCGGAGCGTCGCGACCGTGCCGGAGGCGCCGCCGTACGGGGCCGTGGGGCGGGTGTTCACGGCCAGCAGCCGGTCGGCGGCCAGGTGCACCTCGTCGGTGACGGTACGGCCCGAGGCCAGCAGCTCCGCGATGTCCTCGTCCAGACCCAGCTCGGTGACGCGGCGCCCCTCGGCCGCCGCCGGCAGCTCCAGCAGCCTGCGCGCCTCGTCGTTGGCGAGCGTCAGGCGGCCGTCGCCGCCGATCAGGATCACGCCCTCGCGCACGGCGTGCAGGACGGCGTTGTGGTGCTCGTACATCCGGGTCATCTCGGTGGGGCCGAGGCCGTGCGTCTGGCGGCTCAGCCGCCGGCTCACCAGCGCGGAGCTGCCGACGGCCAGGGCCAGCGCGCCGGCCGCGGAGACGAGCAGCACCGGCAGGTGGCGGTTGACGGCCGCCCCGACGTTCTCGATCTCCACCCCGGCGCTCACCAGGCCCACGATGGTGCCGTCCGGGCCCTCGACGGGCACGACGGCCCGCGCCGCGTCGTTCGGGGCACCCTCGAAGATCTCCGCGAACGGCGTCCCCCCGGCGGCCCGCTCGACGCCCTCGGCACGCGTGCCGACCAGCGACGGGTCGGTGTCGACGAGGCGCGTGCCGTCCGGTGTCATCACCACGAAGAAGTCCACGCCCGCGCCGCGCCGCGCCTCCTCGGCGTGCGCCCGCAGGGCCGCCGCCGGGTCCGGCGACGTCAGGGCCCGCGCGGTGCCCGGGGCGTCCGCGAAGGACTCGGCGGCGGCGAGCGACCGGCTCTTCGCCTCCTGCTCGCCGTCGTGCCGCTCCTGGTACGCGAGCGCGACCACCGCGGCGACGATCAGCAGCACCGCGACGACGACCTGCAGCAGCAGCACCTGCCCGGCCACGCTGCGGGCCCGCAGCAGGGAACGGAGCCGGGCGCCCGACACGCGCCTGGGTCGTCCGAGACGTCCGTTCATGCCCCATTTCTAGCATCGGACCCCTGGGGGCAGCGACCGCGTGCGGGGGCGTCCGGGCCCGTCGGGTCAGACCGCCGGCCTCCCCGGGAGCCGGCGCAGCCGGACCGCTGGAAGGGCCACCGGGGGCTCCACCCTGGTGCGGGACACGGTCATGATCACCGTACGGGCCGCGCGGGCTCGCGAGCGGAAGCCCCCCGGTCACAAGGCCCCTGGTCAGGGCGGGTCCCGGCCTGTGGTGGACTGGGCGGCGCACCACCGCACAGCCAGAAGGTGACAGGAGCCGCGTTGACCAGCTACCGCCAGCCCGGGGTCGTCCTCACCGACCACCGCTTCACCGTCCCACTCGACCACGGCGACCCCTCCGGCGCGCACATCGAGCTGTACGGCCGCGAGGTCGTGGCCTCCGGGAGCGTGGGCGCCGACCTGCCGTGGCTGCTCTACCTGGAGGGCGGCCCCGGCTTCGGCGCCCGCCGTTTCGTCGGCGCCCAGGCGTGGCTGGGCCGCGCCGTCCAGGAGTTCCGGGTGCTGCTCCTCGACCAGCGCGGCACCGGCCGCTCCACCCCCGCCAACCGGCAGACCCTGCCCCTGCACGGCGGCCCCGCCGCCCAGGCCGACTACCTTGCGCACTTCCGCGCCGACTCCATCGTGCGGGACTGCGAACTGGTCCGGCACCGGCTGACGGGCGGCGCCCCCTGGACCGTGCTCGGCCAGAGCTTCGGCGGCTTCTGCGCCACCCACTACCTGTCCGCCGCCCCGGAGGGCCTGCGGACCGTCCTCATCACCGGCGGCCTGCCCTCGCTGGACGCCCGCGCCGACGACGTCTACCGCGCCTCCTACCCCCGCATGCGGCGCAAGGCCGAGGACCACTACGCCCGCTACCCGCAGGACGTCGAACGCGCCCGCCGTATCGCCGCCCACCTCGCCGAGCACCGCACGGTCCTGCCGGGCGGCCACGTGCTGACCCCGGAGGCCTTCCAGTCGCTGGGCATCCTGCTCGGCGGCGGGGACGGCAGCCACCGCCTCCACTACCTGCTGGAGAACGCCTTCGTCCGCGGCGCCGGCGGCCCGGTCCTCTCCGACGCCTTCCAGGAGGACGTGCGGGCGGCGCTGTCGTTCGCGGCGCACCCGCTGTACGCCCTGCTGCACGAGGCCATCTACGCCCAGGGCGCCGCTCGCGGCCAGGGCCCCACGGCGTGGGCGGCCGAGCGGGTGCGCGGGGAGTTCCCGGAGTTCGACGCCGCCAAGGCCCTGGAGGGCGACGGACCGCTGCTCTTCACCGGCGAGACCATCCACCCCTGGCACTTCGACACCGACCCGGCCCTGCGGCCCCTGCGCGAGACCGCCGAACTGCTCGCCGCCCGCGAGGACTGGACGCCGCTGTACGACGCCGAGCGCCTCGCCGCCACCGCCGTACCGGTCGCCGCCGCCGTGTACCACGACGACCTGTACGTCGACACGGCGCACTCGCTCGCCACCGCGCGGACGATCCGGGGCCTGCGGACGTGGGTGACCGACGAGTTCGAACACGACGGGCTCCGCGCGGGCGGCCACCGCGTCCTGGACCGGCTGCTCGCCCTGGCGCGAAACGAGATCTGACGGCGACCCGACAGCGACCTGACGGCGCGCTCTGACAGCGACCTGACGGGGCGTCGGCGCCGATCGGCTCCGCCCGTATCCTGCGCCCATGACTGATCGAGCAACCGGTGAACCGGCCGCCCAGCTCCAGCCCATGCCCGAGGACTGGCAGCGCGCCCTCGCCGTCGTCGCCCACCCCGACGACCTCGAATACGGGTGCGCCGCCGCCGTCGCCGCCTGGACCGACGCCGGGCGCGAGGTGACGTACGTCCTCGCGACCCGCGGCGAGGCGGGCATCGACACCATCGACCCCGCGACCTGCGGGCCGCTGCGGGAGCGGGAGCAGCGGGCCGGCGCGGCGGTCGTCGGCGTCTCGGAGGTGGAGTTCCTCGACCACAGGGACGGCGTCGTGGAGTACGGCCTCGGCCTGCGCCGGGACATCGCCGCCGCGATCCGCCGCCACCGCCCCGAGCTCGTCATCACCCTCAACCACCGCGACACCTGGGGCGGCGTCGCCTGGAACACCCCGGACCACGTCGCCGTCGGCCGCGCCACGCTCGACGCGGCGGCCGACGCGGGCAACCGCTGGATCTTCCCCGAGCTCGTCGAGCAGGGCCTCCAGCCGTGGGACGGGGTGCGCTGGGTGGCGGTCGCCGGCTCCGTCAGCCCCACCCACGCCGTGGACGCGACGCCCGGCCTGGAGCGCGCCGTGCGCTCGCTGCTGGAACACCGCGCGTACATCGAGGCGCTGACGGACCAGGACCCGGAGGAGTACGTCCGTGCCTTCCTCACAGGCAACGCGCAGGCCGCCGCGGCGCGGTTCGGCGGGCGCCCGGCCGTGGCCTTCGAGGTCTTCAGCCGCTGACGTACCGCCGTAGCGGCACATCCCGAGGCCCCGGTGGGCGGGTGCGCCACCGGGGCCCGCCTCTTCCCCGACCGGCAAGCGACCGCTTAGTATGCGCTCCATCGTGGTTCCGTCCGACCCCTAGTGGAGGCCCGCATGCAGGCATGGCGCGTACACCGCAACGGTGAGCCGAGCGAGGTGATGCGGCTCGACGAGGTGGACCGGCCCACGCCCGGCGAGGGGCAGCTGCTGCTGAAGGTCCGGGCCGCGAACATCAACTTCCCGGACGCCCTGCTGTGCCGGGGCCACTACCAGGTGCGCCCGCCCCTGCCGTTCACGCCCGGCGTGGAGGTCTGCGGTGAGACCGAGGACGGCCGCCGCGTGATCGCCACGCCCGCGCTGCCGTACGGCGGCCTCGCCGAGTACGCCGTCGCCGACGCGGCCGCCGTGCTGCCCGCGCCCGATGCCCTCGACGACGCCGAGGCCGCCGCCCTCCACATCGGCTACCAGACCGGCTTCTTCGGACTGCACCGCAGGGCCGGGCTCCGCGAGGGCGAGACGCTCCTCGTCCACGCCGCCGCCGGCGGGGTCGGCAGCGCCGCCGTACAGCTGGGCAAGGCGACCGGCGCCACCGTCATCGGCGTCGTCGGCGGCGCCGACAAGGCCGCCGTCGCCCGCGAACTCGGCTGTGACCTGGTCATCGACCGGCGCACCGACGACATCGTCGCCGCCGTGAAGGACGCCACCGGCGGCCGGGGCGCCGACGTCGTCTACGACCCGGTCGGCGGCGACGCGTACGCCAAGTCCGCCAAGTGCGTGGCGTTCGAGGGCCGGATCGTCGTCGTCGGCTTCGCGAGCGGCGACATCCCGGCGCCCGCCCTCAACCACGCCCTCGTCAAGAACTACTCGATCCTCGGCCTGCACTGGGGCCTGTACAACCAGCAGGACCCCGAGGCCGTCCGCCGCTGCCACGACACGCTCACCGAGTACGCCGCCAAGGGGCTGATCAAGCCACTGATCAGCGACCGGGTCGGCTTCGCGGACGCGGCGGCCGCCGTGCAGCGCGTCGCCGACGGCACCACGACGGGTCGCCTCGTCGTCCTCCCGGCCGCAGGGGAAGCCGTCACGGAAGGAGCCGCCAAGTGACCGACGCCGCCGAACTGCGCGCACGCACGCGCGCGTTGCTGGAGGCCCACCCCCCGGCCACCACCGACCGCGCCGACTTCCTCGCGGCCCGCTTCGACGCCGGGCTCGCCTGGGTCCACTACCCCGTCGGCCTCGGCGGCCTCGACGCGCCGCGCTCCCTCCAGGCCGTCGTCGACGCCGAGCTGGCGGCCGCCGGAGCGCCCGACAACGACCCGCGCCGCATCGGCATCGGGCTCGGCATGGCGGCCCCGACGATCCTCGCGTACGGCACCGAGGAGCAGAAGCGCCGCTTCCTCCGCCCCCTGTGGCTGGGGGAGGAGGTCTGGTGCCAGCTGTTCAGCGAGCCCGGCGCCGGCTCCGACCTCGCCGCGCTCGCCACCCGGGCGGTCCGGGACGGGGACGGCGGCGACTGGGTGGTCAACGGGCAGAAGGTGTGGACCTCCAGCGCCCACGTGGCCCGCTGGGCGATCCTCATCGCCCGCACCGACCCCGACGTGCCCAAGCACCGTGGCATCACCTACTTCCTGTGCGACATGACCGACCCGGGCGTCGAGGTGCGGCCGCTGCGCCAGATCACCGGCGAGGCCGAGTTCAACGAGGTCTTCCTCACCGACGTCCGCATCCCCGACGCCCACCGCCTCGGCGAGGTCGGCGAGGGGTGGAAGGTCGCCCAGACCACGCTGAACAACGAGCGGGTCGCCATCGGCGGCGCCCGCATCCCGCGCGAGGGCGGCATGATCGCCACCGTCGCGCGCACCTGGCGCGACCGCCCCGAGCTGCGCACCCACGACCTCCACCAGCGCCTGCTCGACCTGTGGGTGGACGCCGAGGTCGCCCGGCTGACCGGCGAGCGGCTGCGCCAGCAGCTCGCCGTCGGCCAGCCCGGCCCCGAGGGCAGCGGCATGAAGCTCGCCTTCGCCCGCCTCAACCAGCAGATCAGCGGCCTGGAGGTGGAACTTCTCGCCGAGGAGGGCCTGTTGTACGGGGACTGGACCATGCGCCGCCCCGAGCACGTCGACTTCACCGGCCGCGACGCCGGCTACCGCTACCTCCGCTCCAAGGGCAACTCCATCGAGGGCGGCACGAGCGAGGTGCTCCTCAACATCGTCGCGGAACGCGTCCTCGGCCTGCCCGCCGAGCCGCGCAACGACAAGGACGTCGCATGGAAGGACCTGGCGCGATGACGGACCTGCTGTACACCGAGGAGGAGAACGACCTCCGGGCCGCCGTACGGTCCCTCCTCGCCGGCCGCTCCGACCCGGCCGCCCTGCCCGCGCGCGTCGAGGCGGGCACGCCGTACGACCCCGCCGTCTGGCGGGGACTCGCCTCCGACATGGGCGCGGCCGGGCTCCTCGTCCCCGAGAAGTCCGGCGGACAGGGCGCCACGCACCGCGAGGCCGCCGTCGTCCTGGAGGAGCTGGGCCGCGCGGTCACGCCCGCGCCGTACCTCACCAGCGCGGTCGTCGCGACCGAGACGCTGCTGGCCGTCGACGCCCGGGACCTCCTGACGGAGCTGGCCGCCGGCCGCAAGGTCGCGGTCCTCGCCGTCCCGCTCGCCGCCGGGCCCGGTGACGACCCGGTCACCACGGCGACCGGCGCCTCCGGGGCCGTCCCGGGGCCGGTCTCCGGGGTCGCCGACGCCGTCCGCGCCGACGTCCTGCTCGTGGTGCGCCCCGACGGGCTGTACGCGGTCGACGCCGCCGACGCCGAGGTCGTGCCGCAGACCCCGCTGGACCTGACCCGGCCCCTCGCCACCGTGACCGCCGACGTGGGCGGCACCCGCCTCGCGGACGCAGGCGCCGCCCGCGCGGCCGTCCGCCGCGGCCTGCTCGCCGGGGCCGGCCTGCTCGCCTCCGAGCAGCTCGGCGTGGCCGAGTGGTGCCTGGAGGAGACGGTCCGGCACACCCGCGAGCGCCACCAGTTCAACCGCCCCGTCGGCTCCTTCCAGGCGCTCAAGCACCGCATGGCGCAGCTCTGGCTGGACGTCGCGAGCGCCCGGGCCGCCGCCCGGAGCGCCGCCGACGCGCTCGCCACCGCCGCCCCCGACGCACCGCTCGCCGTGGCCGTCGCCCAGGTGTACTGCTCGCGCGTCGCGGTGCGCGCCGCCGAGGAGTGCGTCCAGCTGCACGGCGGCATCGGCATGACCTGGGAACACCCCGCGCACCTCTACCTCAAGCGGGCCAAGGCCGACCAGATCGCGCTCGGCTCGGCGGGGCACCACAAGCGCACCCTCGCCGAGCTGGTGGACCTTCCCGCCCCCGAGATGGCCGGGTAAGGACCGCGGTACGTGCCCACCCCTCTACATGATGTTTAATTGCGAATCGCTCGCAACAACATCCGATCTTCAAGAGGGGTGCGGACCATGACCGCCCGATCCATACGCGCCATACGCGGCACGGCCGCCGCGACGCTGGCCGGGGCCCTGGCCCTCACCGCGGCGGCCTGCTCCAACCCCACCCCGGGGGAGAAGAACCACGGCGCCGGGGACAGCGCGGTCGTCGGCATCGCGTACGAACCCGAGACGCTCAGCCCCCTCCTCGGCTACGGCAAGGACGGCAACTCCAAGATCTTCGACGGGCTGCTCGCCTTCGACGGCGACATGAAGCTCCAGCCCGCCCTCGCCGCCGAGCTGCCCGAGGTGAGCGCGGACGGCCTGACGTACACGTACAAGCTCCGCAAGGGCGTCACCTTCAGCGACGGCAAGCCGTTCAGCGCCAAGGACGTCGTCTTCACCTACCGGACCATCCTCGACGCGAAGACGAACAACCCCTCGAAGACCGAGCTCGACGCCCTCAAGGACGTCAAGGCGGTCGGCGACGACACGGTCGTCTTCACGCTCAAGTACCCGTACGCGCCCTTCGCCGAGCGCACGGTCCTCGCCATCGCCCCCGAGCACATCGCGGCCAAGCAGGACGTCAACTCCGGCCCCTTCACCACCAAGCCCATCGGCACCGGCCCCTACATCCTCACCGGCTGGTCCAAGGGCGAGAAGCTCAGCTTCAAGGCCAACCCCCACTACTGGGGCGGCGCGCCGAAGGTGGAGAAGTTCACCATGGCGATCATCAAGGACGACGACGTCCGCGCCACCCGCCTGCGCTCCGGCGACCTCGACGGCGCGATCCTGCCGCCCAACCTCGCCAAGGGCTTCAAGAACGACGGCGGCAAGAAGACCTATGAGGCCACGACGTACGACTACCGGACCGTGACCCTGCCCACCCACAACAAGGTCACCGGCGACACCGCCATCCGCCGCGCCCTCGACGTCGCCGTCGACCGCCAGGCCATGGTCGACAAGATCCTCGAAGGCGCCGGCAAGCCCGCCTACGGCCCGGTCCCCACCGACAGCGAGTGGTTCACCAAGGGCACCGAGCGCCCCCACGACCTGGGACAGGCGAAGAAGATCCTCGACGAGGCGGGCTGGAAGCCCGGCCCCGACGGCATCCGCGTCAAGGACGGCGTCCGCGCCGCCTTCCCGCTCTGGTACCTCTCCGGCGACAAGCTCCGCCAGGAGCACGCCCTCGCCTACGCCTCCGACGCCAAGAAGGCCGGCATCGACATCACCACCCAGGCCGGCACGTGGGAGGTCATCCAGCCGCGCATGAAGCAGGACGCGGTCCTCGCGGGCGGCGGCTCGCCCGGCGACCCCGACTTCGACCAGTACCTGCTGCTGAAGTCCTCCCTCGGCGGCGACGGCTTCAACAACATGGCCTGGTACGACAACCCGGCCGTCGACAAGGCGTTGGACGACGGCCGCAAGACCAACGACAAGGCCGCCCGGAAGGCCGCCTACGACACCGTCCAGCGCGAGCTGGTGAAGAACCCCGGCTACACCTTCCTCACCCACATCGACCACGTGTACGTCCTCACCACCTTCTGGGACGGCCTGTCCACGCAGGTCGAGCCGCACGACCACGGCCTCGCCTCCGGCCCTTGGTGGAACGTCGAGGACTGGACCCCGAAGAAGTGACCCTCAAGCAGGCCGGCCGCCGCCTCCCCTGGGGGGCGATGGCCCGGATGGCGGGGCGGCGGGCGCTGTTCGCCGTCCCCGTCCTCCTCATCGTGACGTTCGGGGTCTTCGCCGTCGCCGCGGCCTCCCCCTTCGACCCCGTCAAGGCGTACGCCGGCACCGCCGGACTCACCGCCTCCCAGGAGAACCTCGACCAGCTGCGCGCCAACCTCGGCGTCGACCAGCCGCTCGTCCCGCGCTGGTGGGACTGGCTCACCGGCGCCGCCACCGGCGACCTCGGCGACTCCAGCGTCATGCGCCAGCCCGTCGCCGACGTCATCGGCGAACGCATCGGCTGGTCCGTGCTGCTCGCCGCCACCGCCTTCGCCGTCGCCATCCTCCTCGGCACCGGCCTGGGCGTGCTCGCGGCACGGCGGCAGGGCGGCTGGCTCGACCGGTGCGCCACCTCCGCCGCGTACACCCTGGAAGCCGCCCCCGCCTTCTGGCTCGGGCTGCTCGCCATCTGGTTCTTCGCGCTCGAACTGGGCGTCCTGCCGCCCGGCGGTCTCACCGACACCGCCAGCGACACCGTCACCTTCCAGCAGGTCGCCTCCCACCTGGTCCTCCCCGCGCTCGTGCTGGGCGTCTCCCAACTGCCGTGGTTCTTCCTGTACGTACGGCAGGGCGTCGCCGACGCGCTCGACGAGGACCCGGTGCGCGGCGCACGCGCACGCGGCCTCGGGGAGCGGACCGTGCTGCTCGGGCACGCGCTGCGGTCCGGGATGCTGCCGATGCTCACACTCATCGGTTCACGCGTGCCGGAACTGATCACGGGCGCCTTGCTTGTTGAGTCGGTTTTCAGCTGGCCGGGCATCGCGGCCGCGACCGTGCAGGCCGCCACCTCCGTCGACTTCCCGCTCCTCGCCGCACTCACCGTGCTCGCCACGGCCGCGGTGCTGCTGGGCAACCTCCTCTCCGACCTGCTGTACGGGCTCGCCGACCCGAGGGTGGGCTTCGATGGCTGACGTCCTCTGGCGCTCCCACGGGCGCACCCGCCGCTCCACCCGCACCGTACGGGTCGCGGTCTCCGCCGTGATCGTCGCGGCGGTCGTCCTCGCCGTGCTCGTCGTACCGCCGCTGGTGCGGCTCGACCAGCAGGCCGTCGACCTGGCGCTGAAGCTCCAGCCGCCGTCCTGGGCCCACCCCTTCGGCACCGACGACGTCGGCCGCGACCTGCTCCTGCGCTGCGTGTACGGGCTGCGCGTCTCGCTCCTCGTCGGGCTCGTCGCGGCGCTCGTCGCCACCGTCATCGGCACGGCCGTGGGCGCGGCCGCCGCCGCCTTCGGCGGCTGGACCGACCGGCTCCTCATGCGGCTCGTCGACACCTTCGCCTCCGTACCGCACCTGCTGCTCGGCATCTTCATCGTGGCGATGTTCCGCCCCGGCGTGTGGCCCGTCATCGTCTCCGTCGCGCTCACGCACTGGCTGTCCACCGCCCGGATCGTCCGCTCCGAGGTGCTGTCACTGCGCGCGCGCCCCTACATCGACGCGGCGATCTCGGGCGGCGCCTCGCGGTGGCGCGTGACCGTCCGGCATCTGCTGCCGGCCGTGTTGCCGCAGGCGGGGCTCGCGGCCGTGCTGATGGTGCCGCACGCCATGTGGCACGAGTCGGCGCTGTCCTTCCTGGGGCTGGGCCTGCCGCCCCACCAGGCGAGCCTCGGCAACCTGGTGCAGACGGCGCGCGGTTCGCTGCTCGCCGGCGACTGGTGGCCGACGCTCTTCCCCGGCCTGTTCCTGATCATCCCGACGCTCGCCATCGCCGGCCTGGCCGGTGCCTGGCGGGAACGGCTCAACCCACGCCGCCGATCGGAGCTGATGCTGTGAGCCCCGTGAGCTCCGTGACTCCCGTCCTCTCCGTACGGGAGATGTCCGTACGCTTCCGGATGCGCGGCGGCCGCCACATCGCCGCCGTCAGCGGCGCGAGCTTCGACCTGGCAGCGGGGGAGTGCCTCGCCCTCGTCGGCGAGAGCGGCTGCGGCAAGTCCGTCCTCGCCTCCGCCCTGCTCGGTCTGCTGCCCGGCAACGCGCAGACCGCCGGCACGGCGGTGATCGACGGCATCGACGTGCTCTCCGCCGACGAGCGCGTCCTCGCCCGTACGGTACGGGGCCGGCGTATCGGTCTCGTACCGCAGTCCCCGGCCGCGCACCTCACCCCCGTACGCACCGTACGGGCGCAGCTGGAGGAGACCCTGCGCGAGCTGGCCGGCACACCGCGGGCGGACCTCCGCGCGGCGGCCGTCGCGGCCGCGGAACGGGCCTCCTTCCCGCCCCGCCTCCTGGACCACCATCCGCACGAACTCTCCGGCGGCCAGGCGCAGCGCGCCGCCACCGCCCTCGCGCTCGTCGGCGACGCGCCGCTCCTGCTCGCCGACGAGCCGACCACCGGCCTCGACCGCGACCTGGTCGACCGCACCGTGGACGAACTGCGCCGCCACGCCGACGAGGGCCGTGCGCTGCTGATGATCACCCACGACCTGGCCGCCGCCGAGCGGATCGCCGACCGGGTCGCCGTGATGTACGCCGGCCGGATCGTGGAACTCACCGCCGCCGACCGCTTCTTCGGCGCCCCCGGCCCCCGCCACCCGTACGCGCGCGGCCTGCTCGCCGCCCTCCCCGAGCGGGACTTCGCCCCCATCCCGGGCCTGCCCCCGGAGCTGGGCGCCCTGCCCGACGGCTGTGCCTTCGCCGCCCGCTGCGACCGCGCGACGGACGCCTGCGGGACGGTGCCGCGCCTCCAGGACGGCGTCGCCTGCCACCACGCCCACACCGCGGCCGCCGAGGAGCCGACCCGTGCTTGAACTCGACGCCGTCACCGCCGGATACGACCCGCGCACGCCCGTCTTCCGCGGCGCCTCGCTGACCCTCGCGCCCGGCGAGTCCGTCGGCCTCCTCGGGCCCAGCGGCTGCGGCAAGTCGACCCTCGCGCGGGTGGCCGCACTGCTGCACCGCCCGGACGCGGGCCGCGTCACCGTCGACGGCGAGCCCGTACGCGGCTGGCGCCACCGCGCGCCGCGCGAGCTGCGCACCGCCATCGGCGTCGTCTTCCAGCAGCCCCGCCTCTCCGCGGACCCCCGGCTGCGGCTGCGCGACCTGATCGCCGAGCCGCTGCGCGCCACCGGCCGCCGCGCCGGGGCCGAGGACCGCACGGCCGAGCTGGCCCGCACGGTGGGCCTCACCGACGACCTGCTCGCCCGCCGCCCGCACGAGGTCAGCGACGGCCAGCTCCAGCGCGCCTGCCTCGCCCGCGCCCTGGTGCTGCGCCCGCGCTGGCTGGTCTGCGACGAGATGACCGCGATGCTCGACGCCTCCACGACCGCCGCGCTGGTCGCCGCCGTCGAGACGTACCGCCGTGAGCACGGCGCCGGACTCCTCGCCGTCGGCCACGACCGGGTCCTGCTGGAGCGCTGGTGCGACCGTACGGTGGACTGGGCGGAGTGCGTGCGCGGGGCATGACCAGCGGCTGGCTCGCCGTGCCCTTCGAGTGTCGCCGGACCACCCCGGTGAGTGACCACACAGTGTGATCCGCGCGGACCGGGGCAGGCGCGCCTCCATGACCGACACCCCCCGGCCCGGTGCGTGGGACACCGACGGCACGAGCGCCCTGGAGGAGCTGGCGCGGTTGCGCGACGAAGTGCGGCACCTGCGTGTCCAGGCCCGTAACCGCCCCCTGATCGCCCAGGCGCAGGGCATCCTCCGCGAGCGCTACCGGCTGGCGGACGCGGAGGCCGCGTTCGCGCTGATGCAGTCCGCCTCGCAGCGCTTCAACGTCAAGCTGCGCACCCTCGCCGAGGCCGTGGTGCGGCTGGCCCGGCCGGACCACGGGGCGGAGCGCTGGTTCCCGGGCCGGGCCCGGCGCCCCGCCCCGAGCCTGGACCTCCTCGCCATCGACGACGCGGCACGCGCGCACCGCAGCGCCGTGCTCCAGGCGACGCTCTCGCAGACGCTGGCGGTCACGGCCACGGACATGGGCAACGTCCAGATCGGGGACCACGCCACGGGCGGGCTGTGGCTGGAGAAGCACGCGGGACTGAGCGAGGAGTTCGTGAGCTTCTTCCAGTACGTCGGGGACGACGGCACCGCCTGTGCGCAGGCGGCGCGGGACATGGCCCAGGTCACCGTCCGCGACGTCGGCACCGCCCCGGTGTTCACCGAGGAAGCCCGCCAGGCGGTCCTCGACGCGGGCAGCCGCTCCGTGCACAGCGTGCCCCTGGTGAGCGACGGCCGCTGCATCGGGATGGTCTCCGCCCACTTCGCACGCCCCATCCAGGAGCTCCATGCCGCCCAGCTCAAGGCCCTGGACCGGACCGGCCGCCAGGTGGGGCGCTGGCTGGACTGGTACGACCGCACGGTGGTCCTCGACGCGCTCGAGTACCTGCACGCCGTGGCACGTCACCCCGGCATGACACGCGCCCGGCGCCGGTGAGGACGCCCGCGGCACGCGTGCCGCGTCGGCCAACTGCGAGCGAGAGTGACCCGGTTGTCCGGACGGAGCCGCATACTCGGCACCGTCCCCCTAGGGGTGTCTTGTCGACCAGGCCCGATCAGGCCCGATCAGTGAGCGGCACCAGGCGTCGCGAGCCCGGCAAGATCGGCAAGACACCCCCTAGCACCCCCGGGAGGTCCTCATGGCGCCACTGTCCCGCCGGTCCGCCGTCGCCGCCTTCGCCACGCTCACCGCAGCCGCCCCCTTAGGGGGTGTCCTGCCCGCACAGCGGGCCGCCGCCGCGCACCGGGCGGCGCCCGTCAGGCCGCTCCGCCGCGCCCACGCGCACAACGACTACCTTCACCAGCGCCCGCTCCACGACGCCCTCGCGCACGGCTTCACCAGCGTCGAGGCGGATGTCTTCCTGGTCGGCGGCGACCTGCTCGTCGCCCACGAGCCCTGGCAGCTCGACCCCACCCGTACGCTCCGCTCCCTGTACCTCGATCCGCTGCTCGCGCGCGTGAGGGCCCACCACGGGACGGTGTACGCCGGTTACCGCGAGCCCGTACAGCTGCTCATCGACATCAAGGCGGACGGCGCGGCCGCCTACCGCGCACTGCACCGCCAACTCGTGCCGTACCGGCGCATGCTCAGCACCTTCGTGCACGGCACCGTACGGCCCGGCGCCGTCACGGCCGTCGTCTCGGGCGACCGCGCGGCCCGCGCCCCCATGGAGGCGCAGCCCGTGCGGTACGCCTTCTACGACGGCCGCCTGGGCGACCTCGGCACCGCGGCCCCGGCCTCCTTCGTCCCGCTGATCAGCGCCCACTGGAACCAGGGCTTCACCTGGCAGGGCACCGGCCCCTTCCCCGAGGCCGAGCGGGCCCGCCTCCACGCCCTCGTCACCGCCGCACACCGGGCCGGACAGCGCGTACGGTTCTGGGCCACCCCGGACCACCCGGGAGCGGCCCGCGACGCCCTCTGGACGGAGCTGCTCGCCGCCCGCGTCGACCACCTCAACACCGACGACCTCGCCGGGCTCGCGGCCTTCCTGCGGCGTACGGACGGCGGCGGGAACGGCAAGGGGACCGGTACGGGCGCCGCGTAACGGGTCGTGGCCGGTTAATACCCGTTCGGCCGACGTGCCGTACGGCCGTACGGCGCCCCCGCTCCGCCAGACTGGCCGCCGAATGCCGCACACCCCACGCGGCAACTGGCCGAGGAGGGCGACACATGGCCGTATCCGTCTCCGTGGTGCTGCTTTTGCTGGTCCTGGCGGTGATCTTCCTGCGCAACGGAGGCCTGAAGCTCTCCCACGCGCTGGTCTGCGCTCTGCTCGGCTTCTTCATGGCGAGCACCAGCCTGGCCCCGACCATCTACAACGGCGTCTCCGCCACGGCCGACGTGGTCAGCAGCCTCAAGCCGTAGCCGCGTCTCACGTCAGGAGGCCGGAGAGCCGCGACTGGCGCAAAGCGCGTGGCTGAATCGTCTTCAGGGGGCGCCCTGATGTGCACGGACACCGAGAACCCTAGCCTTCCTTGCGAGCGGGCCGAGGCACGGGTTTCCGGCGGCTCGGCCCGGGCCATCGCCCATCGACGGAGGTACACCCATGTCCATACTCACCGGAGCCCGGCGCGTCGCCGCTGCGGGACTCGGCTCCGTACTGCTCGCGACGGGAGTGGTCGCCGTGACGGCCACCCAGGCCCAGGCCGCCACCCCCATCTGCAGCAAGACCGTCACCAAGACGTGGACGGACGGGTACGGCAACAGGTTCTCCGGTCCTGTGGCGGCTTCGTCCACCGGATCCCTGAACTGCCAGCTGGGCCCGGGCAACAGCAGCTCGGCCGTCAAGGCACTGCAGAACTCCATCAACCGGTGCTACAGCTTCGCCAAGATCGATGTGGACGGCGTCTACGGCTCCGGGACCAAGGCCGCCGTAGCCAAGGTGCAGCGCTACCACGGCATCTCCGCCGACGGTCTCTACGGGCCGAGCACCCGGGCGGTCTTCAACTGGATCATCACCGGTTCCAAAGGACCGGCCTGTCACGACTTCTGAACAAAAGGAGGCCGGCACTGCCCAGGGGTGGTGCCGGCCTTTCAGTGGGTGGAGGGGCCGCTGGACCGCACGTACGGGACAGCCCTCAGGACGCCGGTTTGACGAAGATCCCGATGCCGTTCGGCACGGCCCGCTGCACCCCGCCGCTGGGATGGTTGAGGACGCTCACCTTCGTCGCCCCCTCCTGCCGCGCCACCAACGTCGACGAGCCGCCGCCGTCCAGGTTGACGGCGTCCGAGGCGCCCAAGCCCTTCATGGTCGCGGCCAGTTCGGACACGGTCAGCCCCGACCGGAAACCCGGCCCGCCGTCCAGGGCGAGCAGCAGCAGGCGGGTGCCGTCACCGCCGACGCCCGCCGCCGTGCGTACCGCCGCCGTCACGCCGTCCAGCCCGCCCAGCGGCTCCCCGCCGCGCAGTACCGGGAACCCGCCCACGGCGAAGCGGTACGACGCCGTCGACGCGTCACCGGCCGCCACCAGCTTGTGCCGGACGCTCACCAGGTCCCCGACCGCCAGCTTGCGCAGCTCCCGCGCGCCCTCCTCCCGCCCCACCAGGACCTCGGTACCGGACTCGATCACGCCCCTGCCGGGCGTCTCGGCGACCGCCTCGACCTTGCCGCCGCGTACCGTCACCTCGTACGTCTCCTTGCTGCACGGCGCGGAGCGCTGGGTGTCCGTGCCGCAGGTGGCACGCACGCGTGAGGCACCGCCCCAGTCCTTGGTGAACACCCCGACGGACCCCACCGGCAGCGCGTACTGGTTCAGCCCGCCGAGCGGCAGCTCCCCGTGCGGCGTCGACACGGCCCCCTCCAGGGCCAGTTCCCCGACCCGGGCCCTGCCGTCCTCGCCCACCCCCAGCACCTGACGGGTGCTCGTCCCGGGCGGCAGGGCGGGCCCGAACCGCTGTCCGTTCGGTACCGCCGCCTTCAGCGGACGGCCGTCCGCGACCGCGGGGCCGACCGGTGCGCCGGTGGCCTCCACGCCCGGGTGCTGGGCCTCGGTGATGTGGAAGAAGTCGCCGTTGACCCCGGCCGTCGCGCCCGCGCCGTCGGCGAGCACGGACAGTGCCGACCGTGCCGCGACCACCCCCGGATACAGCAGCCCGGCCGACACGCGCGCGTCCGCCAGGTCCGCCGACAGCACATGCGCCCTCGCCGTCCCGCGCGCTGACGGGATGTCGAGCGTGCGGTACTCGACGCCCGTCGCGATCCGGGACCAGGCCGCGGCGGGCGCCGCGGGCGGGGCGCCCACCAGCCCCGCGCTCAGCAGGGCGGCCACCAGCAGCAGAGCCGTACGCGTGCGCGTCACAATCCCCCCAGGGAAGGAAGTAGGTCGGGGCAACGGAGCACCTCACTCGGGTCTCGAAAGAGCTGCCCCGCCCCGGGCGTCCGCGAACCGGCCGACCGACGACGGATCAGAAAACGTCCGCCGTACGGGTGTCGCGCCGGTCACCCGTACGCGCGGTTGCGCTCCAGCCACCCCTTGGCGTAGTCCACGGCGGGCGCCAGCTCCACCAGCCGGCACGTCGGCGCCGAACCGACCGGGCCCCGCCGTACGGCTCCGGGACGGTCGCGCTCCAGGTCCGCCCCGAGGGCGGCGAAATCGCCGTCGTCCAGAGCCACGTCCTCGTACGCCCACCAACGCCGCACCCCGCCCTCGCGGATGACACACCGGTAGGTGCGGCGCGGTGGCCGCGCGACCCGGTACTCCCCGAGGTGGAACGCCGTGCACCGGTCGAACCCGGTGCCCAGCAGCAGGATCCGTGCCCCCATGTCGTACAGCCGGGCCAGTGGCGAAGCCTCCCCCAGATGGCAGTCGGGACGGTGGCCGGACACCACCCGTTCGGCGTGCGGGCCCAGCGCCGCGAAGGACGTCTGCGGATGGGCGCTGCGCACCGCGCCGGCCGTCGTGCGCACGAGCTCGGGCAGTACCCCGACCCCGGCGTCCGAGGGCATGGCCGCAGCGTCGTACGCCGGCATCGCCTCCCGCACCGCCGCGCGCTCCGCCTCCGCGAGACCCCGCACCCGTTCCCGGTACGCCGGTGACGTGTCCGAGTTGCGGGCGGTGAAGGTGGGCACCACCACGGTGCCGTCCGCGCCGAGCGCCCCGCACAGCGCCCGGAGCACGGTCTGACCGCCCCCCGCCACCGGGCCCACCGCCCGCAGCGACGCGTGCGCCAGCACCACCCCGCCCGGCCGCACCCCCAGGGCGGCGAGCTGGGCGCGCAGCCGTTCCTCGGTGTGCGGTCCGCTTCCGGCCTCGTCCACGTCGTCTCTCGTCCCCCCTCCTGCGCAAGGGCTGGTGCGCGGTCATCGTAGGGGGCGGACCACGCCCGTCCCCGCGGGAGCGAAGCCGTTCAGGACACCGTTCGATTCCGTGGCGTAGAGTGGGCGCGGGCCGTGACTGGCGCTGGGGTGGAGTACCACCGGGGAGCGGCCTGACGGACCGACGTCGATGCCGCGCGCCTGGGCGAGCCACCGCGACGCTCGGGAGTCCCCAATGTCCACGACCTCGTCCACCGCCCGCCTCATGGACGGCAGCGGCCTCGCCCGCCGGCTCGTCGAGGAGACCGCCGCCCGCGCGGCCGAGCTCACCCGCCGCACCGGCACCCGGCCCTGCCTCGCCACCGTCCTGGTCGGCGAGGACCCGGCCTCGGTGACGTACGTCAAGATGAAGCGCGCCCGCTGCGAGAAGGCCGGAATCCGCTCCCGGCACGTCGAACTGCCCGCCGCGACCACCACCGCCGAACTCGTCGCCACCCTCCGCTCGCTGTCGGCGGACCCGGAGGTGCACGGCATCCTGCTCCAGCACCCGGCCGGCCCGCACATCGACGAGCGGGCCGCCTTCGAGGCCATCGACCCCGCCAAGGACGTCGACGGCGTGACCATCAGCTCCTTCGCGACGATGAGCTTCGGCCTGCCCGGATTCGTCTCCTGCACCCCGGGCGGCATCATGCGCCTGCTCGACGCGTACGACGTCGACCCGGCCGGCAAGCGGGCCGTCGTCGTGGGCCGCAGCGCCATCCTCGGCAAGCCCGCCGGCATGCTGCTGCTCGCGCGCAACGCCACTGTGACGTACTGCCACTCGTACACGCCCGCCGCCGACCTGTCGGCGGCCGT
The DNA here is from genome assembly GCF_040646655.1 of Streptomyces sp. NPDC045431. NCBI lineage: Bacteria > Bacillati > Actinomycetota > Actinomycetes > Kitasatosporales > Streptomycetaceae > Streptomyces > Streptomyces sp. NPDC045431. Next base: position 20,533 of record NZ_JBEZAQ010000035.1, read on the forward strand.
ACGGGAGGCCGACATCGTGGTCGCCGCCGTCGGGCGGCCCCGCTTCATCAAGGGCGAGGACATCAAGCCCGGCGCCGTCGTGATCGACGCCGGCTACAACGAGGGCAACGTCGGCGACGTCGACTTCGAGACGGCGGCCACCCGAGCGAGCCTGATCACCCCGGTGCCGGGCGGCGTCGGACCGATGACCATCGCACTGCTCCTCGCGCAGACGGTGGACGCGGCGGAGCGGCAGCTCGGCGCGTAACCCCGGGTCCCCGGCCGGTGGCGGCCTCGGCGTCCTCGTCGGTGAAGGTGAGCGGGACGCCGGAGTAGCGGATCACGGTACGGAAGGTGGCGTCG
>NZ_JBEZAQ010000036.1:0-17524 GCF_040646655.1 Streptomyces sp. NPDC045431
GAACGGGGCTATCCAGGAGGGCTCCGACGCCGTGATCACACCAGACACGACAAGATCATCTCACCCGTGGCCAGCAGTTACGGGACAGCCCTTAGCCAGGAGACCGTTCTCTCGACCACCCAGCGGTGTCGGCCGAGCCGCGTGGACGACTCGTTGTCGGCGTACAAGTGAACGTGCACCACCTCGTACGGACGAAAGTGCACCGTTGTTGATGCGGTGATGGGGTGGGGGCCGCGAGTCTTCTGCTGTCGGTTCGGGGTGGCAGGGAGGCGGCTGACGGTGGATGGCGGAGGAGGCCGACATATCGCCCGCTGACCTCGTCGGGACCGAGTTGGGCGGCAGCTTCTGCACTTTCTCGACCACGTTCGGCATCCCGCCGAGCGTGATCAGGGGTGGGCTGGAGAAGCTCATCCCGGCGTTTAGGCTCGCCGGACGCCCGGCGTCAGTTCGATCCGCATTGTGTCGTTCTCCCGGAAGATGTATACGGAGTCGGTCGCCGCATTCCATCCGACGGGAACCACGTAGTAGCGGCCTTCGCGCTGGATGAGCAGCCGCAGACCCGAGTAGCGGTAGCGCAGATGCGTGCCTGTGCCAAGGTCCTCGGCCCTGAGGCCGGACGGGCCTCTCAGGCTCAAAGGCTCGGTGCTGAAGAGGATGACCCCGGGCCAGCGGACGACATGGCGCGCCGCCTGCTTCGCCTCGCGATCGCCGAGCTGTGCCGCAAGCAGGGTGATGGCGAGAAGCAGGAACGCCAGAGCAGCGAAGAGCGGCACGGCCCTGTCCAGCAGCCTTTGCCCCCTGCCGCGCAGCGCGGGCGCGCTCTGCCCCATCAGCAGACCGGCGGCCACCGTGGCCGGGGCAATCCAGTACGGCTCGATGCGCGACCAGAACACGAAGAGCACAAGGCCGGCCGCCACGACCAGCCAGTACTGCCCTGCCACGACACCCCACACGGCTGCGGCGCCCCGCCTGAGGCGGCTGGACACCGGAAGACGCCTGATGAAGTGCGGTGCACTTGTGAGCAAGAGCAGAGCGACAACAGCGATGAGGACCGGGCGCGACAGCACTTGCAGACTCTCAACGACGTATTCGGAGAATCCGAAGCCGAGGGAGGAGGGCGACAGATGGAAGTTGCGGTAGTAGCGGCTGGTATAGATCAGTCCCACGTAAAACATCAGCGCCGCGATGAAGGACGCCTCCGCGACGACAAGTTTCAGGATCGCCGTGGAGGCGGCATCGCGCCCGGAATCCCGTCTCTCGCTTGCCGGGTTGCTCACGGTCGGGCGGCGCCTGGGGTGATTCCGTCAGTTGGGGGACCATCAGTGCCGTCGGGCTTCGGTACCTCGCCGGTGGGTGGAGGGGGAGGGGGAGGCACGTTGGGGTCCCCGCCGCCGTCTGTGGGGGGCGGCACGTCCGGCGGGGGTGCGTCTGTGGGCTGTTCGGTTTCCGGAGTGGTCTGGGTGGTGGCTTCCGGCGATGGGCTCGCAGTCGGCTCGTCTTCACCCTCCTCTCCGTTGCAGGCGGCGACAGCCAGGCAACATGCCACCAATAGCCCAACCAGCGTCACACGACGGGTCACTCGTCGCATTCGGAACCTCCTCGGCATCGCCCGGACAGTACTGCGTAAGGGACAACTCGGACAAATACGCTTCTTGTGTGTCGGGCCTGCACCACGCGTATGCCTCAGGGGGCACCAATGCGGGTGAACGCTTGATGGTGGCATGGGCGAGAAGCGGCGAGGCTCTCGGCGGCCACCATGTGACGGGCGGGCATCGGGCGAGGCGTTGACACGCCGCGGCGCGGCCGTTGCTGCTTCACGGCGGCAGGTTTCCCTTCGCTGCTCCGATTGAGCGGTGCGGGCCCCTGCATGCCTTCAGGTCCCATTGACTAGCTAAAACGGCGTTAGTACTCCAGTCGTAGATCGTGATCCTCATGTCTGATTCGCGGCCTGTCGGCGGTAATGGCTGGCCCTGGCTCGGGCCTGATGGCGGCGTCGCCAGGCGGACGAGCCGAGCCGGTGGGCCATGTCGCACATGGGTCGGACGAATGCTGTGAACAGCCGCTGGGTCTGGTTGCAAGTGAGCGGGTTCGGTCCGTCCGGGGCGGGATGGCGGGCGTGTTCGTCAGCACGGACGACAGCGAGGAAGGCGTGAGCGAGCATGGCCAGGGTGACCCAGCGGGACCACGAGGTGAAGCGGCGGACTTGGTGTTCGTCTAGTCCGGCCAGGCCCTTTCCTGCCTGGAAAGGCTCCTCTACCCGCCATCTCGACCCGGCGACGCGCACCAGCGTGGCCAGCGGCACCGGGGCTGGCGACCAGCAGCGGTAGTAGGCCAGTTCACCGGTCGTGCGGTTGCGGCGGATCAGCAGCTGATGACTGCCGGATCGAGGTTCGGCCAGGAACGCTTCCTGCCAGCGGGCAGGGTCTACGCTGTGACCTGCGGCCATCGCAAGATCGTTAGTCTTCACACACCGATGATCAGCGGTGGCCGCAGCCTTCCCGCAGCCGACCCACGAGCAAGATCAAGGTCTATGGCTGGAGGTCGCGCTGGTACCAGGTGCCTGACTTGCCGCCGAGATCGGCCGGGGTGGCAGGGCCAACCGGGATGAACCCGGCCTTGGCCAAAACTTTCTGGGACGCGGCGTTGTCGTGGGAGGTGGCCGCCCGCAGTGTGCGCAGGCCGTGCCGCACTGTCGCCATCCGGCACAGCTCTTGGACGGTCGCGGTCGCCACGCCGCGGCCGGCGACCCGCTCCGCGACCCGGTAGCCGAGTCTGGCAGTGCCGTCCTGCAAGTCGTACAGGTTGAACCTGCCGAGTGCTGAGCCGTCCTCGGCGACGAGCACGTAGAAGGCGCAGATGCCGGCCTCCTGCTCGGCCAGCGAGGCGTTGTACCGGTCGGTGAACTGGTCGAAGAAGTCGTCGCCGCGGTCGGAGATCGAGGCAGCGAAGTAGGCGCGGTTCGCCAGCTCGAAGGCCAGGACCGCCGGGGCGTGGCCGGCACGCAGCGGCTTCAGCATGGGCATTGCCCGACCTTACCCAGATGGTCCGCTGAGGCCACCTGGTTTTGCAGACAGCTCCAAGACCAGGGCACATAACGATCTACGACTGGAGTACTAGGAAGGACACGCCCGCGCCGCCGACCTCTGGGGCAAGGCCTGCCAGGTATACGACTACCTGCGTCACGGCCCGGACGGAGACCAGTAAACCCGCACACCGGGCGCGACCGACTCCACCCTCGGCCGCGCCCTGCTCGTCTTTACGGCGTAAAGAACCAGCGGCGCCGGGACGCGCCGCCCGCAAGGCGCCCACTCCCACGCGAACGTTGGTGATGCTTGGCCGGTGAATACCCCCCAGCCTCTGCGGCCCCCGCTGCCCGTTGCGCTCGCCTCGATCGTCCGCACACTGCCGCGCGGACCGGGCCTCGCCTACGAGCCGAATCGGTGAGACGCAGCACACCCCTGTGCGGCCCGGTCTGGTCGCCGAAGTCGAAGAGGGCACCGCGCGGCACGCCGTCATCCCGCGGGTGGTCCGGCTGCGTGCGGACGTGTGACCGGGGGGCGAGGCTTCCAAAGGCGGACATCGGGAGCGCCCGGAGCGAGTTCCTGGAGCTGGTGGAGCCAGGATGCGGACCCGGCTTCGGCGGCGTCCGCGCTCGTCTTCGCCGCGCTCCAGGCCGTCGAGCAGGCCCTGCCGGAGTACCGCAGCAGCGCTCTCGGGCCGCTGGGGCGGACCGAGGAAGCCGAAGCGGAGCCCCGGCGGGCGTACAAGAGCGAGCAGGGGAGGCGCTGGTTTCCAGCACAACCCGAACGGGCCCGGATGCCGTCGCGGCGGCAACGAACGCCGCCGACTCCGCCCGGGAGCGCACGGCCGAGTGCTTGCTGGCGACCCGGCTGGAGCGGCTGCGCGAGCAGCGGGCGGCGCGGAGCAAGCTGGCCGAGGGCGCCGTGGACTGACCGGCTGCCCGAGCTCGCCGCGCGCCGTGTGGCCCCGCCGTGCCGGCGCCGCTCCCGCGCCACCGCGGATGTGATCGACGGCAATGATGTAGGTCTCGGCACGTTGTACTTGAGACTGATCGAGCCGAGAGTCTCGTTGACCTGGGCGGTGTGCGTGCCTCCGTTGTAGAGGATGCCCGGATTCAGCGACCCGTCCTTCACCAGACTGTAGAGCGCGTAGCCGGGGCACTGGGTGGGGTGGCCGTCTCGGTGTCCGCGAATCTCCTGCCCGGCTCCAGCCCGACGCAGGTAGGCGATGGCGTCCTGGATGCCGGTGATCTGGCTCTGGCTGGGCTGGGTGACACCGGTGTTGCCGAGAAAGGCCACCACCGCGTAGTGCTGCGCGGTGAGGGTCTGGTTCCCATTGGCGCCGCTGCGGTTGCCCTTGCCGCGGCCTCGAAGACGTAACCGTGTTGGCACACGCCGGGGTTGTACACGATGTGGAAGTAACCCTCGGCGTTGTTGTCCATGTGCTCGTTCCGGATGTCCTGCATCTAGCCGACGCACTGTCAGTGTTCACGGCCGGTGAACAGGGTGCCCAGGTAGTGGACCTTCACACCGAGGGGCGATGTGATCGGCGTGTAGCTCTCCCAGGGCGGTCGTGCGCCCCACTGGGCACGCGTGACGGAACGCAAGTTGAACCTCCGTGTCGTTCGACTGGTCTCCTCAAGGACCTGCAACTTCAGGCCCCTGCGGCAACTCTGCCCTCGCAATTTTCGAACAATAGTTCAACCGGCTTTCGAACGCAGTGCGGATTGGCTTGATCGATGTCACTGCCTGTCAGCGAACGGGAACCCTCTCACCCGTACAGCAGTCCCTCACAGGCATGGAGATGCGACCCAACCCGCCCTGGGCGTCCGGCTGTGCAACACTTCTCGCAGGGGCAGCGGCCGGATACGGTGCCTACCAGCTGTCCCGGGCAGCACGCCGAACATGCGCTGTAATACTCCGCGAGCACCCAAGCCTCTTCGACTGGTGGACCTGGGAAGCGCACTCACCATCACCACAGCGGCTCTCCTGGGACCCGTGGCATGGGCGACACCTACTGCCCTGATCCGTCGAACGCCATCCTCCGCGCTGCGCCTACTCCTACCGGCACAACGTTCGTGCTCGCGCTCACCGCAATGACCCTGCTTCACTTCTCGTGGTTCGGCACACCATTCGGGGTAGGCAACGACACCAACGGCACCTGCAGGCTGGACAACGTCCCGGCCTGGTGGCCTCACTGGCTGCCTTCCTGACACCGCGGAACACCTGGCAGGTAGTCATGCGTCGACCTGCTGCTCTGGCACGCAGTTGCGGCGGCGAACAGTGCGGTCCGCACGGCCGTTGTACGCAGAGTCCGGGGCAGGGCTGACGGCAAGCGTGCTCGCCCTACACATCGTGCCGCCCGCCCCCGGGAAGACCAGAGCGCCGCCGCGGCGGCGCCGATCCGACCCCGCCGCCGACCACGCCCGCCACGTCGGCGCCGTTCCCCGTTCCGTCGGAGGGCTACCTCCGAGCCCTCGAAGCGCACCGCCAAGCCGTGCGACTGCGCCAGGCGGACCCGGCCATCGCGCAAGCGGTGGAACGACAGACCGCCCACTGGTCCGACATGGGCGAGCGCACCGTCTGGGGCGCATCGCTGACGATGCTGCTGGAGGAGATGGCCGACACGTTGGAGAACCCGGGCCGTCGGCTACGAGCCCGGCCTGATCGGGGAACGCCTGGTGTGGGGGCTGCCGCTCGACTCGGGCGAGGCGGCCCTGTGGCGGCCGTTCACCGGCTGACCCGCACGCCGACGCTCACGCGCCTGGCCGGGGCTGCGGGGACAGACCGCCGGTCCACGGGCCCGTGAACACCCCGGCATCCATGAGGTCGACGCCGGTCACTGTCAGCACGGCGAGCGCGGCCAGCTTAGCCCGCAGCATCCCGGCAAGGCGCGGCGTGCGGCCGCTGCCGTCCTGGGAGAACCCTGCACCGGTCAGCGCCTGATCCAGAGCGGGCGTCATCGGACCCCACCGGCGGCCCGTCTCCGGATCAACCCGGCCGGGTGCGGGCCGCCCTCCCAGACGAGAGCCTGCGTGCGGTTCGGGTCCCCGTACACGCTGCACACCGGCCTCCCGGGGCGGGACAGTTCCGTCAGGACATCCGGTCTGGCACCGACCCATCCGGCGGTCCCCTCGCTCGCACTCGACGAGCAGCGACCACCCCGGCCCCGCCTCGCGCCCCACTACGAGAACGTTGTCGTACTTGCAGCGGCCATCTCTGCCCCACGCCGACCCCGCCCGTCGGCCAAGCTCTGCCAGCGCGTCAGGCACCGGCTCAGGCGACCGCACCCCCACGCAGGCCAGCGCCTCGCCCACACCCATCGGCGCGACCGTCACACACCACGCCCCGAACTCCCTGTCGAACCCGCGTATGTCCACAGCAGACATCCTCTCTCGTCCCGCGGCTGCTAGTCGGCGATCCGCACTGTCGAGGAGGACGCGACGAGCGTCAGGCCGGGCCTTACCGTGACGGAGGGGCCGGCCGGGGTGCTGGTGCAGTGGACGGCCTCGGACGGGTTCACCTCGCTGGCGCGGGATCAGCCCAACGCCTCGGGCGACAGCATGAGGGCGACCGTGCAGGCTGCGGTGTCGCGCGGCACTGGTTGACGATCTGGCCGGTGTCGATGGTGAAGGCGCGGGAGAAGAACAGGCGCGGCGGGTAGCCAGCCCGCTCCAGCGCGGCCGCGTACGCGGTCACCGGGGGGTGGATCTGGTCGCGCAGGTGGGCGGCCGCCGCGGCGTCGACCGGCTCCAGTTGGCGCCCGGCGGAAGCCGGGCGAGGCCATCGGCGACCGGGCGGCAGGCGCGGCAGCACGGCCCCGGCGCAGCGGCGGAGCCGCGTCGGCATCAACCGAGAGCCAGACCAGGACCGTGCCAGCGCTGCCAGCAATGGCGTGCGCGGCCCGTCGGCACAGCCGGTGGAACGGTCCGACGACACTCCTCAGGTGGCCCAGTCTTCCAGATGGCGCGAGCCGAACCCATCGTGCGGAGAGCTCGGGTCTCGGGTTTGTCGTACGACGAAACCGCCCCCGACCTGGGCACGCACGTGGAGGTTGGGGGATGCGCCGGAAGCTTTGAGGTGAGCCATCCAGCCATGCGAGTTCAGCGCAGACTCACACGCGGGAACACCGCTGCGAGCCGCCTCAGGACTCGGAAAGATGTGGGTTCCAATACCGCTTCGCGGCACACGTGTCCCTGAGTTCGTTGCGGCAGACCTGAACCTCCACGTACCTGATGTAAAACATCTGCTCCTCGCTCGATGCGGAGATCCTGCTGAAGATCTTCGTAGTGTTGCAGCCGTCGCGGTTTTCACGCTCTGGGCCCTTCCACTTTCCGTTCATGACCAGGCGGAAGTGAACCGTGTGCCCGTCACACGAGGTGTCCCGCAAGAAGGCGTGCGGGATGGAGTAGGTCTGGGGGCCGGTCCAGTTGATGATTCCATCAACGTGAGCCCTGGCCTGACCGGCGTTATAGACGGCTACCGAGAAGCTGCGCGTGATCGGTGCTGCATCGGCGGGCGGGGCCATAGACAACGAGACCCCTGCGACGGTGAACAGGACCGCCGCGGTCTTCGACACGTTATTCCGCATAGCAAACCCCCGGACGTCGAGGACATCCCCCTGCGGGCGGCAAGCGCCTGCCGGATAGCACCAGTCTAGTGACGCACACCTCTCAGCGCGCCCTGAGGCCTGCCGAGGTCTAGATGAGTGAGGCCGATCGCGACCAGCACATACATCGTGTCGCGGATCTGGGTGTTGGTGTGCTCGTGCCAGGGGCCGGTGCTGGTGCCGGTGGGGATGATGTCGAGTTCGCGGCAGGCGGCCTGGAACTCGAGGCGAACAGGAACCGCTCGACGCCGAGCCACCGGTAGTGGCGGACCCTACCGAATGGGCGCGCAGCAGCGGCAGGACCAGGCGGTTGACGTAGTCGAGCAAGTCGACAAATTCATCACCGGTGATGGCGTGAACGACGATCAGGTCGGACAGGTCCGGCTCCAGGCCGTGCGCGGCCGGATCAGCCAGGAACTTGTGGCCTGGCTTCGAGACTGACCGTTGACCGTCACCAACCGGCATCAGTAACGGCTGAACTCATTGGCTTCGGCGCGACGGAACGAGTTGAAGAACAACGAGTTCGAGAACCTGCGGAGGAACAAGGACCCCGCGTAGGTCAACAAGGACCAGGTCCACCTCAAGAACTAGGAGAAGACCAGGTTCAATAACAACACCGACAACAAGGGCATGGGGCCGTGACCTGTGCCGCCTGTCCCAAGAGGACAGTAAATTGCCGAAACGCTAGGTAAGCCCGCTCATCGAGCACCCAAGGATTTCCCGGCGGACGCCGGTTTCAAGGGCAGTCTCCCGCCGTAATTTCATAGCACGAGGTCGGAGAAAGACTGCCCAGCGGTTCAGTAGGAGGCTCAAATGTTGAAGATCCCCCGCACCGGTGACCGTGATGGGCCTGGGAGGAGGGGGCGCAACTGCTCTGACTGCTTTGGCTCGGTGCCACTCGTGCTGCCGGTCGTCATGTCGGTGTTCGCCGGCCTGATCGCGCTGACGAATGCGGTGATGCCGCAGACCAGCGCTCATCGCTTGCAGCTGTGGCAGCTGCTTCTGGCTCGCCGGGACGCGACTCGTGATCGTCGTGCTGAACGGCGTCGTGCCAATGACCCGCAGTGATGGTTGAGGAACTGCGCGGCGAACCGGTTGGCAGGTGTCAGCTTCAGGGCGGCCGGGGGGGGATTCTGCAGACCTGAACCGGCGGGCTGGCAGCAGGATCGCCGTCCTGTCGGTGCCCAGCCCGTAGGACGGGACGGTGGGGCGCTTGGGGTGGAACGTGGCAGGTGTCGCCGGAGCGGGCCGGGCGGGGGCGAGCTCGGGTGCAGGGGGATGGACGGACATGCGAGTGACTCCGGGAGGTTCGGGGAGCGGCGGCGCGGGAGGCGTGCGCCGCGCCGCCGCTTAGGACTTGTCCGGCCGATCATGTGATCGGCCACGCTGAGGTCGTTAATGTGGTCACGGGGCGGGGTTATCTGACGGAAGCTGAGTGGCAACGGCTGCGGCCGTTCATGCCGGTCAGCAACCGGCGTTGTGACCGGTGGCCTGATCATCAGCAGGTGATCGACGGGATTCTGCACCGGGGTTCCGGGCGTGACTTGCCCGAGCGGTTCGGCCCGTGCAAGACCGTCTATGAACGCCACCGGCTCTGGTCCGCCGGCATGTGGGACCGACTGCTCCAGTAGGTCCAGACCGAGGCCGACACGGCGGGTGAGATCGACTGGAACATCTCGGTGGACTCCACCGTCGTCCGCGCTCATCAGCATGTGCCCAGCGCCCGCACTGACCCGTCGCCAGCCCCCGCGTCATGCGCAAAGGCTCACCCGGCGGGCGGCCACCAGGCTTCGATGAGGACCGCCGCAAGAAGCGCAACACCGTCGAGTGGGCGATCAACCGCCTGAAACAGTCCCGGCCGTCACAACCCGCTAAGACAAGCGCGGCTGCGTCTACCTCGGCACCACGACCGCGGCAGCCCTCACCATCTGGCTACGAACTTGATCGATCAGGCAATCCTGGCATCCGATCAGGTCGATTCATGTAGTTGCCACGTTTCTTCGGTGATTAGTAGACTGGCTGACAGAAGTGATGCGCCGTCCGGACCCGGTCACTCGGTGGCGGCATGGTCGGTCGTGGCGGGTCCCAGTTTGCAGGACCTCAAAAGGGTTTGACTACCCTGCTTGATGCCTGAATAGATATATTTGGCGTAACATCGAATCCATTGATCCACGAGGAACGCTTATGGGTATCCTCGCTTACTCGAATCTGCGTCGCCAGCGGACGGTAACCTGCCGCTATGGCGACTATCATGGCAGCCTCAATCGGCCTCGCTGCTCCTGGCGCGACTGGTCAATGACCGTGCAGGTCAGGGCGGTGTGCGCGGGAGATACCCGGACGGCCTGCCACAGGCAGTTCCGATATCCTGGACGGGGAATTTCATAGGCTTTTGAGACGTGCGCAGGAGAAGTCATGGACCTGCTGCCGGTCGAAATCAAGGTCACCATCGAGAGCGACGTGCCTGGGGCGCTGTCGGCTCTCACCGCTTCACAGGGCGCCCTGATGTCGCGTCAAGTCTGGTTCGCCGAGGCACGGGACGGTGTGGCACAGGGGAAGGTACCGCTCCTGGACGGCGGTGTGATCATACGGCTCAGAATCGGTGGAGATCCGGACGACCTAGCCGTCAAGTTGCGTCCCTGCACCCGGGAACAGCTGGTCGGCCGGTTCTCTGCCCCGTTTGAAGTGGAGCCGTTCACGTACAGGATCGAGGAGGACTGGTCGAGGCGCGGCCGCGTGCTGGCGGCCTCCCTGGTGCATACACACGTGCCGGGGGTGCTGGACGCCGCTGTTGAACCCGGGGCCGATCCCTCAGCGTCGATAGACGAGGTGCAGGACCAGTTCCTGCACGCCTGTGCGCGCGATGTCCGGTTCGACGGGCTGGTCGCTCTGGGGCCGATCTTCTGCACCAAGGTGGACGAGGTGTCGCTCGACGACCTGGAGGTCGACCTGGAGGCGTGGTCAGCCGTCGGCCTGGAGTTCTTGGAGGCTTCGATCCGTGTGACGCCCAAGCGCGGTGACGATGAGGAGGAGTTCAAGGAACAGGCCGAGCGGAAGCAGCGCGAACTCGAAGAGGCGGTGCTCGAACGAGGGGTGACGCTGTCCGAGGTCCCCGAGAGCAAGACCCGTCGTTTGCTCACCGCGCTGGTGGCCGCCGCCCAGGTCTGACCTCTCGCCACCCGCCTGATTCCCCCTAAGGTGCAAGTCTCGGGCTGGTAGGTGATCGGGATCTGTCGTCCGTCAGACGGCAATCACCGTCAGGTACTTGTCCAGCTCGGTTCGGGCCGCCTCGGCCACCTCAGTCAGACCGCCTTCGACCATGTGCTCCATAGTGACCGCACCGTGCGTGATCAGCCTCTCGCTCAGGTGCACGCTGCCTGGCGGCGGTTCGCCCCTGAGCGTCACCTGAGCGTCGCCGAAGATCGCGGACCACCACGCGGGCGCAGCACGTCCGCCCTGCCCGGGTTCGGGGGCTGGGGCGGCGGTGACATCGAAGAGCGAGCCCCCAGCAAGGCGGAAGACGGCCTTGCGGAGTTCGTTGGTGTTGCTGATCCATGCACTGGCGGCGGGGTCCAGGAGCATGGGTCCCACCATTGGGGTGGTGCCCGTCCCGGTCGGCGCGGTCCCGTGGGAGGTGTCGGCCGGGCGTGATTCGGTCACACGCGTCGTGATGGCGCCGGTCGCGACGGCGGCACGGTATGCGGCGCCTGCGGCCTCACCGCCGGGCCAGGGTTCTTCGGGCGGTACGGTCGCCGCGAACACCGCGTGCAGTTTTCCGATGTCGATGTCGGCGTCCGTGACGACCGTCGCCTGCCCGGTGTCGAACTGTTCGGTGAGCACGTTACGGACGAGGAAGGGAGGCGCGGCGGCGTCCCGGAGGTTAGTCACGACCGCCTCAGCCGCGGCCGGACTGAAGGACACCAGGAAGGAGCTGCGTGCCTGAATGTCGATGCCGCCTCCCGGTCCGCCTTGGACGCTCATGAGCAGCGGGCCGGGGCCGGTGGGTGGGTGCTCAACCACGCAGGACACGGTGTTGGCGGTGATCGGCACCATGAGGAGCTCGGGTGCGGGGCCACCGTTCCGGTGGGCGAACAGGGAGGCGATCCGGGCGGGCGGATCGGGGTGGTCGTGGTCTGCGAGCTTCTGGACGATGCGGGCCGCCGCGTCGGCGGGCAGGGTGGCGGTGCACGCGAAGGTGCAGGAGCCACCAAGGTAGATGGGTTGGGGGCCCACGGGGGCCTGGAGCATGACGGTGGCCGAGAAGTCCAGGTCGGAGCTGCCTGAGCGCGTCGCCACGGTTACCCGCGGCGGCTCGAAATAGTACCGGGTGGGTTCGCCGGCGGCCGCGAGACCGGTGTTATGAGCATCGGGCCGGATGCGGACGTCGACAGCCGGGTCTCCCGGCCCGCCGCGGTCGATGTCGATCACGAGCGAGTCGGGCCCGAAGATTGGACCTACGGGGAAGGCGTTGTCTGGCATCGCATACGCCCCTGTCGGTGGAGGGCGTTCGTCTGACCGGTGGAACGTCGACCGTGGTCTTGGCCGGTGTGGGGCGATCGTCGGTGATGTCGGCACTTACGATGATGGTGGTTCCGTCACTACCGGCGAACACCGCCCGGCCGTCCAAAGCGGAGTGGGACACGGGGAGTCCAGGCCGGCCGCCTGGGCCCTCCCCCAACGATGCGTCCGCCCGGCCGGGGTTGGCACGTGCGGCCCGTGGTCACGCGTTGGCGGTCATCGCCGCGAGCACGTACCGGTCGATGGTCTCGATCTGGTCCGCGGGCGGCTCCGGTATCGGGGTGATGAGTTGCGGAATGTACTTGATGAGTCCTGCCGGCACGGGAACCCGGACCGGCTCGGGGGTCGAAAAGACGACCGGACGGTCGAAGAAGCGCGGACCCCTCACGCGGACGTTCATGGTGTAGGTGAACTCGGTCTCGGCACCGTACTTGTCGGAATACACCTCCCACAGCACGTTCATGTCGTTCTTTGAGGTGACCACAAGCGGCGCGTAGGTGTCCTGGCCTATGGTCGGCGTAATCTCGAGGAGCACGTTGGGCGGGAGCGGGAACGACTCGACCATGAAGCGTACGAAGACATAGCCGACCGCGCTGGCGGTCAGGATCGGCGCGTGGACGTCATCGTCCTCCTCGATCACGGCGATCGACCGATCCTGAGGAGCGATGGCCTCCGAGAGGTTGACCCGGGGGTCCTGTCCGTCGAAGATCAGTGTCTTCCGCAGCCGCACCTGGTCCGACGGCCAGCCTTCGACAGGGTTGTCCAATCGCAGGAACGCGATGCTGACGAAGTCCTTCGCCGTCGTCTCGTCCCAGATGGCGGGCCGTTCCTGCCCGTTGGGCTGTGTCTCGCCGGGGACGTAGTGCTTCCCGTTAGTCCTCATGGTCAGGTTGACGCGGCCGTTCTCGATCGGCTGGGAGAAGTTGGGATAACCGGCTTCCAGCTGGACTGCCTGAAGCGGGTCTTTCAGCTCGGTGCCGTCGGGGAGCTTCTCCACGAAGTTGACCCGGCAGGATCCGGTGACCTGGACCTTCTTGAAGAACTCACCGATGTCGACGATGAACAGGTACTTGTTCAGGTGGTCTCGGACGGCAGGCAGCAGGTCGTTCAGGTTGCCGGTGACGGTCTGGTCCACGGTCACCGTCTGGTCGAGGATCAGCCTCTGATTGACGTGGACGCCGTTGCGGGCGTGCGTGGACTTGACCGACACTGCGGCACCGCCGAACAGCTCGCTGAACCACCCGCGGTCGGCCGACGCCTTGGAGTCGGTCTTGGCCGGGTCGAAGTCGAAGATTTCAGTCTTGACCAGGTCGATCGCGGTTTTCCGCATCAGGTCGACGTGGTCGTCCACCCACTTCTTGGTGGCCGGGTCGAGCGGAACGCCGTTGTTCATCGTCATCTTTGTGACGATGGCGCCGGAGGTCACGCAGTTCTGGTATGCAAACTCCGCGGCGAGCGAGTTGATCCGGAAGAATCCGCCGGCGGAGACGGCGGCCGAGAAGGACTCGAACACCTTGTCGATATCGACGTCGACCTCGATCGTGACACCATTGATGTAGAAGCTCTCCTGCAGCGCGTTCTCGACCATGAAGGGCGGCGAGGCGCCTTGCTTCAGCGCGCTGGCGATCTGGCCGGCGGCAGGTAGGTTGCAGCTAATCAGGAACGAGCACAAGCCCTGCGCCTCGATGCTGCCCTTGCCGCTGTGCTGGGCGGTCATCAGGATCTTCCCGCCGGTGACGGCCGGGTCTTGCACGAAGCATCTGACGGCACTGGTGGTGATCGGAACAATGCCGAGCGACGGCGAGGGGTCGTTCTCCTGGAAGTTGAAGAAGGGGCCAATCCTGTCCCCCGGGATCTCGTGCTCTCGGTGCTTCAGCTTCTCCAGCGCACCCCTGATCACGCTCGGCGGGATGCCGAACGTGGTCGAGAACGTGCAGAAGCCGCCGCCCAGCTCTGTCCCGACGAGGTCGGCGGGCGAGACGTGAGCCTCCTCCGCCATCAGGCCCTTGAACACGGTCATCTGGAAGTTGAAGTCGTCCGGGGAGTCGTGCTTCCTCGCGAGAAAGACCTCTGCGGGCTGGAAGTAGTACTGGGTGGGCAATCCGGCGGCCCGCAGCTCGGGGTTGTGCGCGTCCGGGTAAACCTGCAGCCGGAACTCCTTCCCTGTCTCGTCATTGGCGGTGACGATAATGAAGTTCGGGCCGAATAGCGGTCCGACTCCCGATACGAAGGCGGTCATGATTGAACTCCCCGCTGAGAAAGGAACAGGTCGGTGTGCAGCCGTTCCGGGTGGTGAGACGTCAGGCGTCCTCGAAGAGCAGGTCTTCGGGCTGGTGCGTGACCCTCACCGTTTGGCCGTTCGTCACCTCGACGATGTGGTTCAGTCCGGCGCGGCGTTCTCCGGTGGACAGGACGGAATACCGGTCCCGGACACCGGCCAGGAAGGCGGGGTAGCACGACAGGGGCATGGACAGGCGCAGGTAGTCCACGGTACGCCGGAACAGCTTGGGAAGGATCACCACGTCGTCGGAGAGCGAGGCCGGCCCGGTGATTTTCGCCCCGGTCGTCGTCACGTCGCTCGCCCACAGGCCCCGGCGGGCATCCCGTGCCTGCACGGCCACGGTAGCCATCTCCGTGCGGAGACTAGTGAAAAGGCTCCGGTAGAAGGTCGGGTACACCAGCCCCTCGACGAGCAGATGGTGGTTGACCGTCGTCCGCAGAACGGCGACGTCCACGTCGATCTCCAGGCCGCTCGTGCCGGGCGGAGTACCGGCGCCAGCTAGGGCGATGCAGCGGCCGTGGACATCGGCGCCACGGGTGAGGACGAACCCGGGAACCGTTTCCGGTGTAGTAGCGGTCACGGTCTCGTCCGCCTGTCGCTGGACGTCGGCGAAGCCGAGTGACCTCAGCAGTTCGTCGCGTGCGGCGTGGGCGAACTGGAGCGGCTGGTGGTCGCGCGACGGGCCGTAGTGGGTCTCGAGCGCGTCGATCGCATCCAGGCGCAGCTTCGCGCGACCCACCGCGCTGTGCTCGACGGCACGGCCGCCGCCTCCACCGACGAGGCTCCACTCGCCCGGTTCGTCGGCCGTGAAGTGAACCGTGTCCCCGTCGGGCTGCGACCCCTTGACGTCGTAGAAGCCTTTGATGAGCAGCATGGGCATAGTGACTCCTCAGCAGCGGGTCCGTTCACCCCCCAGGGGGCACCCTCGGTAAGGGCGCGGCGATCCGCGCTACACGACGTTGCGAAGATCCGTCAGGTACTGCTGGATGAAAGCGTTGAATGCCGTCTGTAGGTCCTCTTCCTCCTCCAGCTCGACATCGATGCCGTCGGGATCCGGACCGTAGACCACGTCGCCGAGGCCGTCCGGCTGGAACTCGCTCAGGTCCGCGGCGGCCATGAGGTTGTGGAGGTGGGTCGACTCCAGCTCGGTCTCCGTCGCATCACCCGGTGTCAGACTGCCCGCGGTGTCCTCGAGCCCCGCGGCGCTCTGGAAGTCAGAGAGCGCTCCGGCCGTCTCCTCGCTGAACGAACCGTCGATGGCGATGAGAGCTCCCTCCGCGCCTGCCCGCCAGTCGTTGACGAGCGCCTGAACATATCTGACGTCCTGCGGGTCGTTGTCTCCGTCCGGTCCAACCGAACCGCTCATGGGGGAGTTGAAGACGAGCACAGCCGGCCCCAGCACTCCGCCGCCGAAGATGACGACGGCTGCTGCGGCGAGCGCGGCGATGATCGCCGAGACGATGACGGCCTTGGCAAACGCCTCCAGCAGTTCCCCGTCCACCTCCGCGCAGAGCTCGTAAACGATGACGCCCTCGGCTATCTCCGGCTCCGTCGCACGCCTGTAGTGCAGGGAGACCGAGCAAGGGATGAAGCCGAGATAGTTGCGCTGGTAGAACGTGATGGTGCGATCGGGATTGAACTGCGTTCCCTTCTCGTATTTCGAGAACCTGGAGTCATTTGCGGCGATGAAGTCCATCAGCGACAGGAACGTCTCCACCTTCGCTCTCGCGGCCGCCCTGCCGCTGTCGGAGTCGGGTTTTATCTCGTAGAACTCCATGCGCGCCGGCTCGTGAGTGATGATATCCGGCACCGCGAACCGTTCGTTCTCGTCATCGGTGTCGTCGACAGGCTTCTTCCGCGCCTCGCACGATCCGGAAACGAACGTCTCGTCGACCACTCCCGGCTGGCGGGTGGCAAGGAAACTCGCGAGGAACCGGCATCGCGTCGTATCAGACCTCTCGTCGAAGAAGTCCGTCCCGGTACCGCCCCGTTGGTATGGGTTGCAGCCCTTGCTAAAGCAGTACTCCTGTCTGACCACCCACTCGACAACCGTGCCGACCTTGGCCGCCGCCCAACGGGGCGCGCCGGCGGCACGAGGTGTTGTGCAGAACTTCGCCACGGGAGTCACCCTTCGTGTGCCTTTGGTGACGTAGCACGGGCACTTGATCCGCCGCCGCTGTGGCACACGCCACGCGCTACCGTAAATCTCTACTTACCAACATATATCCGGGCCCCTGTGAGCCGCAGCTCGGAGAAGCGCTCGTTCAGTCACCGCGTGAATCACTGGAGAACCCTCTTTCCCGAACTCGTCGGCGGCATCGATCGGTCATCCTGTGACGGAGCACCGAGCGGCCCCGGCCGGGATCGATCCTGGTCAGGTGGCGACGCCGGAGGATTCGGACCTACAGTCGAAGTAACTTCACAGCACACCCCTCAACAGCCTCCCTGCACCCCCAGGAACGGTGCCGTTCTGACGCGCGGGGGCCGTACCGGGTGCCCATTCAGCACATCTGCCCGACCGCCGGCAGGAAGTTCTCATGTCTCATGGCTGACTTCGTACCGGGGAGTCGGACCGTCGAGACGGGCTGAGCCGCCCGTCCGGAACAGACGGATCACCCCGATGGGGAGACATCATGGGACAGATGGAGCAGGCGTTTGACGAGTTCCTCGCCGCGGAGCCGAAGCACTGGCTGGTGGAACGGACAGGGGACCACATCGACTCGGTCCTCAACGAGAGCAGGACTGCCGAACTGCCGCCGGACGCGCCGCTGCTTCCCCGCCTGGAAAGCAGTTCTGCCCTGACGTGCTCGCCTTCGGGCCCTTTCCCGAGGCTACGTGGTTCCTCCCGGCGTACCGCCTGCTTCCCAAGGACCCAAGGTTCGCCTTCGACGTCGTCCAGCATGTCGGCGACGTCGACGACGACGGAGGGCCGTTCAACCGGGTCACATTCACCCTGACGTTGAAGGAGGTTTTGTCAGACAGCGTGCTCTCCTCCGTCGCGCGAAGGGCTGGTGGTCTTCTTCACCGCTGGTCCGCCTCGTCAGGATCCAGTGCCGTTGTTGCGGGGGCGCGGGAGGCGTTTTCGGGGCGGGCGGGCTT
>NZ_JBEZAQ010000037.1:0-16270 GCF_040646655.1 Streptomyces sp. NPDC045431
GGTGAGTCGGCGGCACGTCGACCTCGGCCGCATGTCCAGCGCCATCTGTCCGGTGAGCTGAGCCCAGCAGCACCACCGCGATCCCCGAACCCCCGACCACGGCCTGCCGCACGTAGTCGAGGCCGGTCACCACGGTCAGGACGACGGCCAGCGCCATCACCCACCACCGCAGCGTGGCCAGCGGCCCGGTGAGCATGAGCACGTACATCCCGACCGCCGTGCCCTGCGCCAGCGTCTTCATCTTGCCGCCGCGGCTCGCCGGGATGACACCGTGCCGGATCACCCAGAAGCGCATCAGCGTGATGCCCAGCTCGCGGAAGAGGATGACGCCGGTCACCCACCACGGCAGGTCGCCCAGCGCCGACAGGCACAGCAGACCGGCCGCCATGATCGCCTTGTCGGCGATCGGGTCCGCGATCTTCCCGAAGTCCGTGACGAGGTTGTAGGCCCGGGCCAGGTGGCCGTCGAAGATGTCCGTGATCATGGCGACGGCGAACGCCGCCCACGCCCAGGCGCGCCAGGCCGGGTCGTACCCGCCGTCCTGGAGCATCAGCACCACGAACGCCGGTACGAGCACCAGCCGCACCATGGTCAGGATGTTCGCGATGTTCCAGAGGCTGGCCTGGTTGACGGCCGCAGCGCCCAGCTTGCCGCCGGGCGGCGTCGGCCTGCCCGTACCGCCCGCGGCGGATGCCGGGACTCCGGTCATCTGCCCGCCTCCTCGAAGAGACACTCGGCGATGAGGTCGACGCCCTCCGTGCCCACGACCTTCGCCGTGACCATGCGGCCGGGCACCAGCCCCTCGGTCGCCGTGAAGACGACCTGGCCGTCGGTCTCGGGCGCCTGGTGCGGACCCCGCCCCACGGCACCGTCACCGTCCGGCGAGGCGTCCACCGACTCGACCAGTACCTCCATGGTCTCGCCGATCCGCTCCTCCGCGCGCTGCGCGGTGAGCTCCTCCGCGAGCCGCGACAGATGGGCGAGCCGCTCGTCGACGACGTCCTGGTCGAGCTTGTCCTCGTACGTGGCGGCCTCGGTGCCGTCCTCGTCGGAGTATCCGAAGACGCCGATGGCGTCGAGGCGGGCGTGCGTGAGGAAGCGTTCCAGCTCCGCGAAGTCCTCCTCGGTCTCGCCGGGGAAGCCCACGATGAAGTTCGAGCGCACTCCGGCCTGCGGCGCCTTGGAGCGGATGGTGTCCAGCAGCTCCAGGAACCGGTCGGTGTCGCCGAAGCGGCGCATGGCGCGCAGCACGGCCGGCGCCGAGTGCTGGAAGGACAGGTCGAAGTACGGGGCGACCTTCTCGGTCGAGGTCAGCACGTCGATGAGCCCCGGGCGCATCTCGGCGGGCTGGAGGTAGCTGACGCGTACGCGCTCGATCCCGTCGACCGCCGCCAGCTCCGGCAGCAGGGTCTCCAGGAGGCGGATGTCGCCGAGGTCCTTGCCGTACGAGGTGTTGTTCTCGGAGACCAGCATGATCTCCTTCACGCCCTGCTCCGCCAGCCAGCGGGTCTCGCCGAGCACGTCGCTCGGCCGCCGCGAGACGAAGGAGCCGCGGAAGGAGGGGATGGCGCAGAACGAGCAGCGCCGGTCGCAGCCGGAGGCGAGCTTCACCGAGGCGACGGGGCTGGAGTCGAGGCGGCGCCGCAGCGGGGCACGCGGCCCGGACGCGGGTGCGACGCCCTCGGGCAGGTCCTCGGGGGCGGCCGCGGGGGCCTCCGCGGCGCCGTGCCCGGGCAGGGCGACGCCGGCGGCGGCCTGCTGGCGCTCCACGGGGGACAGCGGCAGCAGCTTGCGCCGGTCGCGCGGGGTGTGGGCCTCGACGCTGCCACCGCTCAGGATGGTCTGGAGGCGCCCGGAGATGTCGGCGTAGTCGTCGAAGCCGAGCACGCCGTCGGCCTCGGGCAGCGCCTCGGCGAGCTCCTTGCCGTACCGCTCGGCCATGCAGCCCACCGCGACGACGGCCTGGGTCCTGCCGTGGTCCTTCAGATCGTTGGCTTCCAGCAGGGCGTCGACGGAGTCCTTCTTGGCGGCCTCGACGAACCCACACGTGTTGACGACCGCGACGTCCGCGTCGGCGGCGTCCTCGACGAGCTCCCAGCCGTCCGCTGCCAAGCGGCCTGCGAGCTCCTCCGAGTCCACCTCGTTACGGGCGCAGCCAAGAGTGACAAGGGCGACGGTACGGCGTTCGGGCATGGACTCAAGACTACTTCGTCCCAGCCATGCCCCCGCCGCTCAGGGGTCACCCGCCCGTGCCCGGGCCATCCGGTCAACGGAACCGGGGGTCACCGGTCACCCGGTGACCCGGTGATCACCCGGTGATCACTCGACGGTCAGCCGACCTGGGGGTCACCCTTCGTGTACGACAGCCGCTCGACCTGCCCGGTCTCGAACTGGTCCTCGACCTTCTTCCCGTTCACGAACAGCTCGATCGCCCCGGCGTTGCCCAGGATGAGGTCGATCTTCTCGTCGTCCTGGAAGGTCTTGGAGTCGCCCTTGAGGAGGAGCCCGTCGAAGAGCAGCTTGCCGTCGCTCGCCTTCGCGGAGATCCAGCTCTTGTCGTCGGTCGCGGTGAGCTTGACCGTCACCTTGTCCTTGGGGACGGCCGCGATCGCGCTCTCGGACGGCGCGGGCGGCGGTACCGCCGGCTTGGGCGGCTGCGGCTTCGGGGTGGCCTTCTGCGCCGGGGCCGGTCCCTCGGCCACCTGCGTGCGGCGGGAGTCGCCGTCGTTCCCGTTGACCATGGTGAAGCCGACGAAACCGATCACGACGACGATGGCCGCGACCATGGCGGCGGTCCAGTTCGGGCGGCGGCGCTCCGGGCGGATGCGCTCGGCCTCGAAGAGCGGCGCCGCGGGCGTCGGCGACGGGCGGCCGCCGTGCTCCGCGTCGTACTGCTCCACCAGTCGAGCGGGATCGAGTCCCACGGCGCGCGCGAGCGTGCGGATGTGCCCTCGGGCGTACACGTGGCCGCCGCACCGCGAGAAGTCGTCCTCCTCGATGGCGTGCACGATGGGGATGCGCACGCGCGTGGAGGTGCTGACCTCTTCCACGGTCAGGCCCGCGTCGATCCGTGCCTGCTGGAGCGCACGGCCGATCGAGGGGCGGTCCTCCGCTTCCGTATCCGAGGGGACAGAAGCGTCGGAAACGGTCGAAGGGGGTGAAGGCCGGTCGTCTTCGGGGGAGTTGCCGATGGACACGAGGGCGCCTTTCGAGCGTGTAACCACCTGCTGGAGGTTCAGTCTATGGGTGGTACGAAAGGGTTAAGCAACCGGGCGGACGCACTTTGTACGCCATCGGAATGGCCGTGCGTCCGAGGGGCGGGGCGGAGGGCGGGACGGGCAGCAGACCCATTGTCCGCCCCTCCCTCCAACTTGACGTACGACGCGGGGAAACGGTTGCTCACGATCCCCTTACGAGTGAGACTCGGAGAAGCGCCGAAGGGGGCCACGCGCCGATTCCCTTACGTCTCGGACTCCCCACGGATCACCGCGAGTACTCCATCCAGCTCATCCGGTTTGACGAGCACGTCGCGCGCCTTGGAGCCCTCACTCGGGCCCACGATGTTGCGCGACTCCATCAGGTCCATCAGCCGGCCCGCCTTGGCGAAGCCGACGCGCAGCTTGCGCTGGAGCATGGAGGTGGAGCCGAACTGCGTGGTGACGACCAGTTCGGCGGCCTGGCACAGCAGGTCGAGGTCGTCGCCGATGTCCTCGTCGATCTCCTTCTTCTGCTTCGTACCGACCGTGACGTCGTCCCGGAAGACGGGCGCCATCTGCTCCTTGCAGTGCCGGACGACCGCCTGGACCTCGTCCTCGGTCACGAAGGCGCCCTGCATGCGGACCGGCTTGTTCGCGCCCATCGGCAGGAAGAGCCCGTCGCCCTTGCCGATGAGCTTCTCGGCGCCGGGCTGGTCGAGGATGACCCGGCTGTCGGCGAGCGAGGAGGTGGCGAAGGCGAGCCGTGACGGCACGTTGGCCTTGATGAGGCCGGTGACGACGTCCACCGAGGGCCGCTGGGTGGCGAGCACCAGGTGGATGCCGGCGGCGCGGGCCAGCTGGGTGATGCGGACGATGGCATCCTCGACGTCCCGCGGCGCGACCATCATCAGGTCGGCGAGCTCGTCGACGATGACCAGCAGGTACGGGTACGGCTGGAGCTCGCGCTCGCCGCCCTCCGGCTGCTTGACCTTCCCGGCCCGTACGGCGGCGTTGAAGTCGTCGATGTGCCGGAAGCCGTACGCGGCCAGGTCGTCGTAGCGCAGGTCCATCTCGCGCACGACCCACTGGAGCGCCTCGGCCGCCCGCTTGGGGTTGGTGATGATGGGCGTGATGAGGTGCGGGATGCCCTCGTACGCCGTCAGTTCGACGCGCTTGGGGTCGACCAGCACCATCCGGACGTCCTCGGGGGTCGCCCTTATCATCACGGACGTGATCAGGCAGTTGATGCACGACGACTTGCCGGATCCGGTCGCTCCCGCGACGAGCACGTGCGGCATCGTCGCCAGGTTGGCCATCACGTAGCCGCCCTCGACGTCCTTGCCGAGCGCGACCAGCATCGGGTGGTCGTCCCCGGCGGCTTCCGCGAGCCGCAGCACGTCGCCGACCTTGACCATCTCGCGGTCGGTGTTCGGGATCTCGATGCCGACCGCGGACTTGCCGGGGATCGGCGAGATGATCCGGACGTCGGGGCTGGCCACGGCGTACGCGATGTTCTTCGTCAGCGCCGTGATCCGCTCGACCTTCACCGCCGGGCCGAGCTCCACCTCGTACCGCGTGACCGTCGGGCCGCGGGTGAAGCCGGTGACGGCCGCGTCGACCTTGAACTCGGAGAAGACGTTCGTGAGCGAGGCGACGATCGCGTCGTTGGCGGCGCTGCGCGTCTTGCCGGGCCCGCCGCGCTCCAGCAGGTCGAGCGAGGGCAGGACGTACGTGATGTCCCCGGCGAGCTGCAGCTGCTCGGCGCGCGGCGGCAGGGACGCGGTCTCCTCGCGCACCGGTGCGGGCTTGGTCAGGTCCGGTACGAGGCCGCCGGGCGCCCCGGCGCCCCGCGCGGACGGTACGGACCCGGTGCCTCCGGCCCCGCCGGCTCCCCCGGCTGCCGCGGCCCCGGTGCGCGCCGTACGCCCGGAACCGCCGGAACGCCCGTCGGCCGTCCGCTCCCGGTCGGCCGCCACGTCCCGCGTCAGGTCGGCGACGACCGGCGAGGGCGGCATGCCGTTCAGCACGGCCCCGTCCAGCGCGGCGGCGGCCGCCGCGGCGATGTCGACCGCGTCCCTGGGCCGGTCGAAGTCGGGCTCGGGGGCGGCGGACGACTGCTTGCGCGGCCGCCTGCGCCGGGTGAGCGCCTCCTCCTCGGCCTGCTCCGGGTCGTACGGGCCCGCGGCCCCGGCTCCGGCGGCCCGGCGCCGCGGCCGGGCGGGCAGCGCCTCGCGCCACTGATCGTCGTACCGCTCGTCGTCCTCGCCCCACTCCGGTTCCTGCGGCGCGACGAGCCCGAGCCGGACGCCGAGGGCCCGCAGGCGCTGCGGGATGGCGTACACGGGCGTCGCCGTGACGACGAGCAGCCCGAAGACGGTGAGCAGCACCAGCATCGGTACGGCGAGGACCTCGCCCATCATGAAGACGAGCGGCTTCGACGCGCCCCAGCCGATCAGGCCGCCCGCGTCCCGCACCGCCTCGCTTCCCTGGTCCCGGCCCGGCGAGCCGCACGCGATGTGCACCTGCCCCAGGACGCCGACGACGAGGGCGGACAGACCGATGACGATGCGCCCGTTCGCCTCGGGCTTCTCCGGGTGCAGGATCAGCCGGACGGCGATGGCGCCGATCAGCAGCGGTACGAGCAGGTCGAGTCGGCCGAACGCGCCGGTGACCAGCATCTCGACGAGGTCGCCGACCGGACCGCGGAGGCTGGCCCAGGTGCCGGCGGCGACGATCAGCGCGATGCCGAGCAGGAGCAGCGCCAGTCCGTCCTTGCGGTGCGCCGGGTCGAGTCCCTTGGCGCCACGTCCTATGCCGCGCAGCATCGCGCCGACGGCGTGGGCGAGCCCGAGCCAGAGGGCGCGTACGAGCCGGTACACACCCGCGGTGGGAGACGGCGCCGCCTTCGGTGCGCCCTTGGCGCCCCCTGCGGTCTTCCTCGCGCCGGCCGCCTTCTTCGCGGGGCCCTTCCGGGCGGCGGGCGCGGACTTCTTGGCGGGGGGCTTCGCGGGCGCCGCCTTCTTCGCGGCGCCGGCGACGCGAGCGGTGCCGCCCGCCGTACGGCCGGCGGCGCGCGGCTTCGCGGTGCCCGCCGTGCCTGGGGAACCCTTGCCGGACGTACGTGAGGCCATGGGGGTGAGGTTACCGGGGTGAAGCACCGTCGACACGTGTGCCTACAGCTTCACCCGTTCGTGTCGCCCGTACGGTCATCGGAAATTGACGGCCGCTCACCGAGGTGGGCCTGCAACGAAGAGGAGCCGGTGCGTCAGCCCTGGGCGGGAAGGCTCGGCGAGCCGCCGCCGCTGCCCGGCTCCAGGGCGTCCAGCGCCCGGCGCAGCCCGGTGAGTTTGCGCTCCAGGTGCGCGGCGGTGGCGACGGCGGCGGCGTCCGCCGACTCGTCGTCGAGCTGCTTGGAGAGCGCCTCGGCCTGCTCCTCGACGGCGGCGAGCCGCGCGGACAGCTCGGCGAGCAGGCCGGCGGACTCGCGGGCCGCGCCGTCCTGGGCCCCCTGGCCGCCTTCGAGCTGGAGCCGCAGCAGCGCGGCCTGTTCGCGCAGCTGACAGTTCTTCATGTACAGCTCGACGAAGACGGAGACCTTGGCGCGCAGCACCCAGGGGTCGAACGGCTTGGAGATGTAGTCCACGGCGCCCGCCGCGTAACCCCGGAAGGTGTGGTGCGGGCCGTGGTTGATCGCGGTCAGGAAGATGATCGGGATGTCCCGTGTCCGTTCCCGACGCTTGATGTGCGCGGCGGTCTCGAAGCCGTCCATTCCCGGCATCTGGACGTCCAGGAGAATGACCGCGAAGTCGTCCGTCAGCAGCGCCTTGAGCGCTTCCTCCCCTGACGATGCCCGGACCAGCGTCTGATCGAGCGCAGAGAGGATGGCCTCCAGCGCCAGCAGATTCTCCGGTCGGTCATCGACCAGGAGGATCTTGGCCTTCTGCACCATGGCCCGTCCTCCTCGCCCCGGCAGTTGGCCGGGCGCCGCCCCAGGGGACGACTCCCTTGCGCCGTCCGTCCTTGTGCCGGTCATGGTAGCCGCACCCCGCCTGTCGCCACACCCTGTCACCGCGATGTCACTGTGCACGTAGCGGAAACGCGGTGGGAGACCAGAAGGTTCCCCGTATAGCGCCCTCTCACACGCTTTCGACCACAGTCAGTCAACAACTCGCCGTCATTCGTGCGGTCTCCGATCACTCTCCGCGCATCCACTGCTCCATAACCGAGAGAAGATGGTCCGGATCCACCGGCTTCGTAACGTAGTCGGAAGCACCGGACTCGATGGCCTTCTCCCGGTCGCCCTTCATCGCCTTCGCCGTCAGCGCGATGATCGGCAGCCCGGCGAACTGCGGCATCCGCCGGATCGCCGTCGTCGTCGCGTACCCGTCCATCTCGGGCATCATGATGTCCATCAGGACGACGGTCACGTCGTCGTGCTGCTCCAGGACCTCGATGCCCTCCCGGCCGTTCTCCGCGTACAGCACCGCCAGGCCGTGCTGCTCCAGCACGCTGGTGAGCGCGAAGACGTTACGGATGTCGTCGTCGACGATCAGCACCTTCTCGCCGCTGAACTCGAAGCGGCGGCCCGGCTCGAACGCCTCCTGCCCGGCGCCCGCCCACTCCGCGGCACCAGGGGTGCCGTTGGCTCCCGAGGCCGTGGACGCGCTCGTTCCGTCGGCACCCGCCGGAGCCGGGCCCTCCTGCGCCGACGGCCCCGACTGACCCGGACCCGGCTGACCCGGCTGGCCGGGCAGCGCGGTCCGCTGGTCGGCCCGGCCCAAGGCCCTGCGCCGGTGCCGGAACAGCGCCCCGGAGCCACCGGCCCGCCCCTCGGCGGCCGACAGACCACCGGCGCCCTCGGGGGCCATGCCGTCGAGCTCACCGGACTCCGGCCCCGCACCCGGGACCTGGTGCCCGTAACCGTGCGGCGGCAGCCCGTTGGGGTGCAGCGGCAGGTACAGCGTGAAGGTCGAGCCGCGGCCCGGCTCGCTCGCCGCGTGGATCTCGCCGCCCAGCAGCCGCGCGATCTCCCGGCTGATCGACAGGCCCAGGCCCGTACCGCCGTACTTGCGGCTCGTCGTCCCGTCCGCCTGCTTGAACGCCTCGAAGATCACCCGCATCTTGCTGGCCGCGATGCCGATCCCGGTGTCGGTCACCGAGAACGCGATCAGGTCGGCGCCCGGCTCGGCCAGCGAACCCGACTCCAGCAGCTGCTCCCGGATCGACTGCGGCACGTCCGACTTGGCCGGGCGGATCACCAGCTCCACCGCCCCGCTGTCGGTGAACTTCACGGCGTTCGACAGCAGGTTGCGCAGCACCTGCAGCAGCCGCTGCTCGTCGGTGTGCAGCGTGGCGGGCAGCTCCGGCGAGACCCGTACGGAGAAGTCCAGGCCCTTCTCGGCGGTCAGCGGCCGGAAGGTGGCCTCGACGTAGTCGACGAGCTGGACCAGCGCGATACGGGTCGGGCTGACGTCCATCTTGCCCGCCTCGACCTTCGACAGGTCGAGGATGTCGTTGATCAGCTGCAGCAGGTCCGAACCGGCGCCGTGGATGGTCTCGGCGAACTCGACCTGCTTGGGCGACAGGTTCCCCTCGGCGTTGTCCGCGAGCAGCTTGGCGAGGATGAGCAGCGAGTTCAGCGGCGTACGCAGCTCGTGCGACATGTTCGCCAGGAACTCGGACTTGTAGCGCATGGAGACCGCGAGCTGCTCGGCCCGCTCCTCCAGCACCTGCCGGGCCTCCTCGATCTCGGTGTTCTTCACCTCGATGTCGCGGTTCTGCTGCGCCAGCAGCTCCGCCTTCTCCTCCAGCTCGGCGTTGGAGTCCTGCAGCGCCTTCTGCCGGCTCTCCAGCTCCGCCGAACGCTCGCGCAGCTGCTCCGTCAGCTCCTGCGACTGCTTCAGCAGCACCTCGGTCTTGGTGTTGACGCTGATGGTGTTGACGCTCGTCGCGATCATCTCGGCGAGCTGGTTGAGGAAGTCGCGCTGGATCTGGGTGAAGGGCTGGAACGACGCCAGCTCGATCACGCCGAGGACCTTCCCCTCGAAGACCACCGGCAGCACGATCACGTACGCCGGGGACGCCTCCCCCAGGCCCGAGGAGATCTTCAGGTAGCCCGGCGGCACGTTGACCTGGATCGTCCGCTTCTCCTCGGCCGCCGTGCCGATCAGCGTCTCGCCGGGCCGGAAGGTCGTGGGCATCGACCCGGCCGAGTAGCCGTAGCTGCCGCGCATGACGAGCTCGTACGAGCCGTCCTCGTCGGCCCCGATCTCGTTGCCGCCGCCCGTGGGCATCGCCAGGAAGAACGCGCCGTGCTGCGCCGAGACGACCGGCGTCAGCTCACTCATGATCAGCGAGGCCACGTCGTCGAGGTCGCGGCGGCCCTGCATGAGGCCGGAGATACGGGCCAGGTTGCCCTTGAGCCAGTCCTGCTCCTCGTTGGCGAGGGTGGTGTCGCGCAGGTTGGCGATCATCGTGTTGATGTTGTCCTGGAGGACCTGGATCTCGCCCGCCGCGTCCACGTCGATCTTCAGGTTCAGGTCGCCGCGGGTCACCGCCGTGGCGACGGCCGCGATGGCGCGCACCTGCCGGGTGAGGTTCCCGGCCATCTCGTTCACCGACTCGGTCAGGTCGCGCCAGGTACCGTCGACGTCCCGTACGCGCGCCTGGCCGCCGAGGATGCCCTCGGTGCCCACCTCGCGGGCCACCCGCGTGACCTCCTCGGCGAACGACGACAGCTGGTCGACCATCGTGTTGATGGTGTTCTTCAGCTCCAAGATCTCGCCGCGGGCGTCGATGTCGATCTTCTTGGTGAGGTCGCCCTTGGCGATGGCGGTGGTGACGGCGGCGATCTGGCGCACCTGGCCGGTCAGGTTGGACGCCATCGAGTTCACCGACTCGGTCAGGTCCTTCCACGTCCCCGAGACGCCCGGCACCCGGGCCTGGCCGCCCAGTTCGCCCTCCGTGCCCACCTCGCGCGCCACCCGGGTCACCTCGTCGGCGAACGACGACAGCGTGGTCACCATCGTGTTGACGGTGTTCGCGAGCTCGGCGACCTCGCCGCGCGCCTCGACCGTCACCTTCTTGGTCAGATCGCCGTTGGCGACGGCCGACGACACCCGCGAGATGTTCCGCACCTGCGAGGTGAGGTTGTTGGCCATCACGTTGACGTTGTCGCTGAGGTCCTTCCAGATGCCGGTGACGCCCCGCACCCGCGCCTGGCCGCCGAGGATGCCCTCCGTACCCACCTCGCGGGCCACCCGCGTGACCTCGTCCGCGAAGTTGGAGAGCTGGTCCACCATCGTGTTGACGGTCGTGACGAGGTCGAGGATCTCCCCGCGCGCGTCGACGGTGATCTTCTTCGACAGGTCGCCCTTCGCGACCGCCGTCGTCACCTCGGCGATGTTGCGCACCTGCGACGTCAGGTTGTTCGCCATCGAGTTGACGGACTGGGTCAGGTCCTTCCAGGTGCCGGAGACACCCTGCACCTCGGCCTGACCGCCCAGGATGCCCTCGGTGCCCACCTCGCGGGCCACCCGGGTCACCTGCTCCGCGAAGTTGGAGAGCTGGTCCACCATCGTGTTGAGGGTGTTCTTCAGCTCCAGGATCTCGCCGCGCGCGTCCACGTCGATCTTCTGCGACAGGTCACCACGCGCCACCGCGGTCGCGACCTGCGCGATGTTGCGGACCTGGGCGGTGAGGTTCCCGGCCATGCCGTTCACGGAGTCCGTCAGGTCGCGCCACACGCCCGCGACGCCCGGCACCTGCGCCTGTCCGCCGAGGCGGCCATCGGTGCCCACCTCGCGGGCCACCCGGGTCACCTGCTCCGCGAACGCGGACAGCTGGTCGACCATCGTGTTGATGGTGTTCTTCAGCTCCAGGATCTCGCCGCGCGCGTCCACGTCGATCTTCTGCGACAGGTCACCACGCGCCACGGCCGTCGTCACCTGCGCGATCTGCCGCACCTGCGACGTCAGGTTGCCGGCCATGAAGTTGACGGAGTCCGTGAGCTCCTTCCACGTCCCCGAGACGCCGTCGACGCGCGCCTGACCGCCGAGCCGGCCCTCCGTGCCCACGTCCCGGGCCATCCCCGTCACCTGGTCGGCGAAGGACGACAGCTGCGCCACCATCGTGTTGACGGTGTTCTTCAACTCCAGCATCTCGCCCGCGACATCGACGGTGACCTTCTGCGTCAGATCGCCGTTCGCCACCGCCGTCGTCACCTGCGCGATGTCCCGCACCTGACCGGTGAGGTTGCGGAACGCCGTGTTGACGGAGTCCGTCAGGTCCTTCCAGGTCCCGGCGGCCCCCGGCACATGGGCCTGACCGCCGAGCCGGCCCTCGACGCCCACCTCGCGGGCCACCCGGGTCACTTCGGAACCGAACGCCGAGAGCTGGTCCACCATCGTGTTGACGGTGTTCTTCAACTCCAGCATCTCGCCGGCCACATTGACGGTGACCTTCTGCGACAGGTCGCCGTTCGCCACCGCCGTCGTCACCTGCGCGATGTCCCGTACTTGGGTGGTCAGATTGCGGAAGACGGTGTTGACGGAGTCCGTCAGGTCCTTCCAGGTGCCCGCCGCGCCCGGCACCTGCGCCTGACCGCCGAGCAGCCCCTCGGCACCGACCTCGCTCGCCACCCGGGTCACCTCATCGGCGAACGTCCGCAGCGTCTCGGTCATCTGGTTGATCGTGTCGGCGAGCTGCGCCACCTCACCGCGTGCGCTCACCGTCACCTTCTGCGACAGGTCACCGTTGGCGACGGCGGTCGTCACCTCGGCGATGCCCCGCACCTGCGAGGTCAGGTTCCCCGCCATCGTGTTGACGGAGTCGGTCAGGTCCTTCCACACACCCGCCACACCCGGCACCTCGGCCTGCCCGCCGAGCTCACCCTCCGTACCGACCTCACGCGCGACCCGCGTGACCTCGGACGAGAACGACGACAGCTGGTCCACCATCGTGTTCACGGTGTTCTTCAGCTGGAGCATCTCGCCGGCCACGTGCACGGTGACCTTCCGCGACAGATCGCCCTTGGCGACCGCCGTCGTCACCAGCGCGATGTCCCGCACCTGGGCCGTGAGCCGGTACGCCATGGTGTTCACCGAGTCCTGGAGGTCCTTCCAGGACCCGGACATCCCGCGCACCTGCGCCTGCCCGCCGAGCTTCCCCTCGGTGCCCACCTCCAGCGCGACCCGGGTCACCTCGTCGGTGAACGCGGACAGCTGGTCGACCAGGTTGTTGACCGTACGGGCGACCTTGAGGAACTCCCCGCGCAGCGGCCGCACGGTCCCGTCCAGCCCCTCCGAGCGCAGCTCCATCCGCTGCTCCAGGTCACCCTCGGCGACCGCGGAGAGCACCCGTCCGACCTCCGACACCGGCCGCGTCAGATCGTCCACCAGGGCGTTCGCCGCCTCGATGGCCTGCGCCCACGCGCCCTCGCTGGCCCCGACCTCCAGGCGCTCGGACAGCTTGCCCTCGCGCCCGACCATGCGCCGCACCCGCTGCAGCTCGCCGGTCAGATGCAGCTTCCGGTCGGCGACCTCGTTGAAGACGGCGGCGATCTCCGCCATCATGCCGTCGCCCGTCACCGTCAGGCGCTTGCGGAAATTGCCGTCCCGCATCGACGCCAGTGCCGTGAGCAGCCGCTCCAGGGCGGCGGCGTCCACCTCGACCGTCCCACTGCTCCGGGACCGCCCGCCCTTCGTGCGCGTGCTGCCGCCCCGCGCCGTCACGCCAGACTCCACCGTGTCCCTCCCGCAGGGGTTGACCGTACCGCTCGGCAATACTGCCCGGGCGTTGCTCCTCCGGCTGTTACTGGGAGCCTTCCCAGTGTTTCACCACGAACGATCGAGGCCATAACAGTTCGGCAGCTTCGCATAACGTCCCCGCCCTCGGGGGACGGAAACGGTGGTGACCACCATCCGCCCGGACAGCGAAGGTAAGTAACCTGGCATGCGGCTGTCCAACCGCCCCGGTCCGCCCGGCGGGGGCGGTGCGGCACAGTAGGACCACCGGGCACCGGGGAGGGGCAGAGCCGCATCATGGCTGAGCCGGGCGTCGAGACGCGTACGAGGAGTTCTGTGATCACCGCTCGGGCGGCTGCCACTTTCGAACCTGTGGGGCGGTCCGTCGCGACCGCGCGGGCCTTCGTCCGGGACACCCTCCAGGGCTGGGGATACACCGATGTCGTGGACGACGCCGTCGTCCTGACCAGCGAACTCGTCACCAATGCGATCGTCCACGCCGGCACCGCCGCCGACGTCCTGTGCCTGCGCACGGAGCAGGGCGTCCGCGTGGAGGTCGCCGACCGCTACCCGGAGCGCGAGGTCCCCCTCCAGGGCACCGGCCGCTACGACCTGAACCCGGACAGCGAGAACGGCCGCGGACTGCTGCTGTGTGCCGCCCTCGCCTCCCGCTGGGGCGTCGAGTACTCCCCCACCCAGAAGCAGGTCTGGTTCCAGCTGGACCTGCCCGAGCGGCCCGTGGGCACCCGCTCCGCCGGCCCGGCCCTCCCCACCGACCTGCTCCCGGTCGCGGACGAACGGGTCCGCGTCGCCGTCGCGCAGATCGACCGCAAGGGCGCCATCGCCGCCTGGAACGAAGACGCCGAGCACCTCTTCGGATACGCCGCCGACCAGGTCGTCGGCAAACCGCTCGGTGACCTCGCCGCCTGGCCCCACACCCCCGGCATCGGCACCGGCCTCGCCGAGGCCCTGCGGCTGTCCCGCTGGGAGGGCAGCTACGGAGTCCGCGGCGCCGACGGGCGCGTGATCCCCGTGTACGCCTCCCACCTGCGGGTCCGCGACACCCAGGGCGAGCCCTCCACCGTCTGCCTCCTGGTGCGCGACTACGAACGGGCCGTGCTCCAGTCGCCCCCCCGCACCCCCGTCGACTCCAACAACGAGGGCCGCAGCTCCGACCCGTTCGAGGTCTTCATCGGCTCCCCCGCCCCCGACGACCTCGACGGCCTGCTCCAGCGCACCGTGGAGCGCGCCCGCGACATGCTCGACGGCGACGCCGCCTTCCTGCTGCTGGCCACCGACGACGAGACCGAGCTGGAGGTACGCGCCACCACGGGCCTGCCCTCCGCCCGTCAGCGCTTCGCCCGCGTCCCCGTCGAGTCCGGTACCGGCCGCTACTCCTCGGCCCGCATGCCCGCCGTCCACGAGGACCTCGCCGCCGTCCCCGGCGCCGTACCGCTCCTCAACGGCACCGGCATGCGCTCGGTCGTCACCGTCCCGCTCAAGGTCGAGGGCCGCCTGACCGGCTCCCTGGGCGTCGCCGCCGAGGCCTCCGGCCGCTACTCGAACGAGGAGGCGCTGCGCCTCCAGTTCGCCGCCGACCGCATCGCCCTGGCCGTCGAGTCGGCCCGCCTCGGCGAGCTCGAACGCCTGCGCCGCGGCTCCCTCAGCTTCCTCGTCGAGGCCTCCGATCTGCTCGCCGGCACCCTGGACCGGGACCAGACCCTGGCCCTGATGGCCCAGATGACCGTTCCGACCCTGGCCACCTGGTGCGCCGTCTACACGATCGCGGACCAGTCCTCGGACCCGTACCTCTCCTACGTCCTCCACGAGGACGAGGACCGCATCGACGGCCTCAAGGCCCTCCTCTCCAAGATCCCCCCGCCGGAGCCCGTCCCGTCGCCCGGCGCCCGGGTGTGGTCCGCCCCCTCCGAGGCCGCCCACCAGGCCGCCCTGCGCACCTCCATGCGCGAGATCGGCTACGGCTCCGCACCGCTGTCCTCCGGCATCGGTACGACGCTGGCGACAGCCGCGGCGGTCGGCGGCGAGACGGTGGTCCTGCCCCTGGTCGCCCGCAACCGCGTGATCGGCATGCTCACTCTGGGCAAGCCCTCCGACGACCACTTCCGCCAGGAGATCCTGGAGCTCGCCGAGGACCTCTCCCGCCGGGCCGCCCTCGCCCTCGACAACGCCCGCCTGTACTCGGAGCGCACGGCGATCAGCCAGTCCCTCCAGCGCAGCCTGCTGCCCCCGGGCCTCCCCCAGGTGCCGGGCGTCGAGGTCGACGTCATCTACCGCGCGGCCGGCGAGGGCAACGAGGTCGGCGGCGACTTCTACGACCTCTTCCCGATCCGGGACAACGCGTACGGCTTCGCCATCGGCGACGTCTGCGGTACGGGCCCGGAGGCCGCGGCCGTCACGGGGCTGGCCCGCCACGCCCTGCGCCTGCTGGCCCGCGAGGGCTTCGGCGGCCCGGCGGTCCTGGAGCGCCTGAACGCCGCGATCCTCGACGAGGGCGCCCGCAGTCGCTTCCTGACGCTGCTCTACGGCGAGCTGTGGCCCCAGGAGGACGGCAGCGCCCTCCTCAAGGTCGTCTGCGCCGGCCACCCCCTCCCGCTGCGCCTGCGCCAGGACGGCACCGTCGAACCGGCCGCCGACCCGCAGCCGCTCCTCGGCGTCATGGAGGACCTGGAGCTGTACGAGCAGACCGTCACGCTCGACCCGGGCGACGTCCTGCTGTGCGTCACGGACGGTGTCACCGAGCGCCGCGAAGGCTCCCGCATGCTCGGCGACGACGGCCTGATGGACGTCCTCCACACCTGTACGGGCCTGACGGCCGGCGCGGTCACCGCCCGCGTGATGCGCGCGGTCGAACGCTTCGCCGCGGAACCGGCCTCCGACGACATGGCGATTCTCGCGATGCGCGTCCCGGAGCCGCACACGGACTGACCCGTGGTGGCAACCCCGAACATGAAGAAGGCCCCCCGCCACGTGGCGGGGGGCCTTCTTCGTCAGAGCCCCCAAACGGAATCGAACCGTTGACCTTCTCCTTACCATGGAGACGCTCTGCCGACTGAGCTATAGGGGCCGGCTTGTCGCTTCGGGGTTTTCCCCGCCGCAACGAGAGAAAGCATACCCCGAACGAGCGGATTCGCATAACCGGCCCGACGCACGCGAGTCACCAACTGCACGAGGCGGCAACCGTCCTGACGCACTCTCGGACGAACCCTCGGACGGGCCCGGAACGCAGAAAAGCCCCGCACCAGAAGGTGCGGGGCTTTCCCCAAAAATTGTTCGGCGGCGTCCTACTCTCCCACAGGGTCCCCCCTGCAG
>NZ_JBEZAQ010000038.1:0-10494 GCF_040646655.1 Streptomyces sp. NPDC045431
TCCGCCGCCTCGGACCGGCTGAGGCACTCATTCGTCATGCAGAACGTCACCGCCCGCGAGATCCGCTCCGGCGTGGTCGAACTGCGGATGACCGGCTACGACGTCCTCAAGCGCGTTCAGATGCCCGCCCTGACCGGTGCTGGTGTGATGCGGGTTCCGGTCGCCATGCGGGAGGACGGAGAGGTCTTCTACCGCGACTACCGCCAGAGCCCGCACGCGCTGAACGTCGGCGCCACCCAGTCCGGCAAGTCCGTCTACCAGCGCAACCTCGTCGCCGGCCTCGCCACGCAGGATGTCGCCCTGGTCGGCATCGACTGCAAGCAGGGCGTCGAACTCGCTCCACTCGCACGCCGGTTCACCGCTCTCGCCGACAACCCCGACACCGCCGCCGAGCTACTGGATGCGCTCGTCGAGCACATGGCGGACGTCTACCAACTCATCCGCCGCGAACAGCGGCTCAGCGCCGACGTCCCGGACGCCGAGATCACCGCCGACATCTGGGACCTGCCCGACCACCTGCGCCCCACCCCGATCGTCCTCGTAGTCGACGAGGTGGCCGAACTCGCCCTGTTCGCGTCGAAGGACGAAGAGAAGCGCCGGGACCGGATCATCACCGCCCTGGTCCGCCTCGCCCAGCTCGGCCGCGCGGCCGGCATCTATCTGGAGATCTGCGGGCAGCGCTTCGGCTCCGAACTCGGCAAGGGCATCACCATGCTCCGCGCCCAGCTCACCGGCCGTACTGCACACCGCGTCAACGACGAGACCTCGGCGAACATGGCCTTCGGCGACGTCTCCCCGGACGCCGTCCTCGCCACGATCCAGATCCGTACCGACCGCCCCGGCACCGCGGTGGCCGGTGACTCCTCCGGCGGCTGGGTCCGCATCCGCACGCCGCACCTCACGCTCCGGCGGGCCGTGAACATCGCGAACGCCCAGGCCCACCGAACCCCGGAGATCCCGGCGCTGGACGCCTTCCGGCCCGTCCTGCCGAGCCTGGTCAAGGTGCCCGCCACGGCAGCCGATACGGCTCCCGCGCTCGCCTGACACACCCCCATGCATCGGTTGGCGCGACCGCCTCACGCCACGTCCCTACCCCACCCATGCCCGAAACCGGAAGGAGGACCCGCGATGCGCCCCACGCTGCGACCGGACGCCGTCCTCGTACAGGCCGTGATCGCCGGTGCCCTGTCCTTCGCCCACCTGCACGACCTGGCCGCAGCAGCCGGACAGACCGGCTGGAAGGCGTGGGCTTACCCCGTCTCCGTCGACCTTCTGTTGGTCGCCGCGTGGCGTCGCCTTCGCACCTTGCGGGCCGCCGGCGCCTCTGCTCGCTCGGCCTGGACCTGGTTCACCGTCGCCCTGACCGCCTCACTCGGCGCGAACGTCGCCACCGCCGGACTCCTCGACCTCGGCCATGTCCCGGACTGGCTGCGCATCCTGGTCGCCGGATGGCCGGCGCTTGCGTTCCTCGGCGGCACCCTCCTG
The DNA here is from genome assembly GCF_040646655.1 of Streptomyces sp. NPDC045431. Classification (NCBI taxonomy): domain Bacteria; kingdom Bacillati; phylum Actinomycetota; class Actinomycetes; order Kitasatosporales; family Streptomycetaceae; genus Streptomyces; species Streptomyces sp. NPDC045431. The sequence continues at coordinate 1,486 of NZ_JBEZAQ010000038.1, forward strand.
GTCCACACCCCGACGCCGACGGTCACACCTGAGGCGCCCGCCGGGAACACGGTCGTCGAGCGGAAGATCCCCGCGGAGCCTGAGCCGGAATCACCGCCCGTGCTGCCCACCGTCAAGCCCGACCCGGCACCCGAGCCCATCGCCGCCCCACCCGCTGTGGCTGTTCCGCCGGCGCTGGTCGCCCACGCCCGGAGGGTCGCCGACGACCACCAGAGCCGTACCGGCTCGCCGATCGACGCCGACACCCTGCGCGCCCGACTCGGGGTCCCGCCCGTGATGGCCGCCGCCATCGCCGCCCAACTCGCCTGAAGGAGGTGACCTCATGCCCGCTCACGACCGCTTCCACTCCGTGATGCGGATCGGACCCGTGCAGATCGGCACCCACCGCGACCGCCACGGACGGACCAAACACGTAGCCGCCTGCACCGCAGATGACTGCGGCTGGTCGGCCGACTACTCCAACCAGTCCGCCGCCCAGCTCGCCGCCCGCACCCACCGCTGCCAGCCCCGCTAACCGTCAAGGAGACCCGCGTCATGGACGTCCCGCTCTGGCTCGCCCTGATCGTCGTCGGCTACCTCGGCATCAAGCTCATCCGCCCGCCCTGGTGGCTCGTCGTCGTAATCCTCCTCGGCGGCTACCTCCTCGCCGACAGTCTCGTCGCCCCGCTCATCGACAACACCATCTACCAGTAGGGAGAAGCGTCATGCTCCGACCGCGCGTCCCGGTCAACCCGCTCCCGACCGGCACAGTCACCCCGCTCCTCCAGCCCACTGCCACGACCGACGCCCAGCGGATGGCCTGCAACCACGACCACACCCCCGCCCCGGTACCGGTCGCACCCGGCTCCACGGTCCAGCTCACCCCCGGCAGCGCGATCGCCCTCGCCGCCGGCGGTGGCGCGGTGGTCCTGGTCGTCGGCACCGTCCTGGTCTCGCTGCTCCTGGCGGTCGCCATCACCGGCGTCTCCGTCGCCCTGATCGCGGTCGTCCTGCGGCTACTCGTCCGCGACATGCAGAAGGGCCGGTGACCCTCATGGACACGTACACGATCGCAGCCGCGGGCTTACCGGCCCTCGGGTGGGCCCTGCACGGCGGACTGCTCTGGCGCCGCCTTGCCACCGCCCGCCGCGACCCTCTGACCGGCCTGCACACCCGCGCCGGATGGACCGCCCGCGCCGAACGTCTCATCGCCAGGCACCCGGGTGCGCTCGTGCTCCTGGTCGACCTGGACGACTTCAAGGCCATCAACGACACCCACGGCCACGCGGCCGGAGACGCGGTCCTCACCGCCACCGCACAGAGGCTGAGCAACTGGTGCGGACGCGACGGCATTGCCGCACGCCTCGGGGGAGACGAGTTCGCGGCCGTCATCACCAACCTCGGCGCCGCCAACCTGTCCGACCTCTGGTCCGCATTGGACACCCCGGTCACCCACGACGGGCACGTGCTGCGGGTCTCTGCCTCGGTCGGCCACTGCGCCTCCGAGCAGCTGCCGGTCCCGACCCTCACCGACGCCCTGTCCATGGCTGACGCGGCGATGTACGCGGCCAAGGGCCACGGCAGGCGCAACACACACTGAGCGGCCCCCGGAGCGGCCTCGGTCGCCAAACTTCCGCCGCCCCGGGCGCCTTAACCCTTCCCCGATCCAACGGACCCGAAAGGGAAAACCCATGATGCCCCAGCCCTCGACCCCGCGCGTCTGCTCCCACTGCGACGGCTTCCCCATCGTCCACATCACCACCGGCAGCGGCACCCCCGACGGGCAGCGCCGCACCCTTCCCGCCTCCTGCCCGGCCTGCAAGGGCACCGGCACCCGCACCACCCGCGCCGTCCTCGTCCGCGCCGGGAAGTGACCACCTTGACCGACACCGCCCTCACTGCGGCGGGCCTGGACCCGGCCACCCTGAGCGACCTGCTCCGGGTGGCCGGGGCCCCCGGCTTCGACCGCCTCACCGAACAGATCCGCCGCACCGGAGGATGCTCCGCCCCCATCCGCCTCTCCGGCGGCACCAAGCTCCTCGACCCGAACACGAAGACCGTGCTCCACGCCTACAACACCGACACCGAACCCGGCGGCGTCCTGCGGGTCGCCTGCGGCAACCGCCGCGCCTCCCGCTGCCCCGCCTGCGCCTGGACCTACGCCGGCGACACCTACCACCTGATCCGCGCCGGACTCATCGGCAACCCCGACAAGGGCACCCCCGACACCATCCGCGACCACCCCCGCGTCTTCGCCACCCTGACCGCCCCGTCCTTCGGCCCGGTCCACAACCGGCCCGGCACCCGGCCGTGCCGCTGCGGAAAGCAGCACCAGGAGGACGCGCCCGAACTCGGCACCCCACTCAACCCCGATAGCTACGACTACGCCGCGGCGGTGCTGTGGAACAACCACGCTTCCGAGCTATGGCGGTACTTCACGATCTACCTCCGCCGCGAAATCGCCGCCCGCGCCGGCCTCACACAGACAGCTGCCCGCGAGCAGTCCCGCGTCTCCTTCGGCAAGGTCGCCGAGTACCAGAAGCGCGGCGCCGTGCACTTTCACGCAGTGATCCGCTTCGACGGACCGGCCGGCCCAGAGACCCCGCCCCCGGCCTGGGCCACCCTCGACCTCCTGACCGACGCCATCCGGGCCGCCGCCGCCCGCGTCCAAGTCGTCGTGCCCGCCGCCCCCGAGTACGGCGTGGACCAGGACGTGAAGCTGACATGGGGGAGCCAGCTCGACGTCCAGCCCATCGGCGCCTTCGGCCAGGGCGAAGACCTCACCGAACAGGCCGTCGCCGCCTACGTCGCCAAGTACGCCACCAAAGCCGCCGAGACCACCGGGTCCGTGGACCAGCGAGTGGGCAACAAGGAAGCCCTGATCCTCCTCGACGTCCCGGACCACCCCCGGCGCCTCATGGAAGCCTGCATGGACCTCGACCCGGCCTACCCGGACCGGCGCCTGAGGGCCTGGGCTCACATGCTCGGCTTCCGCGGGCACTTCTCCACCAAGTCCCGCCGCTACTCCACCACCCTCGGCGCCTTACGCCAGGTCCGCGCCGATTACCGCGCCGCCCAACAACGCACCGCCCTCGGCCTCCCGGACCCCGACGACAACCCCGAAGCCACCATCCTCGTCGTCGCCCACTGGAGCTACGCCGGCCACGGCGCCACCCCGGGAGAGTCCTGGCTCGCCGCCAACATCCGCCGCGACATCCAGCACAACCGCGAACACGCCCGCGAGATCCGAACCGAACTGGCCGAACTGGAAGGGGAGCTGGGATGAGCACCGTCACTGCGGAATTGCTGACCGTCACCGAGGTCATGGCACGGCTCAAGCTCGGACGCTCCACGGTCTACGACCTGATCCGCTCTCGACGGCTGACCTCGATCACGATCGGTCGGTCTCGCCGCATCCCCGCCGACGCCGTCCGGGACTTCATCGTCAATCAGATCGAGGAGGCCGTCTGATGGCGACCCAGCGCAAGCGCAACCCCAACGGGGCCGGCACCATCACCCAGCGGAAGGACGGCCGCTATCAAGCCGCCGTCTACGTACTCCAGCCTGACGGCACGAGGGCCAGGAAGTTCGCGTACGGCCAGACCTGGGCCGAGTGCGACACCAAGCGCCGCGCGCTCCTCGACAAGGCCGCCAACGGCATCCCCGTCCCCACCCGGTCCGCGAAGCTCTCCGAGTGGCTGCCTTACTGGCTCGACAACGTCATCAAGCCGCGCCGCAAGCTCAGCACTTACGACAAGTACGAGGCGCACGTCCGCCTGTACCTCATCCCGATGGTTGGCACCAAGCGACTTGAGTCTCTCGGCGTCGCCGACGTCCGGCGCTTCCTCGTGCAGCTGGAGAACAAGACCACCGCCGCGACGGCCAAGGAGTCCCACCGGGTCCTGCGTACAGCTCTCACCGCCGCCTGCCGTGAGGAGCTCATCACGCGAAACGTGGCCACCCTCGTCGAGCCGCCCCGGGCCAAGGCGCGGGAACTCAGCCCCTGGTCACTGGACGAGACGCTCGACTTCCTCGCCGCCGCTCGCCGGGACCCGCTGTACTCGGCCTTCGTTCTCGCCATCGCCATGGGCCTCCGTCGGGGCGAACTCGTCGGCCTGCGCTGGACGGACGTGGACCTCGACAAGCGTGTGTTGTACGTCCGGCAACAGACCCAGCGCCGCCGGGGCGTCCTGTACGACGACGATCCCAAGGGGCGTCGCCGGCGTGCAGTACCGCTCCCCGCCATGTGCATCGCACCCCTCCGCTGGCATCGGATGCGGCAGAGCGATCAGCGGGCCAAGGCAGGGGAGACGTGGCAGGACGGCGGCTACGTCTTCACCACGGCGAGCGGTCGGCCCGTCGAGCCCCGCAACGTGTACCGCTCCTTCACCCGCGTCGCCGCCTCCGCCGGCCTCCGCGTCATCCGGCTGCACGACGCCCGGCACGGCTGCGCCACGCTGCTCACCGCCGCCGGGGTCGCTCCTCGCGTCGTGATGGAGATCCTCGGGCACAGCCAGATCAGCATCACCATGGACGTCTACACGCACGTCGTCCAGGACACCCAGCGCGAGGCCATCAGTCACATGGACCGGCTGCTCAAGAGGCGGCCCGGTCGTGAGTGACCGCCGCCGTTGATGTCAGACGTAGATGTCAAAGGCCACCTACCAAGATCGGTAGGTGGCCTTTTCCCTTGTGCCCCCGGCAGGATTCGAACCTGCGACACCCGCTTTAGGAGTTCGACCGGCCTGGCCGTCCGCATCCAACAGCCGAAGGCTGTGCTGCCACTACCGACCGTCTCCGACCTTCCGCATCCGCCGCCGTTGATGTCAGCCGTTGATGTCAGCCGCCGGTCACCACCAGGATCGCTTCTTCTTCCGAAGCTCCTTCTTCTTCGCTTCGGCTTCCTTCTTCTTTCGGTCCGCCTGTGCTCGGGCTGTCCACTCTCCCTGATGTTGGTAGCACTGACCGCTGCCCACGACAGCCGGCCTCGTGCACCGGCCCCCGCTCTTCTTCGGAGCCCCACACTTCGGCTGGGTCACGCCCTCTCCCTCCCGAGAGTCCGCACGGACCCTGGCAGCGTCTCTCCAGCAGTGCGAGCTAGGAAGGCGCACACGGGAGCACAGTGGGGCACATGGCTAAGCGGCCGCCGGTCGACCGTTGCTGGCCGCAAGCGGAGAGGCCAACGACCTCTTTACAAGAGAGGGAGGGGGTATATGTCTCCTGACCTGCTCCGATGTACGCAGCGCTAGTACCCGGCCCATGAGCCGTCAAATGCCCTTCGTTCCCCGTGATTCCCCGCCCGAACTGGCACGGTTGTGGCACGTGAGTCAGGCTGGCGCACCGCCAGGAGCCGGAGGGAGCGGCTCAATCGGCCGCTCGATCGGCTTGGCGTTCAGCGCCTCCAGCTCTCCAGGTACTTCGAAGAGGTTGCGCAGTAGCTGAGTTGTGAAGCGCAGTGCCCGCTGTGCCATCTCGTGATCGACTCGCTCGTCGCTTGCATGAGCCCCAACATTCCCGATGGCTCGAATGTGATGCAACACCGGCCCAAAGCTCTGCGTGACATGGCCGTCAGAGATGAGCTTCTCGATGCTCCTCATGAGGACTTTTTCCTTAATGGAAAAGTGAGCGGCGGCAGCCTCCAGCGTTCTCCGCAGCTGCACTGCAGCCGCGTCAGGTACACCTACACCCAGTACTCGGATGGCATCCGAGTAGTAGCGCTCGACATCCTCGGGCAGGTGATTGATCACGGCCTCGGCGTCCGGCCCCTTCGGAACCACTTCCATAGCCAGAGCCTCTTGGGTGCTAGGGCCACTGTGCTCGATAAGCATGGCCCCTCCGCAGCTGGGACACCCAAGCACCGCCCAGAACCTGGAGTGGCCGTTTCGGTTCAAAAGCCCGATGCTGTGGCTCCTCGTGAGCAGGCGCGTATTGGTAAGGCCACACCAAGGACAGTCGCGAAAAGAGTGCTTTTCATGCCATGCCATGACGCGAGCGTAGCCAACAGGCGACGCCAGCACACCACTTACCTCAACTCCCATCCCGTCTGCCGTCGACCCACACATACGTGGAGCGGGCGCGGTGCCGGGCGTCCAGGTGGAGCGCGCCACTGTACGAACGACCTGGACGCCCGGTGCCGTGTCTGCTCGGCTTGTCCTGGGTCGACGGCAGACGGGTTGGGAGTTCCCCACCGCCACACCCCACCGGCCGGCACCCGCGTAGGGCGCCCCCGCCATCCCGGAGCCTGAGGCCCCCGCCGGAGGCATGTCGGTGACAGATGGAACCGCGGGGCCGTTGGGGCTCGACTCATGCCTTTGGGCCTATCCCGTCTTGCAGGGGCGGGCGTCGGCGCAGCGGGGGCGGAGCGGGCCGAAGGCAGGAGCGACGCCCCGAGCGGAGCCGGGAAGCCCGCCCGGCGGAGCGGCAGCGCAGCCGGGTGCTTGATGAGGTAGAGAAACCTGTAACAGCTCGCCCTAGAAGCGAGCGAAGATCACCGTTGCATCGTCGTGCCCTTTGGAGCGGGGCCATCGCTCACGGTCTGGGTCGCTCAGTTCGGCGTGGCGGACTCGGCGGATGAGAGAAGCTGGGCCGTGCTGTTCCAGGACGTCGAGGCAGTCTGCCCAGTCGCCAAAAGCGAAGGTGTCGACGAACCGGGCTGAGCCGTCAGTGAGAAGCGCCGCCCGTCTCAGGTGTGCGAGCGGCATGGCGCCCGTCAGAGCCTCGGCCGCAGCTTCGGGCTCCGCAGCAGCCACCCAAAAGCCACCCGGCCGGTTACGCAGTGCCCGTTCTTCCTCGACCAACGACGTGTGCGTTGCCCGTTCCTCCTGCGACCCCGGCGTGGCCGCGCGCAATGCGGCTCGCTTCTCGCTTGCCACCGCTTTCAGTCGCTGATCAGTGACGACCAAGGGCTTTTGCCCTTCGTCGAGGACGAGAGAGCCGTCTCCCAGCACTAGCCATTCTGCCTGCTCGTCCTGGACTCGAAGTACGGCGACCATGGCTGACGGGGAAAACGGACTGTCCGCATCGCAGGTCCCCCGGTGCAGATCCGCTGTCCGCTCAATGGCGGTAGCGAGGCAGTGAGTCAAGTCCCGTCGGCTTTCGGTGGCCTCCCTGTGCAGCGAGTTGCCCAGCCTCTGGACGAACCAAGCCACGCCGTGGATGCATCCGGTGGACAGTCCTTTTGGCATCCCGGCACCGTCCAGCACCACGACGCACTCGGCGCTGCCGATGGCGAAGTCCTCGTTGGGCCCCCCAGGCCGGGGGGTGCTGGACAGGGCGACATCCACGTCAGCTCACCTCGTGCAGAAGCAACTCACTGATCGCGCGGCTGTCTGTGATCGCCTTGGTTCCCTGCTCGTAGTCACAACCGATGACCATCGAGAACTCGGCCGTTCCGGCCTGCTGGTAGAGGTCTGCCAGGTGCTCCGTGAGGAAGTGCGCGACTCCCAGTGAGCCGACCGCGTGCACACCAGCGATCAGCAGGAAGGTCCCCTGCCCGTCGGGCCTCGGGAGCCTGCCCAAGTACGCCACATCCGAAGGGGTGGGGCTGTCAGGGTCATCGCTCGGCGAGGAGTACGTCTTGCCGCTGTCCATCTCGATCAGGGCCCACCGGCCATCCGGCAGCGTCTCGAACGAGAGGCGGGGGTCGGCCTGGAGGGCGGCCGCGGTCACTAGGGATGTCTTGGGGCCGCAGACAACGATGAGGTCTTCGCGGTTCAGGTCGATCTCGCCCGACGTCGAGATGTACCCCAGGTCTCCTTCGAGCTGAAGCTGATGAGCCAACGCCACCAGCTTCTGGCCCGTGGAGCTGTCCTCGAGCGCCACATACTCCCGCTCGCCCGGCCGCATGGGGACAAGTACCTGGACGGGACCGGTGCCGAGAAACACTCGCTCCGGCGGCGGGCCGGCGTCACGGAGCTGGGCCACGCGTGCCCGGCTGACGCCCATCAGCTTCGCTACGTCCGCCATCGAGTGCCCGTGATCACGAAGCCAAGCAATGCTCTCCTTGCGCATGCGCGAGGTCTCGACAACGGCGGCCTGGAGCTCCCCCATCAGGTCCACGGCGGCCTTCACGCGGAGCGCGTGATCTTGCATAGCGGCAACGCGCCGCACTTCATCAATCACGGCGAGCACCTCGCGGAACCGGACGGGGGACTGTCTTCATACCCAACATGCTAAGGGGGGTTGACACGTCGCACCAGTCGCATGCATCTTGGGTGGTAACCCCCCCCTTAACGGAGTGGGTCTCGACGCTCGGGCTGTTAAGCCCCCTTACCGGGAGAGTGGACATGCCGTCCTTCAAGATCGACCTTTCGACCGCCGTGGTGTTCGTGGCCACGGCCCCCGCCCCGAAGCTCGTCAGCAAGCAGACCGGTGAGCGCGCCATGGACCGGGAGACCGGTGCTGGTCTGTCCACGGTGGGCCTGCTGATCTCCGACGAGGGGGAGGGCAACCTCTACCAGGTGACCGTTCCGGAGACCGGGCTCCCCGACGGTCTGGCGCCCGGCATGCCGGTGTCGGTGATCGGGCTGAAGGCGCGGGACTGGGAGAACAACTTCAACGGTCAGGCCCGGCACGGCATCTCGTTCCGCGCGGTCGCTCTCACGGTCGGTTCCTGACCATGAACGCGACCGCCTTAACCGGCACGCTGGCGCTGGTCGCCACGGTTGCGCTGCTGCTGCGGTGGCAGCGTCCGGCCTGGTACTGGATGACCTTCGGCATCGCGACCGCCGTCGTGCGGCTCCTGGTCCGGTACTCCTCGGTCATGGACGCGTGCGGGCTGACCGTCCCGCCGTCCCGCTTCCGCCTCTCGGTCGCCCGGATGACCAACCGGCCGGTCCCAGAGCCCCGGGCACCCCGGATCCTCCGGCTCCGTCCGACGCGCACCGGTCTGGTGCTGCGGGTGAAGCTGCGGCCCGGGCAGGACGCGTTCGACTTCTCCGCCGCCTCGGACCGGCTGAGGCACTCATTCGTCATGCAGAACGTCACCGCCCGCGAGATCCGCTCCGGCGTGGTCGAACTGCGGATGACCGG
>NZ_JBEZAQ010000039.1:0-9904 GCF_040646655.1 Streptomyces sp. NPDC045431
TCAACGCCCACCGCGCGGGCACCATCAAGGGCCTGACCGCCGAAGTCGGCGCCTCCCTCACCTCCGGCGCCCCCATCTGCGAAATCAAGGACTGACGTCCGTACGTCTTCCTGCGAAGGGGCCTGCCGGTCGTGACCGGCGGGCCCCTTCCGCATGCGGAGAGGGCCTCCGGCTGGGCGATGGCATGCTGGAGACACACGGCGGAGCAGGGAGGAGGCGCCATGACGACCAGTACGGCAGCGGGCACGGCACCGGGTACGCCACCGGGCTCGGCGCGCCCCATGCGGGCGGACGCGCGCCGTAACTACGGGCGACTGCTGTCGGAGGCGCGCTCCGCCTTCGCCGAGCACGGCACCGACGCGTCGCTGGAGGACATCGCGCGCCGAGCGGGGGTGGGTATCGGCACGCTGTACCGGCACTTCCCGAACCGGCACGCGCTGATGGGCGCGGTCTTCCAGGAGGCGCTGGGCGCGTTGCTGGAGCGCTCACGGCAGCTCGCCGACGCCGAGCAGCCGTGCGAGGCGCTGGTCGTCTGGCTGCGCGCCATCATCACGCACGCGGGCGAGTACCGCGGCCTGGCGAGTGCGCTCATGTCGGCGTCGCACGACCGGAGTTCGGCGCTGTCGGAGTGCAACGTGCCGCTGCGCCAGGCGGGCGCCCGCCTGCTGGACCGGGCCGTGAGCAGCGGCTCCGTACGGGAGGGCGTCTCGATCGACGACCTGATGCAGCTGACGAACGCGATCGCCCTGGCGGCGGAGCAGTCCCCGGACGATCCGGAGCTGGCGGACCGCCTGCTGCGGCTGACGCTGCGCGGCCTGAAGGCGTAACCGCGTGCGGGGGCTTGCCCCGCGCGCTCAGCGGCGCCGCAGGTCCGCCACCCGGGCGCCGCGCTCCGCGGCGCGGTCGTCCGCGGACAGGGAGGCCGACGTGGCCGAGCGCAGGGGGCCGCCCGGGTGCCGGGCGCCGCGCTGGCCCGGCAGGGGCACGTCCCGGCGCGGCGGGCGGCCCGGCGGGGAGGCGTCCGAGGCTCCGGCGGAGCCGGAGCTCGCGACCGTGAGCTGGACGCCCTGGTCCGCGAGGGCCTGGAGCTCCGTGGCGGCGCGCTCGTCATGGGCGGGCGGCTCGTCGGTGACCAGCCGCGTGATCACGTCCGTCGGCACGGTCTGGAACATCGTGTCCGTGCCGAGCTTCGTGTGGTCGGCCAGCACCACGATCTCCGCCGCCGCCTGCACCAGCGCCCGGTCGACGCTCGCCGACAGCATGTTGGACGTGGACAGGCCCCGCTCGGCGGTCAGGCCGCTCCCGGACAGGAACGCCCGCGAGACCCGCAGCCCCTGGAGGGACTGCTCGGCCCCGCTGCCCACCAGCGCATAGTTGGAGCCGCGCAGGGTGCCGCCGGTCATGACGACCTCGACGCGGTTGGCGTGCGCGAGCGCCTGCGCCACCAGCAGGGAGTTGGTGACGACGGTCAGGCCGGGGACGCGGGCGAGCCGGCGGGCCAGCTCCTGCGTGGTCGTCCCGGCGCCGACGACGATGGCCTCGCCCTCTTCGACGAGGGCCGCGGCGGCGTCGGCGATGGCCGTCTTCTCCGCGGTCGCGAGATGGGATTTCTGCGGGAAACCGGACTCTCGCGTAAAACCGCCCGGCAGTACCGCACCGCCGTGCCGGCGGTCGAGGAGTCCTTCGGCCTCCAGGGCCCGCACGTCACGCCGTACGGTCACTTCGGAGGTCTGGACGACGCGGGCGAGCTCACGGAGCGATACCGCCCCGTTGGCGCGCACCATTTCGAGGATCAACTGGCGACGTTCTGCAGCGAACACGAAACTGACAGTAACCCCAGCACGCGGGTGTTTGCAGCCGTATGCACCGAATACGAGAAGATGCGAACAGACGGGGCCGCCAAGTGGTATGGGCGGCCCCGTCCGTGTACGTACGACGATCGGCCTCGACCGGTCGATGTCCCGACTTGCCGGGGGTTGCCGGGTGTTGTCCCGGTGACCGGGGGGCGTTACGCCTCGGCGGTCGTCTTCCGGGTGTGCAACTGCCGTGCCACCTCGGCGATCGAGCCCGACAGCGACGGGTACACGGTGAAAGCGTTTGCGATCTGTTCGACGGTCAGATTGTTGTCGACCGCGATCGAGATCGGGTGGATCAGTTCACTGGCGCGCGGGGCGACGACCACGCCGCCGACCACGATGCCCGTGCCCGGACGGCAGAAGATCTTCACGAAGCCGTCCCGGATGCCCTGCATCTTGGCGCGCGGGTTGCGCAGCAGCGGCAGCTTCACGACCCGGGCGTCGATCTTCCCGGCGTCGACGTCGGCCTGGGTGTAACCGACCGTGGCGATCTCGGGGTCGGTGAAGACGTTCGCGGAGACGGTCTTGAGGTTGAGCGGGGTCACCGCGTCGCCGAGGAAGTGGTACATGGCGATGCGGCCCTGCATGGCCGCGACCGAGGCGAGCGCGAACACGCCGGTGACGTCACCGGCGGCGTAGACGCCCGGTGCCGAGGTGCGCGAGACCCGGTCGGTCCGGATGTGGCCGGAGTCCCTGAGCCGTACGCCGGCCTCCTCCAGGCCCATGCCCTCGGTGTTGGGGACGGCGCCGACCGCCATCAGGCAGTGGGTGCCGGAGATGACCCGGCCGTCGGCGAGGGTGACCTCGACGCGGTCGCCGACCCGCTTGGCGGAGGCCGCGCGGGAGCGGGCCATCACGTTCATGCCGCGGCGCCGGAAGACGTCCTCCAGGACGGCGGCGGCGTCCGGGTCCTCGCCGGGCAGCACCCGGTCGCGGGACGAGACGAGCGTGACGCGCGAGCCGAGCGCCTGGTAGGCGCCCGCGAACTCGGCGCCGGTGACACCGGAACCGACCACGATGAGCTCCTCGGGGAGCTCGGTGAGGTCGTACACCTGCGTCCAGTTGAGGATGCGCTCGCCGTCGGGCAGGGCGTCCGGGATCTCGCGCGGGTGGCCGCCGGTGGCGATCAGGACCGCGTCGGCGGTGAGGGTCTCCTCGCTGCCGTCGGCGGCCGTGACGATCACCTGGCGGGATCCGTCCACGGCCTGACGGCCGTCGAGCCGTCCGCGGCCGCGCAGCACCCGGGCGCCGGCCCGCGTGACGGAGGCGGTGATGTCGTGGGACTGGGCGAGGGCGAGCCGCTTGACGCGGCGGTTGACCTTGCCGAGGTCCACGCCGACGATCCGGGCGGGCTGGTCGATGTGCGGGGTGTCGTCCGCGACGATGATGCCGAGCTCCTCGTGCGAGGAGTCGAAGGTGGTCATCACCTCGGCCGTGGCGATGAGGGTCTTCGAGGGTACGCAGTCGGTCAGGACGGACGCTCCGCCGAGGCCGTCGCGGTCCACGACGGTCACCTCCGCGCCGAGCTGGGCGGCCACCAGGGCCGCCTCGTATCCGCCGGGTCCGCCACCGATGATCACGATCCGGGTCACTGGGGTTACGCCTCGCGCTCTCGTCACGGCAGGGATGGAGTACGTAGCCCATTGTCCCGCACCCTCCGCGCGGCTTCCCGTCGGGTCCCGGTCGGGTCCCGGTCGCGCCGCGGTCGCGCCGCGGCCGGGCCGCGGCCGGGCCGTGCCCGGGCCGTGGGGGGCGGGTGCCGGGCGGGTCCCGATCAGGTGGCCGCCCCACGGGGAACAGCGCCCGCCCGGGCCGCTCCCGTACCCTCGGACCCATGTCGCTCTACGCCGCGTACGCCGGCAACCTCGACGCGCGGCTGATGACCCGCCGCGCCCCGCACTCCCCGCTGCGCGGCACGGGCTGGCTCAACGGCTGGCGGCTGACCTTCGGCGGTGAGCAGATGGGCTGGGAGGGCGCCCTCGCCACGATCGTCGAGGCGCCGCGCTCACAGGTCTTCGTCGCGCTGTACGACATCGCGCCGATGGACGAGGACTCCATGGACCGGTGGGAGGGCGTCGGCCTGGACATCTACCGGCGCATGCGGGTGCGGGTGCACACCCTGGACGGCGAGGAGCCGGCCTGGGTCTACGTCCTGAACGGCTACGAGGGCGGCCTGCCCTCCGCGCGCTACCTGGGCGAGATCGCGGACGCCGCCGAGTCGGCGGGCGCGCCCCACGACTACGTGATGGAGCTGCGCAAGCGCCCCTGCTGAGGCGCTGCGGGAAGTCGCCCAGGCGCCGGGGAGGCGCTGCCGAGGCGCTTCCGGCCGGCTCTTGTCGGAAACGACAAGGCAACGATCCGAGCTCCGTGGGCATCGTCATCTACGCGCGTAGGCAATCTCGGGCTACGCTCTTGTCCGTACGTGTTTTTCCGGGGCCCGCCCCCGGCCCCCGGCCCCGCGCAGCGGTCCGGGGCGACTGTTACTTCGCGAGGCGAGAGACTCTGTGAACGCAACTGCCACCCCGGACCACCTCCAGGGCGACCCCTACGCCGCCGCCGCCGACGCCGCCGCGCGCCTGCGCGAGCTGACCGGCGCCGAGACCCACGACGTCGCCCTCGTGATGGGCTCCGGCTGGGCGCCGGCCGTCGACGCGCTCGGCGCCCCCGAGGCCGAGTTCCCGGTCACGGAGCTCCCCGGCTTCCCGCCGCCGGCCGTCGAGGGCCACGGCGGCCGCATCCGCTCGTACCGCATCGGTGACAAGCGGGCGCTGCTCTTCCTGGGCCGTACACACTTCTACGAGGGCCGCGGCGTGGCCGCCGTCGCCCACGGTGTGCGCACCGCCGTCGCCGCCGGCTGCAAGACGGTCGTGCTGACCAACGGCTGCGGCGGCCTGCGCGAGGGCATGCGCCCCGGCCAGCCGGTCCTGATCAGCGACCACATCAACCTCACGGCGACCTCCCCCATCGTGGGCGCCAACTTCGTGGACCTGACCGACCTGTACTCGCCGCGCCTGCGCGCGCTGTGCAAGGAGGTCGACGCGACGCTGGAGGAGGGCGTGTACGTCCAGTTCCCCGGCCCGCACTACGAGACCCCGGCCGAGATCAACATGGTCCGCGTGATGGGCGGCGACCTCGTCGGCATGTCCACGGTCCTGGAGGCCATCGCGGCCCGCGAGGCGGGCGCCGAGGTGCTCGGCATCTCCCTCGTCACCAATCTGGCCGCGGGCCTTTCGGGTGAGCCTCTCAACCACGAGGAGGTCCTCCAGGCGGGCCGCGACTCGGCCGCCCGCATGGGCGAGCTCCTCACGCGGGTCCTGGACAAGATCTAGAACCACCCTGTGGCGCGGCCCCGGAGCCCAGGGAGTGTCCGCAAAGTAGCGTCGTCCGCCCGCGAGGGCGGGCCTGGCGGCGTCTGGTGCGTGCGATCGCAAGGCGGAGGAAGGAGCCACTGCGGAGCATTGGCGACTGACGACAACGCAGCGAGCGTGCGTGCCAGACGCCGCCAGGCAGACGGGACTTTGCGGACACGACCCAGCCCGGGGCCGCGCCCTGCTCCGCCGCGGCGCGGGGTACCCGTAGCGCAGACCAATCCGTACGACTCCCAGAGAGGCAGACCACCGTGCAGCAGAACCTCATCGCGCAGGCGGAGGCATGGCTGGCCGAGGACCCGGACAGCGAGACCCGCGACGAGCTGGCCAAGCTCATCGAGGCCCGTGACCTCGACGCGCTCGCGGACCGGTTCGGCGGCACGCTGCAGTTCGGGACGGCCGGGCTGCGCGGTGAGCTGGGCGCCGGGCCCATGCGGATGAACCGCTCCGTGGTCATCCGGGCCGCCGCCGGCCTCGCCGCGTACCTGAAGGGCAAGGGCCAGGAGGGCGGCCTGGTCGTCATCGGCTACGACGCCCGCTACAAGTCGGCCGACTTCGCGCGGGACACCGCCGCCGTGATGACCGGCGCGGGGCTGCGCGCCGCCGTGCTGCCGCGGCCGCTGCCGACGCCCGTCCTGGCGTTCGCCATAAGGCACCTGGGCGCGGTCGCCGGTGTCGAGGTGACCGCGAGCCACAACCCGCCGCGCGACAACGGCTACAAGGTCTACCTGGGCGACGGCTCCCAGATCGTGCCGCCCGCCGACGCCGAGATCGCGGCCGAGATCGCGGCCGTCGCGCGCCTCGCCGACGTACCGCGTCCGGAGTCCGGCTGGGAGACCCTCGGGGACGAGGTCCTGGAGGCCTACCTGGCGCGTACGGACGCCGTCCTGAGCCCCGGGTCCCCCCGGACCGCGAACGTCGTCTACACGGCCATGCACGGCGTCGGCAAGGACGTCGTCCTCGCCGCCTGGGAGCGGGCCGGTTTCCCCGCGCCGGTGCTCGTCGAGGAGCAGGCCGAGCCCGACCCGGCCTTCCCGACCGTCGCGTTCCCGAACCCCGAGGAGCCGGGCGCGATGGACCTGGCCTTCGCGAAGGCGCGCGAGGCCGGTCCGGACATCGTCATCGCCAACGACCCGGACGCCGACCGCTGCGCCGTCGCCGTCCCGGACGACTCCGCCGCGGGCGGCTGGCGGATGCTCCACGGCGACCAGGTCGGCGCGCTGCTCGCCGCCCACCTCGTCCGCAAGGGCGCCCGGGGCACCTTCGCCGAGTCGATCGTGTCGTCGTCGCTGCTGGGCCGGATCGCCGAGGGGGCCGGGCTGCCGTACGAGGAGACGCTGACCGGCTTCAAGTGGATCGCGCGCGTGGAGGGCCTGGCGTACGGCTACGAGGAGGCGCTCGGCTACTGCGTCGACCCCGAGGGCGTCCGCGACAAGGACGGCATCACGGCGGCGCTGCTCGTCGCCGAGCTGGCCTCGGTCCTCAAGGAGCAGGGCCGTACGCTCACGGACCTGCTGGACGACCTGGCCGTCGCGCACGGCCTGCACGCCACGGACCAGCTGTCGGTGCGCGTGCAGGACCTGAGCATCATCGCGAACGCCATGCGCCGGCTGCGCGAGCAGCCGCCCACCGCGCTCGCCGGGCTGACGGTGACCTCCGCCGAGGACCTGAACGAGGGCAGCGAGGCGCTGCCGCCCACGGACGGGCTGCGGTACTACCTGGAGGGTGCCTTCAAGGCGCGCGTGATCGTGCGCCCGTCCGGGACCGAGCCGAAGCTGAAGTGCTACCTGGAGGTCGTCGTCCCGGTCGCCGACGCGAGCGGACTCGCCGACGCGCGGGCCAAGGCCGGTGACGTCCTGGGCGCGCTGAAGCGCGACCTGGCGGCCGCCGCCGGTATCTGAGCCGGCCACCCTTGAGAGGGCCCGTACGGAGAGCTTCGCCGAGCTCTCCGTACGGGCCCTCTTGCGGGTGATTCTCGTACGGCAGGTGACGCACGGCTCCGATACGCACCCCGGGCCGCCGAGCAGGGTGACCCCCATAGCGCAGCCGAGCCTCCTGGGGGTCCCACCGTGCCGCCGTCGGCGATCACCGCCCGCCCGACCGTCCCCGCGTCCCGGCGGCCCCCGTCCCCGGCGGCCGTATCCGTCCGGGAGCGGGCCGCCCGGTCCCTCCGGTACGCCGCGCCCGCCCTCGTCGGCTATCTGACGGTGCGGCTCTTCGGGCTGCTCGTCCTGGCCCGCTGGGCCCATCTGAAGGGGCACGGCGTCTGGCCGACGCTCGCCACGTCCTGGGACTCCGACTGGTACCTGGGCATCGCCGACCACGGCTACCAGGACTCCCTCGGCACCGCGTACAACGCCAACAACCTGGCGTTCTTCCCCCTCTACCCGGTGCTGATCAAGGCGGTCGCGGGCGTCACGCCCGGCTCACGCGCGTCGGTGGCGCTGGTGCTCGCGGTCGGCTTCTCGCTGGTCGCGGCGTGGGGGGTGTTCGCCGTCGGCGCCCATCTGCACGGGCGTCGCGCGGGCACCGTACTGGCCGTCCTGTGGGGTGCCCTGCCGGTGGCGGTCGTCCAGTGGATGGGGTACACGGAGTCGCTGTTCACGGCGCTGGCCGCGTGGGCGCTGTACGCCGTGCTGACCGGGCGCTGGTACGCGGCGGGCGCCCTCGCCGTGCTGGCGGGGCTGACCCGGCCCACCGGGATCGCGGTGGCGGCGGCGGTGTCGGTGGCCGGTCTGCTCGCCGCGGCGCGCACCCGGCGCGGGGCGCCGCTCGCCGCCGCCTGCGCGGCCCCGCTGGGCTGGCTCGGTTACGTGGCCTGGGTGGGCGCCCGGATCGGCCGCTGGGACGGCTACTTCGCCGTGCAGCGGCTGTGGCGCAACGCGTGGGACGGCGGCGCGGGCACCCTGCGCGAGCTGCGGTACCTCCTCGTGTACGACCGGAACCCGCAGCTGTTCCTGGTCGCCGTCTCGGCGGTGCTGGTGCTGTCGGCGGCGGCGTACGTGCTGTGCCTGGCGGAGCGGCAGCCGCTCGTGCTGCTGGTCTTCAGCGGGGTGCTGCTGCTCGTCGTCCTGGGCAGCGGCGGTGTCTATTTCCCGCGGGCCCGCTTCCTGGTGCCCGGCTTCCCGCTGCTGCTGCCGTTCGCCCTGGCGGTGTGCCGGGCGCGGCGGGTGGTGGCGGGGCTGGTGCTGGGCGGGGCGGTGCTGGTGTCGGCGTGGCTGGGCGCGTACATGCTGCTGGTGTGGCCAGGCCCGCCGTGACGGGCGGACCGGTGACGGACGGATCGTGACGGACGGGCGGACCGTTACGCGGTGGTGGTGAGCACCACCAGCAGCACCAGGCCCACGAGCGAGGTCGCGATGACCTCGTACGCCCAGCGCACGCGCGGTTCGCCCTGCGCGGTGGGCCGGGAGGCGCACTGCTCGGCCAGCTGGCGCAGCTCGGCGATGCTCCGGTCGGCGCCCATGGCTTCGGCGACGTGGGGCGCGGAGGCGCCGGACTTCGCCGCCGCACGGTCCTGGAGGCGGGCGGCGCGCTTCCGCTCCCGCAGGGAGACGGGTATCGACCAGAGCTGGTACTTGGTCCCGCCCTTGGTGAAGACCTCGCTGGAGTATCCGGCGCGCACGGTGGAGACCGCCGCCCAGGGGAGCTCGATGGTGCGGAACGGGTTGCGCACGATCATCCGGTCGTGGTTCGCGCGCACGACCGGCCGGAAGGTGAAGGCCGCGATGAGCGGCACGACGAGGAGCAGCGCCGCGAGCGCGACCCAGCGGGCGCGCCCTTCGCCGCGGATGAGGGCGTCACCGCCGATCCAGGCGGCGAACGCGAGCAACAGGAGGCCTCCCACGATCGCCAGGGGCGAGCGGTAGGACCGGTCGGCGGCGGGCTCGGGCTGCTGGGGGCTCGTCATGCGGCCGATTCTGCCTCACCCCGCGCGGGCTCACGCGACGAGATCGGCGTACAGGATGATGTTGTCGGGGCGGTGCCCGTCGACGAGTTCGCCGCCGCAGGTGATCAGGCGTAGTTCGGGCCGGGTGGTGTCGCCGTACACCTTGGCGGTGGGGAACGCCTTCTTGTCGACCTGCTCCAGCTCCCGTACGCGGAAGACGGCGGTGGTGCCGTCGGCCCGCTGGACGCTGATCTCGTCGCCCGTGCGCACCTTGGCGACGTTTTTGAGGACGGCGGGGCCCTTCTCGGTGTCGAAGTGGCCGATCAGCACGGCCGGTCCGGTCTCGCCGGGCGTCACGCCCTTGTCGTACCAGCCGATCTTGTCGGCGTCGGCGACGGAGGGGACCTCGACGGTGCCGTCGGCGGCGAGACCGAGGTCGAGTACGGGCCCGGTGTCGACGCCGGCCGCGGGCACGCGCACGCGGACCGGCTTGGACCGCGCCAGCGGGGCGGCCTGCTCGCCCTGGACGGCCGCCGGGGCGGCGGTGGCCGGCTCGATGTGGGCCGGCGGGGTGGCCGCCTTCGCGGGGCCGCCCGCCGCGGGCGTACCGCAGCCGGCCAGGGCGGCCGGGGCGGCGAGGGCGAGCAGCACGGCGGCGATGCGGCGGGGTACGGCGGCGACGGCGGGCATGGGCGGGCTCCAGGGGGACGGTGGACGGGTGGTACGGGCCCGGGGGGTGGTACGGGCCCGGGCGGGCGGACCAGGGGCTCCACATCGAGACGTACCGCAAG
>NZ_JBEZAQ010000040.1:0-7753 GCF_040646655.1 Streptomyces sp. NPDC045431
GCCACCTCGATCGCGAACAGCGCAGGCTGAGCGAATTCGGTGCGGTCCAGACGCTCCGCGTCCTGGCCCCACATCACGTCCTGCAGCGGCAGACCGACCTCCGCCACAACCGCGTCGAAGGCCTCCGCGAACACCGGGAACGCCTCGTACAACCCCCGGCCCATTCCCAGCCGCTGCGCACCCTGCCCACCGAACAAGAACGCAGTTACGCCGCCCTCAGAGGCGATGCCGCGCAGCACGTCGGGGTGGGACTCCCCACGGGCGAGGGCGGCCATCGCCGTCATGGCCGAGCTGTTGTCTCCCGCAAGCACGACAGCGCGGTGCTCCAGCGAGGCCCGGCTGGTCGCGAGGGAGTTGCTCAGGTCGAGGGCACGGAGTTCGGCGTGCTCGGCGACGTAGGAGCCGACCCGCTCGGTCACCGCGCGCAGGGCGTCCGCACTGCGCGCGGAGAGCAGCCACGGCAGCGGGGTGCCGACGGGCCAGGCGGCCGGGGCGGGGCTGTCATGGCCCGGCTCAGACGGCTCCGGTTCGGGAGCCCTCTCCAGGATGAGGTGGGCGTTGGTGCCGCTGACTCCGAAGGCGGACACGGCGGCGCGGCGCGGGTGATCCGTCTCGGGCCACGGGCGGGCCTCCGTCAGCAGCCGGACGTCACCGGACGTCCAGTCCACCTTGGTACTCGGCTCGTCCACGTGCAGGGTCTTCGGCAGCGTCTCGTGGCGCATCGCCATGACCATCTTGATCACGCCACCGACACCCGCCGCCGCCTGGGCGTGCCCGATGTTCGACTTCAGCGACCCCAGCCACAACGGCCGGCCCTCGGGACGCCCCTGCCCATACGTCGCCAGCAGCGCCTGTGCCTCGATCGGATCACCCAACGTCGTACCCGTACCGTGGCCCTCCACCGCATCGACCTGGGCGGCGGAGAGGCTCGCGCTGCTCAGCGCCTCGCGGATGACGCGCTGCTGGGAGGGGCCGTTGGGGGCGGTCAGGCCGTTGCTCGCGCCGTCCTGATTGATCGCCGAGCCCTTGACCACCGCGAGGACCGGGTGGCCCTTGGCCCGGGCGTCGGACAGCCGCTCCAGGACGAGCACACCGGCGCCCTCGGCCCAGCCGGTGCCGTCGGCGGCATCGGCGTAGGCCTTGGCGCGCCCGTCGGCGGCGAGACCGCCCTGCGTGGCCATGCCGATGAACGGGCCCGGCGTCGACATCACCATGACACCGCCCGCCAGGGCGAGGCTGCACTCCCGCTCCCGCAGGGCCTGAGCAGCGAGGTGGATGGCGACCAGCGACGACGAGCACGCCGTGTCCACGGTGACGGCAGGGCCTTCGAGGCCGAGCGCGTAGGAGACCCGGCCGGCGATGACGGCCGCCACCGCGGCCGTGCCCATGAACGGGCCCGCCGCCCCGGGTGCCGCGTTGAGCAGGTCGCCGTAGTCCTGGAAGCCGGAACCCGTGAACACGGCGACCTGTCCACCGCGAAGCTTGTCGGCGGGGATACCGGCACGTTCCAGCGCTTCCCAGGAAAGTTCGAGCATCAACCTCTGCTGGGGGTCCATGGCCACGGCCTCGCGCGGCGAGATCCCGAAGAACTCGGGGTCGAACTCCGCCGCGCCGTCGATGAAGCCGCCCACGCGGGCGAAGTCCGCGTCGTCGGCCGCGTCCAGGTTCCAGCCGCGGTCGGCGGGGAAGAAGGACACGGCGTCCACGCCGTCCGACACCAGCCGCCACAGGTCTTCGGGAGAGCTCACGCCACCGGGGTAGCGGCAGCTCATGGCCACGATGGCGATCGGGTCCTGCTCCCTGGCCTCGTACTCCTGCAGTTGCCTGCGGGTCAGGGCCAAGTCCGCAGTGACCCGCTTGAGGTAGTCAAGGAGCTTCTGATCGTCGGCCATTCCCCGCCTCGCAACGTCCTGTGGAATCCGCATGGTCCTGGTGGTTCGGTGGCGCCGCGCCGGACACGCGGCGCGGTCCGGTGGGCGGTGTGCTCCCGGCGCGGGTCGCACGCCGGGAGCGGTGGCCTGGTCAGGTCAGGCCGAGTTCCTTGTCGATGAAGTCGAAGACGTCGTCCGCTGTGGCGTCTTCGGTGAGCTGGTGGTCCAATGCCGTGCCACCGGCCGGTCCGGCCCCGGCGACCGCTCCGGCGACTCCGCCGAGCCTCGCCGTCAATGCCTGCAGACGACGGGGGATCCGGTGGCGTTCGACGTCCTCGGCCGGCAGAGCCGCCAGCGCCTCCTCCAGCCGGTCGAGCTCGGCCAGTACGGACATCACCTGGCCGCCGTCGCCGTCCGGGCACAGTTCCTCGACCAGGTGGGCGGCGACCGCGGCCGGAGTGGCATGGTCGAAGACCAGCGTGGCCGGCAGCCTCCTGCCGGTGGCGGCGGACAGGGCGTTCCTGAGGTCCGTGGCGGCCACGGAGTCGAATCCGAGATCGGTGAACGGGCGTGCTGCATCGAGCGCGGCCGGGTCGTCGTAGCCGAGCAGGACTGCCACGTGGCCCCGGACCAGGTCGAGCAGCGTCCGGCTGCGCTGGACCGCCGGCAGGTCCTTCAGCCGCCGGACGAACTCCTCGCCGCCAGCGGCCTGGCCGGCCTGCTCTCCACCGCCTTCGAGGGCGGCAAGCGCCTCGGGCACCGCGTCAAGGAGGGGACGCGGGCGTGCCAGGGCGTACACGGGGGCGAAACGGGACCAGTCGATGTCGGCGACGACCACCCGGTGCTCGTCGTGGTCGAGGATCCGGCCGAGGGCGCCGGCGGCAAGCCGGGGCTCCATCGGCGGCGTGCCGATCCGGCCGAGCGCCGCGCCCAGCTCGGCGTCCACCATGCCGCTGTCCCAGGACCCCCAGGCGACCGAGGTCGCCGTGGCGCCACGGGCGCGCCGGCGTTCTGCGAGGGCGTCGAGGAAGGCATTGGCACTGCCGTAGGCAGCCTGTCCGGCGCTGCCCCAGACCGCCGATCCGGACGAGAAGAGCACGAACGCGTCCAGGGCTCGGTCGCCGAGCAGCTCGTCGAGGTGCAGGGCACCACCGACCTTCGCGTCGGCGACGGCGGCGACCTCGTCCAGGGTCAGTTCGGCGAGGGGGGCGATGCGCTGCATCACACCGGCAGCGTGCACCACGGCGGTCAGCGGCCGGTCCTCGGGAACCGTGTCGAGCAGGGCGCGCAGCGCGTCGCGGTCGGCGACGTCGCACGCCTCGACGGTGACCTCGGTGCCGCAGGCGGCGAGTTCGGCGACCAGATCGGTGACGCCCTCGGCGTCGGAACCGCGGCGGCTGGTCAACAACAGGTGCTCGGCGCCCCGTTCGGCGAGCAACCGGGCCACATGGGCGCCGAGGCCACCGGTCCCACCCGTGATCAGCGTGGTGCCGCGCGGACGCCAGTCGCGCACCGGGGCCTCGGCGCTCAGCGGCGCACGGACCATGCGACGGCCGAGCACCCGGTCGCCGCGCAGCGCCATCTGAGCCTCGTCGCCGGGCGCGGCGAGGACCGCGCAGAGCCTGCGCACGGTGTCCTCGTCGACGGTGCCGGGCAGGTCGATCAGGCCGCCCCACTGCTCGGGGAGGTCGAGTTCGAGGCCCGCGCCCAGGCCCCAAACGGACGCTTGGAAGGGGACGACCTCGTCGGCGGGACCGGTCGCGACCGCCTGGGCGGTGACGCACCACAGCGGAGCGGCGAGTCGGACGTCGCCGAGCGCCTGCACCAGGGTGACCGTGGCGGCGGTGCCCCGGGACAGCGCCGGATGGTGGGGGTGCGGCCGGTCGTCCAGGGCCAGGAGGGACAGCACCCCGGCCGCCGCGGTGTGACGGCTCAGCTCACGAGCGAGGGCGGCCCGGTCCTGGTCCCCGACCTCCAGACGTACGGTCGACAGACCGTGGGCCGCGAAGCCGTCGGTGAGAGCGCGGATCCGGGTGGCGTCGGCATCCCCTTCAGGAACGACCAGGAGCCAGGTGCCCTCCGGAACGTCCCGGTCCCCGGTGCCGGTTCCCTGGCGGACCGGGCGCCAGGCGACGCGATAGCGCCACCCGTCGGTCCGTGCCTGCTCGCGCAGCCGTCGGCGCCAGTCCTTCAGGGCGGGCAGCACCTCATCGAGGGCCTCGACGGGCGCACCCGTACGGGTGGCCATAGCCGTCCCGTCCGCCCGCTCTATGACGTCCCAGGCGACGGTGTCGACCTCGTCCGTGGTCGCGGGCGCCGACGCAGCCGTCGCCTGTTCGGGGTCACGCCAGAACCAGCGTCGTTGGAAGGCGTAGGTGGGCAGGTCGACGCGGCGGGCGCCGGTGCCGGCGTAGAAGGCCGTCCAGTCCACCGCCACGCCCTGGCAGTGCATCAGCGCCACCGCCGTCACCAGCTCCCGCACCTCGTCCCGGTCGCGGCGCAGGGTGGGTACGAAGGTGGCGGTGTCGGTGGTCTGCTGGGCCATGGCGGTCAGCACCGCGTCCGGACCGAGCTCCACGTACGTGGTTACGCCTGCCGCGTCCAGGGCGCGGACCGCGTCGGTGAAGCGGACGGCTTCGCGGACGTGCCGTACCCAGTACTCCGGGTCGGTCAGGTCACCAGTGGTGTCCCCGGTGAGGGTGGACACGATCGGGATCGACGGCTCGCTGTAGGTCACCGACTGTGCGACGGTGCGGAAGTCCTCCAGCATCGGTTCCATCAGCGGGGAGTGGAACGCGTGCGAGACCCGCAGCCGCGTCGCCTTACGACCCTCCGCCTCGAAACGCTCCTTGATGGCCAAAACCTCGGCCCGAGCACCGGAGACCACCACCGCAGACGGGCCGTTGACCGCCGCGATACCGACCGTGTCGGACAGCAGCGGGCGGACCTCGTCCTCAGCCGCCTGCACGGCCACCATGGCCCCGCCCTGCGGCAGCGCCTGCATCAACCGGCCCCGCGCGGTCACCAGCCGTGCCGCGTCCGCCAACGACAGCACCCCGGCCACATGAGCCGCCGCGAACTCACCGATCGAATGCCCCGCCAGGTAGTCGGGCTTGATGCCCCACGACTCCAGCAGCCGGAACAGCGCCACCTCGATCGCGAACAGCGCAGGCTGAGCGAATTCGGTGCGGTCCAGACGCTCCGCGTCCTGGCCCCACATCACGTCCTGCAGCGGCAGACCAACCTCGGCCACAACCGCGTCGAAGGCCTCCGCGAACACCGGGAACGCCTCATACAACCCCCGGCCCATCCCCAACCGCTGCGCACCCTGCCCACCGAACAAAAACGCCGTCACACCATCGGCACGGGCCGTGCCGCTCACGACGCCCGGTGCCGGCACGCCCTCCGCCAACGCGGCGAGCCGGTGCAGCAGCTCGGCCCGGTCGCTCGCCACGACCACGGCACGGTCCTGGAGCGCAGCCCGGGTGGTCGCCAGGGAGTAACCGAGGTCGGGCACGGTGGGCGCGTCGTCGGACTCGGCGAGCGAGAGAAGACGCCGGGCCTGGGCGCGCACGGCGTCGATTCCCCTGCCCGACACCGGCAGCGGAACGACCGTCGCGTTCCCCACCGACGCCACGAGGTTCCCGGCCGGTGCAGCGGGAGGAGCCTCCTCGATGATCACATGGCCGTTGGTGCCGCTGAAGCCGAACGAGGAGACTGCGGCCCGCCTGGGACGGCTGGTCCGGGGCCACGGGCGGGCCTCCGTCAGCAGCCGGACGTCACCGGACGTCCAGTCCACCTTGGTACTCGGCTCGTCCACGTGCAGGGTCTTCGGCAGCGTCTCGTGGCGCATCGCCATGACCATCTTGATCACGCCACCGACACCCGCCGCCGCCTGGGCGTGCCCGATGTTCGACTTCAGCGACCCCAGCCACAACGGCCGGCCCTCGGGACGCCCCTGCCCATACATCGCCAGCAGCGCCTGTGCCTCGATCGGATCACCCAACGTCGTACCCGTACCGTGGCCCTCCACCGCATCGACCTGGTCTGCGGTCAGTTGGGCGTTGGTCAGCGCCTGCTCGATCACGCGCTGCTGGGAGGGCCCGTTGGGCGCGGAGATACCGTTGCTCGCGCCGTCCTGATTCACCGCCGTACCGCGCACCACCGCCAGGACGGGGTGGCCGTTGGCGCGGGCGTCGGACAGCCGCTCCACCACGAGCATGCCCACGCCCTCGCCCCAGCCGGTACCGTCCGCCGATGCGGCGAAGGACTTGCAGCGGCCGTCGGGTGACAGCCCGCGGTCCTGGCTGAAGCCGACGAAGGAGTGCGGATGGGCCATGACGGTCGCACCGCCGGCAAGGGCGAGGGTGCACTCACCGGTGCGCAGGGCCTGGATCGCCAGGTGCAACGCCACCAGCGACGACGAACAGGCGGTGTCCACCGTGACCGCCGGCCCCTCGAGACCGAGCACGTACGCGATGCGTCCGGATGCGACGCTGGCCAGGCTTCCGGTGCCACCGCCCACGAGGTAGTCGTGGTAGACGACGCCGGCGAAGACGCCGGTCCTGGACTTCTTCAGCGAGGTCGGGTCGATGCCCGCTCGCTCCAGGGCCTCCCAGGCGGTCTCCAGCAGCAGCCGTTGCTGGGGGTCGGTCTCCCGGGCCTCCTTGGGACTCATCTTGAAGAAGTCGGCGTCGAACTCACCGGCGTCGTGCAGGAATCCACCCTCGCGGGAATACGTCTTGCCGGGTGTGGCGGGTTCGGGGTCGTAGAGCGCCTCCGTGTCCCAGCCGCGGTGCTCGGGAAAGTGGGAGATCGCGTCCCGGCCGGAGTCGACAAGGTCCCACAGCTCTTCCGGTGATCCGACACCGCCGGGGAACCTGCAGCTCATCGCCACGATCGCGATCGGCTCGTGGTTTCTGTCCTCCGCCTCACGCAGCCGCCGCTTGGTCTGCTGGAGATCGGCCGTCGCGCGTTTGAGGTAGTCGCGAAGCTTGTCGTCGTTCCCCATCGCTCATGAACCAATCTCGAGGTTGTCCAGTGTCTGGAAGAGCTCGTCGTCGGTGGCGGACGCGAAGTCGTCGGGTACGTCCGCCACGGCGCCTTGCCGGGCGTCGCGCCAGGAGCGCAGGACCGCTTCGAGCCGAGCCGTGACCCGAGAGGTGTCACCGTTCAGTTCGGGAGCCGCGGACAGGACGGCTTCGAGCCGGTCGAGCTCGGCGATGACCGACTGGGCCGGGCTCTCGTCGGCCTCTTCCCGGAGGGCCAGCAGAAGGTCGGTCACGGCGCGGGCGTTGGGGTGGTCGAACGCGAGCGTGGCGGGCAGCTCGGCCCCGGTGGCCGTGGCGAGTCGCTTGCGCAGCTCGCTCGCGGCCACGGAGTCGAAACCGAGCTCGGTGAAGGCTCGGTCCGGTTCCACCTCGTCGAGGATCTCGTGGCCCAGCACGGTGGCCACGTGCTGCCGGACGAAGGTGAGCGCGGCGCGATCGCGCTCACCACCCGGCTGCGCGAGGATCCCCTGCCACCTCTTGGTGCCGGCGGCGACGTCGGGCTGATCGACGAGCGACGATGTGCTGCCACCGATGACGACGGTCTCACCGGTTACCTCGGCGAGCCAGTAAGGGCGTCGTTGGAAGGCGTAGGTGGGCAGGTCGACGCGGCGGGCGCCGGTGCCGGCGTAGAAGGCCGCCCAGTCCACCGCCACGCCCTGGCAGTGCATCAGCGCCACCGCCGTCACCAGCTCCCGCACCTCGTCCCGGTCCCGGCGCAGGGTGGGTACGAAGGTGGCCGTCTCGGTGGTCTGCTGGGCCATGGCGGTCAGCACCGCGTCCGGACCAAGCTCCACGTACGTGGTCACGCCAGCCGCGTCCAGGGCACGGACC
>NZ_JBEZAQ010000041.1:5000-7682 GCF_040646655.1 Streptomyces sp. NPDC045431
AGTCCCTCTAAGAAGCCAGCGTACTGCCAAAGCAATACGGGCTATTTAGCAGGTTAAGGTCTCGTTCGTTATCGCAATTAAGCAGACAAATCACTCCACCAACTAAGAACGGCCATGCACCACCACCCACAAAATCAAGAAAGAGCTCTCAATCTGTCAATCCTCATTGTGTCTGGACCTGGTGAGTTTCCCCGTGTTGAGTCAAATTAAGCCGCAGGCTCCACCCCTGGTGGTGCCCTTCCGTCAATTTCTTTAAGTTTCAGCCTTGCGACCATACTCCCCCTGGAGCCCAAGCACTTTGATTTCTCGTAAGGTGCCGAACGCGTCAAAAAATAACATCGTCCGATCCCTAGTCGGCATAGTTTATGGTTAAGACTACGACGGTATCTGATCGTCTTCGATCCCCTAACTTTCGTTCCTGATTAATGAAAACATCCTTGGCAAATGCTTTCGCAGTAGTTAGTCTTCAATAAATCCAAGAATTTCACCTCTGACAATTGAATACTGATGCCCCCGACTGTCCCTATTAATCATTACGGCGGTCCTAGAAACCAACAAAATAGAACCACACGTCCTATTTCATTATTCCATGCTAATGTATTCGAGCATAGGCCTGCCTGGAGCACTCTAATTTTTTCAAAGTAAAAGTCCTGTTTCCCCGTCACACCCAGTGAAGGGCATGAGGTTCCACAGAGGGAAAGGCCCGGCCGGACCAGTACACGCGGTGAGGCGGACCGGCCAGCCAGGCCCAAGGTTCAACTACGAGCTTTTTAACCACAACAACTTTAATATACGCTATTGGAGCTGGAATTACCGCGGCTGCTGGCACCAGACTTGCCCTCCAATTGTTCCTCGTTAAGGGATTTAAATTGTACTCATTCCAATTACAAGACCCAAAAGAGCCCTGTATCAGTATTTATTGTCACTACCTCCCCGTGTCGGGATTGGGTAATTTGCGCGCCTGCTGCCTTCCTTGGATGTAGTAGCCGTTTCTCAGGCTCCTTCTCCGGGGTCGAGCCCTAACCCTCCGTTACCCGTTGCAACCATGTTTGGCCAATACCCAAACATCGAAAGTTGATAGGGAAGAAATTTGAATGAACCATCGCCGGCGCAAGGCCGTGCGATTCGAGAAGTTATCATGAATCACCAAAGAGCCCAGAGGGCATTGGTTTTTAATCTAATAAATACATCCCTTCCGAAGTCGGGATTTTTAGCATGTATTAGCTCTAGAATTACCACGGTTATCCAAGTAGTAAGGTACTATCAAATAAACGATAACTTATATAATGAGCCATTCGCAGTTTCGCTGTATAATTGCTTATACTTAGACATGCATGGCTTAATCTTTGAGACAAGCATATGACTACTGGCAGAATCAACCAGATAACTATCGTCCGCCGCGGAAAAACGGCAACCGGTGCTGCGAGCAGCGCCGGAGAGATGTCAAGTTCACTGGGTGGCGTCCGGAGACGCGCCGGGCAAAGCACCTGCGGCAGGAGCCGTGGGCGCCGTGCGAGCCGGCAATCCGCTTTCCCACTCATGTGTTCCCCAGCGAAGCCGTCGACCACACTGAGCCCGAACGGGCGGCGTGTGGCCTGGGGCACGCCAGGAGAAGGACTCAGCGCCCGACTTCAGCCATTGCGGCGTCCGGCGGGCGTGGTTGCCTTCCGTTGCTCGATGGTAGAACTCGCCAGAGGCCAGTAATCCACAGAACCCATCCCTACAGCGGCGATTGCCGGGGCATTCGTCGCCTTCAGGGCATCCCCAGTACGCCGTGAAGCCTGAGCGACCGGTTTCGTGGGGGCCGACCAACACTATGAATCCCTCGCTAGCGAGACCGGAGCCTGCAAGCCTGTTCAAGGGACCACGCAATGAAAGTCTTCAAGATATGGTACAGTTGTTTGATTGCGGTTGTGTTGTGGCCGGCCGATTGCTCGACTGGCCACCCGCTCTCACATACCCTCCGAGCTCTCTGGTGGGGCGCCCCCGCCACCCGGCACTCGTTGGCCACTTTTGATTTCCCGCAAAATTCATTTGTATGGCAAATCCAAAAAATCGACTCACGAACATACATTTCCAACAACGCACCACCCCCCCCTCTCGGCGCCGGGTTTCTCGGCACCAGCGCGCCCCCAGGCCTGCCAGCAGCCAGCCCACGTATTTCTTTTGCCCTTGCCGCCGCCCCCAGATGGTACAGGGTAGGTTCAGGGTAGGCCTTACCCTGCACCCCGACACAGGCGCCACCAGGAGGCTTTAGAGGCTAGAAGCGCTATAGGGAGGCCCTGGCCGAAGGCCCTGGCGTACGCTGCTATCGCTATGCCCATCTACGGGGGGCGCTAGAGGGAGCAGGTGGCCGCCAGGCTTGACCAGAAGCCGCACGTAACAAAGCATCAGCCTAGCACTATAACCACCCCGCCCACCTAAAACGCAGCCAGCGCAGCAGGAGTAGTAGGGTAGGCATATAGGCAGGCCCACGCCGCCCTAAAGGGGGCCCCGACCTCTCCTAGGTCGCCCCTATACGCCCGCGGCGGCTTATTTACGTGGTCGTGGGGTCTAGGGTAGGTAGTCCAGGCACCCCTCAGTTACCCTATACCACCATAAGGTATACTAAAATCAACCTACCCGGCAGCATTATAGGGTAGGTCAAAATCAGCTTACCTGGCACCACTATAGGGTAGGACA
>NZ_JBEZAQ010000042.1:0-6541 GCF_040646655.1 Streptomyces sp. NPDC045431
CGACGACGCAGACCTGTTGTTCGAGATCGACGGAGCCTCGGAGATCCGGGCGGGCGTCCAGCTCCAGACGAACACCTGGCACAAGGTCACCGGCCGCGCGCTCGACCTGGCCGCGACAGAGGCCGTCGAGGGTCACGGCCTGGACCTCGACGCCGTGACCGAAGTGGTCACCCTCGCCGGTGCGTCGGCGGCCTCGGTCCGGCTCCTCACCCCCGGCGAGATCACCGAAGCGTGGGACGCCACCTTGGCCAAGCTCGCCGAACGGCGGGACGCTGCTGCCGCTCGCCGCAGGGTCGAGCGCTGACCGAAGGAGAGACCGTCATGGCACGTCGAGTCCGCCAACAATCCCGCCTCCGGCAGCACGTCACGGAGTGCACCGGTATCCAGCTCGACCACCGCGACGGCTCGATGTCCTGTTCCCGGGGCGTCCACTGCCCCGGGGTCGGGCTGCCCCATCGGGGCTGGGCGGACTGCGACTTGGCCGGACCCTGCGCCCACTGCGAGGGTCCGCCGGTCCGCTGGCTCTGCGACCACCACTGACGGCCTCGGGCCGTCAGTCGGCGGCCCCCTCGGGGGCCGTCTGGGCGGCCCTCTCGGGGCCGTCCTCCCCCCGTTGCGACCGAAGGGAGTGCGGGGCGGGCAGCCCGTAAGCGAAGCGCACGGGCATAGCTCGCTCCCAGGGGAATCGGACGACAGGCCGTCAGCGGCCGAACTCGGCCGATTCCCCTGGGCGGCACCCACGTGAGGGGGTGGCGGAGCCGCCTGCCAAAGGGCCCCCCGGGCCCGTGGCCGGCGTCTCCGCCACCCCCGACCTTGACCACGAAACGCAAGAAGCCCCGGAGCCGTCAGGCTCCGGGGCTTCGTCGTTCGGCCGGTGGGCTACAGCGTCAGGTGGAGCACCACCAGGACCACCAGGGCCACGCCGAGCGGCGTCACTGCGATTGCGATGCGGATGTACATCGGTCCCCCTCTCTCGTGCTCACCCTGAGCACTGAGAGGCAGCCTAGCCCTTCTGTGTCAGTCTGCGCCGCTCGATTCAGGCTGACCCGATCGTTTCGACAACTGACGAAACGAGGGGCCCGGAGATACGTCAACTGACGAAACTCGGCGGGCCGTTGGCCTGCGAAAACGACGCAACCCGCACCCGCCCCGCCTCCGCAACACACCCCCCGGGTCTGGGGGGGTTCCCTCCGGTCGCGGCAGCGGGCGAAGCCCTAGCGGGCCGACTCGGGGGGTGCAAGCGACACGCTTTTCGTCGCTTGCGGCCCCCGGGGCGGTCTGCTTGCCTCTGGCGCTGTCGTGGCCGGAGGGAACCCCCCCAGACCCTCACCACCCCAGCCACCCACGAACCCGCAGACCACAACGGAGCCCCCCTCCCCTCTGGGCTGTGGTAGCCCGGCGGAGCCTCTGTCTTTTCACCACCCACGGGCCGCAGCCTCGCGCGCGCACGCGTAGGGCCCCCTCCCTGCAAGAGCCGCAACAACCGAAAACCGCAGGTCAACGCGCACGCGGGCCCGCAATCCGCGCGCAAGGTCGTTGCGCCTCGGGATTGCGGGATCAAGTGCTCATAGCGGACATGGTCCAATGATGGGGTTGTCATCGCAGGTATCGCCGTGTCATCATCGGCGTGGCGATGGCAATGTCATCGCCGCGAAGGGGAAGTAATCATGACCGAGAGGCAGGCTGAGGACTTGGAAGCCCTCGTGAACGAGACGATCCGGCTCTTGATGACCCGGACTGGTCGGCGGCAAGTCGACGTGGCCGAGGTGATCGGGATTACGCGTGGCTCGCTCTCACAGCGGCTCTTGGGCAACTCGAACTGGAAGCTGAACGACCTGCCCAAGGTCGCGGACTTCTTCGGCCTGACGGTCGGTGAGCTGATCTCCGGATACGCGGCGATCGCCAACGCCGACAGGCTTCCGCCTCGGGCGGACAGCGCGGGACAGACCCGCATCTAACTCCACAAAGACGGACGGCCCCCGCGCCAACGGGAGCCGCCCAGATCCACGAGCACCTGAGAGGACTCCCGTGGACAAGACCCAAGGATGGGCGTCGGCTGCTGCCGGAGCCAAATCGTCCGTGATCAACACGCTCGACGCGCTGACCCCGGCGTTCGTCCCGTTCGCGGCCCGCTGGGACGCTGAGGCCGACCGCCGGGCCAAGCTCCGCACCCCGGAGCACCTGAAAGCGCTGATGGACGCACAGCGGGCCCACAACTCGGCTCGCTCGACGGCGGCCACGGCCAAGACTCAGCGGGCGGCGGCCCGGAAGGGAAGCAAGAACCCGCTTGGTACGGCTCGCCGGGCGGCGGCGACGGCGGACCGTGCGGCCCGCAAGCACAAGGGGACGGCTAAGGCGGACCTGAAGACGGCCCGCCGGAACTACCCGGTGACGCTGGCGACGCTCGCGGTCCGGGGTCACGCGCTGCACGTGGTGCCCGCGTCGCTCGCCTCCTGGGCGCTCTCGACCTCGGCGGACTGGGCCACCTGGCCCGCGTCGGTCTCGGCCGGTCTGATCGCTGCTCACGTCGGCGGCCTGTGGCTCGGTCGGCGTCAGCTCTCGCTGACCGTGGAGGACGGGGCGACCCTCGAAGAGCGTCAGCTCATGGAGCGGCTTGACCCGTCGTACTGGGTCCAGCACGCGGACGCCCGGGGCCTGTCCGGCACGGTCACCACTCCCCCGGAGATCACCCCCGCCGGGGTCGTGTGCGGCGTCCGCCTCGACTTCAAGTGGTCGGCTAAGAAGCTGGCGGCTGAGGCGGACAGTGTCCGTGCGCTGCTCGGCGTGAAGACCGATACGCGGATGGAGATCAAGGCGGGCAGTCAGGGCGACTGGGCCCGGATCATCGTCCGCACGCGGTCCGCCTCGGACGGCATGTCGATGCTCTGGACGCCGGATCACGTGGGCATCGGCGTGGACGAGGTGACCGGGGAGTTCGTAGACCTCCCGCTCAAGGCGGGCGTTCACGTCCTGCTCGCCGGGATCACCGGCATGGGCAAGTCGGTGTCCTGGCGTCCGCTGCTGATGCGGGCGATCCGGTCGGACGACTGGACGGCCATCGTCGTGGACCCGAAGCGTCAGGAAGCGATCGGCGTTCAGCACGTGGTGCGGTCAGTCGGCCAGGAGCCGAACCGTGAGCAGCGGATGGCCGACATCTACGCGATGGTCAAGGAACTGACGCGGGAGATGTACCGGCGTCAGGGCATCGCCACCGGGGCGGACTGGGTGCCGGACGGCAGCCCGGAGAACCGCAATCTCCTGGTGATCATCGACGAGGGCGCGGCCATCGTCCGGATGTCGAAGCAGAAGCAGTACGCGGACGTCCTGGACCTCCTCGAAGAGCTGTGGAGCGAAGCCCGTGCGGTGGGCTTCCAGTTCGTCTGGGCCACGCAGAACCCCACCAAGACCGCCGGTGTGCCCGCGCTGGTGAAGGACAACATGTCGGCCTTCCTGTCGCTCACGACGGGCGCGGGCGAGCATGAGCGGTCGGTCTTCGGCGAGACCGCCCAGCAGACCGGATGGACGCCTTCGGGCCTGGACGGCGTGCCGGGTCGGGCGCTGCTCCGGTACCGCAAGCGGCCCCCGAACCCGCTCCGGCTGTGGTTCGTGCCGGGCGACGTGATCGCCGCTCTTCCCCCTGCCGACCCGTGGCGCTCTCCGGCCCCTGAGAACGGCTCTGAGGGGCCGCAGGAGACCACCCCGGCCCCGGTGGACCCCGACACCCTCACGGACAACCAACGGGCCGTCCTGGCGGCCATACAGGGCGGCGCGGGGACCAACGCGGAGATTGCCAAGGCTGCCGACATCAACCCCGGCTCCGTGACCCGCGCGGTCAAGTCCCTGGAAAAGCTCGGCCTGGTGGCCAAGAGCGGCACCACGATCGCCCTCGGGGGTGCGGCATGAGCCACGAACTCACCCCGCTGGAAGCCGCTCAGGCGTCCGTCGTCAAGGCGGAGCAGGAGACGCAGCTACTCGAAGTCGTGAAGCTCCTGGCGGCCTCTCAGGCGGCCCAGGCGGAGCGCGACACCGCCCAGGCCAAGGCCATGTCCGCCGCGCTCTCCCTGGCCCAGCAGCAGCCCCGCAAGGGGTCCTCTGACCGGGCTTGGCTCGTCCTGGCGCTCCTTGCCGGGGGCGGCGTCCTGGTCGCCCTCTTCCTCGCCCTGGCCGTGACCGCTATCGCGGTCGCCGTGGCCGCCCCCGTGGCCGTCAAGGCCGTCCGCGAACTCCGGAAGGACTCCAAGTGACCTCCAACATCACCCGCCGCCACGTGGTCATCTCCGGGGCCGTGGTCGTCTCGGTCACCGCGTTCGCTGCCTCCGCTGACACCCTGGCCACCCTCGGCCGGTCGGTCGGCTGGAACGAGTGGCTGTCGTGGTCCCTGCCGGTCGCCGTGGACGTGCTCGCCATGGTCGCCCTGATCGCCTGGTTCACCCCCGGCGTTCAGAAGCTCGGCCAGTGGATGACCGGGGCATCGGTGGTCACCTCCGTGGTCCTCAACGCCCTGGGGCACCTGGTGGCGACTGGTCACCTCAACGTCGGCCCGGGGATGGTCATCGGGGTGTCGGCCGTGCCGGTCATCTCCATGGCGCTGGCCGCTCACCTGGCCGCCGAGGTGGCCGCCCCCGGTGACCACCAGGACGACCAGGACGTGACCGCCGAGGTGACCACCGAGGTGACCACCCCGGCCCCCGTCCCGGTCCCCCTGCCGGTCACCGAGGACGACCAGGAGGTGACCGCCGTACCGACCAAGACAGACCGGAAGGTGGTCACTGCCCCGGTCACCCCCGGCGGCTCCGAGGTGACCGCCACGGTCCGCCGGAAGGCAGAGAAGCTGACCGCCGACCAGGGCGGCAAGGTGACCATCCAGCAGCTTCAAGACCTGGGCCTGAGCCGTCGCACGGCTACCGCCCTGCGCCGCGAACTCATCGCCCCCTGACGACACGCCGACGGCCCGCCGGTCAATTCCGGCGGGCCGCACGGTCGTTGTAGGGCAAGATCGACCCCAGACATGGCAACGGCCCAGAGCTAACAACTCCGGGCCGTCCGCCTCCAGCCTCGCTGAGACCGAGACAGGAAACGTTGCTGATGACCAGCGTACGAAACACCCCGGCCGTCCCGCCACAGCGGCCCGCCGGTCCCCGCTGCCACTGCGGCACTCCCATCACGCACACGCCCGGCAAGCGCCCCCGCGTGTACTGCTCCGACGCGTGCCGGATGGCCGCGAAGCGGGCCATTGCCCG
Source organism: Streptomyces sp. NPDC045431 (assembly GCF_040646655.1). Lineage (NCBI taxonomy): Bacteria > Bacillati > Actinomycetota > Actinomycetes > Kitasatosporales > Streptomycetaceae > Streptomyces > Streptomyces sp. NPDC045431. The sequence continues at coordinate 5,241 of NZ_JBEZAQ010000042.1, forward strand.
GACCCTCAAGACGGGCGACGGCAAAAGCGAACACCTTGGGAAAGAAACAACAGAGTTTCCCAACCCCCTCCGACCTGCGGAAACGTCGGCCGTGGCAAATCCGAACACGGACCGGGAAGCGGCCCGCGAACGTGCTTCCCGCGAGCGTCGGGCCCGCCGGTACGCCGACCGCCGGACGCTCTGGAAGATCTCGTCAGACCGGACGTGCCGGGGCTGCGGCCGGACGGTCATGGACCCTGAGTCGGGCGTGATCCTGGCGCAGACCGCCGAGGGAACCGCCATCGCGCTCGGGCTCCTCAAGTGCGGGAAGATCTGGTTCTGCCCGGTCTGCTCGGCCAAGATCCGGCACGGCCGTGCCGAGGAGATCACGGCGGCGGCCGTCTCCTGGATGCAACAGGGAGGGTCCGCCTACCTGGTGACCTTCACCGCCCGGCACGCGGCCACGGACAAGCTGGCCGACCTGATGGACGCGATCCAGGGCACCCGGGCCGACAAGGACAAGGGCACCACCCGTAAGCCGGGCGCGTATCAGCGGCTCATCACCGGTGGGACCTGGGCCGGACGGCCTGACCGCCTCGACGCTGACGGCAACCCCGACATCGGCATTCGGGGCCGTGTCGGGTACGTCGGCATGATCCGCGCGACTGAGATCACCGTGGGCCAGGGCAACGGCTGGCACCCCCACATTCACGCCCTGGTGCTCGTCGGCGGACGCACTGAGGGGGACCGCAAAGACAAGCGCGTGGTGGAGGTGTTCACCCCTTCGGATGACGCCCTGGGCGAGCTGGAAGACCACTTCCGCGCGGTCTGGACTCGGCACCTGGCCAAGGTGGACCCCTCGTTCAAGCCCAGCGATGAGCACGGCGTGGACTTCAAGCGGCTGGCAACGGCCCGCGATGCCGAGGACTTCGGCCGGTACGTCGCCAAGCTCCAGGACGGCCACAAGTCCATCTCTCCGGCGAACGAGATCGCCCGTGGTGACCTCAAGCGGGGCCGTCAGGGGAACATGACCCCCTTCGAAATGCTGGGCCGGATCGGGGACCTGATGGGCGGCGTCCTGGAGGAAGACGCCCCGGGGCACGGTGACCTGTCCTGGTGCCTGGGCAAGTGGGCGGAGTACGAGACGGCGGTGTCCGGCCGCCGGGCGATCGAGTGGACCCGGTACCTGCGTCAGCTCCTGGGCCTGGTCGGCGGCGACACCGAGGACGACGACGCAGACCTGTTGTTCGAGATCGACGGAGCCTCGGAGATCCGGGCGGGCGTCCAGCTCCAGACGAACACCTGGCACAAGGTCACCGGCC
>NZ_JBEZAQ010000043.1:0-4185 GCF_040646655.1 Streptomyces sp. NPDC045431
CGACCCTCCGCCTCGAAACGCTCCTTGATGGCCAAAACCTCGGCCTGCATGCCGGAGACGACGACGGCCTGCGGGCCGTTGACCGCGGCGATACCCACGCTCTCCGTCAGCAGCGGGCGGACCTCGTCCTCGGCCGCCTGCACGGCCACCATCGCCCCGCCCTGCGGCAGCGCCTGCATCAGCCGGCCCCGCGCCACAACCAACCGCGCCGCATCCGCCAGCGACAGCACCCCGGCCACATGAGCCGCCGCGAACTCACCGATCGAATGCCCCGCCAGGTAGTCGGGACGCACACCCCACGACTCCAGCAGCCGGAACAACGCCACCTCGATCGCGAACAGCGCAGGCTGAGCAAATTCGGTGCGGTCCAGACGCTCCGCGTCCCGGCCCCACATCACGTCCTGCAGCGGCAGACCGACCTCGGCCACAACCGCGTCGAAGGCCTCCGCGAACACCGGGAACGCCTCGTACAGCCCCCGGCCCATTCCCAGCCGCTGCGCACCCTGCCCACCGAACAAGAACGCCGTCACACCATCGGCACGGGCCGTGCCGCTCACGACGCCCGGTGCCGGCACGCCCTCCACCAACGCGGCCAGGCCGCGCAGGGCCGCCACGCGGTCCGTGGCGACGACTGCGGCGCGGTGCTCGAGCGCCGCACGCGATGTCGCCGAGGAATAGGCGGTGCCGACGAGGTCGAGCTCTGGATCGGCTTCGAGGAGCGCCTTCAGGCGTTCGGCCTGGGCGGGCAGGTTGTGGGAGGTGTGGGACGACAGGAGCAGGGCGGTGGGCGACATGCCCTCGGAGGGGATGTCCGGCTCGGCGGCCCGCTGCTCGACGACGGGTGCGGGAGCCTCCTCCAGGATGAGGTGCGCGTTGGTGCCGCTGAGACCGAAGGAGGAGACGGCGGCGCGGCGCGGTCGGTCGGTCTCTGGCCACGGACGGGCTTCGGTCACCAGTCGGACGTTCCCGGCGGTCCAGTCGACCTTGGGGCTCGGCTCGTCCACGTGCAGCGTCTTCGGTATGACGCCTTCGCGGAGCGCCATGACCGCCTTGATCACGCCGCTCACGCCGGACGCCGCCTGGGCGTGCCCGATGTTCGACTTGATGGAGCCGAGCCACAACGGCCGGTCCTCGGGGCGCCCCTGCCCGTACGTTGCCAGCAGCGCCTGCGCCTCGATCGGGTCACCCAGCGTCGTACCCGTACCGTGGCCCTCGACGAGGTCGACGTCGGCCGTGGAAAGCCCCGCCACCGCCAGCGCACGTTGGATGACGCGCTGCTGGGAGGGGCCGTTGGGGGCGGTGAGGCCGTTGCTCGCGCCGTCCTGATTGATCGCCGAGCCCTTGACCACCGCGAGGACCGGGTGGCCCTTGGCCCGGGCGTCGGACAGCCGCTCCACCAGCAGCAGACCGACACCCTCGGACCAGCCGGTGCCGTCGGCCGCGCCGGCGAACGCCTTGCAACGGCCGTCGGGAGCGAGCCCGCGCTGCTGACTGAAGTCGACGAAGATGTCCGGTGTCGGCATCACGGTCACGCCGCCCGCGAGCGCCATCGTGACCTCCCCCTGGCGCAGCGCCTGCACGGCCATGTGCAGGGCGACCAGGGAGGAGGAGCAAGCGGTGTCCACGGTGACCGCCGGGCCCTCCAGACCGAGCGTGTAGGCGACCCGGCCGGAGGCGATGCTGCCGGCGCTGCCGTTGCCCAGGTAGGGAGAGAGGTCGTCCGGCACGGTGCCCGGACGGGTGCCGTACTCGTGGTACATCACGCCGACGTACACGCCGGTCTGGGTGCCGCGCAGGCTCGTCGGGTCGATGCCGGCCCGTTCTATGGCCTCCCACGAGCTCTGGAGGAGAAGCCGCTGCTGCGGGTCCATGGCCAGCGCCTCGCGCGGCATGATGCCGAAGAACTCGGGGTCGAACTCGGCGGCGTCGTGCAGGAATCCGCCGTTGACGGTGTACGTCCGGCCCGGGGTTCCGGGCTCGGGGTCGTAGAGGCCCTGGGCGTCCCAGCCGCGGTTGTCAGGGAAGCCGGAGACCGCATCGCGGCCCTCGGACACCAGGTTCCACAGTTCCTCCGCGGAGGTGACCCCGCCGGGGAAGCGGCAGCTGATGCCGACGATGGCGATCGGGTCGTCGTCGACGGCCTGAGCGGAGGGCGTCGCGGACGGCACGGGGACCGTCGTCGCCGCGGGCGTACTGCCGGACTTCTCCTTGATCAGGGCGACCACGGCACGGCAGTTGGGATGGTCGAAGACCAAGGTGGCGGGCAGTTTCAGACCGGTGGCGGCGTTGAGCGCGTTGCGCAGCTCGACCGCGGCGAGCGAGTCGAAGCCCAGCTCCTTGAACGCCCGGTCGGCACCCACCGAATCGATGCCACTGTGCCCGAGCACGGCGGCCACCTCAGTACGCACCAGCTCCAGCAGCGCACGGTCCTGCTCGGCCTCGGAGAGGCCCGCGAGCCGCTGCTGCAGTGCGCCGGCCGTGGAGGTGGCGGCGGCCGACCGGTCGGCCGCATGGCGCGCCGGGCCGCGGACGAGGCCGCGCAGCAGCGCCGGCGTTTCGTCGGTGCGGGAGCGCAGTGCCGCCCGGTCGACGCGCAGCGCGGTCACCTGGTGGGTGCCGGTGGCGAGTGCCGCGTCGAACAGTTCGAGGCCCTCCGCCACGTCGAGCGCGGGCATTCCGAGCCGCTTCATCCGATCGAGGTCGGCTTCGACGACCGGTCCGAGGCCCGTGTCCATCGCCCACATGCCGTACGCGAGCGCCGTCGCGGGCAGTCCTGCGGCGCGGCGGTGGTGGGCGAGGGCGTCGAGGAAGGTGTTGGCGGCGGCGTAGTTGGCCTGTCCGGCGGCGAGCACCTGGCCGCCGGCGGAGGAGAACAGGACGAAGGCGGTGAGGTCGACGCCGCGTTCGGCGGTGTACTGGTGGAGGTGCCAGGCGGCGTCGACCTTGGGGGCCAGGACGGTGTCGAACTGCTCCGGCGTCAGCGTTTCCACCAGCCCGCTGTCGATGGTGCCGGCGGTGTGGACGATGCCGGTGAGGGGGTGGGTTGTGGGGATGGTGTCGAGGAGGGTGGTGAGGGCCTGTCGGTCTGCGACGTCGCAGGCGGCGAGGGTGACGGTGGCGCCGGCGGCGGTGAGTTCGTCGTGGAGTTGGGTGGCGCCGGGGGCGTCGGGGCCGCGGCGGCTGGTGAGGAGGAGGTGGCGTACGCCGTGTTCGGTGACCAGGTGGCGGGCGACGAGTGCGCCGAGGCCACCGGTGCCGCCGGTGATCAGGACGGTGCCCTCCGGACCCCACGGGCTCGCACCCGTACCGGTCGAGCGGACCAGACGCGGTACCGCGAAGCGACCACCGTGGACGGCGGACTCCGGCTCTCCGGAGGCCGCGGCCGTGGGCAGGGCGGCGAGCGACTCCACCGACCCGTCGGTGTCCAGGAGCGCGAAGCGTCCCGGATTCTCCGCCTCGGCGGCACGTCCCAGACCCCATACCGGCGCCTGGGAGAGGTCCAGGGTGTCCTCCAGGCGCGAGGCCACCGCGTAACGGGTGACGAAGACGAGCCGTGACCCGCCGAACCGGTCGTCGGCCAGCCAGGTCCGCACCGCTTCCAGAACCGCGAGGGACACCTCCCGGGTGGCCTGGGGGACCGTGTCCGAGACCGCCGGCGCAACCGGGTACAGCACCACGTCCGGCATCGGCCGCCCCGCGTCCACCGCCGCTGCCAGCGCGGCGAGATCGGCGAACTCCGGCACTGCGACGTCGAGGTCCACCGGCCCGGCGATTCGGGCCACGGTGCTCGTCGTCTGCGGAAGCGGCAGACCCTGCCAGGCCACCCTGAACAGGGAATCGCCCTGCACACTCCGGGACGCCTTCAACTGCTCGGTGGAGACGGGGCGGGACACCAGCTGTTCCACCGTGGCCACCGGCCGGCCGGCCGTGTCGGCCACCCACATCGCCGACAGCTCGTCGCCGCGCACCCGGCGCAGCAGCACGCGCAGCGAGGTGGCACCCGTCGCGTGGACGGTCACGCCGTTCCAGGAGAACGGCAGGAGGGTGTCGCCGTGGGCTTCGCCCTGCGGGTCGAGCAGATCCGCGTGCATCGCGGCGTCGAGGAGGGCGGGGTGGAGGGTGAAGTGGGTGGCGTCGGTGTGGGCGTGGTCGGGGAGGGTGACTTCGGCGTAGACGTCTTCGCCG
>NZ_JBEZAQ010000045.1:0-1803 GCF_040646655.1 Streptomyces sp. NPDC045431
CCAGTCCTCAACGAAGCTGCAGGCTTGGGCAAAGGAGACCGGCACGGTGCGTAGGCGGCTCACCCGCCGTCCTCGTGCGACGAGTCGTCGGGCAGATGCGGGGTGAGTCGGTGCAGCGCCTCGTCGTGGAACGCGGGGTTAATGTCAATGCCCTGGTACCGGCGGCCGAGGTGTAGCGCGGCGAGACCGGGTGGTGCCGGCGCCACCCGTGGTACGCACACGTTCTAATACTCCAACGTCACTTGGCCTGTCTGCGCTGGTAGTGGGATCGGCGGGCTCGGGCTTGGGATGTTCGTCGCCAGATTGACCAGTGCAGGGTGTGTTCTGGCGGGAGCGATGCGGCGAGGACGAAGGCGTTGAGGAGTCGGCGGATCTCGGCGATGGTCAGCGCGATGATCTCCGGGTCGGTGTCGGGTTGCTGCGCGGTGAGGGTGGTCAGGACGGCCAGGGCGAGCATGGCCAGGGTGATGAACCGGTGCCAGCCGGTCCAGCCGCGGACTTGGTAGTGGTCGAGGCCGACTTGGCCTTTGCCGGTCTGGAACAGCTCTTCGATGCTCCAGCGGGAGCCGGCGACGGTCACGAGGGTGTGCAGCGGGACGGGGCGGGGTGACCAGCACAGGTAGAAGGCCAGCTCGCCGGTGGTGCGGTTGCGGCGGATCAGCAGCCACCGGTGTTCATCCGGCCGGGTGGCGGTGGTGATCCACGCCCACAGGTACTCGCGTGGTCCTTTCGCTCCGGGTCCGCAGCTGTGCAGTTGCCACTCGGCGGTGGGGATGCGCTCGGCGAGGTCGTCAACGCGGACCAGGGTGCGGCCGTCGTTGACCGCCACGCGTCGGTCGCAGCCGACCGCGAGGACGTAGCCGATTCCGCGTTGTTCTAGGTTGTCGCGTAGGGCGGGGTCGGCGCCGTAGACCTCGTCCCCGGTCACCCATGCGAACGGGACTCCGGCATCCAACGCGGCGGCGATCATCTGCCGGGCCAGAGCGGGCTTCGTGGCGAACTCGACGTCGTTCGGGACCCCGGCGGCGGCGAGGCGGTCGGGCTGCTCGCACCAGGTCGTCTCGGGTAGGTAGAGCCTGCGGTCGATCATCGCCCGCCCGGCAGGTGTCACGTAGGCCAGGAACACTGCGACCTGACTGTTCTCGATCCGGCCGGCGGTGCCGGTGTACTGCCGCTGCACCCCGACCGAGCACACGCCCTTCTTCAAGAACCCGGTCTCGTCGGTCACCAGCACCGCGTCGGGATGGCCGAGCTGCTCGATCAGCCACTCACGCACGTCATCGCGGACGGCGTCGGCATCCCACACCGCCGTGCGCAGCAGCCGCTGCATCGCCTGTGGATCCCCGTGACCCGCCCGCTCCGCAAGCGACCAGCAGGTCTTCCGTTCGGCCTCCGACAGCAGCCCTTCTACGAACTGCCCGGCCGTCGCCCGCGGCTCGGCCCGCACGAACCGGCCCGCGACACGCGTCATCGCCTCGTCCAGGATGACCCGCCACCCGGCGGGGTCTACGCTGTGGCACGCGGCCACCGCACGATCTTCGATTGTCCTCACAAACCATCGATGATCAACGCGGTGGCCGTCTTCATGCCCACGCCACGCCCAACGCCGAAGCCAAGTGACGTTGGAGTATTAGGAGCTGACGGCAACTGTCCAAGATTGACGCGGACTCCACGTGCCGAGGCCGCTACGGGCGCTCGGAGAGCTGGGCCCGTGCCGCTGCATGAGTTCCGCCCGGGCCGGCTGATCGCGGGCGCCACGGGCATGACGATCGCCGTCCTGTACGGGGGTGATGCCGCCGGTTC
>NZ_JBEZAQ010000046.1:0-1500 GCF_040646655.1 Streptomyces sp. NPDC045431
AGGGGAGTGGTGGAGCCGCTGACCCAAGGTGGTAGTAGGTAAGCGATGGGGTGACGCAGGAAGGTAGTCCAGCCCGGGCGGTGGTTGTCCCGGGGTAAGGGTGTAGGACGTCACGTAGGCAAATCCGCGTGACACATAGTCTGAGACCTGATGCCGAGCCGATTGTGGTGAAGTGGATGATCCTATGCTGTCGAGAAAAGCCTCTAGCGAGTTTCATGGCGGCCCGTACCCTAAACCGACTCAGGTGGTCAGGTAGAGAATACCGAGGCGTTCGGGTGAACTATGGTTAAGGAACTCGGCAAAATGCCCCCGTAACTTCGGGAGAAGGGGGGCCACGTCTGGTGATCCGATTTACTCGGTGAGCTGGGGGTGGCCGCAGAGACCAGCGAGAAGCGACTGTTTACTAAAAACACAGGTCCGTGCGAAGCCGTAAGGCGATGTATACGGACTGACGCCTGCCCGGTGCTGGAACGTTAAGGGGACCGGTTAGCCGACTTTCGGGTTGGCGAAGCTGAGAACTTAAGCGCCAGTAAACGGCGGTGGTAACTATAACCATCCTAAGGTAGCGAAATTCCTTGTCGGGTAAGTTCCGACCTGCACGAATGGCGTAACGACTTCTCGACTGTCTCAACCATAGGCCCGGTGAAATTGCACTACGAGTAAAGATGCTCGTTTCGCGCAGCAGGACGGAAAGACCCCGGGACCTTTACTACAGTTTGATATTGGTGTTCGGTTCGGCTTGTGTAGGATAGGTGGGAGACTGTGAAGCTTGGACGCCAGTTCAGGTGGAGTCGTCGTTGAAATACCACTCTGGTCGTGCTGGATGTCTAACCTGGGTCCGTGATCCGGATCAGGGACAGTGTCTGATGGGTAGTTTAACTGGGGCGGTTGCCTCCTAAAGAGTAACGGAGGCGCCCAAAGGTTCCCTCAGCCTGGTTGGCAATCAGGTGTTGAGTGTAAGTGCACAAGGGAGCTTGACTGTGAGACCGACGGGTCGAGCAGGGACGAAAGTCGGGACTAGTGATCCGGCGGTGGCTTGTGGAAGCGCCGTCGCTCAACGGATAAAAGGTACCCCGGGGATAACAGGCTGATCTTCCCCAAGAGTCCATATCGACGGGATGGTTTGGCACCTCGATGTCGGCTCGTCGCATCCTGGGGCTGGAGTCGGTCCCAAGGGTTGGGCTGTTCGCCCATTAAAGCGGTACGCGAGCTGGGTTTAGAACGTCGTGAGACAGTTCGGTCCCTATCCGCTGTGCGCGTAGGAATATTGAGAAGGGCTGTCCCTAGTACGAGAGGACCGGGACGGACGAACCTCTGGTGTGCCAGTTGTTCTGCCAAGGGCATGGCTGGTTGGCTACGTTCGGGAGGGATAACCGCTGAAAGCATCTAAGCGGGAAGCCTGCTTCGAGATGAGTATTCCCACCTCCTTGAGAGGGTAAGGCTCCCAGTAGACGACTGGGTTGATAGGCCGGATATGGAAGCCCAGTAATGGGTGGAGTT
>NZ_JBEZAQ010000047.1:0-1017 GCF_040646655.1 Streptomyces sp. NPDC045431
GACCTGCTGCAGGCGATGTACGGGCGCAACGGCGAAGCCCCCGTACCCATCGTGGCACCGCGCACCCCGGCGGACTGCTTCGACGCGGCCCTGGAGGCGGCCCGGATCGCGCTCGCCTACCGCACACCGGTGTTCCTGCTGTCCGACGGCTACCTCGCCAACGGCTCCGAACCCTGGCGCATCCCCGAGGTCGACGAGCTGCCCGACCTGCGGGTCACGTTCGCGACCGGCCCCAATCACACGCTGGCCGACGGCACCGAGGTCTTCTGGCCCTACAAGCGCGACCCGCACACCCTCGCCCGTCCGTGGGCGGTGCCGGGGACGCCGGGCCTGGAGCACCGCATCGGCGGCATCGAGAAGCAGGACGGCACGGGCAACATCTCCTACGACCCGGCCAACCACGACTTCATGGTCCGCACCCGCCAAGCCAAGATCGACGGCATCGAGGTGCCGGACGTGGAGGTCGACCACCAGGACGGGGCCCGCACGCTCGTCCTGGGCTGGGGCTCGACCTACGGTCCGATCACCGCCGCCGTACGACGCGTCCGCAGAAACGGCGGCCGCATCGCCCAGGCCCATCTGCGCCACCTCAACCCCTTCCCGAAGAATCTCGGCGAGGTGCTGGCGCGCTACGACAAGGTCGTCGTGCCCGAGATGAACCTCGGCCAGCTCGCCGCTCTCATCCGGGCGAAGTACCTCGTGGACGCGCACAGCTACAACCAGGTCAACGGCATGCCGTTCAAGGCCGAGCAGCTCGCCACGGCTCTCAAGGAGGCCACCGATGTCTGAGGCGCTCAAGCTCGTGCCGAAGGCCGAGGCCAAGCAGTCCATGAAGGACTTCAAGTCGGACCAGGAAGTGCGCTGGTGCCCCGGCTGCGGTGACTACGCGATCCTCGCCGCCGTACAGGGCTTCATGCCCGAGCTCGGCCTGGCCAAGGAGAACATCGTCTTCGTCTCCGGCATCGGCTGCTCCTCCCGCTTCCCGTACTACATGAACACCTACGGGATGCACTCCAT